>JACPYP010000003.1 GCA_016195985.1 Acidobacteriota bacterium | reverse complement strand
CCTTCACGGCGACGGTGACGGGCAGCAGCAACACTGCGGTGACGTGGAAGGTGTCGGAGACGGGCGGAGGCGCGGTGAGCGCTTCGGGGCTCTACGCGGCGCCTGCTACGGCGGGCACCTACCACGTGGTGGCCTCCAGCGTGGCGGACACCAGCAAATCCGCCACGGCCACGGTGACGGTGAACGCGGCGCCTGCGGCGGTTTCGGTGGCCATCAGCCCCGCCACGGCCTCGGTGCTGGTGAACGGCACCCAGGCCTTCACGGCGACGGTGACGGGCAGCAGCAACACCGCGGTGACGTGGAAGGTGTCGGAGACGGGCGGAGGCGCGGTGAGCGCTTCGGGGCTCTACACGGCACCGGCCACGGCGGGCACCTACCACGTGGTGGCCACCAGCGCGGCGGACCCTTCACGGCGACGGTGACGGGCAGCAGCAACACTGCGGTGACGTGGAAGGTGTCGGAGACGGGCGGAGGCGCGGTGAGCGCTTCGGGGCTCTACGCGGCGCCTGCTACGGCGGGCACCTACCACGTGGTGGCCTCCAGCGCGGCGGACACCAGCAAATCCGCCATGGCCACGGTGACGGTGGTGGCGCCGCAGAGGGTGGAGGCCCCCGTGTTCAGTCTGGCGGGCGGCACCTATGACGGCCCCCAGGTGGTGGCCATCAGCACGCTGACTTCTGGGGCGGCTATCTACTACACCCTGGACGGCTCCACGCCGACCGCGGCTTCCACCCGGTATGCCGCTCCCCTCAGCATGTCTCAGACCACCACCCTGAAGGCCCTGGCGGTCCTCGCGGGATGGACCGACAGCCCGGTCGCCTCCGTGACGTACACCATCCAGCCAGGCACGCCTTCCCCCAAGCCCTGGGTGACGGCCTACGTGCCCGGCTGGGATTTCGGGCGGGGTGATTACATCAGCCCCGAGGGCATGGACTATTCGGCCATGACCCACATGGTGCTCTGCTACACCCTGGCGGGCGGCTACCCGGGATCACCATCGGGTCTGGGCGAATTGGAGGGCATCAGCTCCATCATGCGAGGCCTCCACGGCAGCACCGCGGGTCCCTATACCACCAAGCAGGGCCACACCTACCTCTCGGCGGAGGAGGCCTACGTGGGCGAGGCCCACCGGGCCGGCGTCAAGGCCATGGTGACCCTCGGCGGCAGCATGGACAATTCGGGCCTGCGGGATGCCTCGGCCAGCGACACCTACCGGCCCATCCTCATCAAGAACATCGTGGATCACCTCGTGCTCGCGGATTACGACGGCGTGGACGTGGACTGGGAGAACGCCTTCCCCTCCGAGTGGAATGAGGTGGTCCGCTTCATCTCCGAGCTGCGGGCCGAGACCGCCAAACGCCCCCGCTACCAGCCGCCCCGTGCGCCAGCCCTCATCACCTGGCCCGGCGGCACGCTCTACGACGGCGGCGGAAACGCGGGGGGGAATGCCGCGGCGGTGGCCAGGGCCCTGGCCCTGGTGCACTACCTGGATCAGTACAACCTCATGACCTATGGCCTCGACGGCAGTGGTTACTGGGACATCACCTGGGGCTACAACAACCTCTACAACAACGCCAATGCCAGCCACCATCCTACGGACCTGCAGTTCACGATGAACACCTACGTGCAGGGCGGCATTCCCAAATCCAAGCTCGGCATCGGCCTGGGTTTTTATGCGGCGGTATTCGCTTCCTTTACACCCTGGGCTCCGGGCACTGACTATCAATTCCAGCAGAAGGTGGTTTCGGGCTACGCCGTATACCAGGCCGCGCAGGCTGGAACCTCCGGCGCGGGCCCGGGGCCTGCGGGCTTCGGCTCGGACCTCCCTGATGGAAGCGTGGTGTGGCGCTACGTGGGCAACCTGGGCCCCGACCAGCCCACCAGCACCGCCAGCGGCATCAAGGATGGGGATGGCGACGGCTTCCTCAACGGGCAAGTGGATCTCTATGCCGACGAGGGAACCCGGCTCTTCGACGCGGAAACGGGAAACTCCCACATCCTGTTCAAGGACGACCCCAAGCGGCGGGGCTACATCACCTGGGAGGATCCGCGGTCCATTGCGGAAAAGGCCTGGTGGGTGCGCACCCAGGGCTACGGCGGCACCATCATCTGGACCTCTTCCTACGGCAACCACGGAAACGGCGCCTACGTGAATCCTTCCATGGACGCGGTGAAGCGTTATTTCCTCGGGGACGCCCTTCCCCTGCACCTGAAGGTGGGCCCCACCCCCGTCAAGCTGGCCGTGGGCCAGTCCCAGGCCTTTGCGGTGACCGAGCTGACGGGCACCGACAACAAGGCCGTCACCTGGTCGGTGGTGGAAGCCGAGAGCGGGACCGTGACCCAGGCTGGCGTGTACACGGCTCCCTCCCAGCCGGGCATCTATCATGTGCGGGCCACCTGCCAGGCGGATTCGGCCATCTATGCGGATGCCACGGTCACCGTGGATGGCCTGCGGCTGACAGTGAGCCCGGCTTCGGCGCGGGTAGCCATGGGCCAGACCCAGACCTATACCGCTGCCTTCCAGAACGGAACCAGCTCCGGCGGGGTGAGGTGGTCGGTGGTGGAGTTGAACGGAGGTGACATCAGCTCCGGCGGCATCTACACGGCGCCTCAGACACCGGGAACCTACCATGTGCGGGCCACCAGCGTGGATCATCCGGAGCTCCGGGCCCTGGCCGAGGTGCTGGTGCCCACGCCTGTCTCCGTGTCCCTCACGCCGGCCAGCGCCAAGGTAGCGCCCAATGCGACGCTGCTGCTCTGGGCCCAGGTCGCCGGGACGGACATCGGCTTTTGGAACGATCTCGTGACCTGGAAAGTGGAGGAATCCGGCGGGGGCGCCCTCGCCTCCGACGGCACGCCCGTGGGCACCTACCATGCGCCTGCCGCGCCGGGCACCTACCACGTGACGGCCACCAGCAAGGCGGATCCCTCCAAGTCCGCCACGGTGGCAGTCCAGGTGGCGGACCCGGGAGCGGGCGGGGCGATGCCCCACTTCAGCCCCTTCGCCCAGCTGCCAGCCCATCCCACCGAGCCCACCCTGGCGGATCCCGCCGGCGAGCCCCGCATCCTGAAGGATCGGGGACCGGGTAGCGCGGGCGAGCTGTTCGCCCTGGTGCAGTCCGACGTGCTGCGTCTCTTCAAGAGCGGGGACGGCGGGACGACATGGTCCTACGTGGATCCGGAGGCCGGCACCAGCCTGAAGCAGAACGTCCTGGCCATCGCCCAGGACAGCCTGGGGAACGTGCACCTAATCTATCGCTACGAGAACCATGTGCGCTACGCGCGGCTGGTGTTGACTCGCACCCTGGGCGCCATCACCGGTTTCCGGGCCGAGGTGAAGGATGTGGAACTGCCGGACCAGGTCAATCCCTTCATCCAGGTGCACGGCATGATGCGGGCGGTGAAGGACGGCACTGGCGCGGAGCGGATGATGTATCTGATCTGCAGCCAGGAAGACAATGACGACCGCACGTTCTGCCTTCGCATGGGCGCCACCGCTGGGTTGGCTCCCGCGGCTCCGGGAGATTTCATGGCCCTGGGCGGCGGCACGGGCTTGTCCACCGTCTTCGCCACCGGGGTGTTCAGCATTGGCGGGCACAGCGCCCACTTCGCGCAGCTCGGCAGTACGGGCGACATCTGGGTGGTCGTCGGGCCCTGCCCCGAATACGGCCTCTTTTCGGACGGATCGACCCACCTTCGCCTGAAGGTCTCTCCCGTGGCACAGAACACCACCTGGACTTGGGGCAAACCCACGGCCATCGAACAGCCCAACGACCTCCTCCGCCCCTGCCTCGGGGGCGTGGTGGGCACCGATCACTCCGTCTGGCTCATGCGCTTCGACCCGGACGGGGGCCTGGCCTTCGACCGCATCGAGGCCGACGGCACCTACGTGCACGATGCGGTCCCGAGCCCTGAGCAGTACGGCAGGCGGGGCGGCTACGGCGTGTTTTCCGTGGGCGCCGACGAAAAGAACCTCAGCGCCATCTGGATCAGCACGTCGCTCTACACGGACCCGTCGGTGATGGGCCTTCAGGCCACGCAGGGGTACTGGGACGGCACCAACTGGATGCTGGCCTACGACAGCCTGTCGGGGGTGAGGAGCAGTACATATCGCGGCCTGTTCGGATCCGCCGGCTGGGCCGACGGCGTGGCGGCCTTTTACGTGAATGGAAGGGATGGCACGTTGGCGGTGGCTACCGTTCGGAAACCCTAGCAAGGACATTCAGCTCGCAGGTACACCGAAGGGGCGCCTTCCAGCGCCCCTTCGTCCGTTCTCGCGCTGCGGTCGGATGGTCATGGCCAAAAAGGCCATTCCGCCTTCGCGTACACGCCGCGGGCGCCGATTGGCGCCCGCTTCGTCCGTCCTTCGCTGTGCTACTTGGAGGCGACGTAGGCCTTCAATCCGTCAGCGTTCGGCCTGGCTCGGGCCTCTGGCCCTCGGGGCTGCGCCCCCGCCATCGGCTGGGCCGATGCGGCCCCATCCTCCCTTCGCTGCGCTGCGGTCGGATGGTCATGGCCAAAAGGCCATTCCGCCTGCGTGTACGCGGCGCGGGCGCCGATTGGCGCCCGCTTCGTCCGTCCTTCGCTGTGCTACTTGGAGGCGACGTAGGCCTTCAATCCGTCAGCGTTCGGCCTGGCTCGGGCCTCTGGCCCTCGGGGCTGGGGCCTCTGGCCCTGCGCTGCGGTCGGATGGTCATGGCCAAAAAGGCCATTCCGCCTTCGCGTACACGCCGCGGGCGCCGATTGGCGCCCGCTTCGTCCGTCCTTCGCTGTGCTACTTGGAGGCGACGTAGGCCTTCAATCCGTCAGCGTTCGGCTTCATGGCCTTTTGGCCCTTGTGCCAGTTGGCGGGGCAGACTTCGCCGTGCTCTTCGCTGAAGTCCACGGCGTCCAGGAGACGCAGCACTTCTTCGACGCTGCGGCCCAGGTCATTGTGGTTCACGGTGATGTGCTTCAGGATGCCTTCCTTGTTGATGATGAAGAGGCCGCGCAGGGCGATGCCGGCGGGCAGCAGCACGTTGTAGTCCTGGGCGATGGTCTTGTTGAGGTCGGAGACCAGGGGGAAGGTCACGCCCTGGATGCCGCCTTCCTTGCGGGGGGTGTTCACCCAGGCGTGGTGGCTGAACTTGGAATCCACGCTCACGCCGATGACCTGGGTGTTGCGGGCTTCGAATTCCTTGATGGCGTCGGCGAAGGCCAGGATCTCCGTGGGGCACACGAAGGTGAAATCCAGGGGGTAGAAGAAGAGCACGACCTTCTTGCCCTTGTAGTCGGAGAGGGAGACCTGCTTGAACTGGCCGTCGACGAGGGCGTCGGCCTTGAAATCAGGGGCGGGCTGGGTGACGAATGCGGTCATGAATGCCTCCATGGCGGGGACAGGCCCCGGGGTGGTTTCGGTGGGAAGAATCAGGCTACTTCGGGGCTGGGGGGGGTTCAAGAAAAATGTCCGACTAAAACGGTCGGGTATTTCAAACCCATGGGTCGCTTGTGGCTTTGCGGTGTGTCAACGCCAAGAGAGGGGCGAGGGAGGTGTGCCCGGAAGCTTGGCCCCTGCGTGCTACGCTCCGTGGTTTGGGATCCCCGAGGCACCCCCATGCAGCCCATCCAACCCATCCAGCTTTCCGTCTTTTCCGAGACCGCCCGCCTCAAGCAGGTGGTGGTGCACAACCCCGGCCCCGAAGTGGACCAGATGGTGCCGGGGATGATGGAGAAGCTGCTCTTCGACGACATCCTCTACGGCGACTTGGCGCGGCACGAGCACCGCCAGTTCCGGCAAGTGCTGGCCCGGGTGGCGGACGAGGTGCTGGACATCCAGGATCTCTTCATCGAATCGCTACAGAACGAGGGCGTGAAGCTGGCCTTCGTGGAGGATCTGCGGCGCTTGGTGGGCCTGCCGGACGACACCTGCAACCTGCTGCGCGACATGAGTTCGGCCGAGGCCGCCAGCAGCGTCATCGGCGGCGTGGCCTGGGATGACATGCGGGGGCATACCCGCTGGGAAGAGGAGTTCGACTACCGCGTGCGCCCCATCCCCAACCTGCTGTTCATGCGGGATCCGGCCTCGGTCATCGGTGACGGCTACAGCGTCAACTCCATGGCCACCTGGGCCCGGGAGCGGGAATCGCTCATCCTCAGCTACGTTTTCCGGCACCACCCGCGCCTGAAGCACCATACGGACCAGGACAAATGGTTCGACCAGGTGACGCCCCTGGTGCGGGGCGAAATCAAGGCCCCCGTGAGCCTGGAGGGCGGCGACATTCTGGTGCTCAACCACAAGGTGCTGGCCGTGGGCTGCAGCGAGCGCAGCCAGGCGGACGCCATCCACCTGCTGGCGGAGAGCCTCCGGGCCCACCGGGCGGAGGACGAATCCAGCTTCGACCACCTGCTCATGGTGCTCATGCCCAAGAAGCGCAGCGCCATGCACCTGGACACCATCTTCACCCGCACCAGCGAGGATGAGTGCCTGGTCTATCCGCCCTACTTCGTGGAGGGCAGCCCGGAACTGCTGAACGTCACCAGCATCGACCTGCGCCACGGCGAGCTGCGCATGAGCACCCATCCGAGCCTGTTGAAGTCGCTCAAGGCCGTGGGCATCGACCTGAAGCCCATCTTCTGCGGTGGGACGGATCCCATCATGCAGCAGCGGGAGCAGTGGACCGACGGCGCCAACGCCTTCTGCCTGGCCCCGGGCGTCATCACCAGCTACAGCCGCAACATCGCCACGGCCGATTCCCTGGACAAGGCGGGCTACCAGGTGGTGACCGCCCAGCAGGTGCTGGCGAATGCAGGCTTGGATCTGCTGGATGGCGGCAAGTACCTGGTCCAGATTGAAGCCAGCGAGTTGAGCCGGGCCCGGGGAGGCCCCCGCTGCATGACCATGCCCCTGTCCCGGGAAGGCGCCTAAGCGGACCTGTCGGGTGGTCTGATGTTGACCGCTAAATGCTGGAAACAATCGTCGAGAATTACGGAACCCGGTTGCTGCTAAGCTGCATCTTCGCGCCTCGCCCCCCGAGGCGCCCCTTTTTTTATGGCCGACCTGACCCCCCACTCCGCACCCCCTTCTGTTCCGACCCTCCGGCACCGTCTGGAGTACGGTGTGTTCCGCCTGCTGGACGGCATCCTGGGCCGCCTGCCCTGGAGCACCGTGCAGGCCCTGGGCGAGGCGGCGGGTCATCTCTTCTACCTGGTGGACCCCCGCCACCGCCGCATCGTCCGCGAGAACATGCGCTTCGCGGACCTAGGCCTGGACGAGGCCGGCACCCGGGCCCTGTCCCTGGCCTGCTTCAAGCATTTCGGGGCCCTCTTCGTGGGCCTGCTGCGCCTGCGCCGGGCCACGCCGGAGGAGCTGGACCGGTGGATCAAGGTGGAAGGCTTGGAGCACTTTGATGCGGTGCAAGCCGCGGGCAAGGGCTTCATCCAGCTCACGGGCCATTATGGCAACTGGGAGGCCGTGGCCCTGGCCCAGAGCCTCCATGGCCGCACCATCGACGCCATCGGCCGCGAGCTGGACAACCCCCTGCTGGAACCCATCTCCCTGGGCTTCCGCACCCGTTTCGGCAACCGCGTCATTCTCAAGGATGGCGCCATGCGGGACACGCTGAAGGCCCTCAAGGCAGGGCGCGGCGTGGGCTTCCTGCTGGATCAGGACGCCCTCACCACGGGCGTCTGGGTGAAGTTTCTGGGCCAGTGGGCCTCCACCTTCAGCACAGCGGGCAGTCTGGCGGCCCGCTACGGCCTGCCGGTACTGCCGGTCTTCAGCTGGCCCAACCCGGACGGCACCATCACCGTGCGCTTCCTGGCCCCCTTCGAGGTGCCCGTCACCGGGGACGCCGCCAAGGATGCCTGGGTGGCCACCCAACTCATGACCGCCTGCATCGAGACCCAAATCCGCAAAGACCCCCGCTGGTGGTTTTGGATGCACCGCCGCTTCAAGACCCGCCCCGGCGAAGGAAACCCCCTTCCGGCTCCGCTTCCGCCCGAGGAGTGGGTAGAATTGATCCCAACCTCCCCTGTCTGACCCGGGCCCCGCGGCCCGCCTTTTTTTGACCCTCCTTTCCCGGAACCCCCCATGCCCAAGCACGTGCTCATGAAGCTCGAGAAGGAACTCAAGGACATCAAGCAGGCGCTCCTGGTGGAGATCCCCCAGGAGATCGCCCGGGCCGCGGGCCAGGGCGATCTGTCCGAGAATGCCGAATACGAGCAGGCCCTGGCCAAGCGGGACATGTTCCAGAACAAGCTCGTCACCCTGGAAAAGCGCATTTCCGAGGTGGCCAGCCTGGACATCAGCCGGTTGCCCAAGACCCGGGCGGCCTATGGGTCCAAAGTCACGATTCTCGACCTGGATTCCGAGGAGGAGTTCACCTACACGCTGGTCCTCCCGGAGGAACTGGATGGACATCCCCAGCATCTCAGCATCAGCTCCCCCATCGGCATGGCGCTGGTGGGCCAGGAAGAAGGCAATGAGGTGCGCGTCCAGATCCCGGCCGGGGTCCGGCGCTTCGAGATCCTGGAACTCAAGACCATTCACGATGTAGCCTAGTCCGTCCCCAGGAGGGGAATGTCGAATGAACAAATACAAGCGTGAGCAGAAATGCTCCTTCTGCGGCAAGGAACCCCACGAGGTGGAGCAGTTGCTCGCGGGCCCCGAAGCCTTCATCTGCAACGAATGCCTGGAGGCCGGCCAGCTGCAGCTGCGCATGAGCCGCCAGGGCAAGCCCCTGGGCAAGCACGAGGCCCGCCTCAGCCGCCCCAAGGAAATCAAGGCCTTTCTCGATGACTACGTCATCGGCCAGGAATCCGCCAAGAAGCGCCTGAGCGTGGCGGTCTACAACCACTACAAGCGCATCCTCACGCCCCGCAAGGCTTTGGGCGCCACGGAAGTGGAGTTGTCCAAGAGCAACATCCTGCTGCTGGGCCCCACGGGCACGGGCAAGACCCTGCTGGCCCAGACCCTGGCCCGCTTCCTGGACGTGCCCCTGGCCATGGCCGATGCCACCACGCTGACCGAGGCCGGCTACGTGGGCGAGGACGTGGAGAACATCCTCACCAAGCTGCTGCAGGCCGCCAACTACGACGTGGAACGGGCCCAGCGCGGCATCGTCTTCATCGATGAGATCGACAAGGTGGGCCGCAAGAGCGAGAACCCCAGCATCACCCGCGACGTATCTGGCGAGGGTGTGCAGCAGGCCCTGCTCAAGCTCGTTGAGGGCACCGTCGCCAACGTGCCGCCCCAGGGCGGGCGCAAGCACCCGCACCAGGAGTTCATCCAGCTCGACACGAGCAACATCCTGTTCATCTGCGGCGGCGCCTTCGTGGGCATCGAGGACATCATCAAGCAGCGCATCCGGGCCAAGGCCGTGGGCTTTGGTTCCACGCCCTCCTCGAAAGAGGACAAGGAGAACCTGCTGCGCCTAGTGGAGCCCGAAGACATCATCAAGTTCGGCCTCATCCCCGAGCTGGTGGGCCGCCTTCCCGTGGTGGCAGGCTTGTCGCCCCTGGACCGGGAGGCCCTGGTGGCCATCCTCACCCAGCCGAAGAACGCCATCACCAAGCAGTTCGTGAAGCTCTTCGACATGGATGACGTGGACCTGAGCTTCGAGGAGGGCGCCATCGACGCCATCGCCGAGCAGGCCCTCACCCGCAAGCTGGGCGCCCGCGGACTGCGGAGCCTGGTGGAGCAGATCCTCCTTGAGCCCATGTACGAGCTGCCCTCGGACAAGCGCACCACCCGCGAGACGCTGCGCATCACCCGTCAGAAGGTGGAAGAGGTGATGGGCCTCCCCTCCCAGCCCATCTCGGCCGCGGGCTGAGTATCGAGAGCTGGTTCACCACGGAGACACAGAGATCACTGAGGCATTCACGGAGCGCACAATGGTTCAGATGGATCGGCCGCTTTTCTCCGTGCTTCCCGTGTCTTCGTGGTGAATCATTAACTCTCTGTAGGGCTCCTCCATGGCCGTTCCCAAGACCCTCACCCTGCCAGCCATTCCCATCCGGGACATGGTGCTGTTCCCGGGGGCCCGGGTGCCCTTCGTGGTGGGACGATCCGCCTCGGTGAAGACGCTGGAGCAGGCCATCAAGGCCGGCGACCACCTCCTGATGCTGACGCAGAAGGAGGCCAAGGTGGAATCGCCGGGCCAGGACGACCTCTACTCCATCGGCACCCTGGCCCTGGTGGAATCGGTCATCGCCCTGCCCAAGGACTACTACAAGGTGGGCGTGAAGGGCATCGCACGGGTGAACCTGCGCCGCTACGACGACAGCGGCGACGTCATCCAGGCCGAGGCCTACCTGCTGCCGGAGCCCGCCGCGGTGGTGGCGGGAACCCTCCAGCCCTTCCACCAGGCGGTGGAAGCCTTCCTGGGCCGCAATTCGGACGCTTCGAGGCTTTTGAGCCTGGACCAGATTCGGGAATTGCCCCTGGGTAAGGCCATCGATACCGTGGCGGGCCTGGTGCCTGCCGAAGTGAAACAGAAGCAGGAGATCCTCGAGCAGGTGGACATCGAGCCCCGGCTGGGCGCGCTCATGCGACTGCTGGAGCTGGATGCCGCCCGCTCTGAGGTGGACCGCACCCTGGACGAGAAAACCCGCCAGCGCATGGACCAGGACCACAAACAGTACGTGCTGAATGAGAAGATGCGCGTCATCCAGCAGGAGCTGGGGAAGAAGGAAGAGAAGGACGAATCCACCCGGCTCAAGGACCAGATTGAAGCCGCGGGCATGAGCGTCGAGGCCAAGGCCAAGGCCCTGGAGGAGCTCGAGAGGCTGGAGGCCATGCCGCCCCAGAGCGCCGAAGCGACAGTCAGCCGCACCTACCTGGACTGGCTGCTGGCCTTGCCATGGAAGGCCATGGCCGAGGAGCGCCTGGAGCTCACAGAGGCCGAGCGGGTGCTGGACGAGGACCACTCGGGCCTGGAGAAGATCAAGGCGCGCATCCTCGAGCACTTGGCCGTCATGGCCCGGCTGAGGAACGTGCCGCCCCTGCCGGGGGAAGATGGCCACCGCGCCCCGTTGCGCGGGCCCATCCTCTGCCTGGTGGGCCCTCCCGGGGTGGGCAAGACCTCGCTGGCCCGCAGCATCGCCCGGGCCCTGAACCGGCCCTTCGTGCGGCTGTCCCTGGGCGGCGTGCGCGACGAAGCCGAGATCCGCGGCCACCGGCGCACCTACATCGGCTCCATGCCCGGCCGCATCATCTCGCTCATGAAGAAGGCCAAGGTCCGCAACCCGCTCATGCTGCTGGATGAGATCGACAAGATGGCCTCGGACTTCCGGGGCGATCCGAGCAGCGCTCTGCTGGAGGTGCTTGATCCCGAGCAGAACGGCAGCTTCCAGGACCACTACCTGGACGTGGGTTTCGACCTCAGCCAAGTGCTTTTCCTGGCCACGGCCAACGTGCGGCACCAGATCCCCGAACCGCTTGAGGACCGCCTCGAGGTGCTGGAGTTGAGCGGCTACACCACCAAGGAGAAACTGGCCATCGCTGAGAAGCACCTCATTCCCCGCGCCCTCGAAGGGCACGGCATGAAGAACATGGGCGTGCGCTTCGAGAAGGCCGCCCTGGAAAAACTGGTGCAGGCCTACACCCGCGAGGCCGGTGTAAGGCAGCTCGAGCGGGAGATCGCCAACATCCTGCGCAAGCTGGCCCGCCACACCCTCCAGCCGGAGAAGGGCGTGGCCTTCGACCCCGTCATCACCGTGGATCGGGTGCCCAAGCTGCTGGGGCCTGAAAAGATCCTAGAGACCCGCGCCGAAGACACCGCACCCCCAGGTCTGGTGAATGGCCTGGCCTGGACACCCACGGGCGGCGACCTGCTCACCATCGAAGCCGCGGTGCTGCCGGGCAAGGGCGTGCTCAAGCTCACGGGCAAGCTGGGCGAGGTGATGCAGGAAAGCGCCAACCTGGCCCTGAGCTACGTGCGGGCCCGGGCCGAGCGCCTGGGGCTGAAGCGGGACTTCCTGGATTCAGTGGATCTCCATGTGCACGTGCCCGAGGGCGCCATCCCCAAGGATGGCCCCAGCGCGGGCATCACCCTGGCCACGGCCCTCATCAGCGTGCTGACGGGCATTCCGGCCCGCGCCGACCTGGCCATGACCGGCGAACTGACCCTGCGGGGCCGGGTGCTGCCCATCGGCGGCCTGAAGGAAAAGCTCCTGGCCGCCCACCGGCAAGGCCGCAAGGCGGTGCTCATTCCCAGCGAGAACGCCAGGCACCTGGAGGAGGTGCCCGCCGAGGTGCGCGAGCAGCTCAGCATCCACCTGGTGGGCCACATGGACGAGGTCATCCAGCTGGCTCTCACTCGGATGCCGGAACCCCTGGGGCCGGAGGCCCCCCTGCGTGCCCCCGAGGCGGTCCCTCACGCTCCGGAGGCCGCCGCGCACCCCAACCCCGCCCGGGAGAAGCCCGCGAATCCGCAGTAGGGGCGACCGGCTGACAGCTGATAGCCTGGATCCATGCGTTTCCTTTCCAGCCACGTCCTCAACTTCCTGGTCATGGGCCTGGGCATCGCCTTGGTGCTGGGACTGCTTCACCCGACAACCCGGCCTGAACGGACGCGGGCCTCCATCCTGAAACACACGGCGGGGCTCATCGGCATCGGGTTGGTTCTGGCCTGGCTGATGTACCTCCTGCCGCGCCATCCGGTGCGTTTCTAAGTCCCCGGAATCGTTTTCGCCACGGATGAACTCGGATGAATACGGATGAGTGCAGGCGGCCCAGGGTGGTGCCCTGATGGTGGAGAAGGTTCGGGGTCTATGGGCCCGGCTTGAGGCAGGCTGGGAAAAGGCTTGGCAGGTGGCCGTGGAAATGTGGCACGAGATCGCCCGCGCGGTGCCACCGGTGGGGCGCTTCGGACATTTCGTGGCCGAAGTGTTCGGCAAGTACCACAAGGATGATTGCCTGAGCTACGCCGCCGGACTGAGCTTCTGGCTCATCGTGAGCCTGGTGCCGCTGTCCACGCTGCTGTTCAAGCTGCTGGGCGCCATCCTCGGCGGCCGGGCCTTCGGGCCGGGAACCCTGAAGACCCTACAGGAGATTGTTCCCTACCTTCCCAAGGAATTCGTCTACGATGCCGTGGCCAACAGCCAGAAGATCGGCGGCATGGGGCTCTCCTGGGTGGTGCTGCTCTTCGGCAGCTACTGGGGCATCAGCCAGCTGGACACCAGCCTGGCCCACGTGTTCGGCCTGCGCATCAAGAAGCACCGGCAGACCCGCAAGAACCACCTGTTGCGCCAGGTGATCTTTCTGGTGGGCGGCCTGCTGGCGGCGGTGTTCTTCCTGGCGATCCTCCTGGGCGGCGCGTTGAGGAACCTGCTACCCGGGCGGCAGACGGATTTCCTGCCCTACCTTGGGCCGCTCATCGGCCTGGTGGTGATGACCATGGTGCTGCAGCACCTCCCGAGGCTGCACGTGAAGTTCCGCCACGCCTTTCTGGGAGCAGCCGTGTCCACGGCGCTGTGGTGGCTCGCCAAGTGGGGTTTCGGCGTCTACCTGAGGCACACCCTCACCTGGGGCATCATGTACGGCTCCCTGCTGAGCATCGTGGCGGGTCTCACCTTCCTCTACTACAGTTGCGCCATCCTGCTCCTTGGCGCCGAGATCACCGCCGCCTTCTACCGCCACGAAACCGGCGCGACCACGGTGCCGCCGTGGCTGCGGGCCAGGGCCGGGGAGCCGCCGAAAGCCTAGCCGGACCGGGTTGCGATGTATTCTGCTGGAATCAACGATCGCGCCGGCCCAAGACGGGCCCTCCAGGAGAAGCCATGACCATGAGGATGATCCTTCGGTTCTTGCTGCCGGTCTCGGCCGCGCTGGTTCTAGGCGCCCAGCAGCCCCAGCGGATCCAGGCGGCCCAGCCGCCCCAGCGGATGCTGTTGCTGGCGAGCACCATCGGCCCCATCGAATCGGGGATCGTGGATCTTCTGGAAGAGCGGTTCGAGAAGGACACGGGCATCCGGGTGCGCCATGTGGGCGCGGGCACGGGGGCGGCCCTGGATCTGGCGCGGCAAGGCGCCGTCGACCTTTTGCTCGTGCATGCGAAGGCGCTGGAGGAGGCCTTCATGAAAGAAGGCTTCGGCGCCGGACGCATCCCGCTCATGTACAACGATTTCGTGATCGTGGGGCCGGCCAGCGATCCGGCGGGCATCCGGGGGCGGAAGACCGCCGCCGAGGCTCTGCGCGTCATCCTGGAGAAGGGTGCGCCCTTTGTGAGCCGCGGCGACAAATCAGGCACCCATGTGGCGGAGCTGGGCTTGTGGGCCAAGGCGGGCCTCCAGCCCTCGGGGCCTGGGTACCGGGTGTTCGCCAAGGGCAGCGAGGGCAACACCGCCACCCTTCTGCATGCGGATCAGACGGAGGCCTACACGGTGATCGACCGGGCTTCCTTCCTGGGCGCGAGGGGGCGCCTCAAGCTGCAGGTCCTGGTGGAAGGGGACGAGGCCCTGCTGAACCACATCTCGCTCATACCCGTGAACCCTGCCCGGTTTCCCAGGATCCACCACCAGGAGGCGGCAGCCTTCGTGGCCTGGCTGACCGATCCGGAAAAGGGGCAGAAGGTCATCGCCACCTTCGGGCGCGATACCTACGGCTCCGCGCTCTTCACACCCGAAGGGCCCTCGGTCAGTCGCTAGTCCGGGTCAATCGCCATTCCAGATCAGTCGTCGTCCCGCCCGCGTAGGCTGGCGGGAATGGCGAAGCCGTCGGCTTTGTACTCGTTGATCTTGTTGCGCACGGTGCGCAGGGCGATGTCGAGCTGCTCCGCGCAGTGAGTACGGTTGCCCTTGAGGGCGCTCAGGGTGGAGAGCAGCCAGAAACGCTCAAGCTCGGGCAGGCTCAGGCCCAGGGGCAGCACGACGGGCGTTCCCATGGGCACGCCCACCAAGGGGTTCCGGGGGTCGGCGGTCACGGCGCCAGCGGGAGCGGCTGCTTCCCGGCGGGGCGGGGCGGGCGCGGCAGGCGGGGCCCAGGGCTCGATGGCGACGGTTTCCGGGGGATCTTCAGGCAGGCCCTCGAAGGCCTCGGAGGGCAGCAGCCAGCGCAGATCCTTCTGGCTGAGGCGCCGGCCCTGGTTCAGGACCACGCAGCGTTGGATGACGTTCTCCAATTCGCGGATGTTGCCCACCCAGGGATGGCGGGCCAGCGCCGCGAAGAAGCTGGGCACCAGCTCGGGCACGGGCCGGTCGTTCTCGCGGGCATAGCGCTCGGCGAAATGGGAGGCCAGCAGGCTGAGATCGCCGGGCCGGTCGCGCAAAGGCGGCAGGTCCAGAGGGATGACATTCAGCCGGTAGTAGAGATCCTCCCGGAAGCGCCCGGCCTTCACCTCGGCCTGCAGGTCACGGTTGGTGAGGGCGATGAGGCGCACGTCCACGGCGATGGGACGGGTTCCGCCCAGGCGGTCCACGGTGCGCTCCTGAAGCACCCGCAGCAGCTTGCCCTGCAGCCCCAGGGGCAGTTCGCCCACTTCGTCCAGCACCAGAGTGCCGCCGTCGGCCTGCTCGAAACGGCCCTGCTTCATGCTGGTGGCGCCCGTGAAAGCGCCCTTCTCGTAGCCGAATAGTTCGGATTCCAGCAGGTTCTCGGGAATGGCCGCGCAGTTGATGGCCACGAAGGGGCCGTTGCGACGCGGGCTGGAGCCGTGGATGAGCTTGGCCAGCAGCTCCTTGCCGGTGCCGCTTTCCGCCTGAATGAGGATGGTGGCGCGGCTGTCCGCGGCGCGCCTGGCCAGGGCCAGGGTCTCGCCCAGGGCGGGATCCTGGGTGAGGATCACCGGGGCCTCAGCGGCCTCCTCGGCTTTGAGATGCCCGTCGGCTTTCAGGGCCTTGTTCAGGGCGCTGGTGAGTTCTTCGGGGCTGAAGGGTTTGGACAGGAAATCGAAGGCGCCCAGACGCATGGCCTCGCGGGCGGACTCCAGGCTGCCGAAGGCCGTGATCAGCAGCACGGGCAGGCTGGGGTCCACGGCCTTCAAGCGGGCTGTGAGCTGCAGGCCGTCCATGCCGGGCATGCGCAGATCGGTGACCACGGCGTCGTAGGCGCCGGGTCGCACCATGCGGAGGGCCTCCTCGCCACCCCGGGCCTGTTCCGCGAAAAAGCCGGATCGCTTCAGGCTCATGGCCATGCCATCCCGCATTCCAGGATCGTCATCCACCACCAGCACCCGAAGGGGAGTCGCCATAGTTCTGCATCCATGCGGCCATCGCGGCCGCTCCATCCGTTATCGGATCAGGGGATCCGGACTGGAGTTTTGTTCAGGGCGGCGCTTGAGCACCCGCCGGGGCAGGTCACCCGTGGCGGCCTCTCCCCGCACGGGATCGCCGTGGCGGCGGATGAGCAGGTAGAGCTGGCGGCGGCTCACGCCCAGGCGCTGGGCGGCCTCCACCCGGTTGCCATAGGACCGGCGAAGGGCCTGATGCAGCAGGTGCCGTTCGAGCGCGTGCAGGTTCGTGGCCAGATCCTCCGCCTCGATGGCCAGAGGCCCATGGGGTTCCGAGCCTGGCAGCTGGCCCAGCAGCTTCCAGCGCAGCAGGCGGTTCCGCAGCTCCCGCAGGTTCCCGGGGCAGGGCAGGGCCCCCAGGACTGGCGGCAGCGCGCCCACCAGGCCCTCCTCCTCCGCCAGGGCCGACAACAGGCCGGGGATGGCTTCGGGATGCTCGTCCAGGCTGGGAAGGCGCAGGCTCAGACAGGGCAGGTGTCCAGGAGCGGGCACCCGGGCGGCCACGACGCCCCTGGGGTGTCCGGCGAGCCATATGGCGGCCGCCTCCAGCTCCGTGGCCTCGAGGCAGGGCGCCTGGCGCCGCTGGGCCAGTTCGGTGGCCAGCAGGGATACTCCGGCGCCCATGGGGCCGTAGACCCACAGGGCCTCGGGCCGGGCAAGGAGCTCCTCAAGGTGCGCCCCCCATTGGGATCGGCCGGGCAGGAGATCCAGCGCGATCACGGCCCTATTTCCCGGGGATCACATGGAAGAGCACGCCGAACACATGGCAGGCGCTGCCCCCCACCACGAAAAGGTGCCAGACGGCATGGTGGTAAGGCACCTTCTTCAGGCTGTAGATGGCGGCCCCCAGGCTGTAGAAGGCGCCGCCGCCGAAGAGCCAGTAGAGGCCCTGGGTGGAGAGCGAGCGCCCCAGCGGCGCCGCAGCGATGAGGATGATCCAGCCCATGAGCAGGTAGATGCCCGTGGAGATCCAGCCCATGCGTTTCACGAAGACGGGATCCACCGGGGGCACGGGCGAGGAATGCAGGTGATCCAGCGGGGCGGGCCGAAGCGCGGATTTCGCGATGCGGCCGTAGAAGATTCCCTTGAACGTGATGCCCAGCACCGCCAGCCCCCACACCAGGCCGAAGATCGTCCAGCCCCAGCCGGGGCTGATGCGGCCCAGGGCGGAGAGGCAGAAGGGCGTGTACGTGCCCGCGATGAGCAGGAAGATGGCCGAGTGATCGAAGACCTTGAAGACGAGCTTCACTTTTTTGCCGCGGAAAGCGTGGTAGAGCGTCGACATGAGGTAGAGCAGGATCAGGGTGGAGCCGAAGATCGACGCGCCCACCACATCCCGGGCCGTGCCTCGCTTGGCGGCGAAGACCACCATCAGCACCAGTCCGGCGATGGAGAGGGCCGCGCCCAGTCCGTGGGTGAGGCTGTTGGCCAGTTCCTCATTTGGCGTCTGCGGAGTCGAGCCTTGGATGGAAGCCATTCGAGACATGGCTTCAAGGATGACAGACTCTTGGATGTGGAGGCTGACATGCGCCTGTTCCTCGTGCCGTTCCTGCTCCTGTTCTTGAGGTTGGGGTTGTGCCTGCATGCGGGGATTCCGCGGGGCATGGTGGTCAGCCAGGAGCGGCTGGCTTCGGAGGCCGGCGCACAGGTGCTGCGCGAGGGAGGCAGCGCCGTGGATGCGGCCGTGGCCACGGCCTTCGCCCTGGCGGTGGTGCACCCGGCGGCGGGCAACCTGGGCGGCGGGGGATTCCTGCTGTCGCGCTCCGCCTCGGGCCGGTCCTCGTTCATTGATTTCCGCGAGATGGCGCCTGCCGCGGCCCATCCCCGCATGTGGCTCGGGGAGGACGGCCGCTACGACGGGGCGCGGCACCACGGTAGCCTCGCCAGCGTGGGGGTGCCCGGCACGGTGGCGGGACTGCGCGAAGCCTGGAAGCGGGAGGGGCGCCTGCCCTGGGCGCGGCTGCTGAAACCCGCCATCCGGCTGGCCCGCGATGGGTTCGTGCTGTCGGAAAACCAGGCTGCGAGCCTGGCCGCCCATCTGGACGAATTCAAACGGCATGCGCCCACCCTGGCGCAGTTCAGCCGGGAGGGCGAAGCCCTGCGGAAAGGCGACCGGCTGGCACAGCCGGATCTGGCGAAGACACTGGCCCGTCTTGCGAAAGATTGGACCGATTTCTACCGGGGCCGGACCGCTCGGCTCATGGTGCTCGACATGAAGGCCCACGGCGGCCTCCTTACGGCCACGGATCTGCGAGGCTACCGGCCCGCGATCCGCGAAACCTTGAAGGGCAGCTACCGCGGGGTGGAGATCCTGGCCGCGCCGCCGCCCAGCTCCGGCGGACAGGTGCTGCTCGAAGCCCTGAACATCCTGGAAGGTTACGATCTGGGAGGGATGGGGGCCTCGTCGCCCGCGGAAGTCCACCTGGTGGCCGAGGCCCTGCGCCGGGCCTTCGCGGACCGGGCCCAGTTCCTGGGCGATCCGGATTTCAACGGCGGAATCCCCCTTTCCCGGCTTCTCTCCAAGGACTACGCCGCGCAGCTACGCGGCACCATCGACCGGGAGCGCGCCTCGGCGTCCGCCCCGGACCGCTTCGCCTGGCCCAAGGACCGGCCTGACACCACGCATCTTTCCGTGATCGACCGGAAAGGCCGCGCCGTGAGCCTGACCTACACCCTGGAGGACAGCTACGGCCTCAAGCGCATCGTCCCCGGCGCGGGTTTTCTGCTGAACAATGAAATGGGCGATTTCAACGCAGGTCCAGGGCTCACCGATGCCACGGGCCTCATCGGCACGGCCCCCAACCTCGCCCAGCCCCGCAAGCGGCCCCTCTCCAGCATGTGTCCTGTGATTCTCGTGAAAGAGGGCGCGGTGTTCATGGTGAGCGGCAGCCCCGGCGGGCGCACCATCCCAGCCACCGTGCTCCACACCCTGCTCCAGGTGGTGGATTTCGGCGCGGATGCCCAGGCCGCCGTGGACGCGCCGCGTGTCCACCACCAGTGGCTGCCCGACCGGATCCAGGTGGAGTCCAGCCTTCCGGCCGCCACCAAGGCCGCCCTGCAGGCCATGGGCCACGCGCTCAAGGAGGTGAAGAAGCAGGGCTGCGCCCAGGTGATCCTGGTGCGGAACGGCCGGGCCGAAGGCGCCGCGGATGCCCGTTGGCCGGACAGCGGGGCGGTGGCGGAGTAGGGCCGCTACCGGGGCGAAGGGACCAGCGGAGGCGCTCCCAGCGGCAGCTCTGCCTTCGCGCCCGATGCCAGTTTCTGAACCAGCTGGGCCAGCTCCACCCGGTTGCGGACTCCGGTCTTCTGGAAGATGCGGTAATTGTGATCCTTCACAGTCTTCAAGGAGATGAAGAGAGCGTCGGCGATTTCCTGATTGGTCAGGCCCCGGCAAACCAGCTGGATGACTTCGCATTCGCGCTTCGAGATGCCGAAGGCCTCCACCAGGGGATCGAGAACCTGTGAGGCATCCAGTCCCGGGGCAGGAGAGACCGGCGCCGCGATGGGGCCAGCCTCCTTGGTCCGGTCGAACAGGCAGATCCAAAGCACCGTGACCAGGTTGTAGATCATCTCCAGGCTGACGGTGAGCGTGACGTAGCTCTGCCGCGGCATGTGGGAGAAGAGGCGGTTCCAGATGACGAGGAGGGCCAGGGCCACGAAGATGGCGGAGTACCCCGCTCCCAGCACGCTCAAGCTTCCGGAGGCTTCGTCAGGAGTTGTCCGGGCCTTCCTCCAGAGCCGGAGGCTGAGGAGGGCCACTCCAGGGAAGATCAGGAGGTTGAGACCTCGGCTGAGGAGGCGGATGACAGGATTCAGGTTCGTGGCCCAGAGAAGCAGGCAGGCCAAACCCAGGGCGCCCGTGAGCAGGAAGGTCCCCAGGCGGATCCGGCGGAGCAGGCCCTGGGGATGGACAGCATGTCTCGCGCGCAGCGTGAAAGCGAGGAAGGAAGCGGCCCACTGAACGCCCACGGCCATGGAGACCCACAGCAACCCCGCCATCCAGGCGCGGCCCTGGCCGGGCGAAAGGTCCCAGACGACCGTGGTTTCCACGTATTGAACGACGAGCCATACCAGGATCCACAGGTTGTAGAACAGCAGGGGAGGAACCAGGGCGCCGGTCACCGGGGAGAAGTGGTGCTGGGACCGGTGCGACACCATCCCCAGGGAGATCAGTCCGGCGGCCAGCGCTAAGAGAAAGGTCAGCACGAGGATGGGGGGCATGGAGCAAGCATAACCCAGCCCCAGACTTGGCCATTCCGCCTCCATTCAAGAAAGATCCGGACTTTGGTCCGGGCCAAAATCAGGACTTTGAGCGGATGGCAGGCCGTATTGGGAGGTCAACTCTGTGGTGTGAGCAGCCACCCTTGCCGCTGCCATCCTCACCGGAGCCATCATGACCACCCGTCCCCTTCTCGTTCCAGCTGGCCTGGGGCTTCTGGCATCCGCAGGCTGCGTGCCCCCGGCCCCTGTGCCGGTGGTTCAGCAACCTACCGTGGCAGTCTTTGCCGCGCCGAAAGACAAGGTGTGGTCCGCGGCAGTGGCGGTGGTCGGGATTGGGTTTCCCATTCAGGTCATCGAGAAGGACAGTGGCCTGATCTCCACGCGGCAATCCAACATGACCCTTCCCGCCAATCAGTGGGCCCTCGGATGTGATGATCCCAGCGATTTCGTCTACCCCTGGAACCGCCTTCGGATGGATCTCCGCCTCTTGATCGAGGAGCGGGAGCCAGGCAAGACCCACGTCACGCTCATCTGCCATTACGAAGCCTTCAAGCAGTCGGTCTATCCGCGGGATTGGACGGTGGTGGCTTCCAACGGGAACCTGGAAAAGGAACTCCTGGGCAACATTCAGAAGCGCCTGTTCGGTTGACGGAAAGGGGGATCACGATGGCCACTCGCTGGCAGCCGCTCGCATGGTGTTGCTTGCTGTTATGGAGTGCCGCATCCGCTTCGGAAAGGCATCCCATCGGGAGGGCGGATCTCATCCGCATGCACAAGGGTGGCCTGAGCGACGCCACCATCCTGGACTTCATCAGCGCCTACCAGGCCTCTCTCCGGGTATCGGAGGAGGATTACAGCGCCCTGGCGGAGGCGGGCCTCCAACCGGCCACCCTGCAAGCTCTTCGAAACCGGGTCTTGGCCTCGCAACCAGCAGTGTCTTCCGATGCCGAGGCGGGCGAGGGGGCCAAGATGGCCCTTGAAGCTCCCCTGCCGAGGTTCTTCGTCGGGTACCCGCACGATCCTGCCGTTTTCCCCCCCTGGTACTACGGCCCTTTTGCGGTCGATTCGGTATCGGGATCCCAACACCCGGGCCGCAATGCGACGCCTGGCCGGGGCTGGGGAGGAACCACCAGCGGCTGGCGGGTCTCCGCCAGGTGGTCGACCAGGCGCCGTTTCTAGCTTTCATTCAGGCCGCTAGGCCCCTACTTCAGGTGCTTGTCGAACCAGTGGATCATCTCCCACAGGGTGTGTTCGATGGATTCGCGGGCGCTATAGCCGTGGCTTTCCAGGGGCAGGGTGACGTAGCGGGCGGTCTGGCCATTGCCCTTCAGCGCGGCGTAGAGGCGCTCGCTCTGGATGGGGAAGGTGCCCTGGTTGTTATCGGCCTCGCCGTGGATGAGCAGGATCGGCGCATTGAAGTGGTTGGCGGACATGAAGGGGGACACCTTCAGGTACATGTCCGGCGCTTCCCACAAGGTGCGCCGCTCGCTCTGGAAGCCGAAGGGCGTGAGGGTGCGGTTGTAGGCGCCGCTGCGGGCGATGCCGGCCTTGAACAGCGTGGAATGCGCCAGCAGGTTGGCGGTCATGAAGGCGCCGTAGCTGTGGCCGCCCACGCCCACGCGCTTGGGATCGATGACGCCGAGTTCGTCGGCCTTGTCGATCGCCGCCTTGGCGCTGGCCACCACCTGATCGAGGAAGGTGTCGTTGACGGTCTTGGGATCGCCCACCACGGGCATGGTGGCGCCGTCCAGCACCACGTAACCCTGGAGCAGGAAGAAGAGGTGGGACATGCCGCCGATGGTGGTGAATCGGCTGGCGGAACCGCTCACCTGGCCGGCGGTGCTGGCATCGGTGAACTCCATGGGGTAGGCCCAGACCACGGCAGGGCGCCGTTCCCCGGCCTTGTAGTCAGGTGGCAGGTACATCGTGAAGCTGAGGGCCACGCCGTCGGGGCGGGTGTACTTCACCAGCTTCTTCTGGATCTTCCGCAGTTCGGGCAGGGGGTCTTTGAAGGCCGTGAGGGCCCGTGTCTCGGCCTTGGCCTCGGCGCCGTGCAGCACGTAGTTGGGCGCCTCCGCGGGGCTTTCGCGGCGCGTGATGAAGCGGCCATCCGGGAGCAGGAACGCCGGGGATTCAAAGAGGCCCTCACCGCAGCGGAAGCGCCGTTCGGTTTTCAGCGTGGCGGGGTCGAGGCGGTCGAGGAAGGGACGGTCGCCTTCGGGCGTGGCGCCGCGGCCCACCAGAAAGAGGCCCCCACCCTGCTGCAGCAGAGCTGTCTGGCCGTTGGGCAGCAGCCTCGACACGAAGGATCCCGGATTGCGGTAGCGGTCGTTGCTGCTCAGATCGAAGGCCAGCCGCGCCGCGCCGGGCTTGGCGGGGTTCACCAGCCAGGTGCGGGTCCACTTGCGGTCGCGGTCGTATTCCTGCACCACGGCCAGATCGCCGCTCTCGCTCCAATCCAAATCCTGCATGCGGTCCTTGAGCCGGATCAGCTCCGTGGCCGCGGCCTTGAACGGGGCGGCCTGCACGAGGACGTGATCGCGGAATTCGGCCTTGCGCTTGGGGTCGCCGCCGTCCAGGGCCTCGGTCCAGGCCAGGGTGGCCGGTTCCGTGGGCCGCCAGTGCAGGTGGCGGGGGCCTTTGCGGACGCCCTCGAGGGGGATGTCCTCGGCCAGGGGCTGATCGGAAGCCAGGTGCACCATGGCGCCGGAGCGGTCCCAAACTTCCTCGCGCACGGGGAAGTGCGAGACGGGCACCAGGAAGGAGAAGGGGCGTTGAATGCGGGGGACCAGGAGGAGCTTGCCGTCGGGGGAGGGCTGGACGTTGCCGTAGAGGCCCGGCTTGCCGAAGGGCTTGAGCGCGCCGGTGGCGAGGTCCACCCGCACCAGTTGGGACTGCGCCAGGAATTCGAAGCGCACCTCATCCTGGGCGTTCTGCAGCAGATCCTGGTAGGTGGGCGCCGGGGCGGCCTTGCCTTCGGTTTCCTGGATGCGGGGGCCGAGGGGTACTTCCGGCGCCTTGGGAACAGAACCCTGGGCGGCGGGCACCGTCTTGCACAGGAGGCTGCCATCCGGCATCCAGTCGAGGGGATTGCCCAGGATGGCGTTGAGCCTCACGCCTTCGATCCGGCGGAGCTTCCCGGTGGAAGCTTCGCCCACCCATAGCTCCGTGGCCTTCGGGGTGGCGCTCATCATCACGAAGCGCGTGCCATCCGGCGACCAGCGCGGCTGGCCGAGGCTCACTCCCGCGGGCAGGGCGACGGGCTTGGCGGTCCCCGTCAGGCCTTGGATGGCCAGGCCTTTGAGGCGCTGGGGGCTGTGGGGGCCGCGGCTGGTCGGGTTGAAGCGCAGCCCCGCCAGCCGCGCCATGGGTTGGGCCAGGTCGGCGATGCTGGGATGGCGCTCGAATTCCGCCAGCAGGAAGCGGTCGCCCTTGGGGCTGTCGATGAGGGAGGGCGTGCCGGGGGCGTCCAGCACGGCCTGGATGGCCTTGGGCGCTTTCTGGTAGGGCGTCGGCTGGGCCGTCAGGACCAAGCCCAGGAAGGGACATAGGATGGGCGCAAGGGAACGCGGCATGGGAACTCCGGGAGTGGATGGAGATTACCACGCCATGCGAGGCATGATCCGGAGGACGCGATCTGGGTCACGACACCCGGAACCGGGCGTGGCTGCCGCCGGGGCCTGGAGTCACTTCCAGTCGGGCCGGAATGCGCGCCTTCACTTCTTCCAGGTGGCTGATGAGCCCCACCAGGCGCCCGCCCTGGTTCAAATCCTCCAGGGTGCGCAGGGCCAGATCCAGCGCTTCGGGATCGAGGCTGCCGAAGCCCTCGTCGATGAAGACGGTGTCCAGCCGGATGCCGCCCGCGTGGCGCTGCACCACGTCGGAGAGGCCCAGGGCCAGGGCCAGGCTGGCCTGGAAGCCCTCGCCGCCGGACAGCGAACTCACGGCGCGGGAGCGGCCCGTATGCGTGTCGGTGATCTCCAGTTGCAGGCCTCCGGCCTTGCGTTGGTCCGTGCTGAGGGTGGCGCGGCGCAGGGCGTAGCGCTGCTTGCTCATGATGCGCAGGCGTTCCGAGGCGGACACGAGCACCTCGTCCAGAATGGCGCCCTGCACGTGGCGCTCGAAGGAGATGCGGTCGCCGTCGTCGCCGCGAGCCACGCGGGCCAGGCTGGCCGCGGCTTTGTAGCGGCGGTCCTGCCGGAGGGTGTCGTCTGACAGGCGGCGCAGGTCGGCTTCGAGCCGATCGAGGGCCTCCCGCTCCGAATGCGCCCGGCCCTGGGCTTCGGAGGTCTGGGCGAAGCGGGCCTGGGCCGCTTCCCGCGCGGACAGGAGGGTGGGCAGGTCGGGCGCGCTCAGGCCTTCGGCCAGCTGCCGGGCCTGCTCCAGCCGCTGGGTGGCGGCGGCCAGATCCGCGGCGAACCGCTCCACGGCCTCGCCGAGGGCTTGGATGTCCTCCGGGGCGCGGCGGGCCCGCTGGAAATCCTCGCGGTCGTGGAAGTGGGCGGCGGCCAGGGTTCCGTCGAAGGCTTCGCTGAGGCTCCAGGATTCCGTCCGGATGGCTTCCAGGTGCTTGCGATGGATGGCGAGGGCGGTGTCGGCGGTCAGGGCGGCGGCGCGGGCCGGTTCCCGGGCGGCGCGGGCCGCCGCCAGCTGAGCCTCGGAGGCTTCCAGCGCCTGCTCCGCCTCGCGGCGCTGGGTGGAGAGGGCCCCGGGCACGCGGAGCTCCTGCAGGAGGTCCGTCTCCAGCATTTCCATGCGGGCCTTGGCGCCGGCTTCCTGCACCATCAGGTCGTGCAGGCGCTGGTGGATCTCCGACAGCTTGGCTTCGGCTTGGTTCCTCGCCTCTTCGGCCTGCTGCATCTGCCGCTCGATGGCATCGAGGTTGGCGGAGGCGGCGCGGCTGCGGTCGAGTTCATCCTTGTGGCGGGACTCCAGGACGACGAGGGTCTCCAGGCTCACGTCCGCGTGCTCACCCAGAGCCTCGATGAGATCCTGGCGGCGGCTTCGTGCGATCTCCACGGCGGCCGAACGCGAGGCGGTGGCGTCCTGGGCCCGGGCCAGGGCGGTTTCGGCGTCCTCCTGCAGTTCCATGGCCAGGCGCACGTCCTGTTCGTCGGGCAGGTCTCCGGAGGGCAGGGCGGGGTGGGGATGGGTGCCGCTGCCGCAGACGGGGCAGGCTTCGCCGGGCCTGAGATCCTTGGCGAGCCGCGCGGCATGGGCCGCCAGGCGGCGCTCCTGGATGGCGCGGTGCCGCTCGCGGGCGGCCTGGACGGCCTTTTGCGCGGCCAGCTGGGTTTCCATCACCGCATCCAGCGAGGCCTTGGCCCGGGCCAGTTCTTCGAGGGAGCGCTCCAGATCCTCGCGCTGGGTCCGGCGCTTCCGCACGAAGAAGAGCATGCCTTCGCGGTTGGCTTCCTGCGCGGCGTCGGTCCGCGCGTCCTGCTGGGCGAGGCGGGCCCTGGACAGCTCCTGCTTCGCGGCCTCCAGGCGCCGCTTCTGCTCTTCGGCCAGATCGCCGAAACGGCCGCGGCCCAGGGCCGCTTCGCGGGCCTCCTGGCGGGCCTTTTCCAGGGCCTCCAGCTTGGGTTCCAGATCGCGCAGCCGGCCGATGGCGCGGCGCAGTTCTTCGCGGCGCACCTCGTGTTGTTCCGCTTCGGCTACGGCGCCTTCGGCGCTGGCGAGGGCTTCTTTGGCCCGTTCCGCCGCCTCCGCCAAGGCGGCTTCTTCAGCCTCCTGGGCGCGGATGCGGGCGAGCACCGCCTCCAGCCGCTCAGCGGCGGGCAGGACCGACTCGCAGCGGCGGGCGCGGTCCAGTTCCGTGCGGCGGGCATCGTTGATGCGGGATTGAGCCTGGATCTGCTCCAGCTCGGCACGGGCCGAGGCCTCTTCCGCCAGCCGCTCGGCGCTGCGCGCGCCTTCCATCCAGGCGGCGGAGGCGGCCTCCAGTTCCTGGCCGGCCTGGGCCTGTTCCTGGAGAAGCCGCTCCGCCAGCTCCGAGGCCTGCTCCAGCAGCGCAGGCAGGGCCTCCACCGAGGCCACGTCCGCCTGGGCCAGCCGGTGCTTGATCTCCGCCTGGGTGCCTCGGATGGCCTCTTTCAGGGCCTTCTCCTCCTCGGTGAGGGCGATGGCCAGCCGGGCGTAGCGGGAGGTCTGGAAAAGGGTCTGGAGGATGGCCTGGCGCTCGGTGGAGCCTGCCAGCATGAACTCCTGGAAGCGGCCCTGCGGCAAGAGCACCACTTGGCGGAACTGGTCGGCCTTGAAGCCGATGAGTTCGGCCACCTTGGGATCGACGAGGGTGGGCTTTTCCGTGGCCAGGGGGATCTCCTGGCCCTCCTTCAGTTCCCAGAGGTTCGCCGTGTAGGCCTGCTTCTTGGTGCCTCCGCCCCGCTGCTTGGGCACCTGCTGTTCGGGGGAGCGGGCCACGCGGTAGCGGCGCCCGCCCAGGGCAAAATCAAAGGTGACCCGCGTGGGCGTGTCCGCGGCGGCGAAGTGGCTGCGGAGATCCCTCGTCTCCCGCTGGCCCCCGCTGGTTTCGCCGTATAGGGCATAGCTGATGCCGTCGAGGATGCTGGTTTTGCCGGCACCGGTGGGGCCGTGGATGAGGAAAAAGGCCTGGTCCTTCAGGTCCGAGAAATCCAGTTCCTGCCGGGCCGCGTAGGGGCCGAATGCTTCCAGGGCGAGATGCAGCGGCTTCACGGGTGGCCCTCCTGGTGGAGGAGGCTTTGCGACACGTCCAGGAAGAGGGCGGCCTCTTCTTCGTTCATGGGGCGCCCCTGGGTTTCCTGGAAGAAACTGCGGAACAGCTGGTCGGGATCCAGGTCACGCAGGCGGATGCTCTCCACGCCCTCGGCGGGGGCCGAGGCCGGCGGGGCGGGCTGGATGCCGAGCAGGTTGGGGTAGACCTGGCGCAGGCGGGCCATGGCGTCCAGCACCGGTCCCTCGTCCAGCAGATCGAGAAAGAGGTAATCCTCGGTGGGGCCGTTGGGCGCCTTCATGAGGTCCTCGAACAGCCCGCGCAGCCGGCGCAGGTCCCGGCGCGGGACGATGGGCAGCGGCTCGGTGCGGGCCGGGCCGCGGTCCGGGAGCTCCACCAGGGTGAGGGCCTTCACGTGCGAGGCCTCGGAGGCGCTGTACTTGAGCAGGCTCCCGGCGTAGCGCACGTGGGGCTGGCCCGCCTCCTGGGGCCGGTGCAGGTGGCCCAGGGCGGTGTAATCCGTGAACGAGAAGAGGGAGGCGTCCACTTCGCCGGTGCCGCCCACGGACAACCCCAGTTCCGAATCCGATACGGAGCCGCCGGCCACGAAGGCATGGGCCACGGCCACGAAGCGGTGCCCGGAGGGATGCTGCAGCCGGGCCCGTTCCAGCTGGGCGGACAGCACCTGCTGGTGGGTGCGCAGCCCGGCATCTTCCAGGGCGTAGCGGGCCATGGCGGGATCCGCATAGGGCAGCAGGTGGAAGGCGGTGTTGCCGATCAAGATGGGCTTGGGTTCTGCTTCCAGCGGGCCGGCCAGGTGAAGGCCCTGGGTGCCCAGGAAACCCGAGGCGAAGCCCAGGCGCTCGGGGCTGTCGTGGTTGCCGGCGATGATGAGCACGGGCACGCCGCAGCCGCGCACCAGGCGGTTCAGGGTCTCGTCCAGCAGGGCCACGGCCTCCTTGGGCGGCACGGCGCGGTCGTAGAGATCGCCCGCCACCACCAGGGCTTCGGCTTTGGTGTCGCGCACCATGGCCACCACCTGATCCAACGCGTGGGCTTGATCGTCCAGCAGGCTCGCATTGCAAAGGGTCTTGCCCAGGTGCCAGTCAGAGGTATGGAGAAAGCGCATGGGGATCCGGGGGGAGCCATCGGGCACCGTGGGGAGTATGGCATTCCGGCGCGCCTTCCTCCAAGGTGGGGAACGACTTGGAGGGGGGCCGGGGATCTGGTTGCCTGGTTCTTAAGTTTCTGGACCCGTCCGGCCGAAGAGAAGGAAGGCCGGCCTCCTGCCGGTCCGGTGCCGCCGCCGGGCGCGCCGCAAGTCGGTTCCGGGTCCGGGGGATCCATGTTCTCTTTGGGAAACAAGGTTGGCACGTCGCGCCCCGCGGCCGAACCAATATGCACCCTCCTTGGGGAGGGCACCCGCTGGCAGGGAGAGATCCACGCGGGCGCCAATGGCCTGCGGGTGGAAGGCACCGTGGAAGGCACCATCATCAGCGAGGGGCAGGTGGTCGTGGCACCCACGGGCCTGGTGAAAGGCACCATTCATTCCAAGCACCTGACCGTGACCGGCCGGGTGGAAGGCATCGTCAAGGTTTCGGGATGCTTGGAAATCCTGGGCACCGGCTGGGTGGAAGGCGAAGTGGAGCTGGGTTCCCTGGTGGTAGACGAGGGCGGCATGCTCCAGGGCACCTGTCAGCTGCCGCCGAGGCCCAAGCAGCAGGAGCCGGTGCCCCTGGTCCCCCGCCGGGACGAGCGGGTGCAGGAGCGCTTCTCGCCCGTGGCCGCCCTGAATTCGGGCACCCACGGAGCCGCGCCCGAGATCATCCCCGTGCCGCGGGGGTTGGATCGGAACCGGTTCTAAAAACCTCCACGAGGACACAAAGATAGGGAAGGGCGCCCCCTGCACTGACCTGCTGCGGAGGGCGTTCAGTCATGGCAGACGAAAGCCGGACGAAGAGCCGCCCTGGCCAACCCTCACCTGGGATGAACCAAGGGCGCTCCTTTGTCTTCTTCCTGCACCCGCGGGGCGTCTTCGTGTCCTTGGTGGAGATCTTTTCAAGGCAGGAGATGAGCCGCGAGCCTACCGCTTGGAACCCGTGAGGTTCGTGGCATCCAGGTTGGCATCGTCCAGGATGGCTTCGCGCAGGTCGGCGCCGCCCAGGTTGGCCCCGCTGAGCTTGGCCCGGGAGAGGTTGGCCTTGCCCAGGTTGGCGCCGCTCAGGTTGGCCCAGACCATGTTCGCGCCGTTGAGGTTGGCGGCGCTGAGGTCGGCTCCATCGAGGCTGGCGTCGATGAGGTTGGTGTGGCGCAGGTCGGCGCCGGAGAGGTTCACGCCCGACAGGTTGGCGCCGGAGAGGTTCGCGCCATCGAGGTAGGCGTCCTGGAGGATGGTCTCGCGGAGATCAGCCCCGCAGAGGTTCGCGCCGTCCAGGTTGGCCTGGCGGAGATCCGTGTCCTTCAGGGAGGTCTGGCGCAGGTCCACGCCCCGGAGATCGGCCCACACCAAGCTGGCGCCCGTGAGGTCGGCGTTCACCAGGTTGGCCTCGTTCAGGTTGGCCTGGTAGAGGTTGGCGCCGCTCAGATTGGCCCGGCTCAGGTTGGCGTTGCTGAGGTTCGTGCGGTATTCGCCGCGGGATTCCGTGGGCAGGGAGGCCAGGTTGGCTTCCCGCAGGTTGGCTCCTTCGAAGTTGCAGGCGAAGAAATTGCTGCCGCTGAAATCCGAATTGCGCAGATCGGCGCTGGTCAGGTCCGTGCCGCTGAAATCGGCACCGAGGCCCTGGGCACCGCGCAGAATGGCACCCTTGAGTTTGGCGCCGGTGAGGTTCGCATTGTTGAGCTGGGCGTGGTTCAGATCCATGCCCTCGAGGGAGAAGCCGCTGAGATCCACGCCGGACAGGTTCGAGCCGGTGAGCACGGCGCGATCCAGGGTCGCGCCCCGCAGGTTGGCTGCGAAAAGGTTGGCGTCATGCAGGTTGGCGCTGAGGATGCTGCCGGCCAGATCCGCCCCGGCGAGATCGGCGCCGGAGAGATCCGCGCCGCAGAGGTTGGCAGTGCGCAGATCGTCGCCGCTGAGCTTGGCGCCGCGGAGGTTTGCCCCACCCAGATGGGTTTCGCTGAGTTTGGCGTCCGTAAAGAGCGCGCTCGCTAGGTTGGCGCCGTCGAGATTGGTCTCGCTGAGATCGGCTTTGGAGAGATCGGCCCCCTTCATGTTCTTGCGGGATAGATCCACTTTGCTGAGGTTGGCGCCCACCAGCAGGGTGCCCGCCAGCACCGCGCCGTCCAGCTGCGCGCCCGTGAGGCTGGCGCCGGTCAGGTTCGCGTTGCTGAGGTTCGCGCCGGTGAGGTTGATGTCGCTCAGGTCGGCGCCGGTGAGATCCGCGCCGCGCAGGTCCGCGTTGCCGAGCACGGCGCCCGCGAGCTGGGCCGCGCCCAGGTTGGCCCCGGCCAGCACCGAGCTGCTGAGGTTGCAGCCGCTGAGATCCGCGGCCTTGAGGCTGGCTTCCCGCAGATCCGCGCCTTCGAAGTTGACCTGACGCAACACGGTCTCGCCGAGATCGGCCCCGCTGAGGTTCGTGCGGCCCAGATCCATGGCGCGCAGGTTGGTGCCGTGCAGGTTGGCGCCGCTGAGGTTCGCGCCCTTGAGCTTGGGGACGTCGTCCCGCTCGTATTTCAGGATGTCGAGATGGCGGAGGTCCGCCCCCGCCAGGTTGGCGCCGCTGAGGTTCGTGCCCTTCAGGTTGGCCCGGCTGAGGTTCGCGCCCTCCAGGTTGGCTTCCGTGAGGCTGGCCCAGTGGAGATCGGCGTCGGCCAGGTTGCTGCCGCCCAGGTTGGCAAGGTTCAGGTTGGCCCCGCCCAGGGTGGCTGCCTGGAGGCTGGCGCCCGCCAGGTTCGCTTTGGCGAGGTTGGCGCCCACCAGGTTGGCCTGGCCAAGGTTGGCGCCCTGGAGGTTGGCGCCTTCGAGCACGGTCTGACGGAGGTCGGCGCCGCTCAGGTCGGCGCCGCGGAGATCCTTGCCGCTGAGGTCGAGGCCCGTGAGGGTCACGCCGTTGAGCTTGGCCCCGGCAAGGTTGGCGCCTGCCAGATTGGGCACAGTGGCTGGCTCGTACTGCTGGATGTCGAAGAAGGTCAGATCGGCGTTGGAGAGGTTCGCCGCCGAAAGGTTGGCGCCGGCCAGCCTGGCCCGGCTGAGGTTGGCGCCCTCGAGGTTGGCTTCATCCAGGTTGGCCAGACGCAGGTCGGCCCCGGCCAGGTTGGCGCTGTGCAGGAGGGTCTGGTTGAGCACAGCACCAGCCAGATTCGCCTCACTGAGGTTGGCCCCCGTGAAATCGAACCCTCGGAGGTCGAGGCCGCTCAAATCCGTGCGGTGGAAGTTCTTCCCCGAGTTGAGGATGAAGACCACTTCCTTCCGAGTAAGTTCGCTCATGGAGCTTCCTTTGCGGGTTTGTACAGCATTCAATTGGTACTGAGTTTAGCCCCCGCCCAGTGTGACCGACAACAGGATTTACCCCACTGATTTCCAGCCTGGGGACCCGGAATAGGCGGTTTGACGGCCTTTTGCCAGGGACCGCCCCGAAGGCCTTGCCAGACAAAGCCCCCTCGCGGGGGCCTTGTCTGAGGGCGGAAGGAACTGACTCCCGCTCTGCCTTGTTGAAGGCCACCCTCTCGGTTCCAGATAACGAAACCGGTAAGGGGCTGGTTCGGCTTCGGACCGGCGTCGTTCTCTTCGCATCCCTGATGCGAAGACCTCCAACCCCATCCTCTCGGTTCCAGATAACGAAACCGGTAAGGGGCTGGTTCGGCTTCGGACCGGCGTCGTTCTCTTCGCATCCCTTCGGGATACTCAGACCTCTCCAACCACGACAAAGCCCCCTCGCGGGGGCTTTGTCTGAGAGCGGAAGGAACCTACTCCCGCTCTGCCTTGTTGAAGGCATCCGCGAGGGTGGCCTTCTTGAACTCAGGCTGGCGGGCCTTGGCGGCTTCCAGGTCGCCACGCTCCATGTCCTGCTCCAGCTGCTTGACGGAGAGGCCGATGCGGCGCTCGGTGGGATCGAGCTTCACGATCTTCATGGTGAGCTCCTGGCCGGCGGCGAACTCCTTCTGGATGTCCTCCACCCGCTTGCGGCTCAGTTCGGAGACGTGCACCAGGCCCTCGATGCCATCGCCGAGGTCGACGAAGGCGCCGAAATCGGTCAGGCGGGCGATCTTGCCGGTGATGACGGTGCCGACATTGTGGTTCTCGAAGAAGATCTCCCAGACGTTGGGCTCCATCTGCTTCACGCCGAGGCTCATGCGCTGAGCCAGGGGATCGAGGTTGAGCACCTTGGCGGTGACTTCGTCGCCCTTCTTCACGATCTCGCCGGGGTGCTTGATCTTCTTGGTCCAGCTGAAGTCGGACACGTGGATCAGGCCGTCGATGCCCTCTTCCAGCTCGATGAAGGCGCCGAACTCCGTGATGTTGCGCACGGTGCCCGTGACGATCATGCCGGGCTGGTACTTCTCGGCGATGGCCATCCAGGGGTTCGGGGTGATCTGCTTCATGCCGAGGCTGATGCGGCGGTTCTCGCTGTCCACCTGCAGGATGAGGGCCTCGACCTGGTCGCCCAGGTTGACCATGCCCTTGGCGGACTTGACCTTCTTGGTCCAGCTCATCTCGGAGACGTGCACCAGACCTTCGATGCCGGGCTCGAGCTCGACGAATGCGCCGTAGTCAGTGATGGAGACAACCTTGCCCTTGACCGAAGCCTGGATGGGGTAGCGCTCCTCGACGGAGAGCCAGGGATCCGGGAACTTCTGCTTGTAGCCGAGGGAGACGCGCTCGGTGTCCTTGTCGTACTTGAGCACGGCCACTTCGACCTTGTCGCCCACCTGGAACATCTCGCTGGGGTGGTTGAGCCGGCCCCAGGACATGTCGGTGATGTGAAGCAGGCCGTCCACACCGCCCAGGTCGACGAAGGCGCCGTACTCGGTGATGTTCTTGATGGCGCCCTCGACCAGCTTGCCCTCTTCGAGGCCCGCGAGGGTCTCTTCCTTCAGGCTCGCGTTGATGGTCTCGAGGAACAGCTTGCGGGACAGCACGATGTTGCCGCGGCGGCGGTTGACCTTGATGACCTTCATGTCGAAGGACTTGCCGAGGTAGGGATCCAGGTTGCGGACGGGCTTCATGTCCACCTGGCTGCCGGGCAGGAAGGCGCGGATGCCGATGTCGACCGCCAGACCGCCCTTGACTTTCTCGAGCACGGTGCCGTGCACGGTCATGTTGGAACGGAAGGCCTTCTCGACCTCGTCCCAGATCTTCATCTTCTCGGCGCGCTCGCGGCTGAGGCGCACGTTGCCGTTGGCGTCCTCCAGCATCTCGAGCAGCACTTCGACCACGTCACCCACCTGGACGCCCTGGGTGCCGTCGGGGTTGTTGAACTCGTCGAGATTGACGGTGCCCGACCCCTTGTAGCCGATGTCGACGATGACGTCCTTGCCGCGGATTTCCACGACGACGCCGCGCACGACCTCTTCTTCGCGCAGACCACGGGTCTCACCCTGCAGCGCGGCCATGAACTCCTGGCCTTCCGCGCTGTCGTCCTCGACATACCCGGCGTCGAGTACGGTGATGCGGCCCATCTGCTTGGAGCCAAGGCCCTTGATGATTGCTTCTAACTTGGACATGAAGTCCACCTCTTTGGTTAGCCCCCGCGCTCTGGCGGTGGGCTGGAATCCCGGCACACGAAGTCCGGCAGAACGCACAGACTATCGCAGAAATCCAACCAGGGCCAGGAAATGTCATGGCAAGACCGGTCTACCCTGGAGGGGTGTGCCTCATCGCCTTCCACTGGCAGCCAGGTGGACCCACCCCCCTCTTGGTTGCGGCCAACCGGGACGAGTTCTACACCCGGCCCACGGCGCCCATGGCCTGGTGGGAGGATCGTCCGATTCTGGCCGGCCGCGACCTCGAGGCAGGCGGAACCTGGCTGGGGCTGACCCCGGCGGGACGCTTCGCCGCCCTGACCAACCATCGGGACCCCAAGGCTTCGAGAACGGGAACCCCCTCGCGGGGGCAGCTCCCGGTGCGCTTTCTGGAAGGCGGATCCTCCGCCGCGGCCTTCCTCGATGAACTCCGTCCGGAAGCTGGAGCTTTCAATCCCTTCAACTTGTTGCTTTACGACGGCCGGGATCTGCTGGGCTATGAAAGCCGCCTGGATCAACAGATGACCTTCGTCCCCGGCATTCACGGGGTCTCCAACGGGGCCTTCGACGAGCCCTGGCCCAAGGTCCAAGCCCTCAAGACTGGATGGGCGGACGATCTCCTGGACGATGAAAACCTGATGGCCCTCCTGGCGGAGGCCCAGGTCTATGGGGATGACCTGCTTCCCCGGACCGGGGTCGACCTGGAGTGGGAACGGGCGCTCTCACCCGCCTTCATCCGCACACCCGCCTATGGAACCCGGGCCTCGACCGTTCTCCGGCTGGGCCGGGAAACGGTCGCGGTGCTGGAACAGAGCTTCACCCAGGAGGGCCCTCAGGGCCGTGCCCAATTCCGGTTCCGGCGACAGGGTTAGACCGAGATCACCACCAGTTCCGGGTCCACTTCCTTTTGCAGCATGCCCTCGATGGCCACCAGGGTGCCCGTGAGGCTGGCGGGGCAGCTGCCGCAAGCGCCCACGTAGCGGATCATCACCTGCTTCTCGTGGCGGCCCACCAGTTCCAGGCCGCCGCCGTCCGCCGCCAGGGCGGGCAGGATGGAACTCTCCAGCACCATGCGGATGTCCTTGAGCAGGGGGTCGTTCTCGTCCTCGACCTTGCTGAAGACCCGGGGCGCGGCCGGGGCGCCGTTGGCTCCGCCCACGCCCGAGGCGGCCCGGATGGGCGCTGCCAGCAGGGGCAGCATCTCCGGCCAGCCCTTGTCGTCGGTCTTGGTGACCGTGAGGAACTTGTCCTGCATGAAGACCGACGTGACGTTCCCCACGGCGAAAAGGCCCTTCGCCAGCTCGTCGTGCTCGGCCGTTTCCGCGTTGGGAAAGGATTTCGGGAAGCCCACGGCCACGGCTTCCTTCAACACGAATTTCACCGCGTTTGGGTTGGGGGTGTATTCGATTTCAGCGATTTTCGGCATGATCTATGGACCTCTTCAGTCCACAGATTCCACAGATTCACACAGATTCTTTTTAATCTGTGACATCTGTGAAATCTGGAGACAGGTTTTCATTCTGTGGATGCCTCTTCCTCGCCCTTGAGGGCGGCGTGGAGGGTGGCCCAGGGGAGGACGGCGCACTTCACGCGGCTGGGCAGATCCTTGACGCCACTGAAGAGGGTGAGCTTGCCCAGCAGGGGCGTCTGCGCCCCGGGTTCCAGGTCGCCGCGCACCATGCCGCGGAACTGCTCGGCCATGGCCTCGGCCTCGGCCACGGGCTTGCCCTTGACGGCGCCGGTCATGAGGCTGGCGCTGGCCGTGTCGATGGCGCAGCCGCTGCCCGTGAACTTGATGTCCTGCACCTGGCCATTCTCGATGATCAGTGACAACTCCAGCTGATCGCCACAGAGGGGATTGTGGCCCTCGGCATGGTGGGTGCAGCTTTCCAGCTTCCCGAAATTCCGGGGCTTCTTGTTGTGCTCCAGGATGACCTGCTGGTACAGCTCGCGGGGGTTGCTCATCGGCCAGTCCTAGAGGGGAAAAACAACTGATTCACCACGAAGGCGCGAAGACGCGAGGAAAGATAAAAGCTTCTGCTTTCCTTGGCGTCTTCGTGTCTTGGTGGTGAATCTTTTTTCATTTGAACAACTCGATGGCCTTGAGAACCGCTGAGACGAGGACGTCCACATCTTCGCGGGTGTTGAAGTAGGCGAAGGAGGCGCGGGTGGTGGCGGGAACGTTGAAGCGGGCCATGACGGGCTGCGCGCAGTGGTGGCCGGCGCGGACGACGACGCCTTCGCCATCCAGCAGGCTGCCCATGTCATGAGGGTGGATGCCCTCGACCACGAAGGAAATGACGCTGGCCTTCTCCTTGGCCTGGCCGAGGATGCGCAGGCCCGGAATGGCCGAGAGCTTTTCCGTCGCGTAGACCAGCAGCTCGTGCTCGTGGGCGGCGATGCGATCCAGGCCGAGGTTGTTCAGGTAGTCGATGGCCGCGCCCAGGCCGATGGCCGCGGCGATGGGCGGCGTGCCGGCCTCGAACTTGCCTGGGGCGGGGATGTAGGTCGTCTTCTCCCAGCTGACGGAGCGGATCATGTTGCCGCCGCCGTGCCAGGGGGGCATGGCCTCCAGGTGGGCCAGCTTGCCGTAGAGCACGCCAATACCCGTGGGGCCCGACAGTTTATGGCCGCTGAAGGCGTAGAAGTCCGCGTCGAGGTCCTTCACGTCCACATGCAGGTGGGGCACCGCCTGGGCGCCGTCCACCAGCACGGGCACGCCCTTGGCGTGGGCCTTGGCGATGATCTCTTTCACTGGGTTCACGGTGCCCAGCACGTTGCTGACGTGCACCACGCCCACGATCTTCGTGCGCGCCGTGAGGAGTTCGTCCAGGGAGCCGAGGATCAGCTCGCCGGCATCGGTCATGGGAATGACCTTGATCGTGGCGCCCTTCTCCTGGGCCAGCATCTGCCAGGGCACGATGTTGGCGTGGTGCTCCATGGCCGAGAGCAATATCTCGTCGCCTTCCTTGACGTGCATGCGGCCGTAGGTCTGTGCCACGAGGTTGATGGCCTCAGTGGTGCCGCGCGTCCAGACGATCTCCTTGATCGACCCGGCGCCGATGAACTTCCGCACCTTCTCGCGGGCGGCCTCGTAGAAGTCCGTGGCCTCCTGGCTGAGGGTGCTCACGCCGCGATGGACATTGGTGTGCTCCTCCCGCTCGTATTTCGCCATGCGCTCGATGGCCACCAGGGGCATCTGGCCGCTGACGGCACTATCGAGGTACACCACAGGCTTGCCGTGGAAATCGCGGGAAAGCAGGGAGAAATCCTTGCGAATGGCGCTGACATCCAAGGGGTGGAGGGTCGTGGTCATGACAAGTCCCCCAGCGTGGAGGCCTGGGTGCGGGCCATCACCAGCTGGCGCAAGGCCCGGCGCAGGCTGGCCACCGGAACGTGGGCGATCACGTCCGCGGCAAAGCCGTAGGTGAGCAAGTTGCGGGCATCGTCGGCGTTGAGGCCGCGGCTCTGCATGTAGAAAAGCTCTTCGGGATCCAGCTGCCCCACTGCGGCGCCGTGGCTGCATTTCACGTCATCGGCGTAGATTTCCAGCTGGGGCTTGGTGTCCACCCGGGCGGTTTCGGAAAGGAGCAGGTTGCGGCTCTGCTGTTTCGCGTCCGTGCCCTGGGCTCTGGGGGCCACGCGGATCTGGCCGTTGAAGATGGCCCTGGCTCGCCCGTCCACGATGCACTTGTGCAACTGGTGGCTCTGGGAATGGGGCTCGGCGTGGTGGATGAAGCTGTGGGTATCGGCCACCTGCGTGCCGTCAAGCAGGGCGAGGCCGTCCAGGGAGGCCTCGACGCCTTCGGCCAGGCGCAGCCAAGGCTGCTGCCGCGAGAGGCGCGCACCGAAGCTGAGGGTCCGCGAGTGGTACTGGCCGCCCTTGGCCACCTCGGCGCGGAGGGTGCCCAGGTGGAAGGCCTCCATGCTGTCGCGCTGCACGCGCTCGTGGCGCAGGACGGCGCCCTCGGCAACGCGGATCTCGATGACCGGGGCCGTCAGGTACGCGCCTTCCCCGTGGTGCTCTTCCACCAGTTCGAGTTCGGAACCGCGCTCCAGGACCACGAGGAGCCGGGGAAAGACTGCCACGGGGGCCTCGGCGCTGGTGATGAAGAGCAGATGCAGAGGCAGGGCCGCCTTCATGTTCTTGGGCACGAGGATGACCGCGCCATCCTCGAAGCGGGCGGCGTTCAAATCCTCGAATAGGTTCCGGGGATCGCCAGCGCCCACGCTGCCCAGGGCATGGCAGGCCTCGCTGGCGGCAGACAGGGGGAAGAAGCGCACTCCCGCGGGCACCGCCGAGGTGCAGCTGGCGTGGGACGCATGGCGGCCGTTCACGAAGACCTGCCGGGTGCCCACCATTTCCGGGAGCAGTCGGCCGCTGATGTCCGCGGCGACCTTCGGCGCCGGGCCGAAACGGAGCGCGGCGAGCGGCTTCAGATCCAGGTACTTCCAATCCTCCTCATGCATCGTGGGCAACTCACGACCAGCCAGGCGGGCCTCGGCGGCCTCGCGCAGCTCTTTCCACTCAGCGGGCCTTGGCCCGCTGAGCAGGTCAGCGGCAAAGGCCGCGCCTGCGACCATCGTGCTCATCGCGCGCCCCCGGCGGCGGCCTCTTCCATTACCCAGTCGTAGCCGCGCTCCTCCAGCTCCACGGCCAACTCCTTGCCGGAACTCTTGAGGATGCGGCCTCCGGAAAGCACGTGGACGAACTGGGGCTGGATGGTCTCCAGGATGCGGGGGAAGTGGGTGATGATCAACAGGGCCCGGTCCGCGCGCTGCAGCTTGTTCACGGCATCGCCAAGCACCCGCAGGGCGTCGATGTCGAGGCCGCTGTCCAGCTCGTCGAGAATGGCCAGTTTGGGCTCCAGCACGGCCATCTGGAGGATCTCGTTGCGCTTCTTCTCGCCGCCGGAGAAGCCTTCGTTGAGGCTGCGGTCGAGGAACTCCTCGCGCATGGCCACGACCTTGATCTTCTCGTGGATGAAGTCGTCGAACTCCAGGGGATCCAGCTCGTCGCGGCCCTCGGCCTCGGCCTTCTTGTTGTAGGCCAGGCGCAGGAAGGAGGCATTGCTCACGCCCGGCACCTCGATGGGGTGCTGGAAGCCCATGAAGATGCCGGCGCGGGCGCGGGCATCAGCTTCCATCTCGAAGAGGTTCTGTCCCTCGAACAGCACCTCGCCCCCGGTGACCTCGTAGGCGGGATGCCCCGCCAGGACCTTGCCCAGCGTGGACTTGCCCGAGCCGTTGGGCCCCATGATGGCGTGGATCTCCCCTGCCTTGATCTCCAGGTCGATGCCCTTCAGCACGGGCGTGCCGTTGATCGAGGCGGTGAGGTTTTTAATCGAAAGCATTTGAACTCCAGAACTGAAACTGATCACCACCAAGCCACCAAGAACTGCGAAGGACAACAACCAGGGCGTTTTGCTTTTCTTGGTGCCTTGGTGGTGAAATTCTTAACCGACAGACCCTTCCAGTTTGAGCGAAAGCAGCTTGGTGGCTTCGACGGCGAATTCCATGGGGAGTTCGCGGAAGACGTCTTTGCAGAAGCCGTTGATGATCATGCTGATGGCTTCCTCGGCGGGGATGCCGCGCTGCTGGAAGTAGAAGAGCTGTTCTTCGCCGATCTTGCTGGTGGTGGCTTCGTGCTCCACCCGGGCGCTGCGGTTCTGAACCTCGATGTAGGGGAAGGTGCTGGCGCTGCAGGTCTGGCCGATGAGCATGGAGTCGCACTGGCTGAAGTTGCGGGCGCCCTCTGCCTTGGGCTGCACTTTCACGAGGCCGCGGTAGCTGTTGGAGCTGTCGCCGGCGCTGATGCCCTTGCTGATGATGGTGCTCTTGGTGTTCTTTCCGATGTGCACCATCTTGGTGCCCGTGTCGGCCTGCTGTTTGTGGTTGGTGAGGGCCACGCTGTAGAACTCGCCGATGCTGTCGTCGCCCAGCAGGACGCAGCTGGGGTATTTCCACGTAATGGCGCTGCCGGTCTCCACCTGGGTCCAGCTGATGCGGGAGCCCTTGCCCTTGCAGAGGCCGCGCTTGGTGACGAAGTTGAAGATGCCGCCCACGCCGTTCTTGTCGCCGGCGTACCAGTTCTGAACGGTGCTGTATTTGATGGAGGCGTTGTCGAGGGCCACCAGTTCCACCACGGCCGCATGCAGCTGGTTGGTGTCAAACTGGGGCGCTGTGCAGCCTTCCAGGTAGCTGACGCTGGCGCCTTCCTCGGCCACGATCAGCGTGCGCTCGAACTGGCCCGATTCCTTGTTGTTGATGCGGAAGTAGGTGCTCAAGTCCATGGGGCAGGCGACGCCTTTGGGGATGAAGACGAAGCTGCCGTCCGTGAAGACGGCGCTGTTCAGGGCGGCGTAAAAGTTGTCGGCGGCGGGCACGACGCTGCCCAGGTATTTCCTGACGAGCTCAGGATGCTCCTTCACGGCTTCGCTGAAGCTGCAGAAGATGATGCCGACGGCGGCCAGCTTCTCCTTGTAGGTGGTGGTCACACTCACGGAGTCGAAGACCACGTCCACGGCCACGCCCGCCAAGGAGGCCTGCTCGTTGATGGGCACGCCCAGCTTTTCGAAGGTGCGCAGCAGCTCGGGGTCCACCTCGTCCATGGAGGCGTACTTGGCCACCTTGGCTTTCGGGGCGCTGTAGTAGACGATCTTCTGGAAGTCGGGCCTGGGGTAGTCCACCTTGGCCCATTCGGGTTCGGTCATGGTGAGCCAGTGGCGGAAGGCTTTGAGGCGGAATTCCAGCAGCCACTCGGGCTCGCCCTTCTTGGCCGAAATGAAGCGGATCACGTCCTCGTTCAGGCCGGGCGCGACGCTGTCCGCCTCGATGTCCGTCACGAAGCCGTATTTGTATTCCTGGCTGGTGACCACGTTCAAGGTGGTGCTCATGGCCGTCTCCCGATCCCTTCCATTCTGGAATCTCGACTAAAATTGTCAACTTAATAGGCTGTGGCCTGGGTCACGAGGGCCTCAGATGGGGGTCGCCTCGTTCATTTCTTGAAGCAAGCCTTTGATTTGGCTCTTCACGCCCTTGGCCTGGCCATCGTTGAGGTCTCCCGGATCTGCTTCGAGGCCGGCCCTCAACAGGGCGCGGGCGCCTTCCCGGTCCCCCAAGCCGGCCAGGGCGGCTCCGAGCTGGAAGTGATGGATGAGGGTGGGTTCTTTTTCGATAAGGGGATCGATGAGATCCACCACCTCCTGGTGATGTTTGAGGGCCAGCAGGTACTGACCCAACAGGGTGCGGGCGCGGGGTTCCAGGCCGGGCAGGGGGTGGGTGTGCAGCCGGCGCACCTCTTGCAAATCCTGCTCGGTGATCTGGCCGTTCATGAGGCGGTAGGCCTGGCGCATCAGGGCGGCTTCCCAGGCGCCGGTGCTCTTGGGGTGGCGGTTGAGGTAGACGTCCAGGGCCTTGGTGATTTCGGGCTCGCGCTTCTGCTCCATGAGGTGTTCCAGCACCAGGCGCAGGGCCAGGAAGCAAAGGCGGGGATGGCGGTCGGAGGAGGCGAAGGCCAGCGCGGGCCTAAGCTGCTTTTCGGGTTCTTTCAGGAAGGCGAGCCGGAGATCGAGCCACTCGGAGCGCTGGCTGCGGCCCTTTCGGCGCACCCGCTTGAGCAGCACTTCCGCGCCCTCGGTCTGGTTCTCGTCCAGCAGCGTCTCGACCTCGTCCAGCATGAGCTGGGTGCCGGCCTTGCCGTCGCGGGCCTCGCGCAACTGGGGGTGGCTTTCAGCGTCCAGCATGAGCAGGAGCTGCGGGTCGCCGGGGTTCTGCGTGAGCAGTTCCTGGAGGATGGAGAAGGCCTTGGACCTCTCTTCCTGGAGGAGGTAGGCCTCGGCCAGGGCCTCGCGCACATGCAGGTCGCCGGGCAGGTAGGCGCTGGCCTCCTTGAGGGCGGGCACGGCCATGGCGCTTTCGCCGCGGGCGAGATGCACTTGGCCCAGCAGCAGCAGGGTTTCGCCGTCCTTGCGGCGGGCCACGGCCTCCTGGGCGGCCTCGAGGGCGCCCTGCAGGTCGTCCTGGTCGAGGAGCAGCTCCGCCAGCATCATGCGGGGTTCGGCATCTTCAGGACGGAGATCTGCAGCCTGGTGCAGGGCCTCGATGGCCTGGTCGATTTGCTCGGGCAGCTCCTGCAACAGCTTGCCCAGCAGCATCCAGGCCTCGAAGTGGCGGGGGCTCAGGCTCACGGCTTTGCGGGCCAGGGATTCGGCCTCCTCAAGGTCCTGGGAGGCTTCATAGAGCGAGGCGGCGGTGAAGATCAGCTCGTAGTTCTTGGGATCCAGGGGCAGGGCCTGGCCCAGGCGCTGGGCGGCGCCGGGCAGGTCGGCGGCTTCCAGCAGGGCCGTGGTCTCCAGCAGGGCCCGCTTGAGCTGGGCCATGGATTTGGGCCGGGCGATGGGCAGGATGCGGGCGCGGTAGCGGGTGAACAGCTCCCGGGCGCTGATGAGGTGGAGGTTCTCCTCCACGAGGCCCTCCCAGCGCTCGGAGAAGGCGTGGGCGTCCAACTGGCGGTTCTGCTCCATCTCCTGGACCAGGGCCATGAGGCCGTTGCGGAGCATGACCTCGCTGCGCTCCAGCTTGCCGAGCTGGTCGGAGACGGTCTCGAGGTAGGTTTCCACCCGCCGCATGGTCTCTTCCAGCCCGGTGATGCGTTCCAGGAGGTGCTCCTCCAGGTCCTCGCCCTCTTCGCCATCCTCGGGTTCATCCTCCCAGGTCTGGTCCCCGGCCAGGATGAGGAGGCGGGTGCCGCACTTGAGGCAGGTCTCCCGGTCCCCGGGGTTCCAGGAAAGGCAGTTCTGGCAGTAGGAGCCTGGGAGATCGTTCGCCATGGAACCAGAATAGAAGGGATCGCCGCGGGGACCGCGCTCAAATTGGGCCATGAACGGCCCAGGGGCGCCGCGGAACGGCGCCCCTGGGGGGTGGAAAGGGCTGGGCTCTACTTGCTGGGGGTGCGCCACAGGGCGGCCAGCAGCAGCTGGCGCATGGGCGGGAATTCCTTGGGCAGGCGGTCATAGACCTGCTCGAAGAGCTCTTCGTGGAGCAGCAGCTCCCGGCGCCACTCGTCCTTGTTGATGGCGGTGAGCTCGTTGTAGCGGCTGTCGTCGAAGCCCTTGATGCCCGTGAGGTCGAGGTCTTCCTTGCGGGGCATCCAGCCCAGGGGCGTCTCCATGGCGAAGGCGCGGCCGTGGACGCGGTCCACGACCCAGTTCAGCACGCGCATGTTCTCGCTGTAGCCGGGCCAGAGGAACTTGCCGTCCTGGCCCTTGCGGAACCAGTTCACGATGAAGATCTTCGGGGGATTCGGCAGTTCGCGGCCCATCTGGAGCCAGTGGTCGAAGTAGGCGCCCATGTGGTAGCCGCAGAAGGGCAGCATGGCGAAGGGATCGCGCCGCACCTGGCCCAGGGTGCCAGCGGCGGCGGCGGTCATCTCCGAGCCGATGGTGGCGGCGAAGTAGACGCCGAAGCTCCAGTTCACGGGCTGCATGACCAGAGGCACGGTGGTGGCCCGGCGGCCGCCGAAGATGAAGGCGCTGATGGGCACGCCTGCGGGATCCTCCCACTTGGGGTCGATGGTGGGGCACTGGGAGGCGGGGGCGGTGAAGCGGGCATTGGCGTGGGCCGCGGGCTTGCCGCTGGCCTTGTCGTGGGGCTGGCCCTGCCAGTTGGTGAGGCCGTCCGGCACCTCATCCGTCATGCCTTCCCACCACACATCGCCGTCGGCGGTGAGGGCCACGTTGGTGAAGATGGTGTTCTTGGTGATGGTGAGCATGGCGTTGGGATTGGACTTCATGCCGGTGCCGGGAGCCACGCCGAAGAAGCCGGCCTCGGGGTTGATGGCGTAGAGGCGGCCGTCGGGGCCGGGCTTGATCCAGGCGATGTCGTCGCCCACGGTGGTGACCTTGCAATCCTTGAAGGCCTCGGGGCTCTGGATCATGGCGAAGTTGGTCTTGCCGCAGGCGCTGGGGAAGGCGGCGGCGACATAGGTCTTCTCGCCCTTCTTCTCCAGGCCCAGGATCAGCATGTGCTCAGCGAGCCAGCCCTCTTCCTTGGCCATGGTGGAGGCGATGCGCAGGGCGAAGCATTTCTTCCCCAGCAGGGCGTTGCCGCCGTAGCCGCTGCCGAAGCTCCAGATGCTGCGCTCTTCGGGGAAGTGGACGATGTACTTCTCCTGATTGCACGGCCAGGGCACATCCTTCTGGCCGGCGGCCAGGGGCATGCCCACGGAGTGGAGCGCCGGCACGAAATCGCCGTTGCCCATCACGTCCCACACGGCCTTGCCCATGCGGGTCATGATCTTCATGTTCACGGCCACGTAAGGCGAATCGGACAATTCCACCCCGATCTGGGCGATGGGACTGCCGAGCGGACCCATGCTGAAGGGGATGACATAGAGGGTGCGGCCCTTCATGCAGCCCTTGAAGAAGCCCCGGAGCTTGGCCTTCATTTCGGAAGGTTCCATCCAGTTGTTGGTGGGGCCTGCGTCGGCCTTCTGCTTGCAGCAGATGAAGGTGCGGTCCTCCACGCGGGCCACGTCGATGGGGTCGCTCCAGGCCAGGTAGCTGTTGGGCCGCTTGGCCGGGTTCAGCTTCCGGAAGGTGCCGCCCTCGACCAGGCGGCCGCAGAGGAGGTCGAATTCCTGCTCGGAACCATCGCACCAGTGGATTGCATCAGGCTGGCAGAGGTCCACGACCTCCTTGAGCCACCCGATGAATTTCTGGTTCGCCACGTAGGCGGGCAGTTGAAGAAGGGTTGAATCCATGTCGGGACCCCCAATGAAGAACACAGGAGCCATATTAAACACGAAATGGATTCAATGACACGTAAAGATGATGCGAAGGTTGTCTTTTGCCGTGCCGAAGGTCTGGACCCCCTGATGAGATTCCTGCCGAAGCGGTAGCCAGAGGCTTTATCCTGTGGGCGTCGAGGTCCACCCATGAGCGACGCACAGGACAACAAAGACAAGCGCCAGGAGGCCATGGAGTGGGTGGGAAAGGCCTACCAGCTCCATATGAAGAACGAGGTGGAGAAGGCCATCGCCCTCTACACCAAGTCCATCGAGATCCACCCCACGGCGGAGGCCTACACCTTCCGGGGCTGGGCCCGTTCTTTCGAGAAGGACTACGCCTCGGCCATCGAGGATTGCCACCGGGCCATCGACCTGGATCCCGAGTTCGGCAACCCCTACAACGATATCGGCGCCTACTATGTGGAACAGAACGAGCCCGACGAGGCCATTCCCTGGCTGCGCATGGCGCTCAAGGCCAAGCGATACGAGAGCTACTGCTTCCCCCACTTCAACCTGGGCCGGGTCTACGAGGCCAAGGGCCAGCTCGACAAGGCCCTGGAGCACTTTCGCCACGCCCTGGAGGAGAACCCCCGCTACGCCTTGGCCGCCAAGGCCGTGGACCGGGTGAAGGAGAAGCTGGCGGCGCGCAACCCCGAGGCCATCGGGTAGGCCGGCCTACATGCTCAGGTGCCAGCGTTTCAGATAGGCTTCCGCGCCCCGTCGCTCCAAGGGATGCTGTTCCGCCCATTGCCGCAGGCGAATGAGGCTCGTCCGCTCGCGGGAAGCGGAGCCTTCGCACCGCGCCAGCACGTAGCTGAGCAGCCGCTCCGCGAAGAGGGCGTCGCCGAGGCGGGGCTTGCTCGCCAAGGCGCTCCGGGCTGAGGCCAGGCCCTCGCGGAGAAGGGGCTTGGGGTCCGCCCCGCGGGCCCGGAGGCAGGCGCCGTACTGGGCCGTGCCCTTCGCCAAGGCCGCCTGGGCAAGGGGAGTCTCTTCGGGAAACGCATGGAGGCTCTTGCGGAATGCATCCATGGCCGACTCGTAGGCCTGGATGGGGTCGCCGCCGGAGCGGAGGCGCTCTTCCGCCTTGAAGAGCCGTGCCTGGCCCAGGGAGATGAGGCTGAAGCTCCGAAGGGAACTGGAGGAGGGGCCAAGTTGCGCAAGCAGGTCCTGGATCCGCTGTTCGAGCTGGGCGGGCGGGGTGGAAAAGGGGTGGCCCAGTTCCAGTTCGTAGCCCGCGAGGTCGATCAATTCGCGGTGCCATTGGCCTTCCTGAGCCAGGGATCCCGGCGCGAACTGAAGCGTCTCCTGGGCCCAATGCGCCATTTCGTGGGCGAAGGGCAAGGGGTCCTCGCCGTAGCCGTCGGCCGCGATGGCGCGGGTCTTGGCGACGAATCTCAGGAGCCGGCAGAGTTCCGCATCGAGCGGGAAGCGCGCCGCGAGTTCCTTCAGAGTCTGGCCCGCCCGCTCGAGGTCGGGACGGGGATCCCCGCCGAGCGTTTCGATTCCCTGGGCTCTCCAGAGCAGCGCTTCGCAGAGGGCCGAGTTCTTGGTGCCCAGGGGATCGTGGCGAAGGCTCTCCTCGGCCAGGGCCACGCCCCGGTTGTAGAAGGGCATGGGGTCCTCGCCCCGGTGGATGGCCGCCCGCGCCAGGGGTGCCATGCTCTCGGCCAATCTCTGATACCCCTTGGAGAATGCGGGATCGGCCCGGAGCGCGGTCTCGTAGGATTGCGAAGCCCGCTCCATCCAGGGAGGGGTCGACTCCGTATGCGTCAGATTCCACTGGGTGTCCCCCAGCACGATCCAGTTGCCGGGATCGCTCGGGGCGACCTGCACCAGGGCTTCGGCGATGGCGAGCTTGGCCAGGTAATGCCGTTTGGCCGCAGGCAAATCGTTGACCATGAGGGCCTCTCGGCCCCATTCATTGAGGATGGCGCAGCGGAGAAGATCCGCTTGATAGTGCCAGGAGGCCTGCCGGGCGGCGGTGTCCGCCAGGGCCAGGGCAGAGGCGAGGTCGTGGTTCAGGTAACTCTCCATGGCCTGCTGGTAGGGGGTGCGGAGTCCCGCCTGGCGGAGCACCTGGAAGCTGGCCAAGGCCGGTTGGCGCAACTCCACCCCAAGCTGGTCCAACGTTTCTTGGCGTTTTTTCGGATCGGTTGTGCGGATGGCGGCCTTGGCTTCAAGGAAGCAGTGGGTCAGCACCTCTCCCCGGATCTGCGCGCAAGCGGGGGTGCGGAAACCATCCGCCCAGGCGGCGTTCAGCAGGCTGCGGGCGGCTTCCCATTCCCCCAGGGTGGCGTGGCCCATGCCGAGCGCATAGGCACAGGGCCCGAAGGCTTCCCGGCCTTCCGTGGCCATGTCCAGCAGGATGCGGCCCATGGTTTCCCTCACCTTGGCCACCTCCGGGCGGCGGTCGTGCAGGCGGGCGAGGTGGGCGATCCTCAGTTGCTGTTCCATGCCTTCCACGTCCTTGGCGCTTCGATCCGCCTGCTGGATACGGAGGGCCTGCCGTTGGGCCGCGCGGAAGTTCCAGATCGCAAAGCCAAGCAGCAGGATCAGGGCCGCTGCGGTCAGCCGCGCCAGGCTGCGGTTCCGCCTGGTCCACTTGCCCAGGCGGTAGGCCATGCTGGCCGGGCGCGCCTGCACGGGCCGGCCTTCCAGATAGCGTTGCAGATCATCGGCCAGGGCCCTGGCCGATGGGTAGCGTTCCCTGGGATCGCGGCGCAGGCATTTGCCGGTGATGGCTTCAAGGTCCTCCGGCAGGCTGGGGTTCCGCCGCAGCGGAACGGGGATCGCCCGCTGCGGTTCCCCGGGGTCCAGGGCGTCGAAGGGCGGGCGCCCCGCCAGGACGGTGTAGAGCGTCGCGCCCAGAGCGAACACATCGCCGCGGCGGTCCAGATGGGCCGCATCTCCCGCCAACTGTTCGGGGCTGGCGTAGGGGCTGGTGTAGAGGTGCGCATTGGGGCTGGAGCCGAGGCAGCGGTGGTCCGTCTGCTGGGCTTCGTCCAGGACCTGGCCGAAGCCTGTGAGGTATGGCCAGGGCCTCGCGGCGTCCGAGGTGTCCACGAGGATGTTGTCAGGCTTGATGTCGAGATGGAGCAAGCCCTGGCTGTGGGCGGCCTGCAGACCCTCGGCAGCGCCCTTTATCAGGCGCACCCTCGTTTCCACGGAGAAAGAGGCCGCGATGTCCGCCAGGCTGCCGCCTTCCACCAGCTGAAGGGCGATGAAGGGACAGTCCATGTGTTCGCCGACCTCGAGCACCTTGAGGACATAGGGATGGTCCACCTTGGCCTGGGCACGGGCTTCCTTGAGCAGGTGGCCCCTGAAACGCCCCGCCTGGGGGAACTTGAGGGCCACCCAGCGGCCCAGCCGGGGATCATGGGCCCGGTAGACCAGAGCATTGGCCCCGGCGCCGAGGATGCGGAGATCCCTGTAGCCCAGCCAGGACAGGGTTTCAGGGGTGCCCGGCTCTTCCCCGGGAGCGATGGTCACGGTGAAGCTGGGCTCCTGGAGAAGCTCCGCGACCAGGGCCTGAAGATCCTGGTGCCGGAGTTGCCCGGAGTTGAGCAGCGCCGATATCCGTGGACCGAATTCCAGGGATTCCGTCGCGGGGCTTTCCATGCCTGGGTCGGTGAGACGGACTGAGCCGGTGTCGGCCAGGAGACCCCTTCGGCGGGCCAGTTCGATCAGCCGGGATTCCAGGCCGGGAGCGCTCATTGCGGGCCTATTGGGCTGGGGCGCCCGACCAGAAATCAGCCGGGGGCTTGGGGCTGTAGGAAATGTGGGAGAACACGGTCCGGCATTGGCCTGAGACCGGAGCCTGCGAGGCGAAGCCGATGCGCAACGGTCCCTGATGCGGGACCTTGAAAAGCCGGACGTAGGTCCAGCGTTTCCCATCCAGGGAATCGTAGAAGGCCATCTCGTCGCCGTTCCGGGTCATGCGCAGCCAGACGGTGTTGCCAACGATATCGCCGTTCACGCAGTCGTCCACTTCGCCCTTGGTGACGGCGGAACAGACCGAAGGCGGCCCGTAGTGGCTTTTCTCGAAGAGCAGCTTGGCCCAATGTTGCTCATCGGCGTAGGCCACCAGGAAACCGCCATCGAATTCCTTCCCGAAATCCACCCGCGCCTGGACGGTCAGTACGAAGGATCCGTCGGCGGGGAACAGCAGCATGGGCGCCGTGGCGTTGAGTTTGCCGTCCGAAGGGTAGAGGTCTGTGCCCTTGGCCGCCGTGATGGCGAGCGCATCCGCTCCCAACACCTGGAAGGCCAGGGGCTGGTTCATCCAGGCCAGGGGCCGGGGCAGGGCCTTGAGTGTGACGGAAGCGGCGGGCTGACCGGGCTCCGACGCGAGGCAGCCTGTGCCTGCGGCCAGAAGGATCGCGGCGGAACGGAGAAGGGGCCCAAGGGCGCGGGTACGCATCGCGGCACACTCCGGAAAAACCTGAACAGCCATGGAGCTTCTGAAGGGGAACTCCAGGATACCCGTCCCACCCTCCGCCGGGTAGCATGACCCTGCCTTAGAGCTGCGGCTGGCGGCTGCCGGGCCGCAGCGGGAAGCACAGCACGAAGGTGGTTCCCCGGCCTTCCCCGCTTTCCACCCGCACTTCCCCCCCATGGGCATCCATGATGCGTTTCACGATGGCCAGGCCCAGACCCGTTCCGAGGTCCGCATCTCTGGCCTGGATCTGCCGGTAGGGGTCGAAAAGCGTGGGCAGCGCCTCTTCGGGGATGCCGCGACCCGTGTCGGAGACGCGGACTTCGATCCAGCGGGGGAACTCTGGAGGGGTCAGCGAGGCGAGGATGCTGATGCGGCCGCCTCTGGGCGTGAACTTCAGGGCGTTGCCCACCAGGTTCGCCACGGCCCTCTCCACCTTGATCCGGTCTCCGGAGATCAGCGGCAGCTCCCACCGGTAGTCCACATCCATGACGAGGCCCTTCTGGTGGGCCAGGGCCTGGTGCGAGGCGTAGATGGCGCCCAGCACCTCGGGCAGATGGATGGGGCTGCAGTCCAGCCCCATGTTGCGCTCCTGCGAGCGGAAGATGTCCAGCAGGTCCGTCAGCATGTCGATCATCCGGCGGCTGGCCAGGCGGCAGCGCTCGATGGCGGTGAGATCGAAGGCGCCCCGGTCTTCCAGAAGGTCCAGGGTCGCGTGGATGGAGGTGAGCGGCGAGCGCAGGTCGTGCACCAGCATGGCCGTGAGGCTTTCCCGCTGCTGGTCCACTTCCATGAGCTTCCGGTTCGCCGCCGCCAGGGCTTCGGTGCGCTGGGCCACGCGGGCTTCCAGTTCCGCATTGCGGTCCCGGAGGCTGCGCAGGCGGAACCGGATGAGGGCGCCCACGCCGGCGAGCAGGGCCAGCCCCGATGCCAGACGGAACCACCAGGTGCCCCACCAGGGCGGCAGCACCTTGATGCGCAGTTGCAAAGGCTCCGGGTTCCACTGGCCATCGCAGTTGGAGGCCCGCACCTTGAGGGTGTACTCGCCCGGGGGCAGGGTGGAATAGGTGACGAAGTTGTGGCCGCCCGGCTCGCTCCATCCTTGCTCCAGGCCTTCCATGGTGCAGGCGTAGGTGTTCCGGCCCGGAGCGACATAGTGCAGGGCCGCGAATTCCAGCGTGAACACCAGGTCCCTGTGGGTGAGGGTGATCTCGGGGCTTTCCGTGATGGATCTTTCCAGGGCCACCCGGCCCCGGAAAGGCGTCAGCACGGGCACGGGCTGGTTGAGGATCTGGAAGCCCGTCATGGCCAGGCGGGGCGGTTCGGCGTTGAGTCCGAGATCCTCCGGGTGGAAGACGTTCAGCCCCTTCGTGCCACCGAAGAACATCTCGCCTTCCGGGGTCATGAAAGAGGCGTTCCGCACATATTCGTTGCCCAGATGGTTTTCCTGCCAGCCCAGGTTCCGCGCGTGCCCCGCACCGGGGTCGAAGGCGCAGAGCCCCCGGCTGGTGCTGAGCCACAACGTGCCGCTGCGATCCTCCAGGATGCTCTCCACCACGTTGCTGGGCAGTCCTTCGGCGGTGCCGTAGCGGGTGAAGGAGGGCTCCGGGCCCTGCCAGGGCGGCACCGCCGCGCGGCAGAGGCCGCCGCCGTTGGTGCCGATCCACAGGGTGCCCTTGGGACTGAGGTGCAGGGAGAAGGCGTTGGGGTGGCTGATGGAGCCGGGTCTGCCGTCGGCCCGGTAGGCCTTCACTCCGCCGGTGCCTGGGTGGAAGCGGAGCAGGCCTTCCAGGGTGCCGAGCCAGAGCGTTCCGTAGGCGTCCTCCACCATGGAGTACACGCTGCTGGTGCCGGTTTCGCCGCTGAGCGCCAGGGAGAACCGTGTGAAGGTGCCCTTTTCCGGATGGAACTGATGGAGGCCTCCGTCCACGGTGCCTATCCAAAGCCGCCCGGCGCGGTCCTGGAGGATGCATTCCACGAAGTTGCTGGCGATGGAATCGGCGCGCTTCGGATCGTTCTTGTAGTGAGTGAAGCGGGGCGGGCCGTCCGGCCCCTTCCGCTCGATGCGGACCAGGCCGCTCATGTAAGAGCCCGCCCAAAGGCGGCCCTCCCGGTCCTCGAAGAGGGAGGTGATGACGTCGTCCTGCAAGGCGCCGGGCCGGTGAAGGGCGGCCCGGATCCGCTCGAAGGCCAGGGTTCCTCCCCCGGCCCTGGACCGGGGCACGCCGCGGTTGAGCCCCGCGCCTTCGGTGCCCACCCAGAGCTGGCCGTGGCGGTCCACCAGCATGGCGTTGACGGCCCCGCCGTCGAGGCTGGCAGGATCCGCGGGCGCGTGCCGGAAGGGGCTCAAAGGATGGCGTTCCCGGTCCACCTTCTCGTCGCGGTTGAGGACGAGCTTGTTCAGGCCCGAGACGTAGGAGCCCACCCACAGCACGCCAGAGGCATCCTCCAGGATCGATTCCACGCCGTTGGCGGCGAGGGTGGAGGCATCGGCATTGTCGTGGAGGAAGGTCTTGAACCGGGGCGGATCCCCCGGCCGCGCCCGGGGCAGCATCCGCTGCAGGCCGCCCCCGTCGGTGCCGACCCAGATCACCCCGGCGGTGTCCCGGTAGACCCGCCGGACCAGATCCATGCCCAGGCTCCCCTTGTCGCCGGAGCGGTGGACGTGGCGCCGCCACCCGGACCCGCCGGGAACCCAGGCGAACAGGCCGTGATCATCGCCCACCCACACCACGCCCTGATCGTCCTCGGCGAGGCTGTTCACGTTGGTGGGAGCGGCTTCCCGCAGGCGCTGGTCTGCCGTGTCCAGGCGTTCGAAGCAGGGCTCCGCATGGGCGGTGCCCCGGACCAGCCGGGCCACGCCGCCATCCTGGAGGCCGATCCAGAGGTCGCCCTTGCTGTCTTTGAAGATGGCGTGCACGTTGATGCCCGGAAGGCCTCCTGGCTTTCCCAGAGCGGGCTCGAAGTGGCGGAAAGAGGGCTGCGGCCGCCCCAACTGGTCCTTGGGCGCCATCAGCAGGCCCCGGCCGTAGGTGCCTATCCAGAGATTGCCCTCGGCATCCAGGCCCATGGTGGTGACATCCAGGGCCGGGTTGCCGCCACCGGACGGGGCCGTGGGAATGAATCGCCGGATGCGCTCGGTGGCCCGGTCCAGGCGGTTGATCCCGCCGGCCATCGTGCCGATCCAGAGGTTCTGGTTATGGTCCTCCACCAGGCTGGAGATCCAGTTCCCGCCCAGGCTGGCGGGGTTGCCCTCCTCCTTCCGGAAGACCTTGAAGCGCACGCCGTCGTAGCGGTTCAGGCCGTCCTCCGTGCCGAACCACATGAAGCCCCGGCTGTCTTGCAGACTGCAATAGACGGTGCTTTGGGACAGCCCGTGGGCCATGGTCAGGTGCTCGAACACCGCGGGGCGGTCGAAGCGGGTCCAGCGCCGGGGAGCCTGGGACCAGAGATCCAGGACGGCCAGCAGGCACAGGGCGGCCAGCCCGGACATCCGCCGGGCCAAAGGTTCCATGCTCCTTATTGGACGCCCTTTCACGCCGAGCACCCGGCCCCCCCTTTCCTGTCTTCTCGGGCCCGGAGCCGAAGTGTATGAGGCCCGGCCAGGAATCTGCCCGCAGTTCCCCAGACTCCCCGACGGCCCCGCCCAAAATGTGCTGAACTGGAGGCCGAGGACCGCCATGACCCTTCCCAGCAAGTTCACCATCGCCCACAGTCCCGATTCGGACGACGCCTACATGATGGCCCCCCTGGCCCTGGGCTGGATGGATCCGGAAGGTTTCGACATCGCGTTCGTCCGCAAGGACATCGAGCAGCTCAACGCCGAGGCCTCGGAAGGCCGCTACGACGTGACCGCCATCAGCTTCGGCGCCTATCCGGAGCTGAAGGACCGCTACGACCTGCTGACGGCGGGCTCCAGCATCCAGGAAGGCACGGGCCCCCTGGTGGTGAGCCGCACGCCCCTGGACGCAGCGGCCCTCAAGGGCCTGCGCATCGCCATTCCGGGCCGGCGCACCAGCGCCTACCTCTCCATGCGGAAGTGGTGCGCGGAGCACGGCTTCGAGCCCCAGGTGGAGCTGCTGCCCTTCGACCAGATCCTGCCCGCCGTGGCGGAGGGCCGCTTCGAGGCCGGGCTGCTCATCCACGAAAGCCAGCTCATGTACCGCGACGCGGGCCTGCGCCTGGTGGTGGACCTGGGGGCCTGGTGGAAGCACGCCTACGACCTGCCCCTGCCCATGGGCGGCAACGCCATCCGCAAGGATCTGCCGGCGGAACTGAAGGCCCGCTTCGCGGTGCTCATGCGCAAGAGCGTGGAAATGGCCCGCCAGCGCCATTGGGAGAGCGTGGACTACAGCCAATCCTTCGGCCGCGGCATGGACCGCGAGATGATCGGCCGCTATGTGAACGCCTGGGTGAACGACTTCACGGTGGATCCGGGTCCCCGCGGCCGCGAGGCGGTGGCCAAGCTGCTGGGCCTTGAGCCCGTATGGATCCAGGGCTGAAAAAAACCGCCGGAAGAAGGAATGCATCGCGTTTGTTCTCAAGCGATGCGCGAATCGCGTTGATGGCGGTTAAAGTTTTGTTGACTTGATGGTTGTTTTTGACCATGTTGGGGGCGTCCTGTTCCGGGTAGGACCGTGAGCGGGATGAAAATCTGAAAGTCAGTGGCATAGGTGTCCAGGTTCTTGATGCGGGACAGAGTCGCGCATGACCGGCCGACCGTTCCGCCCCCTTCATTGGAGGGTCCATGAACGGCTGCGGTGTGTGTTCCTGTGGAGGCCCGGCCAGCGACGCTGATCTGATGCAGCGTCTGGACGAGACCATCGGGCAGTACCAGAGCGTGCCCGGCGGCCTCATTCCCGTGCTGCAGATCGCGCAGGGCATCTATGGCCACCTGCCGGAACCCGCGCTCCTGCGCATCTGCTCGGGGCTGAACAAGTCCTACAGCGAAGTGGCCGGGGTGGTGAGCTTCTACAGCTTCTTCTCCACGGAGCCCCGGGGCCGCCACACCATCCGCGTCTGTCTGGGCACGGCCTGCTACGTGCGCGGCGCCCATCGGGTGCTGGCGGGTCTCAAGCAGGCCCTGGGCATCGAGGTGGGTCAGACCACGCCCAACCTGCAGTTCACACTCGAGGTGGCCCGCTGCCTCGGCGCCTGCGGCATCGCCCCCGCCTGCATGGTGGACAGCGTGGTGCACCAGAGCATCAAGCCCAATCAGATCGCTTCGATCCTCCAGTCCTATGAATGAGGAGGCGGCCATGACGCGGATCCAGGCCCTTCATCTGTGTTCCGGCGCCGGCTGCGTGGCGGCAGGAGCGGTTCCGCTCGGCGCCGCGCTGCGCGAGGCGCTGGCTCGCCGGGGCCTCGACGTGAGGCTCGTGGAGACCGGCTGCCTGGGGCCCTGCGCGGGGGGCCCCGTGCTGCGGTGCGAGCCCGATGGCATCCTCTACCAGGGGCTCGCCCTGGGGGACGTGGACGAGATCGTGGACCGCACGGTGGCGCTCGGCGAAGTCCTCGACCGCCTGGTTTGCCACAAGCCCGACACGGGCGCCGCCATGGCCCGGGTGCAGGACAACCCCTTCTTCCACCGCCAGGAGAAGATCGCCCTGCGCAACTGCGGCGTGGTCGATCCCCTCAGCATCGAGGACGCCATCGCCCACCAAGGCTACGAGGCCCTGAAGAAGGTGCTGCGCAGCATGTCCAGCGATGAAGTCATCGCCGAGATCAAGGCCTCGGGCCTTCGCGGGCGGGGCGGGGCGGGCTTCCCCACGGGCCTGAAGTGGGAGCTCTGCCGCCGTTCGCCGGGTGAGGTGAAGTACGCGCTGTGCAACGGCGACGAGGGCGATCCCGGCGCCTTCATGGACCGCAGCATCCTGGAGGGCGACCCCCACAGCGTCATCGAGGCCATGGCCATTGCGGGCTACGCCATCGGGGCGGGGCAGGGCTACGCCTATGTCCGCGCCGAGTACCCTCTGGCCGTGGAGCGCCTGGGCATCGCCATCGGGCAGGCTCGGCAGCACGGCTTTCTGGGTCCGAACATCCTCGGCAGCGGCTTCTCCTTCGATCTGGAGATCCGCATGGGATCAGGCGCCTTCGTATGCGGCGAGGAAACGGCGCTCATGACCTCCATCGAGGGCAAGCGCGGAGAGCCGCGACCCCGACCTCCCTTCCCCGCGCAGGCCGGCCTCTGGGGTAAGCCCAGCATGCTGAACAACGTGGAGACCTACGCCAGCATCCCCGCCATCATCCTGCGCGGATCCGCCTGGTACGCGAGTTTCGGAACGGAGAAATCGAAGGGCACCAAAGTCTTCGCCCTGGCGGGCGCCGTGCGCAATACGGGCCTGGTGGAGATCCCCATCGGCACGCCCCTGGGCGACATCATCTACGAGCTGGGCGGCGGCATTCCCGGCGGCAAGAAGTTCAAGGCCGCGCAGCTGGGCGGCCCTTCGGGAGGCTGCATCCCCGTGCAGCACCTGAACGTGCCCGTGGACTACGAAGCCCTGCAGGAGTTGGGCGCCATCATGGGCTCCGGCGGCCTCATCGTCATGGACGAGGACACCTGCATGGTGGACATGGCGCGCTTCTTCCTCGACTTCGTGCAGGATGAATCCTGCGGCAAGTGCCCGCCCTGCCGCATCGGCAGCAAGCGCATGCTGGAGATCGTGGACCGCATCTGCACCGGCAAGGGCGAGGAAGGCGACATCGAGAAGCTGGAGGAGCTGGGCCGCATCATCCGCGAGACCTCCCTCTGCGGCCTGGGCCAGACCGCGCCCAACCCCGTGCTGTCCACCATCCGCCACTTCCGCGCGGAGTACGAGGCCCACATCCGCGAAAAGCGTTGCGCCGCAGGCGTCTGCCCCGAACTGGTCCGCGCGCCCTGCCAGAGCGCCTGCCCCGCCAACGTGGACGTGCCGGGCTTCATCGCCCTGGTGGGCCAGAACCGCATTGCCGAGGCCCTGCGCCTGCACCGCGAGCGCAACCCCTTTGCGGCCGTCTGCGCTCGCGTGTGCTTCCACACCTGCGAAGACAAATGCCGGCGCGGCATGGTGGACGAGGCCCTCTCCATCCGCGGCATCAAGCGCTACATGGTGGACGAGGAAGCCACCATGCAGCATCCGGAGATCCGGCCCAACGAGGCGAACGCCAGACGCAAGGTGGCCATCATCGGCGCTGGTCCCGCGGGCCTCTCCTGCGCCTACTTCCTGGCGCGCCTGGGCTACCGGCCCCAGGTCTTCGAGGCGGAGAGCCGCCCGGGCGGCATGCCCGTGCAGACCATCCCCGCCTACCGGCTGCCGCGCGAAATCCTCTCGCTGGAAGTGCGCATGATCGAGCGCATGGGCGTGCGCATCACCACCAATGCGCGCCTGGGCCGCGATTTCACGCTGGAAAGCCTGCGGGGCGATGGCTATGAATCCGTGTTCCTGGCCGTGGGCGCGCCCAAGGGCCAGCACCTGGGCGTTCCCGGCGAGGATGCCATCGGCGTGGAGGACGCCATCCGCTTCCTCCGCGACTACAACATCCGCGGGTCCGTGCCTGTGGGCCAGCAGGTGGTGGTCGTCGGCGGCGGCAATGCCGCCATCGACACGGCCCGCACCGCCATTCGCCTCGGCGCGGAATCCGTCACCGTGCTCTACCGCCGCACCCGGGAGGAGATGCCCGCCTACGCGGAGGAAATCGAAGAGGCCGAAAACGAAGGCGTGAAGATCCGCGTCCTCACCGCTCCGCTGGAAATCCTCACCTGGGAGGGCATGGTGAGCGGTGTGTCCTGCCAGGCCATGACGCTGGGCGAGTTCGACCGGAGCGGGCGCCGCCGGCCCACCGCCGCGCCGGAGCCGCCCTTCGTCATCCTGGCGGACCAGGTCATCACGGCCATCGGCCAGCGCCTGGAGGCGGCGGATATCCTGGGCGGCCTACAGGTTCCCCTCACCCGCGAGGGTTTCATCGCGGCGGATCCCCACACGGGCCGAACCTGCCTCGACTGGCTTTTCTGCGGCGGTGATGCGGTGACGGGCCCGGCCTCCGTGGTGGAGGCGGTGGCGGCGGGCGAACGGGCGGCCGTGGCCATGGACGCCCAGTTCACGGGCGCCGAGCACGCCTTCTGGCAGAAGGAGAAGACCTGCGAGGTGCCCTTCGATCCGGATGCCGAACCGGCCAAGTATCCCCGCGCCCGCATGGAGCTTCTGCCTGTGGAGCGCCGCCGCGAGAACTTCAACGAGGTGGAGCAGTCCTGGACCGGGCAGGTGGCTGTTTGCGAAGCCCGCCGCTGCCTCCGCTGCGACTACCGGGAATCGGAGGACTGATGCCCACCACGACGGTTCGCCCCTCCTCTCCGACCGACGCCGCCGCCCGGCAGGGCCAGGGGGTTTCGATGATCAAGCTCACCATCGACCACTGCGAAGTGGTGGTTCCCGAGGGCACCTCCGTCCTCAATGCGGCGAGGCTGGCGGGCATCCGCATCCCTTCGCTGTGCTACCTCGAAGGGGTGCACGTGGTGGGTGGATGCCGGGTCTGCCTCGTGGAAGTGGAGGGGGCCAAGGCCCTGCAGGCCTCCTGCTCCATGCCCGTCTCCGAAGGATTGAAGATCCGCACCGCCACGCCCAAGGTGCGCGCCGCGCGGCGCACGGTGATGGAACTGCTGCTTTCGGACCACGAAGGCGACTGCCAGACCTGCGTCCGATCGCACGACTGCGAATTCCTGGCCGAGGCCCGGGATCTTGACATCCGGGAACTGCATTTCACCGGCGCCAAGCATCGCCGCATCATCGACCAGAGCACGCCCGCCCTGGACCGCGATTCCGCCAAATGCATCATGTGCCGCCGCTGCATCACGGTGTGCAGCGACATCCAGGCCACCGGCGCCCTCTGGGCCCAGGACCGCGGCTTCGAGTGCGTGGCCGCCCCGGCCTTCGGCCAGATGCTTGACCGCGTGGCCTGCGTGCAGTGCGGCCAGTGCGCGGCCGTATGCCCCACGGCGGCCATCACCGAGAAGGACCACATCGAGCGGGTGTGGGCCGCCCTCAGCGATCCCGCCAAGCGCGTCATCGTGCAGACCGCGCCCGCCATCCGCGCGGGCCTGGGCGAGTGCTTCGGCCTGCCCGCGGGCAGCCTGGTCACCGGGAAGATGTCCGCGGCCCTGCGCCGGCTGGGTTTCGATGCGGTCTTCGATACCAATTTCACGGCGGATCTCACGATCATCGAGGAAGGCACCGAGCTGCTCATGCGCCTGAAGGCCGCGCTGGTGGATCAGAAGCCCGTGGCCTTGCCCCAGTTCACCAGCTGCTGTCCGGGCTGGATCAAGTTCGCGGAGCACAACCACGAGGATCTTCTGCCCAACCTGTCCACGGCCAAGTCGCCCCAGCAGATGTTCGGCGCCCTGGCCAAGACCTACTACGCCGAATCCATCGGCTGCCGGCCCGAGGATCTCTATGTGGTGTCGGTGATGCCCTGCACGGCCAAGAAGTTCGAGGCCCAGCGGCCCGAGATGAATGCCAGCGGCTTCCAGGACGTGGACGCGGTGCTCACCACCCGCGAGCTGGGCCGCATGATCACGCAGTCGGGCCTGGATTTCGCGGTGCTTCCCGACGAACCCATGGACCAGCCCATGGGCATGAGCTCGGGCGCGGCGGACATCTTCGCCAACACCGGCGGCGTCATGGAAGCGGCCCTTCGCACGGTGTGGTGCTTGGTGACGGGGCAGCCCTTCCCCTTCGAAAAGCTGCACGTGACGCCCATCGAAGGCCTGGAGGGCGTCAAAGAGATGGCCATCACCATTCCCAGTGCCGTGCCCGAATGGTCCTTCCTGCAGGGACAGACGCTGAAGGTGGCCGTGGCCCATGGCCTGGCCAACGCCGAAAAGCTCATCGCGCAGGTTCAGTCAGGCCAGAAGGCCTACCACTTCATCGAGGTGATGTCCTGCCCGGGAGGCTGCATCGGCGGCGGGGGGCAGCCTCGCTTCACCACCAACGAGGTGCGGCGCGAGCGCATGAAGGCCATCTTTGCCGAGGACGAAGGCAAGGAGGTGCGCATGTCCCATGAAAACCCGGCCATCGCGGCCCTGTACGAGGGTTTCCTGGGCGCGCCCCTGGGGGAGAAATCCCACCACCTGCTGCATACCCGCTACCACCCGAGGGGCATGCACCACTGAACCGGTTCCGCCGCGGCCCTGTGGCGCCATGGGAGGAATGGACCTAGCTTGGGGGTTACCCTTCGGACTTTTCATGCCCTTCTATCGCGTCAGCACCTCCGTTTTCGCCTCGGCGGAATCCGTCTGGGCGGTGCTTCTGGACAAGATGGACCATCCGCAGCGCTACATCGAGGATGCGCTCGGCGTGGACATCCTGGAGCGCGGCCCTGAGGCCATGGTCCGGCAGTTGGTGCTGCCTGGCGGGGTCACCTTCCGGGAGCGGGTGGTGCCCCACCCCTCCGCGCGAACCGTCACATTCACCCTGTTGGACCATCCGCTGTACGAAGGCCAGGTGGTCAACCACCTCCAGAAGGATGCGGAGGGGCGGACCGAACTGGTCTTCGAACTGGATTGGACCCTGCGTCCCGGTTGCGTGGAGGAGCGGGATCCCCAAGAGCTGCTGGACCTCATCCGCAGCTCGGTGTCGCACACCAAGCGCATCGCCGAGGCCTTGGAGAGCGGTTAGGGTCTGTTTTCAAAGTGGGGTGTGGTCGTATCCACTTTGAAAACAGACCCTAATCCCGCGCCGCCTGGAGCTTGAGCTGCACCTTCAGGCGGCGTCCCTCCCGTTCGACGTCCAGGGCCACGCTGCTGCCCAGGGGCTGGGCCTCCACGGCGTCCAGGAGGCTGTCCCAGTCCCCCACGGGCCTTCCGTTCACGGCCTGGATCAGGTCGCCCGGAAGCACGCGCCGTCCTTCGGCGCCCACGCCCTGCAGGCCTGCGCGATCGGCGGCGCCGCCGCGCTGGACCTTGCCCACCATGATGCCCTTCTGGGCCCCGAAGGCCCGCTCCACCAGGCGCGGCGCCACGGGCTCGAAACCCAATTCCGGCCGCTCCAGGCGGCCCCGGGAGATGAGCTGGGGCACCACGCGGTTCACCGTGTCCACGGGCACAGCGAAGCCGATGCCGGCGCTGGCGCCACTGGGGCTTTGGATGGCGGTGTTCACGCCGATGAGGCGGCCCGCGCTGTCCAGCAGAGGCCCGCCGCTGTTGCCGGGGTTGATGGCGGCGTCGGTCTGGATGACGCCGCTGATGCGGCGCCGGGTGACGCTCTGGATCTCGCGGCCCAGGGCCGACACCACACCGGTGGTAAGGGTCTGGTCGAGGCCGAAGGGGTTGCCGATGGCCAGCACCGCCTGGCCCACCTGCAGGTCTCCGCTGGTGCCCAGGGGAATGGGGCGGAGATGCGCGGGGGTCTTGGCCAGCTGCAGCACGGCCAGATCCTTGTCCGGGGCGCCTCCCACGTAGGCGGCCTCGTGGCGGCTGCCGTCGGAAAGGGTGATGTAGGCGCGCACGGCGCCCTGGATCACGTGGAAATTGGTGACCACATGGCCTTCGGCATCCCAGATGAAGCCTGAGCCGGAGCCTGCGGGCACCTCGACCACGTCCATCCCGAAGAAATCGCGGCTGCGCTCCTCGGTGGTGGTGATGTAGACGACGCTGGGGGAGGCCTCCTTGAAGCGGCGGATGGGGACCTGCTCCCATTCGGGCAGGGGCCCCCGGGGTTCCACCGCCCGCGGCTTGGCCGCGTTGGGGGTCAGGGCATGGCCGCACCAGCCGGCGAGGATGCCCGCGGCGATGAGTCCAGCCACCAGAATGTTCCGACGCATGGGACCTCCAAACGCAGCCAATCTACCCGCCTCACGGCCGGTGTCAAGACCTGCAAAACATGGGGTTAACAAGAATTAATCGACCCGTCTTGACATGTGATTCAATAGCACTAAGATTTTATTCGGAAACGACATCATGGGTACGCCCAGGGGTCGTTCTCCCCATCTCATGGAGGACCTCATGACCATCCTTCGCACCCGCACCCCCCAGGCGGTCCCCGCCACGGCCGCCTCCCTGGAGCCCTTCCGCCTCATGCGCGACTTTCTGCGCTGGGATCCGCTCCTGGACTACAGCACCCCCGGGGTTCCCACGGCCTTCATGCCCAGCTTCGACGTGAAGGAAAGCCCCGATGCCTACCAGTTCCGGGCCGATCTGCCGGGCATCCTGGAAGCGGATCTGGAAATCAGCCTCGAAGGCAGCCGCCTGACCGTGGCCGGCAAGCGCGACGAGGGGACCCTCCTGGAAGGCGAGCGCATCCATCTGGCGGAGCGAAGCCACGGCCGCTTCAGCCGCACCTTCACCCTGCCCGAGGACGTGGAGGGCGAGAAGGTGGTGGCCGAACTCCGGAACGGCGTGCTCACACTGATGGTGCCCAAGCGCCCGGAAGTGCGGCCCCGCAAGATCAGCGTCAGCTTGGGGTGAATGCTGTCCGGGGGGGTGATGCCCCCCCGGATCCCCCCAAGCAAAAACCCGGCAGAGCCGGGTTTTTGCTTGCCTGTAACACTTGGGTTCGCCTCAGTTGTAGAAGAAATTGGGCGGGCCGAAGGTGCCGGGGGGGGTGGAGCTGTTCAGCCGCACCACGATGTCGCCATCGGCCAGCACCAGGTCCGGGCGGCCATCGCCATCCATGTCGGCCAGGGCCACGCCCATGGGCCCCCAGGCCCCGCGGTAGTTCACGGCCCCGGCCAGGCTGCCGGGCGTGGCGGCATCCTGCAGGAAGACAGACACGGCCCCGGGGAAGCCGGGCAAGCCTTCCGCCGCCACCGCCACATCCAGCTTGCCGTCGCCGTTCAGATCGCCCACGGCCAGGGCGGCGGCCCGGTAGTCGGTGGCGTAGTGGACGGGCGCGGCAAACACGCCGGGCGTTGTCTGTGCCAGCACGCTGAGCCCCTGGCTGTTGGGGTTGGTGTCGGCGCCCCAATTGGCGGTGAGGAGGTCCAGCTTGCCGGTGCCGTGCAGATCCGCCGCCTTGATGGCCACGGGGTGGACGCCCGTGGGGTAGTCCACGGCGCTTTGGGCCACGAAAGTGGGGGCGAAGATGAGCTGGCGCAGCACGGACACGGCGTTGGCGGCGGTGGCCACGGCGATGTCCGGGTGGCCGTCCCCATCGAGATCCGCCACGGTCACGGCCTGGGGGTCGCCGCCCACGGCGAAGGAGAGCGGGGCGCCGAAGCTGCCGGACGCGGTCTGCATGAAGATCAGCACCGTGTTGGCGCCGCTGGCCGCCACGGCGATGTCGGCGTGGCCGTCGCCGTCCAGATCGCCCACCGCCACGTCCAGCGGGGTGCGGCCCGGCGTGGCCAGGACCGTGGCGGACAGGAAGAAGCCCGGTTTCGCAGGATCGGCCAGGCGCACGGAGATGGTCTGGTCGTCGGCATTGGCCACCACCAGGTCCGGCCGGCCGTCGCCGTTCACGTCCGCCGCGACCAGGTTGGCGGGGGCGCGTCCCACCCCAAAGCGCGTGGGCAGCACGAAGCTGCCCGGGTCGTCCTGGAGCCGCGTGGACACGTAGCCCTGGGCGCTCTTGCCGCCGATGTCGGTGGACACGAGACCGAGGATGTCGGGCCGGCCGTTGCCATCGATGTCGGCCACGGCCATGGCGTTCACCACTTCGGCGTAGGAGGGGCCGTGGCTGTCCGAGCTGGAGCAGGCGAGCAGGGCCAGCAGGCCAAGCGCGCCGAGAATGCTACCGGGGAGGAGGGTGGAGCGGGGGGTCATGGGGACTCCTTGAACCGGGGTAAACCCAAGGGTGGGGACTCTGGCTGGATACCGCAAGGGCGCATGAGTTGGACCAGGGTCCGCCCCATGCGGTTGAAGCTGGGAAATGAATTGGATGCGGGATCTTATGGGGGCGGAGGGAGGGGCAGGCTCCCCAGCAGGTGTTCCACGCTGCGGGCGTAGTAGTCCAGCAGGGGCGCCCTGTGAGGCGGAAGGAGCAGCTGGCCTTCCTGGGGAACGAGGATGCGGCGCAGCAGCAGGACGCGCAGGCCCACCTCGAAGGTGCGCTGGAAGGAGCCCCGGGGCAGGTAGAGGGGGAGGCCCCGCTCCTGGGCCGCGGCCAGGACAGCCAGCAGGCGGTCGCGCAGCTGGGCGCGGCCCAACGTGAGCCCCGAGGCGGGATCTCCCTGCCACCGGAACGCCCAGGCCACGGCGGCCACGGGCGGAATGGGCACCTCGGCGCCCACGGCCCGCAGCAGGGAATCCGCCACCGCCTCCAGCAGGGGCCGCCGGGCCTCCCAGTCCAGGGAGCGGAGGTCCGCGCCTTCGAGGGCCGCCCGGGCATGGATGGGCCGGCCGAAATTGGCCACCGCGTAGCCGAAGCGGTGGAAGCGTCCCGTGGCACCCCGCCAGACCAGGCCCACCAACCACAGCGAGGTGCGGCGCAAAAGCGCCAGGGGGCTGCGCCGGGGCTTGCCCAGGGATTCTCTCACCAGGTTGCTGTCCTCCACCACGCGGTCGTAGTTGATGCCCACAGGGATGAACACCAGATCCTTCGCTCCGGCGCGGAGCATGTAGTCCAGCAGGCCCAGCTTGGGGCCCTGGAGGCGGCCGTCCCGGCTCAGGCCGCCCTCGATGAAGATGCCCTGGGTGGTGCCCTGGGCCACGGCCCGCTGCACGTAGCGCTCCAGCACCGCGTGGTAGAGCGGATCGCGGAAGCGGCGCCGCACGAAGAAGGATCCGAAGCTGCGGAAGAGGCGCTCCAGGGGCCAGACCCGCGCCCACTCGCCCACGGCGTAGGAGATCGACACGCGGTTGGCCAGCAGGAAGGCCACCAGCAGGTAGTCCGCGTTGCTGCGGTGGTTCATGACGTAGACCACGGAGGCGTCCCGGGGGATCCGGTTCAATGCGGCCTCAGCGCTGCGGCCGATGCGCACGCGATAGCAGGTGCGCAGGGCCCAGCCCGCCAGGCGCTTGCCGAAGCCGTAGGTGGTGATGAGGTTGAAAGTCGGAATGATCTCGTCGAGGTAGAGGCTCGCGTCCACCAGCAGACCGGCCTCGTCGCGTTCCGTTTCCGCGGCCATGGCGGCGATGCGGCCGCGCAGGCCGGGGTCGGCCAGGAGCTCGGATTTCAGGCGCTGCTTCCGGGTGACCGTCACGGGGTTCAGGCGGAAACCCAGCTCCCGCCGCGTCCGCAGCGCCTGGCGCCAGATCCAGCGGCGGAAGGCCCGCCGGCCCGCCCTGTGGAGCAGAAGCAGGAGCACCAGCCCCGCCGCGGCGAGGAGCCACCATTCATGTCGGGACATCATGCAGCGAGTATGCCCCTGTCCTGGCGGACAGGCATAGCAGCCCCGCTACTCGTAGCGAAGCGCCTCTATTGGATCCAGCTTGCTGGCCTTGGCGGCGGGGTAGAGGCCGAAGCCCAGGCCCACGACGGCGGGCACGAAGAAGGCGGAAGCCACGGCCCAGAGCGGCACGGAGCTCACCTGCTTCAGCAGCAGCTGGCTGAGGACGCCGCCCAGGGACAGGCCCAGCCCCAGGCCGATGAGGCCTCCCACGAGGCAGAGCAGCATGGCTTCGATGAGGAACTGGGTGAGGATGATGCGGCGCCGGGCGCCCAGGGCCTTGCGGATGCCGATCTCGCGGGTGCGTTCGGTGACGCTCACCAGCATGATGTTCATGACGCCGATGCCGCCCACCAGCAGGCTGATGGAGACCATGCCCCCGGCGGCCAGCATCAGGCTGCCCGTGAGCTTTTCGATCATCTCCACCTGTTTCTGGTTGGTCTCCAGGTTGAAATTGTCCGGATCGTCCCCATGCAGGCCCCGCACGCGGCGGAGGCTGGAGCGCAGCACCTCCTCGGCCTCGTTGGGCGAGAGGCTGGGTTCGATCTGCAGCCGGTAGCTGATGTTCTCCAGCATCCAAGGCTGCATGAACTCCTTGAAGCTGCCGAAGGGCACGTAGACTTCGTTGTCCGGCCCCCAGCTGGCCTCGTCGTCCTGGGGGACGAAGGGCATGTCGCCCTGCTTCTTGAGGATGCCCACCACCTCGGCCGTCTGGCCATTGAGGGTGAAGGTGCGCCCCACGGCCTGCTCGACGCCCAGCTCTTCGGCGATGCGCGCCCCCAGCACCACCACAGGGGCCCGGGTGCTGCGGTCCGTGGCCGTGAAGGGCCGGCCCATGGCCAGCTTGAGGTTGGCGAGGTCCAGGCCCTGTTCGCCGATGGCGTGGATCATCACCCGCCGCGTGACGTCGCCGGCTTTGGCTGTGTTGCGGCCCCAGATGTACATGTCGGGCGAGGCCAGCTTCACCTGGGGCACCATCTCCTGGAGGTCCCGGATGGTTTCGCTGTCCAGGGGCTGCCGCTTGATCTTCTTTCCCGCCCGCCAGGCCTTGTTGGACATGCCGGGGCTCAGGAAGAAGGTGAGGCTGCCCTCCTGGTTCACGTCGGCCATGATGCGGGCTTCGAGGCTCTTGGTGAGGTTCACCACGGTGATCACGGAAGCCACGCCGATGATGATGCCCAGGGTGGTGAGCACCGAGCGCATGCGATGGGACCAGATGCTCTGCAGCGCCGCGCGGAGTTGCTCCGGGGCCCGTGAAGCCCAGCCTCTTGCGGGCGCGCTCACTTGGCGGCCTCGGTCTTGGCCAGCTTCACCTTCTTGCCGGTGGCCAGGGCGGCCAGGCCCTTGGTGGGGCCGGTGATGACCTGCTCGCCCTCCTTGACGCCTTCCAGCACCTGGGCCTGACGGCGGGTGGCGGCGCCCAGCTTCAGGGTGCGCTCCTCCACCACGCCGTCCTTCACCACGAAGATGGTGGTGCGCGCCCGGGCCACGAGGCCCAGGCCGCCGCTGCGGTCTTCGCGCTCCAGCACCGCCTGCAGGGGCACCGCCAGGGTCTGCTTGATCTCGTTGGCCAGAATGGCCACCCGGGCGCTCATGCCGGGGCGGAGGCGGTCCAGGTCGGCCTGGCGGCCTTCGAGCTGCACCCGCACCTTGTAGTTCTGCGCCTCCTGGGAGCTGGACATGCCACCGCTTTGGGAGCGGTCGACGCTGTTGGCCACGTTGAAGACCTTGGCCTGGAACACGAGGCCGGGCAGGGCGTCCACCTGCACCTCGGCGGGCTGTCCGGCCCGCAGCTTGGAGACCTCCAGTTCGCCCACCTTGGCCTCGGCCAGCATCTCCCCCATGTCGGAGATCACCATGAGGGTGGCGCCGGCGAGGTTGGTCTGGCCGGCGATGGCCATCTCGCCCTTCTCGGCCTTCAGGCCCGTCACCCGGCCCGTCATGGGGGCCCGCAGCACGGTCTTGTCCAAGGCATCCTGGGAAAGCGCCACCTGGGCCTGCGCCTGCTGCACCGCCACCTTGGCCCGCTGCAGGGCGATGTCGGCGCTGTCCCGCGCCAGCTTGGAATCCTGGAACTGGTCCACGGAAATGAGGCTCTGCTTGAACAGGGCCTCCTGGCGGTGGAAGGTGGCTTCGAGTTTCCTGAAGGAGGCCTCGGCGGTGTCTTGATCCTGCCTGGCCATGCGAAGGCTCAGGTCGGCGCGGTTGAGATCCTGCTCGAAGCGCACCCGGTCGAGGGTCACCAGGATGTCGCCCGCCTTCACGGTCTGGCCGTCCTTCACGTGGATCTGCTTGATCTCACCCGTAACGGTGGTGCCGACGTTCACCTTGGACAAGGCCTGGATCTCGCCGTTGGCCGTGACGCTCTCCTTCACGTCCTGCTTCCGGATGGTCTCCACGGTGAAAGGCGCATCGGCCTCCGAGGAAGCCGCGATGGCCTTCCACCCGATGAGCCCCCCCACCAGGAGAAGGGCGCTGCCGGCGTACATCCAGGGCTTGAGTTTCATGGTGTTTTCCCATGGCAAAGCCCGGCATTGGGGCTGCCGGGCGGAGTGCCACCATTCTGCTGGGAAAAGAGCGTCCGCTCAAAATATCCAGGTGAGGCTGATGCCGCTACTCGTAGCGGAGCGCCTCGATGGGATCGAGCTTGCTGGCCTTGGCGGCGGGGTAGAGGCCGAAGATGAGGCCGATGGCCGCGGGCACGGCGAAGGCGCTGGTGACGGCCCAGAGCGGCACGGAACCCATGGTGCCCATCAGGGCCTTGCCGAGGATGGCCCCGAGGATGAAGCCCAGGCCCACGCCGATGGCGCCGCCCATGACGCAGAGGAAGGCGGCCTCGATGAGGAACTGCAGCATCACGTCCCGCCGCTTGGCGCCCACGGCCTTGCGGACCCCGATTTCGCGGGTGCGCTCGGTGACGCTCACCAGCATGATGTTCATGATGCCGATGCCGCCCACCAGCAGGGCGATGGACACCATGCCGCCAGCCACTGCGGTGATGGTGCCGGTGATGCCGCTGACGATGCCGGTGATCTGCTTCGGGCTGAACACCCGGAAGCTGTTGGGCTGCTTGCCGCGCAGCCCCTTGATGCGGCGCAGGGCGTCGGTCACCATGTCGGCGCCGTCGTCGGCGGAAATGCGCGGATCCACCCGGGCCTGGAAGAAGAGCTGGCGCCGCTGCTGTTCCGTGAGCTGGGAAAAGCCGGTGTTCAGCGGCAGCATGATGACGTCGTCGGGATCGTTGCCCAGGGAGCCGCCCTGGGCCTCCAGCAGGCCGATAATCTCCAGGCTGAGGTTGCCGTTCACCACGATGACGCGGCCGATGGGGTTGCCCTGGATGCCCAGCTTTTCCACAAGACTGGGGCCGATGATGGCCACCTTGCTGGCGAGGCGGGTGTCCGAAGGGACGAAGTTGCGGCCCTTGTCGATGTTGACGCTGTTCAGCTCGAGGTAGCTGTCGTCGGTCATGATCACGCGGGTGGTGGCAGTCTTGCCCGCCAGCTTGGCTTCGAAGCTGCTGAAGAACACCGGGGTCAAGTGCGTGAGCTGCGGCATGTCCTTGGCGAGGGTCCGCATGTGGTCGAGGGTGAGGTCTCGATCCTTGATGCGGGCGAATTCGTCCGGCGGCAGCTCGCCGGGGAAGATGGGCCGAACGAAGAGCGTCTGGCTGCCGGCCTTCTCCACCTGCTTGAGCACGCTGGTCTTCAGTCCCTGGACGAGGCTCACCACGATGATGACGGCGGCCACGCCGATGATGATGCCCAGCGTGGTGAGCGCCGAGCGTAGCTTGTTCACCTTGAGGGCGCGAACGGCCGCGGAGAGGGGTTCCCGGATGTCCATTACTTCTTCGGTTCCTTGGCCTTCGCCATCTCGCTGTCGGAGCGCGCCCGCAGGGTGGCGGGGGCCTTGTCTTTCAACTCCTTCAGCTTCCGGATGGGCCCGGTGAGCACCTTGTCGCCCTCCGCCAGGCCCGACTTCAGCTCGAAGTACTGGGTGTTGGCGATGCCCACTTCCACCGGGCGCTCCACGGCCTTGCCGTCCTTGAACAGCAGGACGATGTTCCGGTTCGCGGGCGCCAGCAGGCCCTGTTTCTGGGCTTCCTCCAGGCTGCCTTCCCGCTCCAGCACCGACTGCAGGGGCACCCGCAGCACGCCCTTGACCTCCTGGGTGAGGATGACGGCGCGGGTGCTCATGCCGGGACGCAGGTTGTCCAGGTCGGCGCGCTGGCCCGAGAGGACCACTTTCACCTTGTAGAGGTTCGCGTCCGAGCCGGTCTTCTCCGTGCCCGTGGCCACCTCGATGACCCGGCCCTGGAAGATCCGGCCAGGCAGGGATTCCACGGTGACCTGGGCCGTCTGGCCCACCTTGGTGCGCACCACTTCGCTTTCGTTGACCTTGATCTCGGCCTGCATCTCGCTCATGTCGGAAATGATCATGAGCAGGGCGCCGGACACGTTGCTCATGCCGGGAATGGCGGTCTCACCCTTTTCCGCCTTCAGGCTGGTGACGCGGCCCGCGATGGGCGCGCGCAGCGTGGCCTTCGAAAGGCCGTCCTGCATGGCCTTCAGGTTGGCGTCGTTCTGGGCGACATTGGCCTTGGCGCTGTTGTAGGAGAGCACGGCGCTTTCTTTGGCGAGTTTCTGCTGGCGGAAGTCCTCATCCGACATGAGCCCCTGCTGGCGCAGGGATTCGTAGCGGGGGAAGCTCTCCACCGAGCGGCGCATGCTGGCTTCGAGGCGGGAGGCATCCTGCCGCGCGGCCTCCAGGGCCGCCGATGCCTGGGCCATGGATTGTTTGAGGCGCTCCTGGTCGATGGTGACCAGCAGATCGCCCGCGGCCACGTTCTGGCCATCCTTGACGTGGATGGCCTTGATCTCGCCGGCCACGGAGGTGCCGATGTTGATCTGGGTCTTGGCCCGGATCTCGCCGCTGGCGCTGATGGTCTCGCGGATATCGCCCTTGGCCACCGCATCCCACGAGAAGGAGCTGTCTTCATCCCTGGCGCCGCCGAAGGCGAGGCCGAAGACGAGAAGAATGGCGATGCCGGCACCGCCGAAAACGACGAACTTCGTGTTTCGTTTCACTGGAAAAAGCTCCCAACAATACGGAACGCGATGCCGAAGAAGGCGAAGAATCCAAGACATGCACCGATGGCCCATGTCTTAGATTTCAAGGTTTGACGCATGCCGATGGCCAGTAGGAAGAAGGAGAAGAGCCAAAGGGGATCGACCAGGCTGATGACGGCGCGGAGGCCCACTGATTCAGGATGCACGTAAAAGGCGAGGGTGGTGGGCATGAGTTGTTGGATGTTGTGTCCACCGACTGGGCGGGCAAGAGCAATGATGGCCGCCATCAACATGGAGGGCAGGGTTGCCAGGTAATGCACGGCGGTGAGGGAAAAGGCTTGGCCGAAGGAGGGCGATTCCTCCCCCTCTTCAGTTCCCATGGCAGCGAACCCCCAGACAATAAGGGCCACGATAAGGTAAACGAATGGCGTGGCGAGGGCTGCGGTCGACACAGCGCTAAACCAGGGCTTCTTTCCCTCCGCCTTGGTGATGGCGTCATCGATGGCCTGATCGGGAATGTTCATGTGGAACACATCCTTCATCCGTTCCATCTGATGGCGGGTCGCCTCCGCCATGTCGACCTTCGAGGCCCAAATGAGCATCGCGATAAGGCTGATGGCGATGGCAAGGATCATCGCGGATATCCATACCGGTTTGGTGCGTAGCCTTGCAAACAGCTGCTTGGGGGCGCTAAAGACACCCTCGATCTGGTCCATCAAACTTGGGGCTTGCGGGCTTGGAGGTTCGGGCTGGCTGCCGTACAGGGAGGAGGGCTGGTCGCTCATGGGGACTCCTGGCATTCACGATAGGGAGGTCTGCGCATATTGTTGCAGTCTCCCGGCCAACGGTGGAATTTCGCCGCTGGCCGGGGGCCTGCTTCCGGGGGATGGGCCCTGACGGTTCGTCAAGGATTTCTGCTGAAACCTGACAAGGCTATCCCTTGGGCCTAGACTGTTGCCTTCTCGCGTGTTCCTGTTTTCAATTCCTATTTTTCAAGGAGGCCCCATGGCCACCCCCGCCGGCAAGTCCGCCACGCTCATCGCGCAGGAATCGCAGTTCGGCGCCCACAACTACCACCCCCTCGACGTTGTCTGCACCAAGGGCGAGGGCGTGTTCCTCACCGATGTGGACGGCAAGAAGTACATGGACTTCCTGGCCGCCTACTCCGCCGTGAACCAGGGCCACAACCACCCCAAGATCGGCGAAGCCATGATCAAACAGGTGAAGAGCCTGGCCCTGACCAGCCGCGCCTTCCGCAACGATCAGTTCCCCCCGCTCCTCGAGAAGCTTTGCAAGCTGACGGGCTTCGACAAGGCCCTGCTCATGAACAGCGGCGCCGAAGCCGTCGAGACCGCGCTGAAGGCCATGCGCAAGTGGGGCTACGACAAGAAGGGCATCGAGTACGGCAAGGCCGAGATCATCGTGGCCGACGGCAACTTCCACGGCCGCACGATCTCCATCGTGGGCTTCAGCACCGATCCCGACAGCACCAGCAAGTTCGGCCCCTTCACCCCGGGCTTCAAGATCGTGCCCTACGGCGATCTGGAGGCCGTGAAGCAGGCCATCACCCCCAACACCTGCGCCATCTTCATGGAGCCCATCCAGGGCGAGGGGGGCGTCGTCATTCCGCCCCAGGGCTTCCTCAAGGGCCTGCGCGACCTGGCCACGGCCAACAACTGCCTCTTGGTGCTTGATGAGATCCAGTCGGGCCTGGGCCGCACGGGCAAGTGGTTCGCCTTCGAGCACGAAGGCATCCGCCCCGACGGCATCACCATCGGCAAGGCCCTCAGCGGCGGCTACTACCCCGTGAGCGCCTTCCTGGCCAGTGACGAGGTCATGGACGTCTTCACCCCCGGCATCCACGGCAGCACCTACGGCGGCAACCCCCTGGCCTGCGCCGTGGCCAGCGCCGCGCTGGACGTGCTGGTCGATGAAAAGCTCGTGGAGCGGGCCGCCGAGCTGGGCGAGTACTTCGCCAAGCGCCTGAAAGGCATGAAGTCCGACAAGGTGGAGCTGGTGCGCGTGCGCGGCCTCTGGGCCGGCGTGCAACTGAAGGAGAGCGCCGGGAAGGCCCGCCCCTACTGCTACCAGCTGAAGGACCGCGGCATGCTCTGCAAGGACACCCACGAGCAGATCATCCGTCTCGCTCCGCCCCTCGTGATCACCAAGGAGCAGATCGACTGGGCCGTGGATCAGCTGGAGGCGGTTCTCGCCTAGGTTTCAGTTACCAGTTTTGCCGAAGAACCAGGCCTTCGGGCCTGGTTCTTCGTTTGCCGCGCCGCAGGACTTGAGGGGCGGGCGCTCCAGACCGATCCACAGAGGTGAGGCCGTTCCTGCGGAATCCCATGGCCACTGGCATCGCGCGTCGCATCCTGTTCCGGTCGGTTCTGGCCTTGGCCGGGGCGGGCCTGGCCGCGCAGGGGCCGGGCCGCCTGACCTTCCGCACCTACGGCACCGAGGAAGGGCTGAACAGCCTGACGGTCACGGCCATGGCGCAGGACCGCCAGGGCGTCATCTGGGCGGGCACCGAGGCGGGCCTGCACCGCTTCACGGGCCGGGGCTTCGAGAGGGACCCGCTGCCGCTGCCGCACCACCACATCCAGAACCTGCTGGTGGCGCCGGACGGCAGCCTGTGGATCAGCACCATGAAAGGGCTGTCCCGCTGGATGGATGGGCGCGTGGAAGGGGTGCCGCCCGAGCAGGGGCTGCCCCAGGGCAACACCTGGGATCTGGGCCTGGATGCCAAGGACCGCCTATGGGTGCTGACCCGGAAGGGTCCCTACGTCCAGCAAGCCGACGGCCGGTTCCAGCTGGCGCCCGGCTGGCCCGCGGGCAGCAACGCCTGGGGCCTCTTCGTCCGCCCCCGCGCCACGGTGATGGCGGTGGGGGGGAAGAAGGTTTGGACGCTGCGCCCATCCGGAGAATGGGACGCGATCAGCATCCCCTCCCAATCACCCAACGAGGATCTCTTCTCCGTCGCTGAGGACGGCCAACGCCACCGCTGGGCCCTGAGCGACCAGGGGCTCTGGCATTGCCCACCGGGCGGCGCCTGGTCCCGCGATGCGCGCGTGCGCGGCCCCATGCCTTTCTACGCGGCCATGGACCGGGACCGCGAGGGCTGGGTCTGGCTGAACTGCCTGGAAGGGCGTTTCCGCATCCAGGGCGACGATTGGCAGCGCCTGGATCTGGGCAAGCCGCTGACCGCAGGTTCCACAGGCTTCGTGGACCGGAGCGGGGGCCTGTGGGTGTCTTCCTTCGGCGTCCAGCTCATCCTGGGCCAAGGCCTTTGGCGGGCCTATGACGAGAGCCATGGTCTGCCCAGCCGCCTGGTCTGGACCATCCGCCGGGATCTGCAGGGACGGCTGTGGGTGGCCTCCGAAGCGGGGTTGTGCCTCGGCACGCCCACCGGATTCCGGGTCATCCAGGCGGCCAACATCACCCGGTTGCTGGTGGCCCGGGACGGCGCCATCTGGGCAGCGGGCAAGCCGGGCGGGATGCTCTACCGCGTCGATCCCCGCACCCTGGCTGTCCAGCAGGTGGAGGTCGATTCCGCCGTCACGAACTCGCGCATCCGGGGGTTGGGGCAGGATGCCTCCGGCGCCATATGGGTTCTGCATGAAACGAGCGAACTTTATCAGGGCGTTCCGAACGGAAAGGGCCACACCTGGCGGCGGGTCAGCCCCTTTGGCAAAGAGCATTTCGGCGCATGGTCGTTCTTCCAGGGTCCGAAGGGCCACATCTTCGTGGGCCGGAATGCCACGATGCTGTGCTGGGACGGCCAGGCGTGGCAGCCGGTGGAAGGGATGCTGGAAGGCATCCCCATGGCCTTCACCGCGGCCGCAGACGGGGACATCTTCATCGGCTACGCAGTGGGCGCGGCCGTCACCAGGCACCGGCTGGGCCCCAAGGGCTTTCAGCGGGTGGAAGTCATCGAACCCTTCGGCAAGCAGGCGCAGATGGTCATCTACTGTCTGGCGGCGGATCGCCTGAACCGCCTTTGGATCGGCACGGGAAACGGCCTGGGTCGGGTGCCCCTGGACGGGCCGCGCACGCTCACCCGCTTCTATCCGGGTGAGGGCATTCCCGGGGCAGACACCGGCGAGAACGCCATGCTGGTGGAGGACAACCTGGATCTTTGGGTGGGCACCAGCGAAGGACTGGGCCTCTACCACGCGGCCAAAGAGCAGCCGCCGGGCCCGTTGCCGGCGCCTCATGTTCTATCCGCCGAAGCCTCGGGCCACCCGCTGGACCTGGCCCATCCGCTGCGGGTGCGCAGCGAGGACCGCAACCTGGGCATCCGGTTTCTGGTGCCGGACTATTCGCATCCGGCCTCGCTCAGCTACCAGGTGAGGATTCCAGGCATCGATCCCGATTGGGTGGCCCTCGACCGTCCCGAGGCACGCTGGAGCGGCATCTCTCCAGGGCGTTACGCGGTCGAGATCCGCGGGCGGTTGAAGGATGGCACCACGGGCGCCACGACCCGTCTGTCCTTCGAAGTGCTGCCCGCCTGGTGGGAGCACGTCCTCGCAAAGATCCTCTGGGGCCTCCTGGCGCTGCTCGCCGTGGCGGGCCTGGCGGCCTGGTGGAACAGGAGGCTGCGCCGCCGGAACCAGGAGCTTGAGATGGAGGTGCAGCGGCGCACGGAGGAATTGAAGCGGGCCTCCAAGGCCAAGAGCGCCTTCCTGGCCGATATGAGCCACGAGCTGCGCACGCCGCTGAACGCAATCCTGCTCTACACCGAACTCATCCACGACGAAGCTCGCGACCGGGGTGACGGTTCCCTGGAAAACGACAGTCTGAAGATTCACAGCGCCGGGCGCCACCTGCTGTCGCTCCTGAACGGCATCCTGGATCTCTCCAAGATCGAGGCCGGCCGCATGGAGGGGCATTTCGAGGATATCGACCTGCGCGTCCTGCTCCGCGAAGTGCAGCACACCCTCCAACCCCTGGCTGAGCAGAAGGGACTGGAGGTGCGCATGGACCTCCCGGAAGCGCTGGCGCCCTTCCGGACGGACGGCATGAAGGTAAAGCAGATCCTCATGAACCTGGGCGGCAACGCCATCAAATTCACCGCTCAGGGGTGGATCACCCTCAGCCTCCGGCCCCATCCCGAAGGCGTGGCCCTCTCGGTGGCCGATACCGGCGTGGGCATGTCGCAGGCCCAGATCCATCGGGTGTTCAGGGCCTACGAACAGGCAGAGATCGATACCCAGAACAAGTACGGCGGCACCGGCCTGGGCCTGACCATCTCCAAGAAATTCGCGGAGATGATGGGCGGACGCATCGAAGTGGAATCCGAGCCGGGGGCAGGCTCCACCTTCAGGCTCATCCTGCCGCGGCGCGAAATAAACGCCTGACCGGATTCACACCAGGTTGCGTTCAAGGCAATAAAAGGGCTTTCACCACCAAGGCACCAAGTTTCTTTTTGTCTCGTGTATCGCAGCAGGCGATACCGAGAAGAACCGCATGAACAGGGGCTCTGGTTTTCTTGACGTCTTGGTGGTGGTCCTTATCTTTGAATTCAAATTCGCATGAATCCGTGTCATCCGCCGGGCTCGGTGCTTTTCTCCGGGGTGCGGAACCGCAGCAGCAGCAGGCCCGCGCCGCCGGCGATGGCGAAGGTGGACAGCCAGAGGGCTTGGGGCCCCGCCTTGGCGTAGGCCAGGACGCCCAGCCAGGGGCCCAGCGCCAGGGCCGCGGCGAAGCTGAGGGAGAGCAGGCCCATGTACTCGCCCCGGCGGTCCGGCGGTGCCAGGGTGGCCACGGCGTCGCTCATGGCGGGAAAGAGGATCATCTCGCCGAAGGTCCAGATGATGGTGGTGAGCGTCAGCGTCGCGTAGGTGCGGGCCCAGCCCATGGCTCCGAACCCCACGGCGACGCAAAGGCTGCCCAGCAACAATTGGCGGCCGTGGCGCCAGTGGGCCATGGCGAGATTCAGAGGCACCTCGAGCACCACGATCAGAAGGGTGTTCACGGTGAACAACAGGCCGAAAAAGCGGCTGCCCAGGCCTAGATCCCGCACCACCCAAAGGGGCAGCGTGCCTTCGATCTGGAAGAAGACCATCAGCGCCAGGATGAAGGGCAGCAGGAGGAAGGCCAGGCGACGGTCCCGCCAGGGGCTGTGGCCGGGTGTGTGATCGTGGGGCAGGGGGGTGGCGGGCGGCGCCTTCAGGAGCAGGCCCAGGAGGATGGCCCCGGCCAGGGTGCTGAGGCCGTCGGTCCAGAACACCCAGCGGTAGCTGTGGTGGGCGATGAGGCCGCCCATGGCGGGGCCCACGGCCATGCCCAGATTGACGGAGAGCCGGTGCAGCGCGAAGACCGCCTTGCGTTGTTCCGGCGCGGCCAGGCCCGAGAGCAGAGCCATGGCGCTGGGCCAGAAAGCCTGCGTGAGGCCCGCCCACAGGAAGATCAGGGCGAAGAGCAGCGGCTTGGTGGTGGCGTAGGGCAGCACCAGCAGAAGGGCGCCGGAACTCCAGAGGCTGGCCCGCAGTACGTGGACGTGGCCCAGCCGGTCCGCGAGGCGGCCCGAAAAGGGCCCGGCCACCAGGGCGCCGCCGCCGTAGACCATCATGCCGTAGCCGGCTTCCGCGGGGGTCCAGCCCCGGCCCTCGGTGAGGTACAGCACGAGGAAGGGCAGGGCCATGGTGCCCAGGCGGTTGATGAGCGTGCTGAGGCAGACCAGCCATACCTCGCGGGGGAGGCCCTTCAGGCCCTTCCATGGGTTCACAGGGCGTCCTGGGGAGAAGACAGCCCCGCCACTTCGACGCGGGCATCGTTGTAGCAGGCGCCGCCGGAGGCGGGTTCCAGGTGGGCGGGAGCCAGGGCCGTGGCCGTGCGGCCGTTGCCGGAGGATTTCATCCAGGCGCCCTTGGGCAGCACCACCACGCCCGGCCGAACGCGATCCGTGAGGTCGGCGGGGCAGCGAACTTCGCCCAGCCTGTTCCAGACCTTCACCCGATCATCCTGGGCGATGCCTCGGGCCGCGGCGTCCGCAGGGTGCATGGCCAGGCGCAACTGCGGGTAGTTGAACTCGCCGAAGGTGCTGGAGGTCATCTTGGAGCTGGCGGGGCTGAGCAGGGCCAGCGGGAAGTCGCCTGCCTCCACCGGCTCGAAGCGGTAGGGATCTTTCCCCAGGAAGGCCGGAGCGAGGTGCCCGCGTTCATCGGGGGTGCGGGGCATCACGGTGTCGAACTGGATGGGCGTGCCGCCGGAGAAAGCGGCTGTCTGGATGCCGCCCTCCAGATAGGTGTCGGCCTGGCCTTCGAGGCCCGTGAGGGCGCCGGCCATGCGGCGTACCAGGGTTTCCGTGTCCCAGGTGAAGATCTCGTCGGTGAAGCCGAGCCGTCCGGCCAGCGCCGAGAACACCGCCTCGTTGGGGCGGGCCTCGCCTTCGGGGGCCACGGCGGGCCGCACGCCGCCCACCACGTAGCTGCCGTAGCCGCGCTTGATTTCGCGCTGCTCCAGGAAAGTCACGGCGGGAAGCACGATGTCGGCGTAGCGGGCAGTGTCGGTCATGACCTGCTCGTGGACCACGGTGAAGAGATCCTCGCGCTGCAGGCCCTGGATGACGGCGTTCTGATCCGGGGCCGTGGCCACGGGGTTGCAGTTGTAGACGTAGAGCGCGGCGATGGGCGGCGCCAGGGGCTCTTGAAGGAGGGCTCCCAGGCGGCTCATGTTCAGCATCCGGGTGGTCCATGGCGGCATCTCGAAGAGCCTGGAGGCGTCCAGCCTCACGGCGCCGCTGTTGCTGAGGGCGTAGCCTCCGCCCTTCACGCCGAATTTTCCGAAGAGGGCCGGCAGGGCCAGGATGGCGGCCACGGCGCGGGCGCCGTTCTGGTTGCGTTCCAGCCCCCAGCCGCAGCGGATGAGGGCGGGTGTGGCCTTCTGGTAGACCTGGGCCAGCTGGCGGATGGCCTCGGCGCCGACGCCGCAGGTTTCGGCCGCGCGGTCGAGGTCCCAGCTTCGCGCCGTGGCCAGCAGGGTGTCGGCGCCGGTGGTGCGGGCATCGAGAAAGGCGCGGTCGAGCCAGCCTCGGGATTCGGCTTCGTGGGCGAGAGCCAGGGCCAGAGGCAGGTCCGTGCCGGGCAGGATGGGCAGGTGGAGATCCACGTCTGCCGCCGGGAAGGTGCGCAGGGGATCCACCACGGCCACGAAGGCGCCGCGCCGCCGGGCCTCCTTGAGGTAGGGCAAGAGGTGGATGTTGGACACCCGGGGATTGGCGCCCCAGATGATGATGCAGCGCGCGTGGACGAAATCCTCGAAGGCCGTGGTGGGCATCTTGCCGTACAGGCCCTTGGCCGCCTCTCCCGTGGGCGCCGCGCAGAAGGTCCTCGCCAGCCGCGAGGCGCCCAGGCGGGCGAAGAACAGATCGTCCACGGGGCCATCCCCCAGGAAGCCGTTGGAGCCTCCGTATTTGAAGGGGAGGATGGCTTCTCCGCCGAAACGGTCGCGCACCTCGCGGAAGCGGTCGGCGATTTCCGTCAGGGCCGCGTCCCAGGAGATGGCCTCGAAACGCCCTTCGCCCTTGGGCCCCGTGCGGCGCAGGGGGTGGAGGATGCGGCTGGGATGGTAGAGCCGTTCGTGAAAGCGGCTCACCTTTTCGCAGATGAATCCGGCCGTGTCGGGATGGTCCCGCCGGCCGTGGAGGCCCACCACGCGGCCCTCCCGCACGGTCACGTCCAGCGCGCAGGTATCGGGGCAATCCATGGTGCAGGTGGTGGGGATGGTCTGGTCCGGGTTCACGGCGCAGGTTCCTTGGCCTTGGGCCGGTCGCTGCGGCACCATTCGCTCCAGCTGCCGACATAGAGCGAGGCGCCGCTCAGCCCGGCCACTTCCAGGGCCAGCAGGGTGTGGCAGGCGGTGACGCCGCTGCCGCAGTGGACCGTGAGCTGGCGGGGCGAAGTGCCTTGCAGCAATGCCTCGTACTGGCGGCGGAGCTGGTCCGGCGCCTTGAAGCGGCCCGAGGCGTCCAGGTTGTCGTTCCAGGCCAGATTGAGAGACCCGGGAATGTGTCCAGCCACCGGATCGAGGGTTTCGGTATCGCCCCGCCAGCGTTCGGGGGCGCGCACGTCCAGCAGCTTCCGGGAGGTGTCCTGGCGGATCGAGTCCACGCCCTCCGAATCCACCGTAGGCCATTGCCAGGCGCGGGCGGGGTACGGTTCCACGGGGGAGGCGAGGGCGGGTTCTGTGCTCAAAGCGAGGCCCGCCTCGAGGGCCGCCGCCAAGCCACCGTCGAGCACGGCCACCCGTTCGTGGCCCAAAGCCCGCAGCATCCACCAGAGCCGCGCGGCGGCATTGCCTCCGCCGCTGGCATCGTAAACGACCACCTCGGCGCCCGGGCCGATGCCCCAAGCTCCCAACTGGGCCGTGAAGCGCTCCAGGGGCGGCAGGGGATGGCGGCCGCCCTTGGCCGGATCGTGACCCGGATCAGAGGCGGTGCTCAAGTGGCGGTTCAAGTCGGCGTGGATCGCCCCGGGCAGGTGGCCTGCGAGGTAATCCCCAGGGGCGGGGCGGGCATCCAGCAGGTGAACGGTGGCGATCCTGAGGGAGAGGGCTCGGGCTGAGATGAGTGGCATTCCACCAGTATGAAGCGACCTCGGCTGGCGGTACCCTCAAGAACTGGATTTTGGAGGTCCCATGTCCGAGGCCTATGTTCCCGAGTCGCGCTGGCGCCTGGCCGTGGCGGCCCTGCTGGTGGGCGGCGGTCTCCTGCTGGGCGGGGTGGTCGTGGCCCGGGGGATGTTCGGGGGCGGAAGTGAGGGCGCTTCCAGGGGCACGGACGTGCGCCGCGTGGCCTTCCTGGACGCCGAGGGCCGCCGCCGCACCTTGGCTGACTTCCAGGGCAAGGTGGTGCTGGTGGATGTGTGGGCCACCTGGTGCCCGCCCTGCCGCAAGTCCCTGCCCGAGGTGGCGGAGCTGCAACAGGCGGGCGGCGAGGATTACGTGGTGCTGCCCATCTCCGTGGACCAGGGCGGTTGGGGCGACGTGAAACCCTTCCTGGCCCAAAACCCCCAGCTGGGCCTCACGGCCTACCTGCCCGACGGAGCCGGGGCCCTGGAGCCCTTCGGGGAGATCAGCGGCATTCCCACCACCCTCATCGTGGATCGCCGGGGCCGGCTGGTGCAGCGCTGGTCCGGCTACGCCGAGGACCGGGCCCGGCATGCCCTGGATGAGGCGCTGAAGGCGAAGTGATGCAGGCCGACTGCTACCGGGCCTGGGCGAAGGGACTGGCGGTCCTGGGACTGATCCTGTTCCTGCCCTTCCTGCTGCTGGCCACGCCCTTGGCGCCGCTGGCGCGGGCGTGGCAGGCCCTGCTGGTGCTGGCGCTGCTCGGCATCTGTTGGGCCGCCATCCTCGGGGCTATGGCCGGAGCCAATCTTCCGGTGCTGGTCTGGGTGGAGGGCCATCTGCGCGCCTGGATCGCTCGTTTCGCCGCGGACCCGGAGGGACTGTGGCTCCACTGGGCCCGCCACGCCCATCATTCCCAGGCGGCGCGGGCCTATCTGGACCAGGCCGTGCGTCTGGGTGGCGCCGAGGCGCTGTTCCAGGAGGCCCTGGTGCTCCTCGAGGGTGGCTGGGGGGCCGGGGGCCATGCTGGGGCCCCGGATCGCCTGCGTCGGGCGGGCCTGAAGGGGCATGCGGAAGCGGCCTTTCGCCTGGCCGATGTGCTGCGGACCGGTCAGGGCAGCGTCAGGCCGGAGCCAGCGGAGGCGGAGCGGTGGTACCTGCGGGCCGCGGCCCTGGGTTACGGCCCTGCGGCCGCCTGGCTGGCCCATGCCTACGCTTGCGGCGATGGCGTGGAAGCCGACGAGGCGAGGGCGGCGATGTGGGCTTCGGAGGCCCGCAGTCGGGAGCCCCATCCCGGTCCCTCTCACAGCCGCTTCGCCATGACGCGGCGCCGCCCGACCCCCTGGTGCGGCTCGGCTCGGCTTCGGTGGAAGGTGTCGAGGCAGCGGCGGACCGGGTGGTGGGCCATGCCGCCGGGCGCCGGATCCTTCTCCTGGGGGCGGCGGTCCTGGCCGCGGTGGTTCTGGGGGGCCTGGGCCTGCTGTTCTGGCTGGGGTCGGGAGCCTTCTACCACCTGCCCCTGATCGCGCTGGCGCCCCTGGTGCTGCTGATGGTCTGGCAGACTCGCCAGCTGCGGAAGGACCGGCCCAGGACGGGCCGGGACCGCGTGTCGGAGGCGGCCGCGGGAGGGAATCCGGAAGCCTGCTACCAGTTGGGCCTGGCCCATCGGCGCGGCACCTCCCAGCGTCCCAAGGACGATCTCACTGCGGCCCTCTGGTTCCGCAGGGCCGCGGAGGCGGGCCACGCCGGCGCCATGCAGGCCCTGGCCGAGGCTTATCTGGGCGGCCATGGCGTGCTGCGGGATCCCCGCGAAGCGGCCCGCTGGACAGAGGCCGCGCGCCGCGAGTCAACTTCCTGATGGCGGCATCCGATGACAAAACAGGGGGAGCCATGTCCCGTGTCTGGATGAGCCTCATGCTGCTGGCGGCCCTTACGGGCTGCAAGGACGATCCGCGCCGCGTGGAGAACGACAACCTGGGCATTGCCGCCACCTTTCCCGGCCCTCCCAAGCTGCACCGGCACACGGATCCCGGGCCCTACGGCGACATCGAGTGGTTCGACCTGGCCATGAGCCCTGCGGGCCGCCTGGATGAGACATTCAGCGTGGCCGTGGGCAACCTGCCGCCGGGCAATAAAGGCGGCACCACCCCCCGGGAGATCCTCAACACCTTCCAGAACTTCCTGGGCTACCGTTTCGGCGCCCTCCAGCGCACGGAACTGGCGGCGGACAAGGGCCCCGGATTCCGCTACAAGGCGAAGGGCCCCACCGGGAGCATCATCGAGGGCGTCGTGGTGGTGCGCCGGGGGCGGCTGCACCATGCCCAGGCCATCGCGCGGAAGGATCGCGATCCGCGGACGGCGGCCCTGCTGGATGATTTCGAAGTCACGACTCGCTAGCGTTTTTCCGCGGGAAGTGCCGCTCCCGGCACTGGGGGCAGATGCCGTGGCTGAACTGGGCCTCGGTGTGATCCTGGATGTACTGTTCCAGCTGCCACCAGCTGCCGCCGTCATCGCGGATCTGTTTGCAGTAGCCGCAGATGGGGATCATGCCCTCGAGGCGTTTCATATCGGCGATGGCCTGTTCGAGGTCCTGGGTGCGCTGGTGAACCAACCCTTCCAGGTTTTCCTGGTGGTCCTGAAGGGTGTCGGCCATGGCGTTGAAAGTGCGGGCCAGCACATCGAGCTCCCGGTGGGTTTGGATCGGGGCCCGGGACCGGCTGTCGCCCTGGCCGAAGGCTGTGATGGCCGAAGCCAGGGCCCGCAGTGGCTGCAGGAGCAGACGGACCAGGCCCAGAGCCAGCAGGAAGGCCGCCGTGGAAGTGATGGCCCCCACCGTGAGGGTGTCCACCCACACGGCCCGGGTGGGGCCCAGAATGTCCATTTCAGGCGTGGCCACCACCGCCACCCAGGGCTGGCCTTTGACCGGGCTGAAGGCGCCCCACTTGGTCAGCTTGGCCAGCCGGTACCGGGCGAGGCGGGGAGCGCCGTCCTCCAGCGTCTGGCGGATGGCCGCGGGAAATTCGGGGGAAAGAGGGTCGACCGGGAAGGAACGTCCCAGGAATTGGCGGTTGCGGTCCAAGTCATCCAGTACCGGGCGGGGCAGGGGTTCGATGGCGTGGTAGGTCCGGCTGGTCTCGCTGTGGGCGAGGATGATGCCCAGCCGGTTCACCAGCAGCACCGAACAGCCGGGCTGGGCGAAGGTATGGACCGTGTGCTCCAGCTCGGCCACGTCGTACTCCGTGACCAGCACGCCGATGATCCGGCTCCCGGCCTGCACTGGGGCCGCCGAGAACAGCCGGGGCGCGAGGGTCACCGTTCCGATGGTCCAGTCGCTGGCACTGGCCTTTCCGGCCATGGCTTCCTGGAAGTAGGGACGGAAGGCGAAGTTGTGGCCCACGAAGGCGCGCTGGCTGCCGGCCAGGCAGGTGCCGTCCCGTCCCAGCACGAAGATGGCGCAGGCGCCCTGGGTCTGCCCGGCCTGCCTGGCCAGCCAGGCGTTGAAGGCTTCGGCCCGCGCCCCTCTGGAAGGAGACGTGAGGAAGCCGGCCACGTCCCGGGTGAGGGCCAGGTGGCGGGCGAGGCTCCGGGTGGTGGAAAGGTAGGTGTCCAACTGGCCGGCCAGGCGCTCCGAAAGCTGGGCCAGCGTGGTGAGTTCCTCCTGGTTGGCCTGGTGGCGGACCCGCTTGCTGCTGTAGATGCCCATGCCGAGCACGCCCAGCAGCAGCACGGCCGCGAAGGCGCTGCTCAGTTTGAGGGAAACGGACTGGGTCGCAAACCAGGCGGCCAACGGGTTCTTGCGTGCTTTCACCAGCCGGGCTCCAGGGACGCTTCCACGGCGGCGACGAGACGTTCGGCGGCGGCATCGGAGGGCACGGACTGGTGCTCGCCCGGAACGGCATTCCCGACGCCGATGAAGGGGAGGCCGGTCCGCCTGGCGGCTTCGAGGTCATGGGGGCGGTCGCCCACGTAGAGGTGCGGGCCCGGGCAGTCCCGGAGGGCCCGCTTCAGGAGGGCGGCGCGGTCGTGGCGGGGCAACGAGCCCAGGCGGGGAATGGCGGGATCGACGCCCAGCTTTTCGGCCTTGAATGTGAGCACTGCTGGGGCGTTGCCGGAAACCAGCCACACCGGCCAGCGCCGCGCCAGGCAGTGCATGCCTTCCAGCACGCCCCCGAAGGCTTCGGCCTCCCAGACTCCGGGAGCGAAGGCCCGCTGGAAGTGGGACAGGCAGGCCTTCTCGTAGACCGCGTAGCCGGATTCGTCAAGGTCGCGGCCGAACCGCATCCGGTGCAGATCGTCGACGATCTCCCAATCGGTGGAGCCTTTGCAAAGCGTCAATTCGTCCTGCGTGGGGGCCTGGCCCCAGATGTCGCCCAGGGCTTGACGCAGAAGCACGAAGCCTGAGCTGAAGTGCCCCAAGGTTCCATCGAGATCAAAACAAATCGGCACCAGCCATCTCCACCTGCTGGTCCAGGATCTCACGGGATGGCACCCTAGAAGGGAAGGTGGTCTCGTGCGTTCTTTGGCTCTCCTGTTTCTCCTGGCCTTTTCGCTGCCGGTCTGCGCCCAGGAGGGACTCCGCTACCGGATGCAGCTTTGGATGCGGGGCGACGCGCAGCCGCTGGAGACGCAGTTCCGGCTGCAGGCCACCCCGGCGACGCGCACCCAGAACAAGGTTCAGAAGCCCCGCATGGGCGGCTGGCGCCTGGAAGCGGACCGCTCCCAGGGCACGGCCTACGCCCAGGCCATGCTGCTGGGCCGGGCCGAGCGCCTGCTCTACCTGGCAGGGCCGTCGCCGCAGACCAGGCGGGAGCCCATCATCCTCCGCTTCGGAAACCGCAGCCTGCCGGTATGGAGCCTGGAAATGCCCGCGGGCATCCACGCCTCGACCGTGCTGGTGGAGGTGGCGCCGAAGCTGCTGGCCCTGTGCGATCTCAGCGCCCGCTTCGAGCAGGGCGACGTGGCCCGCATCGAGCTGCACCTGGAAGGCCTGGACAGCACCACGGGGCTGATTCCCACCGAGGCCGGCATGACCCTGCTGAGCACGCTGAGGTCCATGGCCCAAGAGGCCCAGCAGGAAGCCAGCGGAACCGTGACGGTGCGCTGATCGGGAACTGCTGGTTCGGCAACCGGGGCCGGGGCGGTATCCTGAAGGACTCGGAGGAAGCATGGCGTTCAGGGATGAATGCGGGGTGTTCGGGATCTGCCATCAGGCGGAGGCCTCCCGGCAGACGTACCTGGGCCTCTACGCCCTGCAGCACCGCGGCCAGGAGGCCGCGGGCATCTGTTCCGGGGACGGGAAGGGGCTGCACCTCCACAAGGCCCAGGGCTACGTGGCCGATGTGTTCACCGAGGCCGTGCTGGATGCTCTGCCCGGCGACGCGGCCATCGGCCACACCCGGTACTCCACCACCGGCGGCAATGTGGCCTCGGCGGCCCACCCCTTCCTCATCCACGGCCGTTTCGGCCAGGTGGCCCTCTGCCACAACGGCAACCTGACCAACACCGAGGAGCTGCGCGCCAGCCTCATCACTGATGGCCACACCTTCACCAGCCCCTCCGACAGCGAGGTGCTGCTGGCCCTCATCAACCGGGCCCAGGCGGACAGCCTGGAGGATGCCGTGATGATGGCCCTGCGCCAGGCCAAGGGCGCCTTCTCGCTGCTGATCCTCACGGATGACGCCCTCATCGCCGCCCGCGATCCGCACGGCTTCCGGCCCCTGGCCATGGGCCGCATGGGCGGCACCCACGCGTTCAGCTCCGAGACCTGCGCCTTCGATCTCGTGGGCGCCCGCTACGAAAGGGACGTGGAGCCCGGAGAGATGGTGGTGGTCTCCCGCAAGAACGGCGAGATCCGCTCCCGGTTCCCCCTGCCCAAGGTGCAGGCGAGGCCCTGCGTGTTCGAGCACATCTACTTCGCCCGGCCCGATTCCCTCGTCTACGGGCGGAGCGTGATGGTGGCGCGCCGCGAGATGGGCCGGCGCCTGGCCATGCGCCATCCCGTAGAGGCGGATCTCATCGTTCCCGTGCCCGACAGCGGCGTCAGCGCGGCCCTGGGCTATTCGGAGTACTCGGGCATCCCCTTCGACTTCGGCATCATCCGCAACCACTACGTGGGACGCACCTTCATCGAGCCCAAGCAGAACATCCGCAGCTTCGGCGTGAAGGTGAAGCTGAACCCCGTGCGGCACCTGCTGGCGGGCAAGCGCGTGGTGCTGGTGGACGACAGCATCGTGCGCGGCACCACCAGCAAGAAGATCGTGCAGATGGTCCGCGAGGCCGGGGCGAAGGAAGTGCACATGCGCATCGCCTGCCCGCCCACCACGCATTCCTGCTTCTACGGCATCGACACTCCCAAGCGGCAGCACCTCATCGCTTCCTACATGAGCCTGAAGGAGATCACCGAGTTCGTGGAGGCCGACACCCTGGGCTACCTGGATCTGATGGATCTGGAGAGCTGCATGGGGGACGACGGCCCCGAGCACGGAAAGGGCTTCTGCTACGCCTGCTTCACCGGCGAGTACCCCGTGCCCCCGGGCGAATGAGCCAGCCCTGATGAGCAGCGGCCCCCCCGGTTCCCTGCAGGCCCGCTTCGAGGACGGTCTCCGTTTCCTGGCCGCGGCCCTGGCCCTGGAGGTGGATCACCGCCACGGCGCCGCCATCGTGTCCACGGCCTGTGACGCCATCCAATGCTTCCTGCTGGTGTTCGAGGCCGCGGCCCAGCAGCACCTAGCGGATCCCGAAGGCGAAACCGCGCGCCTGCGGGGCCAGCTCGAAGCCCTTCTCACGCCCAGCCAGTCGGCGGAAGAGGCGGCCCGCCACGCCATCGAAGCCGCCCGCCTGGCCCGGGATCAGGCCGCCAACCTGCTGCCGAAGCTGATCGGCTAGGGTCTGTTTTCAAATACCGAGCCATGTGGGCAGGCAGGCGATGGCAACCATGGCGCGGTGGTTCCGCATGGTCTTGTCATAACGGGTGGCGAGGCTGCGGTATTGCTTCCGCTTCGCGAACAGATTCTGAATGGCGTGGTGGGCTTTCTAGAGATGGCTGTCATCGTGGGCCGGGTCTTTGCGACGGGGATGCGGCGGAATCACTGCTTTGGCGCCCATACCTGCGATGGCCTCCCTGATTGGGGAACCATCGTAGGCGCGGTCGCCGAGCGCATAACCAGGTTCCACACCCATGAGGGGGCCGATGGCGTGGCGGCTCTCATGCGTGTGCCCGGGGGCTGACCAGGAAGCCAATCGGTTGCCATGAGCATCGACGGTCAGGTGGATTTTCGTCGAGAACCCGCCCCTGGACCTCCGAAGTGCTTGAGTGTGGCACCCCTTTTTACCAGCGGCGTGTTGATGGGCCCGGAGGACAGTTCCGTCCAGCATCACCCATTCGGCGTCGGTTTTAGCGCGGAGGACATCCAGAACGCACCGCCAGACGCCAGCCTGGCTCCACCGATTGAAACGGGTGAAGACGAAAGCCCAGGGCCTGAACGCCTCGGAGAGATCCCGGCAAGGGGTGCCTGTTCGGTGTTTTCAGGGGATGGTTTCGATGAAGGGGTGACTCAGCAGACTCAGTCTTCCTCGTCGCCCTTATTCGGGCGGCAGTAGGGCGCGAGTTTCGCCCCGGGCTCGATCATTGAGTTGGCTTCGCGGCATTCACTCCTCACAGGCATTCACACTGGGTAAGCACTTCGACAAAAATCCAAGCCCTCTCGACTGTTCACGTTGCCAATTTGAAGGCATGTCATTGTAAACATTAAAATAATTAATTAAATTATAAACAAAACGCTGTTTAGAACCTCAAATGCTTCTGTTGGCGAGTTTTTGGAGCCTTTTTTGGTGATCTTTGCAAGAATGGTTCTATTCCCCCAACCAGAAAATCGATGAATCAACCAGACCCGAACCTGTTTCGCGAAGAGGCTCTGAAGCACTATCTTCAGGCGGAGGAAGGGCGTGCCTTGGTAAAGGTTTCGCCCCCTTGGACATGGCTGCTGTTATGGATTTTCATGGCAGCCATAGGAGTGGCGTTGCTGGCTTCTTTTCTCGGCCATGTGGAAGTGAATGGGAGGGGGCGAGGCATTGTCCGGCCGGTTAACACCACTTTCCCGCGATCTCATTCGGGATGGAGATGTCGATCGCTGGTTCTTCATCCGGTACTCAGATCCAGAACCACAGCCGCCTCTTCATAGGTCTTAGATGAGCCGTCTTACCCAATTTCTGTTCAACACAAATAGGCCGCTTTGGCGCTACTGTGCGTTTACTGCTTTGTTGGTCATTCTTCCAGGCTGGGGCTTGGGAAAATTGATGTTGTTGAGTTTCAGGATCGTTCGTATGGATCCAAAGCGATATGCTCCAACGATCCATCTTTCCTCCTCTTTTGATGCCTTCAATGCAATTGTTTTGAGCCCAATCATTGAAACCTTTCTATTGGCCCTACTCATTGCAATCCTATCTTCATTCATCACTAGCAAGTTACGCGTGGCAATAATTTCAGGTGTTCTTTGGGGCTTGGGCCACGCGATGTTCGGATTTCTCTGGTTTTTTGTCCCTGCTTGGATGTTCTTCCTTCTGTCCTGCTCATACATTGCATGGCACGAGAAGGGGTTCAGATATGCATACTTAGTTGCCCTAGTCCCACATGTCTTTAACAATGCTATCGCGGTGCTCGCCGTCCATCTTATCAAACGCGCCTAACACTCCTACTCATTCTAGGACCCTCCCCGTATGGTTTTCCGCTCTTTCTCCTATTCTCGCTTCTTCGACTTCGCTCAGCGGCTCGCTGCATCCGTGGCCGGTTGATATTAGACTCCACCCAAGGGAGGTTTTCATGACTACCACTAAGTTAAGCTCCACAGTCAAGACTATGACATCAATGCTAGTCGGGTTCGTAATTTATTTCTTCTACGCAGTATTGGTTCATGGATTCCGTAAGGAACAATGCTTCCTACTGGTTATTGCCTTGTGGTTGGTGTCTACACTGATTGTTTATTGGGTAACTAAGCGCAGGGGCGGGGCGAGCTCTTAATACCCTAACTATAAGCTTAAATGGGAGAGCTTTAGTAAGGATTAACAACCAGATATATGCGTCTATTAACGACGTGCGTCCATGTCTAGCAACAAATTGCTGCCACATCCCAAAATACCATCCAAATTGGCAATCACTTCATCGAGAACTCACACACTGACAGAATTGGATTTTCCAGAATGCTGCTGATCTTCGCGATAGTAGACGCGACTTTGGTGATGAGGTGGGGAGAATGGGGGATGCTACCGAAATAAGGGCGTTGCCCTGAAATGCGAAACGGTTTCTCTGACCCGGATAGTACCCACCTCCCCTGGGCTATAAATGGGGCGCGAGGCGGGTTCTCCGTGGAAATTCACCTGATCGCCGATGCCCATGGCGACCGGTTGACTTCATGGTTAGCCCTGGGCGAACGCATGAGAGTTGTCACGCCATCGACCTCTTCATGGGCGTGGAACCTGGTTGTGTGCTCGGCATCCGCGCCTACGATGGTTCCCCAATCAGGGAAGCCATCGCAGGTATAGGTGCCAAAGTTGTGCTTGCTTACCTGACTCCGAATTTGAAGACAGAGCCCAGAGGCCCGAGCCAGAAACCGGCGCTAGAAACCAAGCCGCCCCAGGGGGGCGTTCTGGGGCACGGGATTGCCGCCATAGCGGGTCACGGGCATGGTGGCCTCGGCCCAGCCGGCCACGGCGTCCCCGGCGCCGTGCTCGCGCCAGAACCGTTTCAGATCCTCGCGGAACCAGACGAGGAATTCCTGGAAGGCCATCTGCCGGTACTCGGCGGGAGTGAGTTCGCCCACCACTTCCACCGTGGCGGATGCGGCGGAATCTTCCGGGACGCGGAAGGTCTTCCAGGGCTTCGCGCCCTGTTCGGAATCCGCGAGGATGTGCGCGAGGAAGGCCCGGTCCAGTCCGGGCCGGGGGGGCTCTCCGGCCAGCAGGCCGGCGGCGAGGCAAAGGCAGAGCGAGACGCGCATGGCCTTGAAATGGCGCCAGGGCGGGGGAGGTTCCCGCCCCCGCGCACAGGCCGCGCACAGGCCGCGCCCAGGCGTGGCAGATGGTAATTTTGACCCATGCCCATCGTGATCCTCGGTCCCACCGCTTCCGGCAAATCCGCTCTGGGAGTGGCTGTGGCCCGGCGTTTGGGCGGCACCGTGGTGAACGGGGATCCCTACCAGGCCTTGGAGGGCCTGGCCATTGGCACCGGCCAACCCGATGCGGCCGAGAGGGGGGGCGTGCCCCACGTGGGCTACGGGGTGTTGCCGCTGAGCGCCCGGCCCAACCCCAAGGATTTTGGCCAATTGGTGCGGGAATGGCTCAGGGCCAGCTGTGAGCCGGTGCTGGTGACGGGTTCGGGCCTGTACCTCCGGGGCATCTGGGACCAGCTCAGCGACCTGCCTCCGGTGGCTCCTGACTTGGTGGAGCGGGTGCGCGGCTGGGCGGAGCGCCTGGGCATGCCCAGGCTCCACCGCTATCTGGCGGCGGTGGATGCGGCGCGGGCGGCGGCCCTTCACCCCAACGACAGTGCCCGGGTGCAGCGCGCGCTGGCCCTGCACTTGGCCACGGGGCTTGCGCCGTCCAGCCTGCTGACAGGCCCCGGGACCGGCCTTCCGCTCGGGTGGCGCGCCCTGGTGGTGGCGCCTGCGCGGGAGCGGCAGAGGGCGCGGGTGGCGGCGCGGGTGGCCGCCCAGGTGCGCGCGGGCTGGCGCGAGGAGGTGGCTGGCCTGGTGGCCGCGGGCCATGGCGGGGATCTGGTCGCCCTGCGGCCCCTGGGCTATGCGAACTGGATGGCCGGGGGCGACGCGAAGGCGGTTCAAGCCGCCGTGGTGACGGAAACCCAGGCCTATGCCAAGCGCCAAGCCACCTGGTTCCGCAACCAGCTTCCCGAGGCGCCCAGCTGGGATCCGGACGCGGAACCCCTGGCGGTGGCGCTGGGCCGCCTGGGCCTGGCATGAAGCCCGGGTTCCAGAGGCCGGAAACCTGGTACGAGGGGCGCACGTCGCTGGATCTGATGCGCGGGGAGGCCTGGGCCTGGATCGGCCTCCGTTCCGGGGATGGCCTCCACCGCCTGCACAGCGACCTGCTGGTGGCCCTGGACCGCCTTCTGGTGGAGCTGCGTTGGACGGGCGTCCGCCGCCTGGCCCTCAGCGGTTCGGGGTGGATGACGGGACAGGGCCGCCACTTTTCCGCGGGGGCGGACCTGCACGAGGTCGGCGCCCTGGATGCCCGCACGGCCGAACCCTTCGCCCGCCGCGGCCAGAGGATCATGGATCATTTGCTCTGGCGGGGGTGGCAGAGCCTCACGGTGATATCCGGCGTGGCCATGGGAGGCGGCTGTGATCTGGCGCTGCACGGCCAGGAACGCTGGGCCGTGGCGGCGGACGGCGCGGGGAAGGGCGGCCTGCGCCTGGCCCACCCCGCCGCGAAGCACGGCATCCTCACGGGCTTCGGCGGCACCGTGCGCCTGCCGGAGATCCTGGGGCGCGAAGGCGCCGACCGGTTGTTCAGGGGGTTTGAAACCTGGGATGAAGGGACCGCTCAGCAGGCTGGCGCCGTGCACCGCATGGCCCCTCTGGCGCATGGGCGCGGGACCGCGCCCATGCTGTCACCCCGCTGGGGGCGCTGCCACGCCCCCAGACCCCCGCCCCGTGGTGTCCATGGGCGTTGAGATCGCACCTGGTATTTCGAGCGGACACCACTAGCGGTTCGCCGCGATGATGGCGGGGATGCTGAACGCCAGGATGACCACGCAGCAGCAGACCAGGAACAGGGGGGTCAGCGCGGCGCAGATGCCGCGCCAGGTATCGGTCTTGTGCATCCGCGCGAAGCCCATGCCGACGGCGATGAGGCCGGCCAGCTGGATCAGGATGCCCAGGTAGGGGATCATGCCGCCCAGCTGGATGAAGGCGGAGGCGTAGCCGTAGGCCCGGATGCTTTGGCCGGTGCCCACCCCGGGCTTGAGGCCGCCCCACATCCAGAGGAAGAAGTGGTTCAGGGCGCCGCCGATGGCCATGCCCAGAAAGCTGAACAGGGGCATCAGCAGCAGCATGACTGCGAAGATCACGGGGATCAGGGTCGTCAGCATCTTGCTGTCGTTCTTCCCCGCCTGCTCCAGGGCCGCGAACATGGCCCCCATGCCCATGATGAAAAAGAACAGGGCCATGAGCAGGAACACGGGAATCGACATCAGCATCAGGAAGCGCCAGGGCGCGTTCAGGCCTTCGGTCACGGGCACGCGCTCGAAGAGCTCCATGGGATTCCGGAACACCAGCTGGAACATGCCTCCCACCCGGGACCAGAAGGTGGGGTAGGTGTCGAAATCCTCGAAGGGCACGGGCCGCAGGGGCTCGTCCGGCAGGGGCGCCGGGATCATGGACGGGGCGGCCATGGATGGCGGCGGCGCCCACACGGACTGTGCCAGAGGAATGTCTGGAGGCGGGACATTGCTGGAGCCGCTGGGGCCGCTGGGCTCGTTGGGGCCGGTGATCTCGCTCATGCTTTGCTCCGGTGGAGGTAACCTATCACGCTTCGCGGAAGTCCTTGGGCCGCAGTCCCAGCTTTTCCAAGCGGGACAGCAACGTGGAAGCAGGCAGGCCTGCCAACGCGGCGGCTCCGCCGGCGCCGGCGATCTTGCCGCGGGTGTGCCGGAGCAGACGCTCCAGGTAGGCCTGTTCCTGGGCCTCCCAGGTGGGCGGCTTGCCGGCGCGCTCGCCGAGGGCGGACAGGGCGCCCGGAGGCAGGCGCAGTTCGCGCCCTGCCGAGAGGATGGCGGCCCGTTCCAGCACGTTGTGCAGTTCCCGCACGTTGCCGGGCCAGGCGTAGGCCTCCAGTTGGGAACGCACCACATCTGGCAGCTGGATGGGCGCCCGGCGGTTCTCCCGGGCGAAACGGTCGAGGAAACCTTCGGCCAGGGCGGCGATGTCGCCGGGCCGCTCCCGCAGCGGCGGCAGATGGATGGGGAAGACGCTGAGGCGGTAGAAGAGGTCTTCGCGGAAACGTCCCTCGGCCACGGCGGCGCGAAGGTCCGCGTGGGTGGCGGCCACCAGGCGCACATCCACCTTGCGGGGCTTCTCGCTGCCCAGGGGATCGATCTCTTTCTCCTGGATGGCCCGCAGCAGTTTGGGCTGCAGGTCCAGGGGCAGGTCGCCGATCTCGTCGAGGAACAGGGTGCCGCCGTCGGCCAGCTCGAACCTGCCCTTCCGCGCGGAGGCCGCGCCGCTGAAGGCCCCCTTTACGTGGCCGAAGAGTTCGGATTCGATGAGCGTGGCGGGAAGGGCGCTGCAGTTCACTTTGATGAAGGGCTTCTCACGCCGGGGCGAGAGGTGGTGGAGGGTTTGGGCCACTTTTTCCTTGCCCGTGCCTGTCTCGCCGGTGACGAGCACGGTGGCGGTGGTGGCGGCCACCTGTCGCAACTGGTCGAGGATGCCTCGCATGGCGGGGCTTTCGGCCCGCAGGGGTTCCTGCAGCACGTTCCGGCTCTGGGCTTCGCGGAAGTAGCTCACCTCCTCGGCCAAGCTGCGCTCCCGCTCCGCCAGCCGTGCCAGGTGCTCGGCCTGTTTGAGCCCGAGGGCCAGGAGGGAGGCGAAAACGCCCACATGGTGGAGCACGCTGTCTGGGTACTGGCGGCACACCATGGCATCCAGCGTCATGAGGCCGAAGGTCTCGCCCCGGCTGCGCAGCGGGGCCACCAGGCAGCTGTGTCCGTGCGGCATTTCGAGAATGCCGTGGAAGGTATCCTCGCCGGGATCGTCCTCCTCGAAGGTGGCGGGGCGGGAGCGGGCCTTGAGGGCATTCTGTAGCCGCAGGTTGCCCCGTACGGGGATGAGCGCGTCTGCAAGCTGGGGCGTGGCCAGGGGACCCACGGCGTGGGCCACGCGCAGGCCCTCCCCTTCGCGCAGCAGCACCGTGGCCAGATCGTAGGGCACCAGCTGCCCCAGCCGCTCGAAGGCGTGAACCACCATGCGGTCCGGCTCCTCGCCGAGGGTGAGCAGCGCTCCCGCTTCCTCCACCAGGCGGGCCCCGGTCAGTGCGGCATCGAGATCCGGAATGGGCAAGACCACCTCCGGCCTGATTCTCGATATTTCGAGAGATTCGTCAAGAACTTACCCTCCGTCAAACAGTTCCCTCAACCGAAAGGTATACTCACGTATCCCTGCTTGAAGGATGCGCTTGAACCAGGACTCCACCCACTTTGGCTCCTACCGGCTGATTTCCCGCCTGGGCGAAGGGGCCATGGGGGAGGTATGGCGGGCCCTGGATCTGCGTCTCGAACGCGAAGTGGCCATCAAGATCCTGAAAGATGCCGACGACCTGCGCCGCAAAGCGCTCATCGGCGAGGCCAAGCTGGCCTGCCAGCTGAACCACCCCAACATCGCCCACATCTACGATGCGGGCGATGTGGACGGCACGCCCTTCATTGCCATGGAACTGGTGGAAGGGCGGACGTTGCGCGCCCTGGTGGGGCGCCCGTTGGAGGGAGAGGCCCTGCTGGACCTGGCCCGGCAGGCGGCTTCGGCCCTTTCCCACGCCCATCAGAAAGGCATCGTCCACCGGGACATCAAGCCCGAGAACCTGCTGCTCACCGATGAAGGGCAGCTGAAGATCCTGGATTTCGGCATTGCCCGCCGAGGCGCGGAAGATCTTCCTTCGGGGGGCACCTCCCACCACATGACCCTGGTCGAACGCACGGCGCCGGGCTACAGCCAGGGCACCCCCGCCTACATGAGCCCCGAGCAGGCCAACGGCCAGATCCTCACGGGCCAATCCGACCAGTTCAGCCTGGGGGTGGTGCTCTACGAACTGGCCACGGCGGTGCATCCCTTCCTGCGGAGCAGCCTGGTGGACACGCTCTACGCCGTGGCCCGCGAAGAGCCCCGTCCCCTTTCCGAGATCCGGCCTGACCTGCCGCGCACCGTTCAGGACGCCATTCACCGCCTCATGGCCAAGGCGCCCAAGGACCGCTTCCCCAACCTGCAGGCCCTGGCTGCGGGGCTCTCCGAAAACGTGGCCACGGCCATGGTCTCGCATCTGAGCCGGCCGGTGCCCACCTTGCGCCAAAAGGGCCGCCGCTGGATGCTTCCGGCTGTGGGCGCCACCCTGGTGCTGGGGACCGTCGCAGGCCTGTGGATGTTGCGCCGCTCCGACGGCACGGGCCTGGGCGAAGCCCGCCGCGCCTCCCGGGAGGATTTCACCAAGGGCCGCCGCGTGGTGGCGGTGCTGCCCCTGGAGCAGCTCCAGCCCGATGCCGAACATGCCTGGCTCAGCAACAGCTTCGCCGATGCCATGGCCTTCGGCCTGGTGCGCCGCGAGGACATGGCCGTGGTGGACCGCTTGCGCGTGGTGGAGGCCATGCACCAGCTCGGCGATACGCCTGGCCGGGCGCCCAAGGCCGTGGGCGAGCTGGGCCGCCAGCTCAAGGCCGAGCTGCTGGTGCTGGGAAGCTATCAGGTGGTGGGCAACCAGCTGCGCATGGGCGTGCGGGTGCTTGACGCGGTGCGCGGCGCCACCCTGCACCAGTTCCAACTGGACCGCCCGGTGGCGGACCTGCTGAAGCTGGAGGATGAACTGCAGCAGCGCCTGCCCCAGGAGATGGGATTGGGCAGCGATCCCGGCTCTCTCCGCTCCCAGGCCAAGCTGCCCCGCACCCGCGAGCTCTATACCAAGGCGTTGCAGGTCATCACCGACGGCAACCAGGATTCGATCCGCCTGGCCAATTCGCTGCTGGCCACCGCCATCGAGGGAGAGCCGGACTATGCCCCGGCCCGCGCCGAGTTCGCCTGGACCCTGGCGGAGCTGGGCGCCACCACGGCCCTCAGCCAGGGCCGCTACGACGAAGCCCAGGCCCTGCTGCGCCAAGGCAAGCAAGCGGCGGAACAGGCCATCGCCTTGGATCCCAGCGCCTCCCAGGCCTACCGGGCCCTCGCGTCGATCCAGCTCCGCATGGGAGATCTGGAAGGCTCCAGTCGCGCCGCGCTGCAGGCCGTGCGCTTGGATCCCGCGGACCACAAGGCCTACGATGTGCTGGCGGACGTGTTCGCCGGCCTGGAAGGCGACGACAACCATCAGGCCGCGCGCCGGTACTTCGAAAAGTCCCTGGCCCTTTTCCCCGAAGGCTGGCAGGCCCACCACCGCCTGGGCGTCTTCCTTCAGAACGAGGGGGAACTGCCCCTGGCGCTGCAGCACGCGGACCGGGCGCTGACCCTGCGCCCCGCAGCGGAATACGCCTACGTGACTGCCGCCGACGCGCTGCTGTGGATGGGCCGCAGCCAGGAGGCCGAGGTGCGGCTGCGGGCGGGCCTGAGGGAAATCCCCAGCTCCAATGTGCTGCGCAGCCTCATGGCCTACACGGCCTGGGACCGCGGCGACCGGGCCTCGGCGGAAAGCCACTTGCGCGAGCTTGAAGGCGTGTGGCCGCCTGATCATTCGAACACTGTGCTGATGGCGGGCCTGAAGCAGTCCCTGGCGGGGGATCGCGCCGGGGCCAAGGCCACCTTCGAAGCCTACCGGCAGAAGCTGATGCTCATCGATTTCTCCCAGCGCAAGCACAATGAGCGCCGTGTGATTTCCGTGAACCTCTACTTCATGGCGCGCGTGGCGGCCAGGCTCGGCGACCGCGCCTCGGCCCAGGCCCTGGTGGAACTGGCGGACCGCTTCCATCCCGGCAAGCTCAAGGTCGCTCGCCAGGACCCGGCTTTCCGCTAGGGCGATAGAGCCTAGGCGCGGGCGGGGACGCTGCCCCGGGTTTCCTCCACCAGGGTTTCGATGCGGGTCCGCACCTCCTTCATGAGAGCTTCCCGGTCTCTGTATTCGGACGGATGCACCGGGGCGCCCATCCGCAGGACGTAGCGCCCGGGCCGGATTCTCGCGCTGCCCGGGGAAAGCACCTGGTGGCCGCCGATGGTGGCCATGGGCACGATGGGCACGCCGGCATCCAGGGCGAGGGCGAAGCCGCCTTTCTTGAAAGGCAGCATGCTGCCGGTGCGGCTTCGGGTGCCTTCGGGGAAGATCACCACGTTCTTGCCGCCGCGGATCTGCAGGGCGGCGTCGTGGATGCTGCGGATGGCCCGCTCCCGGTCGCCGCGGTCGATGAAGATCACGCCCGCGGCCCAGCCAGCCCAGCCGATGAAGGGCACGTATTTCAGCTCCTTCTTGGCGATGTAGACCGCGGGGACAGGAAGGGCGGCCACCAGCATGGGCGGATCCAGCTGGCTTTCGTGGTTCGACATGAAGATGACGGACTGGCGGCCCTGCCGGATATCCTCAGGCAGTTGCTCCCAGCCCTGCAGAGAGAAGGGAACCCGGCAGAACCAGGCCAGGCCGCGGGCGAACAGGGGGCCGATGGTGAAAAAGGCCCGGCGCCGGCCTAGGAAGGGAACGGCCAGAAGGATGGTGATCACGGTCAGGGGCACGGTGGCCAGGGCCCAGGCCGCCATCACCACCCCGCCGAATCCTGTATCCCGCCAGTTGGCCACGCCGCCTCCTCCGTGCTATCTAAAACTAGCAGTTATGGAGGTCTCCCGTGGGCATCACCGAGCAGATCCTGGCCGATCACGCCGTGCGCAAAGACGCGGAGGGCATCACCTGGTTCACGGCGGATGACCTCCGGCGCCTGGGCATCCAGGATCACCTGTTCACCATCATGCAGACCGTCCAGCACACCTTGCGGTTAAGGAAGGCGCACCAGGTGGTCGAAAGCCACGGCTGCACCGACCGCTGGAGCCTACAGGACGTGCACTGAAGCCAGGGACTAGCCCGCCGCCTCCATGGCGGTGGCGCGCGGGTGGAGCACCTGGTTCTCCAGGAAGATGTGCAGGTGGAGGTCCGCCTCCAGTTCCTTGAAGCCCTCGTAGAGCGCGCGGAAGGTGGCGCAGCCGTCGGCGGGGACCGCGTATCCGTCCGTGATGGCTCGCAGCTTGACCAGCAGTCCGCCCACGGCCTCGTGTTCGGATTCCATGACGCGGATGGGACTCTGCACGGTGCCGAAGCAGGCCTGGGCTGGGGCGCCGGCTTCCATGGAGCGGATGAAGGGGAAGAGGATCTGCTCCTCCTTGAGCAGGTGCGGCATGAGGTCCATGGAGAGGGCCTGGAAGAGGTCGAACACCTCGTCCAGTTCGGGATGGTTTCCGCTGTGGGCGTTCAGGACCTTTTCCAGCAGCTTGTCCAGGCGGGGCAGTTCCACGCGCAGGTAGGCGTGATGAGTGGCCTCTATGTGGGCCATGAGCTCGGTCAGGGAAGCCTCGGTCCAGTTCCGGGCCAGGGCCGCGCCGCCGGCGCCCAGGGCCGCCAGTCCCGCGAGCACCTCTTCGGGGGAACGCCCGGCCACCTCGCAGGCTTCCCGCAGCGAGCGGTGTCCGCCGCAGCAGTAGTCCACGCCCTGGCCTTCCAGGTAGCGCATGGTTTCGGGGCGGGCCAGCACCAGCGCGCCAACCTTGGTGTCGAGATCGATGGTCATGGTGGTCATGGTGCCTCCGCGGGAAGGGATCCCCACCTCCAAGATTGGGGGGCCCTGGGAGTGCATCGGGTCACATATACGACTAAAAAGGTCTGATTTTCTTTTTAATATGGAAACGAAGATTACAGGCCTCTTCTGCCCGTTTTCTCAATCCACGGTGATGGATTTGGACACGTTCTTGGGGGCGTCGGGATGGACCCCGTGGTCGGCCACCGCGAGGCGGTCCAGGCATTCCATCTTCAGGACGGACATGCGGAAGGCGAGGCGCTGCAGAACCACGGTGGCGGCGAAGACGAAGAGGCTGGGATCGCCGCTGGCCGGCACCTCCACCAGCTTCGACCAGTAGCGGTCCTGGCCCGCGGGCTTCCCGGCCACGGCGGCGGCCAGATCCGGCTGGGCCTCCGAGATGAGCAGGATGTCCGCTCCCCGGATCTTGTGGGTGTGGATCTGGCTGATGGTGATGCGGACGTCCCGCTCGTCCGGGGGGCAGATGAAGAGCAGGGGATAGTTGGAGAACCGCGATTCGATCAGTTCCGGCCGGGCCTGAAGGGTCGCCAGACCGCCGGCAAAGGGGCGTCCATCGCGGCCCTGCTCGTAGGCCTCCAGCAGATCCGCCAGGTCCTGGACGGAGAACAGGGTGTTCTTGCCTAGGATGGTGTTGGGGCCGTGCTTGAACTCGGCAGCGTCATAACCTTCCGCGTGGTTGAGCACCACTTCGCGGATCTTCAGGGCCCCCTCCTTGGCCACTCCGATCAGTCCGGTGCCCAGCAGGTGGAGCGAGGGTTCCAGGTAGAGGCGTTGGGCGAAGGCCTCCACGCCGGCCTGGCTGGTGCGGAGCGTTTCAGCGATGAGGGCCCGGGCCCGTTCCAGGTTGGCGACGATTCCTGCATCTGCCAGCGAGAAGGAGGCCGCCAGCAGATAGAGGATGGCCACCTGGTTGAGGAAGCTCTTGGTGGCGGCCACGGCGATTTCCGGCCCGCAGAGGATGGGCAGGTAGAACTCGGACAGCTCCTGGGGAATGCGGCTGTTCTCGTTGTTCACGAGCGCGACGCGGCGCAGGGCGGGCACCTGTTCCCGCACCTCCTGGAAGATGTCCACCAGATCCTTCGTCTCTCCGGATTGGGTGATGCCGAGAAGCAGATCCTGCGGCTGCAGCGTGTTCATGTACATGGACCTGAACATGCCCGGATTGCAGGGGAAGACGGCCACGCCCGACAGCTGGTTGAAGAAGGTGGCAGCGACCAGGGCGGCGTGGTACGAGGTGCCCGAGGCCACCAGGAAGACGCGGCCGCCGGCCTTCCGGGAAGCCCGGATGGCCTCCAGCAGCTCGGCCCGGTGCCGGGTCACCCGCCGCTGCTTCTTCCAGACGAACAGCAGGTCGAAGAGGGCCAGGGCCTCCGCCGCCTGGGGGTTCAACCGCTCCAGGTCCAGGAGCAGCTGCCGCTCGTCGGAGACGGGGTGTCCGGCGCGTGCCTGGAACGCCGCTTGGTGGGAGGCGAGTTCCGCAGAAAGGCCGAGATAGGCGGAGTCGGCCAACAGGTGCCGCAGGGCCTCGGCCAGGGCGGTCTCGTTGGGCTCTTCGTAGAGGGCCATCACCCGGGCCGCGAGGTCTTTGCACGATTTCTCATGGCGCTCGAAGGCCGCGAAGAGATCCCGCGTGCCGGCGGCGTCGAAGTAGTAGCGGAGCAGCTCGTCGAAGTTTTCCGGGGCCGAGGCGATCTCTTGTTCCATGTAGTGCCGGAAGGGCTCGCGCAGGCCCGTGTCGCGCACATTGAGCTTGGACCGCTTCGGTTTCGGCACCGTGAAGGCGACGTCGCCGCTGAGGTTGAAGACCAGGTACTGGCGCTCGGTGAACCAGATGCCCTGGCCCTCCGAGAGGGGAATGAGCCGGCGGGTCTTGGACAGCACGGAGGTGAGATCGCTGGACACCACCACGAAGTCCCCGTGGGCGTCATGTCCGATGCCTGCGTACAGGGAGGAGCCGGATTTCACGGCCACCACGCCCGGCACCTTGGGATCGGCGAAGGCCGCCGCGTAGGAACCCTCGGCCTTGGCATTGCCCTGCCGCGCGCCGTCCACCAGGAGGAAGGCGCCATCGGGAACCGGGGCCTCCAGTCCCGCCGCCGCGTGGGCGGCACGGCAGGCGGCCAGCACCGGCGTCGGATCCGCCAGATTGGCCGCGTAGGCCGCCTCGACGAGATGGGTGATCATCTCGCCATCGTTGTCGGAAACCACGGCATGGCCCTGGGCCGCGAGCGCGGGCTTCAGCGCGTCCGTATTGGAGATGTTCCCGTTGTGGGCGCCCACCATCTCCACCTTGCAGCGCACGTGATGGGGCTGGCAGTTCACGTCGGTCACCGCGCCGTAGGTGGCCCAGCGAACCTGGCCGATGAATCGCTGGCCCGCCTCCCGGCTGATGCCCAGTTCGGGCACCACACGGCTGGGGGCTCCGACCTTTTTCAGCAGCCGGATGGAACCATCGCCGCGGATGAAGGAGGCTCCGGTGGAATCATAGCCGCGGTATTCGAGCCGCTTGAGCAGCTCACCCGCCTCGTGGCCCATGGCGGAAACCTCAGACCCATAGCAAAGCGAAACAATTCCGCACACGGTTCGACCCCTCGTCATTCAATGGGAAAGCGACAGCTTCCAGCAATTGTGGGATAGAAGGGTCGCTTATGGAACGGGGTCGATGCCGCCCCTGGTGAAGGGGGAGCATCGCAGCAGGCGCCAGCTGGTGAGCAGGCCGCCCCGCAGGGTGCCGTACTTCTGGATGCAGCCCAAGCCGTAGTGGCTGCAGGTGGGGGTGAACTTGCACTGGGTGGGCAGATGGCTCGACAGCGTGGCCTGGTAGACGCGGATGGCGCCACGGCAGACCCAGGCCGTGGGCTGGAAGCGCACGGGCAGGAAGGCCTCGAGGACCAAGGCGACCCCCAGGGCCGCGAAGGGGTGGGCCAGCAGCCAGGACGGAAGCCAGAGCATGGCCCTAGACCTTGGCCGCATCCGCCTCGGCCTTGACCTTGCGGGCTTCCTCCAGGAACGCGGGGACGAGGTCTTCCTCCTTCACCTTCCGGATGAGTTCGCCCTTGCGGTAGATGAGGCCTTCGCCAGCGCCGCCCGCCACGCCCAGATCGGCATCCTTGGCTTCGCCGGGCCCGTTCACCACACAGCCCATGACGGCGTAGGTGATGTTCTCGTGGTTGATGGCCTTCAGACCTTCCTCGATCTCGTTGGCCACGCGGTTGAGGTCGATCTGCACCCGGCCGCAACTGGGGCAGCTCACCATGCGGAAGCCTCCCGAGCGCAGGGCCAGGGAGCGCAGCATTTCATGGCCCACGCGGCATTCGTCCTCGCCGTCCCCGGTGAGGGACACGCGGATGGTGTCGCCCAGGCCTTCGGCCAGCAGGATGCCCATGCCGACACTTGATCGAATGGTGCCGCCGAAGGGCGTGCCAGCCTCGGTGATGCCCAGGTGGAAGGGGTAGTCCACCTGCTTGGCCAGCAGGCGGTAGGCCTGCACGGTGCGGATCACGTCGCTGGCCTTGAGGCTGATCTTGATGTCGCGGAAGCCCTCGCGCTCCAGCACCTCGATGTGGCGCAGGGCGCTTTCCACCATGGCCTCGGGCGTGGCCGTGCCGAACTTCTCCAGCAGATCCTTTTCCAGGCTGCCGCCGTTGACGCCGATGCGGATGGGAATTCCTTTGGACCCGGCCTTGTCCACCACAGCCTTCACGCGGTCCTGGCCGCCGATGTTGCCGGGGTTGATGCGCAGGCAGGCGGCGCCGCCATCGGCCGCCACCAAGGCCAGCCGGTAGTCGAAGTGGATGTCGGCCACCACGGGGATGGGGCTGCGGTCGCAGATCTCGTGGAAGACTTCGCCGGCCTTCTTGGTGGGCACACTCACGCGCACAATCTCGCAGCCTGCGTTGGCGTAGCCGTAGATCTGGTTGACGGTGGCTTCCACATCCCGCGTGTCCGTCTTGGTCATGCTTTGGACAGTGATGGGGGCATCGCCTCCCACCGGCACCTTGCCCACCATGATCTGGCGGGTCTTGCGGCGGGGGGCCAGGGGCTGGGGTTCCTGCTCGGACATGGGGCCTCGATCAAAGGCTCCAGTGTAATCCTGTCAGGACCAGGACGCGTCCTGCACTGCCTCCGGGCGGCTGCTCTGGGCCAGATCCAGGATGTGGCCGCTGGCGTACGGCTTGGTCACATACGTGTGAAGGTTCTGGATCTGGCGCAGGATCTGGGCGGTCTGCTGAAGGAAGGCCCCTAGCTGTTCCAGCTGCTCATGGGAAGCCGGGGGATTCTGTTTGGCCAGCTGGTCGGCGAGGATCTGGGCCGCGGCCAGGGGCTGGGCCAGGGCGTGGGCGGCGCCACCGGCCACCTCGATGAGGGCCTGCTGGCGCTCGTGGGCCATCAGGGCCTCATTCTGCCGCGAGAGGCGCACCATCACGCGCAGCTTGGCGAGCAGCTCCGGGAAGGAGTAAGGCTTGGTCAAATAGTCCATGCCCCCGGCTTCCAGGCCCTGCGTGACCCAGCCCTCGCCCACGCGCATGGCGCTGAGGAAGATCACGGGAGTGCGCGTGTTCAGACCCTTCTGGCGGAGGCGTCGGCAGACCTCGATGCCGTCCATTTCCGGCAGGCTCACGTCCAGCAGGATGCCCTCGAAGACTTCCTTTCCGCAGAAGGCCAGGGCTTCGGCGGCCGTTTCCACGCAGGTGAGGGCGAAGGGCTGGCGTTTCAATTCCAGCGAAAGGACCCGGAGGTTGTCCCGCTGGTCGTCCACCACGAGGATGCGGCCAGGGTGGTCCAAGGTGGGCAGGAAGGGGAGGGACATGGCCGCAGTGTACGCCGAAGCGCGGCCCAAAGGTGGCCGCGCTCCTGAAGGGATTGAATGGTAAAAATCAGCGCTTGAGGTTCAGGGTTTCCTGCAGCAGTTCGTCCGTGGTGGTGACGATCTTGGAGTTGGCCTGGTAGCCGCGCTGGCTGAGGATGAGCTTGGTGAACTCCCCAGCCACGTCGACATTGGCCAGTTCGAGGTTGGCGCCCAGGACGCCGCCGCGGCCGCCCTGGTTGGCCAGGCCGAAGGTGGGGGAGCCGGAAGCCAGGCTCTGGCCCCAGTGGTTGTTGCCGGTCTGCACCAGGCCGTTGACGTTGTTGAAGGTGGAGAGGGCTACCTGGGCCAGGGCGATGACCTGGCCGTTGGTGAAGGTGCCGCTGATGACGCCGTTCTGGTCCACGGTGAGGTCGCGCAGGGTGCCGGCGCCGTAGCCGTCCTGGAAGCTGCTGCTGGTGGTGCTGGCGGCGCTGTACTGGGTGATGTTGGAGCTGCCGTCGGTGTTGATCAGGGCGAACTTGATGGTGCTGGCGGCCGAACCATTGCCCCATGCGATGTTCAGAGTGGGATCGGCAGCGGCAGTCACGCCGTTGCCGTTGATATCCTGCAGGGCGCCCGAGGCGGAGAAGGTCAGGGTGCCGGTGTTCTGGCCGCCGATGGTGGCGCCGGCGGGCCCGGTGACGGCGTAGGACCAGGTGTTGGTGCCGGTCTTGGTGTAGGTCACGGTGAGGGTTTGGGTGTTGCCCTGGCTGTCGTAGACCTGGATGGGCGTGGTCAACGCGGAAGTGGCGCCGTTGGCGGCGGAGGCGTTCAGGTTGACGCCGGTGCGGATGGTGCGGGTGGCGAAGGCGCTGGCGGTGGTGCCCGCGTCGATGCTGATGGGGGCGAGGGCCGCCGAAGTGTTCACCAGGCCGGAAACCGGGTCGCGGGTCCAGCCCATGACGTTGGAACCGTCGCTGGCCACCAGGAAACCGCTGTTGTTGCGGGAGAAATTGCCGGCGCGGGAGAAGACCTGGCGGCCGTCCACGGTCTGCAGGGTGAAGAATCCGTTGCCCTGGATGGCCATGTCGAGGGCGTTGCCCGTGCTCTGGAAGGAGGACTGCGAGAAATCCTGGCTCACGCTGTTCACCTGGACCCCCAGGCCGAACTGGATGGGGTTGCCGTTGCCCTGGGTGGACACGCCGCCGAGGCTGGTGCTGAAGATGTCCCGGAAGGTGGTGGACGAACCCTTGAAGCCCACCGTGTTGATGTTCGACAGGTTGTTGCCGATCACGTTCAGGGCGTTGGCGTTGGTGGATAGGCCGGAGAGGCCGGAGTAGAAGGCGGAATAGAGGCTCATGGTGTCTCCAGAGGAAAGGGATCAGGCAGAGATTTCGAGGACGTCGGCCAGGGAGAAGATGCTGTTCCCCGAAGCCAGGTAGATGCCGCCGTCCTTGAAGGTCACGGCGTCCACTTTCATGGTCAGGCTGGTCTGCACGTCCACGGCCTTCCCGTCGTCGCCGGTGGCGGTCACTGTGACGTTGTAGGTGCCGTCGGGCAGAGGCGTGCCGTTGATGTCGCGGCCGTTCCAAGCCACGGTGTTCATGCCGCGGTTCATGTGCCCCTGGGGCAGCTTGGCCACCACGTTGCCCTTGGCGTCCTTGACCGTGAGGGTCACGTCGGCGCCTACGCCCAGGGCCAGGTTCATGTTGGCGGCGCCGGATTTCAGGTTGAAGGCCGAACTGCTCACCTTCACGTTTTTGCCCACCATGGAGGCGGTCTGCGCCTGGAAGAGGCCTGAAGTCTGGGCCTGGAGGCCCTGCAGCAGCGTGTTCGTCTGCTGGGCCTGCTCCAGGCTGGAGAAACTGGTGAGCTGCTGGACCATGGCGTTCGGATCCTGCCCCCCGGAAGTCGGATCCTGGTTTTTCAGCTGGGCCACGAGCAGCTGGAGGAAGCCGTCTTTGTCGATGGTGTTCTTGGCGGCCTTTTTGGTGGTGCTGTTGGCCGCGGCGGCCGAGTTGATCATTCCGGTTTCCATGGGGACCTCCAGGGGCTGGTGAGAACAGAAAGCGTGCCGATCATGCGTAAAGCTCGACGTGGTGCGGGTTCAGGATGGACACCCTCTGCGCGGCGGGTGCTTCTTGCCGGGCAGGCGTGACATCTGCTGGAGAGGGGTCGTGGAATGCAGAGGCCGTCGGCGACTCCTGGAAGGGCCTGTGGCCCTGGTGCAGATCGAAACTGCCGAGCTGAAGCCCATGCTCCTTGAGCGACTGCTCCAGGTGGGAGCGGCCTTCCTGGACGGCCTGCACGGAAGCTGGTTCGGTGACCCAAAGCCGGGCATGGACTTCGCCGCCCTCCACCTTGAGGTGGATGGTGACTTGGCCGAGGGAGTCCGGGTGGAGTTGAAGCTGGGCCTCCTGGGCGCCGGTTTTGAGCATCCAGCGGACGCCTCCCTCCACCTGGGCCACGGGAGGCGTGGGCGGAGCAGAGGGCGCGGCCGGTGCCGGAGCCGCCGGGGCGGTTTCGGCGGGTTTTGCCAGAGGGGCGGTTGCCGCCAGGGCCGAACCGTCGCTGGCCTGGATCACGGGCGAGGGCGCCGGGGCTTTGCCCCCGGCCAGCAGGGATTCGACAGGGCCTTGATCCGTCGCTCCCAAAGCCGGTGCCGCGGCCGCCTCCGTGGAATGGCCCGCCTTGGCGCTTTCCTGTTCCGCCGCCGGGGCTGCCATGGGTTTCACGGCCTTGGATGGCAGGCCGTCGGCGGATTTGGCCGTGGCGGGCGCTTCCGTGGCTTTGACGCCCTTTTCCGGCAGGGGAGCGGCGGCCTTGGGCGCCTCTTTGGCGGTGGCGCCTTCGGCCCGGGCGGGTTCCTTGGCCGCGGGCTTGGATTCGGCAAGAGCTGCCTGGATGGCCGCCGTGGTCTCTGGACGGGCGGTTTCCATCGGAGCTGGAGCCTGGGGTTTGGCCTGGTTCGAGACCGCTTCCGTGGCCTGGGGCTCGGTGGTCTGAAGGCTGATCTTGGGCGTGGTCTTGGAGGGACCGGGCGCTGGAAGGTTGGCGGGGATCGGCGCTTCCTCCTTCGCGGCAGCAGCGGCGGAGGGCGCCGCAGGGGCCGCGCTCTGGACGACGGCGGCGGGAGCGGCGGTTTCAACCTTCAGGGCCGAGGTGTCCGGCGCCGAAGCGGCCGGAGGCGCCGGGGGCTGGGCTTCGCCCTTTCCCTTGGGCAAGGCCGCGGCCAGGGCCTGTTCCAGGACGGCCCTGGCCGCCGCATCGGCCGGTTCAGGCTTGGCGGGGGCCTCGGTCTTTGAATCGGCGGGCACCTGCGTGGGACGGCCTTCTTCTTCCGGCTTGGCAGCCTTGGCTTCGGTCCTGGCTGGCTTGTCTGTGGCGGAGGCCGAGGGCGCGGCAGGGGGCTGGGCGGGTTCATCCACCCGGCCTGTCTTCTCGGACTTGACGGGTTTTCCCGGGGGAGGATCTGGTGTCTTGGGTGGCGCGGAGGTCTGGCTGAGATGGGCCATCAGTCCCGCGAACTGGCCGTCGGAGCCGTCCGGTGTTTTGGGATCGGGCCGTTCAGGCCGGGGGCGGTCGGGCAGGGCCATCACGGCGGAGGGGCTGGCAGCGGCCATGGAAACCTCGTTCCGGATCATCCGGGCGGAATCTCACCGCGAGGACCATGCCGCAATTCATTGGGCAGAAAGGTGTCGATGCTGTCCGGGGGGGCCTGCCCGCTTTGCGGGCTGGCCCCCCCGGAGCCCCCCAGGCTGCGCGGCCGGGGTGAAGCCGGCCTTGCAGCCTCCCGCCCGATTCAAGGCGTCGGCTGCCCGCTTTGCGGGCTGGCCCGGTTCGGGTAGGTGCTTGGGTTTCAGGCGGCGGGTTCTTTTGGCTTGCTGGTGCCCACGCGCTCGGAGAGGCGCCCGGCCAGCTTGGCGTCCAGGGGGGCCAATTGATCCATGAGCTTGGCGGCTTTCTTGGGGGTCATGCCCGCCAGCAGGGCGACGGCCACTTCCAGGTTCTGCCCGGCGAGTTCTTTCATGGCCTGAGCTCCGGCAGCAGGGTCCATGGATTCATAGGTACGGACGATCTGGGGATCGATGGCGGGCCGGACCTTCAGGTTCTCGAGCTTGGCCAGGGCCTCTTGGACGGCTTTCTCGCGGGTGGCCAGGTCGCCGCGGTCCTTGTCGAGGGTGATCTGGAGGGTGTTGAGGCGCTGCTCCAACTGGCGGAGATCCGCCTCTTTCTGGGCCAGGGCCTTCTCCCGCGTTTGAAGCTGCGAGGCCAGCTCGGCAACCTTCACCCCTTCGGCCGCCGGCGATCTGCCGTCGCCTTTGGGCTCCTGGGCGGACAGCCAGAGCACACCCGCGGACAGGGCGATGGGGGCCGAGATCCAAAGCAGGTAGCGGGGATTCATGGGGTACTCCTGTGTCTAGGCGCTTTCCCGGTGGTAGCGGAGGATGGCGAGTTCATCCATGTCCAGGGTTTCGCGGAGCTGCTGCTCCTGGGCATGCTGCAGGGCCCGGCGCTCCTTGAGGCGGACCAGCATCAGGTGGTTCCGGTGGGCGAGGGCCAGGCCCTCCCGCGCTTCGGCGAGGTCGGCAGAGGCCTTCCGCAGGCGTTCGTAGCCCTCCACCTGCCGGCGTTCCAGCACCACCAGGTAGCGTTCGCCCGCCCGCCACAGGTCCAAGTCCAGGGCCTGGCCCGCGGCCAGCCGACGCGATTCGAAAAGGGCGGTGCGCTGGGCGCTGAGCGTGTCCAGGTATGCCCGGGCCTGCTGTTCGGCCTGGATGGCCCGCGCCAGGTGGCGTTCGGCCTCGCGCTCCAGCGCTTCGCGGAGCTTGCGGAGCGGCTCGAGGCGGAAATGAAACCGCGCGGCCATCAGGCGCCGGCCTTCAGGAAGGGCGCCAGGTCGATGCCGAAGATCTGGCCCATGGCCAGCAGGGCCGCGTGATGGCTGGAGCCTTCGGCGGTGGCCTGGCGGAGGAAGGCCTGGATGGCCGGCTGGAACTGGATGGCCTGGTCGATGGCTGTGCTCGATCCCTTGGTGTAGGCGCCGATCTGGATGAGATCCTCCGCGTCCTGGTAGGTGGCCATGAGGTCGCGCAGCTTGCTGGCCAGCTGTTTCTGCTCCGGCGGCGCCAGGGCACTGAAGAGGCGGGAAAGGCTGGGCAGCACGTCGATGGCAGGGAAGTGGTTTTTCGAGGCCAGCTTCCGCGACAGCACCACGTGGCCGTCCAGAATGCCGCGCACCGCATCGCTGATGGGCTCGTTCATGTCGTCGCCTTCCACCAGCACCGTGTAGATGCCGGTGATGGAGCCCTGGCCCTCGAAGGTGCCAGCCCGCTCCATCAGACGCGGAAGCAGCGCGAAAACCGAAGGGGTGTAGCCGCGGGAGCTGGGAGGTTCTCCCGCGCTGAGGCCCACCTCGCGCTGGGCCATGGCGAAGCGGGTGACGCTGTCCATCATCAGCAGCACGTCCTTGCCCTGGCGCATGAAGTACTCGGCCACGGTGGTGCCGGCCATGGCGCAGCGCAGGCGCAGCAGGGGGCTCTGGTCGCTGGTGGACACCACCACGACGCTGCGCTTCAGGCCCTCCTCGCCCAGATCGTTCTCGATGAACTCGCGCAGCTCGCGTCCCCGTTCGCCCACCAGGGTGATGACGTTCACTTCGGCCGAGGTGTTGCGGGCCACCATGCCCAACAAGGTGGATTTGCCCACGCCGGAACCGGAGAAGATGCCCACCCGCTGGCCCTTGCCCAGGGTGAGCAAGCCATCGATGGCTCGCACCCCCGTGGAGAGAACCTCGTTGATGCGCTTGCGTTGCATGGGATTGGGAGGCGGCCCCTGCAAAGGCATGTGGGCGGTGGCTTCGATGGGCGGCCCCCCATCCAGAGGCCGGCCCAAGGGATCGATGATGCGGCCGAGCATTGCCTCGGCGAGAGGCAGTTCGGACTGGTGGCCCGTGCCTTCCACCCAAAGGCCCGGCCGGATGCCCTCGGTCTCTTCGATGGGCATGAGGAGCACCCGTTGGCCGGAGAAGCCCACCACCTCCGCGTGGATGAGCCGGGGCCGGCCCATGGCGTCGGAGCCGTGGATGAGCATCTGCTCGCCCACGGAGCAGTCGGGCCCGCTGGATTCCACCACCAGGCCCACCACCTTGGTCACGCGGCCCATCCAATCGCCCTTGGGCAGCCCGCGCAGGCGGGCCGCGAGGATCGAAGGATCGAGGGCGGCGCTCACGGGGCCTCGCCTTCCTTCATGCGGGTGATGAGCTGCATGAGCCGTTCGCGGCGCCGGTCAAGGCTGCCGTTGAAGATGCCGTGGGGAGCCTCGATGCGCAGGCTGCCCCTGGAGAGGCTCGTGTCCGCGAGGAGGGCGAGCCCGCCGTGGCCCACGTAGTGGTCCCCCAGCTGCTCGATGTCGGCGGGGTTGAGGAAGACCTGCAGGGGCAGTTCGCCATCCCGCCTGCCCCGGGGAAGAGGGAAGGGCAGCTCCTCCAGGATGCGCTCCATGAGCGCCTTCACGGCCCGGGGGGTCCTTTCGATCTGCTGGACAGCCAGGTGCTCGCCCACGGCCAGGGCCAGGGCCACCAGCTCTTCGTTGAGCGTTTCTTTCAGCGTGAGCGTGGTGGCGGCCAGTCCGGCCAACTCTTCATCCAGCCGCTGGATATAGGCCTTGTACTGGCTTTCGCCGAAGAGACGCCCTTCGGCCTCGCCCGAGGCGAAGCCCTCCTCGTAGGCCCGGCGGGCGATCTCATGGGCCTGCCGCTCGGCCTCCTGCAGCCGGTCCACGATGCGCTGCTCCACTGGAACCTTGGCTTCGTCCAGATCGGAGGCTACCGAATCCGCGTCCTCGTCGAAGGACCCGCGGGTCATCGCGGCGTCCACCGGGAAATAGGGAAAAGCCTCCAGGCGCGTGTCCTGGAGGTCTTCAGCCCGGATGTAGCCCTTATGGCTCATGGCAGACCCTAGGTGACATAGTCCTCGCCTCCGCCGCCGCCAATGCTGATGACGCCTTCCTCTTCCAGCTGGCGCACGATTTCCACCACTTCATGCTGGGACTTCTCCACGTCCTTGAGCTTCACCGGGCCCATGAACTCCATCTCTTCCTTCATGAGTTCCACGGCGCGGCTGGACATGTTGCGGAAGAACTGGTTCTGAAGCTCTTCGCTGGTGCCCTTGAGGGCGATGGTGAGGGTCTTCTTGTCGGCCCGCTTGAGGATTTCGGTGATGCCGTTGTCGTCGATGAGCAGGATGTCGTCGAAGACGAACATGAGGTCGCGGATGCTGGCAGCCAGCTGGGGGTTCTCGGTCTCGATCTTCTCCAGAACGGCCCGTCCCGTGTTGCGGTCCATGCGGTTGAACAGCTCGGCCACCGCCCGGACGCCGCCGTAGGCTTCCGTGGCGAAGGATCCAAGGGCCTCCAGCTTTTGCTCGAGGATGAGGCTGATGCGGCGGACGACCTCGGGGCTGATCTCCTGGAGGCTGGCCATGCGCATGGCCACGTCGCTGCGCAGCGCTTCGGGCAGGGAGCTGATGAGTTCCGCCGCCTGGCTCGCGTTGAGGTGGGCGAGGATGAGCGCGATGGTCTGGGGGTGCTCGTTCTGGATGAATTTGGACAGCTGCTGGGGGTTCGCGCGTTCGAGGCTCGTGAAACCGGCGCTGGATTCCAGGGCCTTCACCAGGCGGTCGATGATCTTGCGGGCCACTTCAGGCCCCACCGACTTGATGAGCAGCTTCTTGGCGTATTCGATGCCGCCCTGGCTGATATAGCTGCGGGCCTGGGTCATGGTGTGGAATTCCTCCATGACCTCTTCCGCCACTTCCGGCTGCACGTGCTTGGTGATGGCGATCTCGCGGGAGATGGTCTGGATTTCATCCTCTTCGAGGTACTTGAAGATGGTCGAGGCGGTCTCGTCGCCCAGGGTGACCATGAGCACCGCGGCCTTCTGGATGCCGGTGAGTTTCGACATGGCCTACCGCCCTTCCTCTAGGAGCCAGGATCGCACCAGCGAGGCCATGGTCTCGGGATCGTCGTTCGAGCCCTCCTGCAGCCGCTTCTTGATGAGCTCGCGGCGGCGGGCTTCGGGGGCGCTGAACGCGGCGTCGGCGTTGAGTTCGGCCTCGATCTCGGCCTCGATCTCGGTCATCGACTTCACCTGGACGGGCTTGCGGGTGGACCCGCCGGAGGAGCCAGCCACGCCCAGTTCCACCCCGTCCGCGCTGGCGACGCGCATGGGCGCAGGGCGGTTGATGGCCTGGGACATGCGCCGGAGCATGGGCAGGATGAGCATGAAAAAGACCGCCAGACCCACGATGCCCCAGATGAAGCCGGGGGCGTACTGGCGGGCCAGATCCAGCCAGAACTGGGTGCGGGCCTCGGCAGCTTCCTTGGGGTTCACCTGAAGGGTGGCGAAGGCCATGTTCTCCACGGTGAGCTCGTCCCCGCGCTTGGGCTGGATGCCCACAGCGGCGGACACCTGGTCCCGGATCTTCTTCAGTTCGTCGGCGCTGCGGGGCGTCTGCTTGAGCAGGGGTTCGCCCTTGGCGTCCTTGTCCCAGGTGCCGATGTGATCCACGATCACGGCCAGGGTGACGCGCTTGATGGAACCGGTGGCCTGGTCGATGGCGCGCACGGTCTTGCTGATCTCGAAGTTGGTGGTGGTTTCTTTCTTTTCGGAGTTCTCCGTGATGTTGGCGGAGGCGCCTCCATTGGCGGGCGCCACGTTGCTGGCGGTGCCGGGAAGGCCCGCGCCGCCCTCGCGCTTCTGGACCTTCTCTTCCTTCTGGCCGATGCTGCGCTCCACCTGGCCCTGGGGATCGAATTTCTCCTCGTTGATCTTCACCTTGTCGAAGTCCAGATCCACATGGGCCGTGGCGCGCACCTTGCCGATCCCCACCACGGGCTCGAGCAGCTCCGTGACGCGGCGCACCAGGTGGTCCTCTTCTTCCCGCGCCACCTTCTTCTGGGCATCGCTGGCGCCCACCATGGGGTCGCGGCCGGTCCGGGACAGGATGCGGCTGTACTGGTCGATGATGACGACCTGTTCAGGCTTCAGCCCTTCCACGCTGGCGGCCACCAGGTTGACGATGGCCTGGGTGTTCTCGTCGGGCAGCATGCGGGATCCCCGCAGCTTCAGCAGCACACTGGCCTTGGCGTCCTCCTTGTCGCTGAGGAAGGGGCTGTCGTTGGCGGGCGTGATGTGGACGGTGGCCTCGGCCACCTGCTGGAGGCTCATGATGGTCTTGGCCAGGGTGGATTCCATGGCCCGGCGGTGGATGACTTTCTGGGAGAAATCCGTGGTGCCGAGGCCGGCGTTTTCCAGTTTCTCGAAGCCCAGCTTGTCGCCGGACAGCAGGCCGTCGCCGGCGAACTTCAGGCGGAGCTGGCCCACCTTGCTCTCGGGCACGAGGATGGTGCGCTGGTCCGAGCTGAGCTCGTAGGGCACCTGCATTTTGTCCAGCTGGCCGACGATGGAGCTGGCCTCCTGGGGCGATACGTTGGCGGCGAGAACGCCCTTGGACTCTTGTCCGGCCCAGATGCCCAGACCAGCCAGGGCCAGGAGCACTGTCACGGAAATGGCAGCCACCATGACGCGCTGGGTGGCGCTCATGCCCTTGAAGGCGCTGGTCAGTTGTTCTGCGAGGTTGGTTTCCCCGGCCATAGGCGTTCCTCAGTCAGGGGTGAGGCCGCGCCGGGAAGCTCGGCCTGCGCTACATCTGCATGCGCATGACCTCGCGGTAGGCATCGATCAGCTTGGATCGGACGGCCATCATCATCTGGAAGCTAAGATCGGCCTTCTGGACTGCCAGCATGGCCGTGTGCATGTCTGCACTCTCCCCTGTCATCAAGTTCCGTGCCTCATCTTCAGCTTGGGAGGAAGCCTGGTTCACTTCCTGGAGGGCCTGCTTGAGGAGATCGCCAAAGGCCACGCCTCCCCCGGTGCCCTCAGCGCCGCTGTCCTGGCCGGGCTTCACCGTTCCGGACAGGGCCTGGAGCGGGTTCATCGAGGGGATGTTCTGGAGGGGATCCATGGGTGGACTCGAGGGAAAAGGCTGTTCACACGATCGGTCGGAGGGCGGGATGGGGCAAGTCGAAATTCCGACAGGCTACTGCACGCGCAGGATTTCCAAGGCGGAGGTGGCCATGGCCTTGGCGCTGCGGACCACGGCGATGTTGGCCTCGTAGGAGCGGCTGGCCTCGGTGAGGTTCACCATCTCCTCCACGGGATTGACGTTCGGATAGCTCACCACGCCATCGGCGTTGGCGTCGGGGTGGCCCGGCTCGTAGCGCGTGAGAAAGGGCTCCTGGCTGGTCTGGATGGAGGCGATGCGAACCCCGGCACTGGCCAGGGCGCCGGAAAAGCCCATGTCCTGGGCCTGGAATACCGCGTCGCGGCGCCGGTAGGGCCCCCCCTCCTTCGTCCGGGTGGTCTCGCTGTTGGCGATGTTGGAGGAGATGAGCTGCACCCGCAGCCGCTGGGCGGCCATGCCGGTGCTGGCGATGTCGAGGATCTGGTGGATGCTCATCAGTGCGCTCCCGCTTCCCGGATCATGGAATAGAGCTTCCGGAGTTCGACTTGCATCAGGGTGGAGGCCACCTGGTACGTGGTCTGGGTGCGGGAGAGGAGCATGTTCTCCCGGTCCAGGTTCACGTCGTTGCCATCGTTGCGTTCCGCATTGGGCTGCAGGGCGTCGGCGGTGGGGGGCAGGGTGGCGCTGGAGCTGGTCTGAAGGTGCATGGGGTGGGTGGTGGCGAGGGCATTGGGCGATTTTTGCTCGGACAAGGCCAGCTTCATGGCCCCCTCGAAGCTGAAATCCCGGGTGCGGTAACCAGGGGTATCCAGGTTCGCCAGGTTGGAGGCGATGAGCGTCTGGCGCTTGGAAGCCAGGGTCAGGCCTCGATCCATGGCCTGGATCATCCCGTTGCCGCTGGTGAGATCGAACATGGTGCACCGTGCAGAATGGGCCGGGTCGCCCGGCCGCCTGGGAATGCATGCAGAGCCCGTGCCGGTTCGTCGCGGGGGCCATTGCCAGTCACAGCCCCGGGCTTCTCTTAGGGTTGCATCGGGGTCAGGCACCCTTGCTACACTGACGGCTCACTTCGAGGCTCCCATGATCCTGAACACCCGAAAGCACAATGATGTGCTGATCCTTTATCCCGAAGGCAAGATCACCCTGGGAGACGGCGACCAGGAACTGGGCGAAGCGGTGCGCACCTCACTGTCCAGCGGTGATCGGAAGATCGTCATCAACTTCAGCAAAGTGAGCTACCTGGATTCCTCAGGCGTGGGCGAGCTCGTGGGCTGCTACACCAGCATCAAGGGCAAGGGCGGCGAACTCCGCATCTGCGGCATGAGCGGCAAGATCTTCAGCCTCATCAAGATGACCAGCCTGCACTCGGTTTTCGAGGTGAAGGACACCGAGGAAGAGGCCCTCGCGGGTTTCTAGGGCGGTGCTCCGCACCGTTCTGAGTATCGGCCTCCTGGCGCTGGCGACCGCTGGCGCCCGGGAGGCCGATTCTCCGATTGCGCTGACCTCCATCAAGCTGGTGGGAGGCAACGAGGATGACCGCCGTCTCGCCATGGCCGCCCTCGGCTTGAAGCAGGGCCAGACCATTGATGCGGCGGCTTTCCAGCAGGCCCTGACTGCGGTGCGCCTGGTGGACCGCTATCAATCCGTGGACGGAGGGCTGGGGGCCGATGGCGCGGTCACGGTGACCCTGATCCCCCTGATGCCCGTGGCCAGCTGGACCTGGGAGGGGGATGCGCTGCCCAAGCCCCTGAAGAAGACCGTGCTCCCGGAACTGCGTTCGGGGTTGCGCCTTGGGGGGCAGCGCAGGACCGCGTGGATGGGGACCGCCGAGCAGCGCTTGAAGGAGGCGGGGTACCCGTCCGCCAAAGTCCAGATCACCGTGGAGCAGGAAGGGCGCCACGCGCGCCTGAAGGTCGCCCTGGGTACGCCGTCGCTGATCAAGGAGATCCGCCTCGAAGGAGATCCGTCCCCCTACACCCGGGAATCCCTTCTGAAGGTGGCCGCCTTGCGGCCGGGCGTGTCGCTGTGGACCCAGGCCATCCTCCGCGAAGCGCATCGGCGGCTTCGACAGCGGCTGGTGAAAGATGACCGCATTGAGGGCACGGTGCGCCTGGAGTCCGGCGCCGAGCCTGGAGTGATCCTGCTGGAAGTCCACGCGGGCCCCAAGGTGAAACTCAAGGGCAAGGGGTTGAATCCGCTGGCCTGGCTATGGCGCCAGCCCACCCTGGATGAGTTCGTTCCTTTGGCCCGCGCCGACCGCTACGCTCCGAGCCTTCTGGACGAAGGGGCCGGCAAGATGACCACCTATTTCCGGAATCAGGGCTACCCCGAGGTGAAGGTCCATTTCGACCGGGTGGTGACGGCGGGCACCCCGGAGCGGCCCGAAGCCGTGACCATCACCTATACCATCGAGTACGGTCCTCAGCGGGTGATCGGACGCGTGCTCTTCGAAGGCAACCGGGAATTGACGGAAGAGGAGCTGCGCGCCGTGGCCGCGCTGCCCCGGCGCTGGTTCTTCCTGCCGCCGCACGCCAAGGCGGATGCAGTCAAGGCCATTGAGGACCGGGTCACCGCCTGCTATCAGCAGCGGGGTTTTCCGGATGTGCGGGTGCGGCGGCGGGTGGAGACCGCCCCGGATGGCGCGGTGGAAGTCCGCCTCATCATCCGCGAGGGGGCGCACCATTTCCTGGATGCGCTGGTCCTGGAAATGCCGGCTGATCCAGTCTTCCCCCGCAAAGCCCTCGCCCAGAGCCTGCTGCTTGCCCTCGCAGACCACCCGGTGCGGTTGCCGGGCGGGGCGGGGTACCGCTCGGATCGCCGGCAGCTGCAAGGCATCACAGGCACGATGGAGACCACCCCCGAAGGCATGCGGCTGAATTTCCAGCCCGCGCTGCCCCTGGTGCGGAACGACCTCGCCCTGGTGGTATCAGACCTGCGCCAGCGGCTTTCCTCCGCGGGCGCGGCGGTTCCACAGGTGAAGCTGGCCTTCGAGGAGGATGGCCCGCAGCCCCTCGTCCGCATCCAGATCCCGCCCCAGCCCATGGACCGCACGAAGCGCCTGGTGGTTCAGGGCGCGGACCGCACGCGGGCCGAGGCGGTGCTGCGGGAAATGGAAGTTCCGCCGGGGACGCCCCTGGATCCCGCCAAGCTCGACGACGGCCAGATCCAGCTGGGGAGCCTCGGCGCCTTCCAGCGGGTGGATCTGCTCACGCTCAAGGACCTGCCCGGGCAGGAAGGCCTGCCCTGGGAGCGCGGAGACCTGGCTGTGCGCCTGCAGGAGCGCAGTCCCTGGGTGTTCGGCGAATCCTTCGGCTACGACAACACCCAGGGCTACCACTTCGGGCTCAACGCCCAGCGGCTCAACGTCGGCGGCATGGGCCGGTCCTGGGATTTCGGCATCCGGGCGGGGGACCAGACCCTGCGCAGCGAGGCCCTCCGGAAGGCCTTTCCCACGGGCGAAGTGAAGCGGTCCCTGGACAGCTACAGCGTCGGGTACACCGATCCCTGGTTTCTGCCCGGGGCTTTGGATTCCTTGCTGTCTCCCAGGACCCGCCTCCACTTCGAAGGCGCCTATATCGAGGAGGCCCAGGCCGCCTTCTTCGCCCACCGCCGGCGATTCACGCCGAGCCTGGAGTGGAAGATCAGTCCCTTCCAGACCGTGCAGTTCGGCTACCGCTTCGAGCGGGTGGACGTGGCCTCCAACACTGTCAACGGCGTGCCGCTGATCTCGGACCAGGACCTCCTTCTCATCACCAAGACCCCGGCCCGCAGCATCATCTCCGCGCCCTATCTCCAGGTGACCGTGGACCGGAGGGACAAACCCTTCGATCCCACCAATGGCACCTATTTCTCGGCCCGGCTGGAAATGGCGAACCAGCTGTTCCTGACTTCCGCCAACAGCAGCTTCGTCAAGCTGGATCTCCGCCACCAGTGGAATTGGCCCGTGGGCTTCAACGCCGAGAATGGCGTGGTGATGCTCAACCTCCGGGTGGGCGTGGCCCGCCCGACTGCCCGTTCCGCTGAGGATCTTCCGCTCTCCGAGCGTTTTTTCGGGGGAGGCTCCTTCACCGTGCGTGGCGTGGAACCGGACATGCTCGGCTACGTCTACACCAAGGACTCACAGGGCAATATCCTTCCCCATCCCATCCCCAATGGCGGCCAGGGGCTCGCGGTGGTGAACCTGGAATACCGGTTTCCGCTCTTTGGGCAGTCGGTCTGGGCGGAAGTGTTCGTGGATTCCGGGCAGGTCTACCGCACCCTGCATCCCGTGGCTTCGGATGCTCCGCCGACAGCCGGCGACCCTGCGATCCACGACGAGACCAAGAACCCCTTCCCGCCGTTGCGGACCACCCTTGGCGCCGGCCTGATCCTGAAATTCGGATTCCCCCTGAAGCTCGAGTACGCCGCGGACTGGAAACGCATCCTGGGCCGTCCCCGCACTGAACAGGAGCGCCTGTCCCAGCTCAAGAGCCTGCTGATCTCCGCCGGGTTCCAGTTCTAGACGCGGCAGCTGCTCCGGGATTCATCCGCATTTCAGCCGATTCTGCGTTCGGAGCCGCCTGAATGATGAAGCGGAGATCGGAGCGGGAGCTGTCACCCAGTGATTCGAATCACGACCAACATCCAGTCTCGCCGTTTCGTCGCCTTGAGCGGCTCACTGATCGGCTTGGCTTTGCCTGGGAATCCCTACCTGCCCCACTGCCGAGGGAATCCGGCCATCGGATTGCCGAATGGGTACAGGTCCGGCGGCTGCGGGCGGGCGGAGCAGGTTGATTTGGGTGCGTGATTCAGACATCACCCATTCAGGCCCTTGATGAATCAAGTTGGCACCAGCCTAATTTCAACAAATCATATATGACAAACAACGGTTACTTTAGTCTTAAGCTGACAATAAGAACTGCATAAACCTGATTATCCCTCATGATACATATGCCAGATGGAATGTATTCTGATTCCCTGCTTACTCGATTCGCCGAAGGGCCCGCATCCGGGTGGGTGACGTACAGTGAGACAGGTTGGGCGCGCTGGGCTGATACCGGATTTTCCCGTGGAATATCATGGGCTTTATTGTATTGATGACCGAGAAGCGATGATGGGACTGGAATGGTCTGATTGTGGTCTTCCCAGCTGTGAATCTCATCCCCAGCTTGGTACATTGACTTGAACTGCTGATACGCTTCACGAACAGGGCCGCGGATTTTTATGTTGAATTGGCCCTGGGGCGATTTCTCGAAATCATTCACAGTTAATGGCTGTGTGTTGATTTTGGCACCCTTAACGAATTGGCTAATGATATGAGCATCTGATCGGGTGTACAAAAAGGCATCAATGCTTTTGGTGGAAGCAATTTCTTGAGACAGGCCCATCTGTGTGATGGAAAAGAAGAGCGATGCAATGCGTGTAACCTGCGTGGGGCTTGGCATTGAATCTCCTATTAAAACTGAGCCCATTACGGAAGCAGAATAGACCCTGAGTGGCGTGAGTCAAGATGACACATCATGCAAGGTGAGTGGACCAGGTGGTCGATGGATTTTCTTGCCTTCTCACGAGCCGTCAACGCCATGGCGGGATGGTTGGCGGAGAAGATAAGGCGGAACGCCGGGGAGTGGGGCTTAGCCTCGTGCCGCCGGGGGTTCGGTGGGTGGTGGGACAGGGGCTCCGGGACTCGGACCGCCCGGGGCCTCAGGAAGGGGGGATTGATCCTGCTGCTCGATCCTCTTTTTCCGCTTCCGCCGTGTCGAATCTTCCTCGGCCTCTCGTCTTCGCTTTTTGCGGTCCGCGGCTTCCTTGTCGGCTGCGCGCCTTCGTTGCTCATCCCGGCGCTTTTTTGCAGCGTCCAGTGGCGAATCGCCACTGGAGCGGGTTGTTGAAAGGACTGCCGCCAGTGCATTCCCAGCGGTGGAGACGCTGTAAAGCAGTGCGATGAGCGCGATGGGTGCAAGCGCCGTTCGTTTCATGGAACCTCCCCCTCGCCCGGGAGCAATATCTGGGCCCATGGGTGAAGGTGGAGTCCTACTTGACCTCGAATGGCACCTTGGCCTTTTGGAGTTGGGCATTCATGAATGCCTTCCATTGATCCTTCGGCGTCCAGACCTTCAGGACGGAATCGTAGGCCCGGGCAGGGTCTTCCTTGGAGGCGATCACCCGGTACAGGAACGTCATGGCCGAAGCTCTCATGTTCGCTTGGCAATGGACCAGCACCTTTTGGCCCTGGAAGCGCCTCATGGCCTCGACGAATGCATGGAAGTCGGCCTCCGTCGGCTTGGTCCATTGAATGGGAATGTTGACGAACGCCAGGCCTTGATTCCGGATGATCTCGGGTTCGCTGGCGACCGCATCCCGGACCGTGGGCGGCGCGAGATAGATGACCGCCTTGAAACCGAACTTGGAAAGCGCTGCGAGCGATTCCGCGTCCGGTTGACCGGCCGTGACCAAGTCCTCGGAGATGGGGACCACGTTCGGGGCCTTGATGCCCTGGGTGCCTTGGGCAGATGCAACTGCTGCAGGCATCAAGAGCGCGACTGGGAACAGGGTTTTCGCGATGCGCATGGGGCCCCCTGGCGAGTGGTGCTCAGCGGGGCTGGCGTTTGCGCCAGGGGCCGCCGGAACGGAAGGATAGACCAGCCTCTAGATCCTGATGGGAATACTCTTTTATTGTGACAGCTTTGGTCGGGCCTGCTGCGACCGCGAGTTTGCGTTCCTCCGTGTAGTCCCACCACGGGCGTGGCGCTTCACCGGCCATGAACCGCGTGATGGAAATGAAGACATCGATGACGCACGGATCCTGGTAGAGGCCGGTGATCGAACAAAGCGATTCATACATCTCAAAAGGAGATCGGCCCACAAGCTGTTCCGGTTCGTGTATCCCAAGAAGCAGCAGGTCGGCCGCGCAGGCCTTTCCCACATTCGGAAGATCGGTCAACTGCCGCACCCGGCTTCTTTCGACTTTGTTTGGATTCATGGTTTGGCCCAAAGAGGCTGGCGCCCCTGGAAGGCGTTGCCTCCAACAGTATAGGTAAGGCGTTCCGGTGGAGGGAATTCCCGGTGAATCGCCCTTCATGGCGGCGAGGCCCGGAGAGAGGCTAGGCCTCATGGCCACCCGGCTTTTCCTCCATCAGACCGATCAGGTTGCCGTCGGGGTCGAGAAGAAATCCGATCCACAAATCGTGGTCGGCCATCTTGGCGGCCATTTGAGGGGACCGCTCGGGGCGCGCGCCGCGGCTGATGATGTCGTCGTAGGCCGCCTCGATGCCCTCGGCTTAGAAATACGGGACCGAATTCACCCCCACCCCCCCCCCGCCCCTTGCGGCGTCGAAAGCATGATTCGCAGTGAACCATCCGTGAGGAAGGCCAAATGGGAGCCCGCGGCGAAGAGGAATCGAAGCCCGAGCACATCCCGATAGAAGGAGAGCGCGACTGCGACGTCGCTCACGGTGATGGCGATTTGACCGATCTCTTTGACTGCCTGGGGCATGCGGGCTCCCAAAAAAGGCTGGCGAAGGGCGCGATCCGGCACCTTCTGCGCGGGCGGAGGCTAGGACGGTTCGATCTCCGGGAGGGTTGCGCTTCCATGCCCTTGCGGGGCCAATGGCACAGGCGATGCCTGTGTTGCATGAATGCCTGGGCTCGATGGTCCATTCAGCCACTTGAGCGCAGAAAAGCCGGATCCAATCTGGAATAGGGCAAAGGCATGAAAGCCTGCCCCGAGCCACTCTTGGAAGCCGAGCAGAATGAGCGTGTCCAGCCCGTAGAGGATCATTCCGGTGATGTAGGCGCCCTTCGAGCCTTTCTTGGCGAAAATGCCGATGAAGACGAAGGTTGAGGCCGCAAGGAGGTCCAGGAAGAAGCTGAGGCCCTTTACCCACGATCCAGCGCCTGACTTCATGAGGCCGATGGAAAACCCGTCGAATACCTGCGTGATTCCAAGACCAGCGAGAAAGGACCAGTGGCCGCCCGCCAGACTGACCACGGAAGTCATCAACGAAAGCGCCGCGATCCAATAGAACCAGCCCGACCCGTTGGAGTGGGATTTCTGTTTGAGAATCTTTTGGTGTATCGCTTCGACCTGGGCCTGGGAAGCCTCCAAGCCGGCGGCGGCCTCTTGGCGCGGTTCGGGAATGGCTTGATCTGACATCTCAATCCTTTCTTATGAATGGGCAGAAGCAATGGCGTGAGAAGCCAACAGGCTTCCCTGCGGCGGATCGAATTGGCGGAACAAGGGAGGCTGAATGAAGGCCGTGCTAGGCGTCTCCGCCCTCTTGCATCAGTTTCTCGAAACGCGTTTGCAGTTCTTCATTGGTAATGTCTTCACAGCGGCTGGCAAGAAGCCAGACATGGCCGAACGGATCGATAATCGTGCCGCGACGGTCACCGTCAAACTGATCACTAACGGGCATCGTGGCTTTTGAACCAGCATGAACGGCCCGGTCGTAGACGGCATCAACATTCTCGACGTACACGAGAATGGAAACAGCCGAGCCGCCGATGGTGGTAGGGCTTCTGTACCCCATGTCGGGGAATTCATCAGCGAGCATGATTCGAACACGGCCGAATTGGATCTCGGCATGTGCGATTTTTCCGTCAGTTGAGGTGAGGCGCACCAGTTCGATGGCATGGAAGACGGTTTTATAAAATTCGATGGCAGCATTCGCGTCGGACACGATGAGGTAGGGCGTTGCGCTGCTGTAGGTATCAGGAACTGGGTTTACGCTCATGTCGGACTCCAGAGGAGATGCCTAAGGGGGAAGCCAAGCGGTCCAGTCGTGCCTGAAGCGGTTGGCGAGAAGGGAAGGCGGAACTGCCCAGAAGCAGGGATCCAGTTGTTTGCGATTAGGGCCGGGTCGGACACCTGCTTGGACCGTGGGGGGATTCTAGAAGCATTATGACTCTCGTTCGAGAAACTGATCGAACTCCTTATCGATTCGGATGGTTTCGGCGTGTTTTCTTGATGGATTTATGGTCATTTGGGGCGACCCTTCTTGCCGGTTCATATTTGACTCGGGTCTGCCCGTCGCGCTGATGCTGACTCAGGTACGGGGCCTCCCAGATCAACTGGGGGCGGGATGGTCCATTCTTCCGCTCGCGGGAGGGCTTGAACACCGACTGGGGCTGAATTCTGAATTACCCGACTCCCAAATAGTCCTTTAGCTTCGTGGCCCCGCCGCGGCTCGATTCCAGTTCTATTCCACCCGGAAGAGTGACCTTGAGCCGTGCCCCCCAGCAGGGACGGACGCCCACCACGATCTCAGGGCGGATCAGCAGGTGGCGGTGGATGCGCAGCAGCCCCGCTTCGGGGAAGGCTCCCTCCACTTCGGAAAGGGATTTCCAACCGGTTTCGAAGCGGCCGCCCGCGTGGGCGAAAACCACCTCGTCCTCTACCTCGAAATGAGTGGTCTTCGTCAGGTCCAAGAAAACCAGGCCCTCCCCGGCCTTCACGGGGTAGCGGTTCGGGCGGTGCGCGGCGGCGATGGAGGGAGAGGCGGGTGTCGGCGCGGAGTCGATCATGCGCCTCCGCAGGCGCGCGAGGCATCTCTCCAATCGTTCAGAGGTGACGGGCTTCAGCAGATAATCCAATGCCTCGCCTTCAAACGCCTCGACCGCGTGGTTCGAAAAAGCTGTGACGAAAACGACGGGGATGGGATCGGGGAGGGACCGGAGGACATCGAGGCCACTGGGGCCGGGCATGCGGATATCCAAAAAGAGGGCGTCGATGTCGGGCCTCGCTTGCACCCACTTCAGCACGGCATGTCCGGACGTGAAGGTGGCCACCACGTCGCATCCAGCCTCTTTGAGAAGCCGGGCCAGCCGCCTCAGATTCGGCGGTTCGTCCTCGGCAAGGGCCACCCTCAGAGGTCCCTCGTTCATCTCGTCCCCTTTACGCGGATTCCGGCCAGCGTTAGGCCATCTTCTCTCCGGAGCGAGAAGGAGGATCCCCCGCCCAGCAGAGCCAATCGGGCTCGCAAGTTGCTCAGGCCCGTGCCTTCCTGCCATCCGGCAGCTAAAGGACGACCGCTGTTGGCGACGAGGATGTCCAGGAGATCGCTTCCCTTCGCTCTCGCCGAGATCAAAAGGGTTCCCCCCGCATCCTCAGAGGCAAGCCCGTGCTTGATGGCATTCTCTACCAAGGGTTGAATGAGCAGAGGGGGGACGAGGTGGGTGTCCACTTCATCGGGCCAATCCCAGGTGACGCGGAGCCGTGAGCCAAGCCGCACTTGCTCCACGGCAAGGTAGTCCTCGATGATGAGCCGCTCCTCGCTCATCGGTACACGGTCCCGCCTGCCTTGGTCCGTCAACCGCCGGTAGAGGTTGGAGAGATGGATGATGGCCGACTCGGCCTTGGCCGGGGCCTCATGGATCAGTTCGGTGACGCCGCTGAGAGCGTTGTACAGCACATGGGGATCCAGCTGGGCTTGAAGGGCCTGAATCTGGGCCTGGCGTGTGGCCGTTTCGAGGCTGTGACGAATCTCATCGGCTTCCTTCACGGCGAATCGGCGGGCCTCCTCACGCGCAATCGACCAGCCTGCCGCGCAGGCGATCCAGAAAATGTGGCTCAGGGAGGTGAGAAGCGCGATCTCCCAGGACGCCGCATGTCCAGGACGGGCAAGCCTGGCCAACTGGTCTTTGTCTACCAGTGCCATGACCTTGCCGAGGGCGAGAAGAACGAGCACTGGGAGAGCCAGCAGGAAGCCGTTCCACAGCACGGCCTGAATCAGCCCTCTGAGGAAGGGGGCCATGGGGCGGCGGTCGTTTGTCCACTGCCACGGAATCGGGGAAACGCCGTATGCATAGGCCAGGCCCAGGCCGATGTAGGCATAGTGGGCCAGGCTTTGATCGAGGAAGGACTCGCCTTCCAGGTACCGCCACGCGGCGATCAGCATGCAGAAGGCGATGATTCCGGGCCAGCGGTCTGGGAGGAAGCGGGCCTTGAAGGCCCGGAGGAGTTCTGGGCGTCGCATGACGTTTCCGGCAGTTTACACGTTAAGGGCATTGCATGGACGCTTCCGGAGACGGTTCACCAGAACAATGAATGCCGGAAGCAGGATGAGCGACAGCGGGATGGATGTCATCAAACCGAAGATGTTCACCCACCCGAACGCGCTCCACATGGGGCCGCCCCGGAGGGTCAGGGGCAACAGCCCCAGCACAGCGGTAAGAGCGGTCAGGATCACGGGCCGCAAGCGATCCTGCCCGGCGCTCAGGAGGGCGGTCTCAAGGGGGATGCCGCGATTCCGCAGTTCTTGAAAACGGTCGACGAAGTAGATCTTGTGGTTCACATACACGCCGACGAGGGCGATGAGTCCGAGAAAGGCCATAAAGCCGAATGGGTTGCGGGTCAGGGCAAGGCCGGTCAGGGCGCCAATGAGCACGAAGGGGACCAGCGCGACCACGAGGCCTGCCAACACGAAGTCATTGAAGAGGAAGAGCAGCAACGCGGCGATGAAGACCAGCGCGCCGCAGGCTGCCAGGCCAAGGTTCGTGAAGCTTTTTCCCACTTCCTCTTGTTCTCCGGCGTAGAAGTAGCCGTACCCCGGCTCCCAGTTTCTGGCCGCCATCCAGGGATCCAGCTGGGCCAGGACCGTGGCCGGAAGGACGCCGCCCTCCACATCCGCGCTGACCTCCACGATGCGCCGTCCATCCCTCCGGCTGAGCTTCGCATAACCAAAAATCGGAGAGATGGTTCCAGCCTCCTTCAACGGCACCAGGGGCCCCTGGGTGCTTGGGATGGGTGTGTCCTCCAGGCTGCCCAAGGGGCGGCCAGCATCGGGCTGGGCCTCCAGTACCACATGGACGAGGTCGTCGCCGCGCCGGAACTCCGTGATTTTATCTTCTCCATGGAGCCAGCGAAGGGTCTGTCCCGCCGTCTCAGGATTCACGCCGCGCCGCAACGCCCGGTCGGTGTCCAGCTTCACTTGGGTGATCGGAATGCTGTCCGTCAGGGTGTCCTGGAGGTTCACGGCGCCCGGGATCGCCCGGAGCCGGCTCTTCACCTCTTCGGCCCGCGACCGGAGCTGGTTGTAGTCCTCTCCGTGGATTCTCACCACTATCGGACTGGTCACGGGAGGGCCCATCCAGATCTCGTCCACAGACCACTTCGCGGCCAGCACGTCGGACAGGCTTCGGCGCAGGCGGATCGCTGCCGCTGCTGGATCCTCGCCCTCCCGGAGGTTGAGCATGATGTCTCCTACATTCATACCCTCTCCGGCTCGGCCGCGATCCCCCGCCACCCCGGGGTAACCGCCGCCTGCGACGGCAGAAGCCATTTCCACGGCTTTATCCTTCCTCAGGGTTTCCATGACCTCCTGGAGTTTCCGCGTGGTCGTGTCGAGATGCGTGCCCTTGGCCGTCTCCACTGAGACGAAGAGAAAGGGCTTGTCGTCCGATTTGGGGAAAAACTGGAGACCGATGACGGGGAAGAGGAAAAGGGACAGGGCCAGGAGCCCTGAGAAAGCCGCGGCCACGCGGCCTGGATTGGCGATGACCCACGGCATCAGCCTTCCGTAGCACCGGTGCAAGATGGCGATGGCTGGGCTGCTCTCTCTGAACCCGCGATCATAGGTGTCCTCCGACCGGTCAAAGGGGGCTTCATTGGATACTTCTCCGCCGCCCTCCTGCTTCCGGAGCAGGAGGGTGGAGAACCACGGTGTCGCCAGTTGTGCCACGGCCAGAGAGGCGGCCAGGGCGATCATGACGGCTGCGGGAAGGCCCCGGATGAACTGTCCGATGACGCCGCCCATGAAGAAGAGGGGAAGGAAGGAGACAAAGGCCACCAGCGTGGTTCCGTTGTTGGCTCGGAAGACCCGCGCCGTGCCCAGCACCGCGGCGCGGGCAGGGCTTAGTCCCTTGTCGCGCATGAGCTGGATGCTCTCGGTCACCACGACCGCGTCGTCCACCAATAGGCCCAGGGCCATGGTGAGCCCCGCGAGGGAGATCATCTCGAGGCTGAATCCGAGAAGGAGCAGCCCGAGCACGGCGCCTCCCGCCGCCAGGGGGATCACGCCTGAAACCACGAGGGCCGGCCGCCAACCCAAGCCCAGGGTGACAACACCCATGACCAGGAGGATGCCTTCCAGAAGGCTTCTGGCGAAACCATCGACCGCCTTCGTAATGATTTTAGGTTGGTCGTGGACGATGGAGAGGGAGAGCCCCTTGGGAACGGAGGGTTCCAGGGCCCGCAGCCGCGCCCGCACCGTTTTGCCGACCGCCACGGCATCGGCCTGGGCCCGGAAGCGGAGAAGCAGCGCCACCCCTGGCTTGCCTTCAGCGAGGAAGCGGGTTTTAGGATTCAAGGTGGAGTCGGCGATGTCCGCGATGCTTCCGAGGAGCAGGGTTCGGCTGCCGCCCTGGGCATCCTTGGAGGTCGCTACCGGAACCCTTTGCACGCTTGCGGCATCCCGAAAGGCTTGATCCATCTGCAGCAGCGTGCTGGTGTCGCCCATCCGGAACTCGCCCCCCGGGATCCGCGCGTTGGCGCGCTGAATGGCCAGGGCGATCTGTCCGGCCGAAAGACCGAGGGCCGCGAGCCGGACAGGATCCAGGCCCACCCGGATGGCAGGCTTCAGGTCGCCCGCCAGGTCGATGCCCGAAACCCCCGGCAGCGCCAGCAGCTCTGCCTTCAACCGCTTGGCTTCTGCGGTCAAGGTCGAGTCCGAAGCGTTTCCCGTCACGGCCACCAGCATCTGGGGAGTCAGGCTCGTACTCTCGACCTGGACTTCGGGATCCTTCACTTCCGCAGGAAGGTCTGCCTTTTTACCCTGGATCCTGCCGCGCACCTTCTCGGCCATGACATCCATGTCCACGCCCTCTTCGAACTCCACGTGGAAGCTGGCCGCGTTGCTTTGGGCGGTGGAATCCACGTGCTTGATCCGGTCCATGCCGTAGATCACTTCTTCCAGGGGCTTCACCACCTGGGTCTCGACATCCTCCGGGCTCGCGCCAGGATAGGCGACTGCCACGTTGAGGAGTGGCATGTCCACCCTGGGATCCTCCCGCCGGGTGATGAGGAACCAGGAGAGCACGGAAAGGACTGACAGCCCGGCACAACCCGCAGCCACGAGACGCCAGCGCCGCAGCGCATGGAAGGAGACCAGGTCCCTGAATCCCAGCTCGTCATTGGGGAGGTCGGGGTGGCGCGCCATGATCTACTCCAGGATCCGGACGGCCTGCCCGTCCTCAAGGAAGTGGGCGCCTTCGGCGACGAGGCGCTCGCCGGCCTTCAGTCCACTCCGGAGTTCGATGGTGGTGCCGTTGATCTTTGCAACCTCGACAGGCCGGGCTTTGACGTTGAAGGAGGGCGCTGTGCCTTCCAGGACGAACGCGAGGTCCCGGCCCTGCCGATGGACCCGCGCCGAGAAGGGGATGCGCACACCGCTGGATCCCTTGGCCCCCTCGAAGCGGACCTTCAGAAGGGTGCCGGGTCGGAGATCCGTGCGGCCGGGCACGATTGTCAGGGAATAGAGGCCGTCGGTGGCGGCTGGCGCAGCGCCCAGGCCGCGCACCCGTCCTTTGAAGGGCGGCGCCCCGTCCTCGGGCAGGAGGAGGGCCTGCTGTCCCACTTGGAGTTGGCTGAGTTCACGTTCTGTGGCTCCTGTCCGGATGACCGGGCGCCCCGTGGTGTCCAGCTCCAGAATGGGGGTGCCGGTCGCCACGGTTTCCCCAGGTTCCGCCAGACGCTGGAAAATGGTGCCGGCAACGGGGGCCGCGAGGCGGGTGCGCGCCAAGGCGTCCTGGGCCTGACACCATCGGGCCTCCGCGGATTCGAGCGCGTTCCGTGCGTCTGACCGCTCCTTGGAGGGCAGCACGCCTTCGGCCACCAACCGCTCGGCCCGCTCTGCCTCGCGCCGCACCCGGTCGAGCTCCGCCTTTGCGGTCTGGACGCCGGAGCGCGCATCGAGCCCGTCCAACACAGCCAAGAGCTTTCCAGCAAGGACAGCCTGGCCCTCGCGGACCGAAATGGCCGCAATGATTCCGGATGCCTTGAAACCCAGCCTCAGGCGGCCTTCGGAGGCCACGACCCCTCGCAGTTCCAGGCCCTGGCCGGAACCGTCCTCCGCTGCGCAGACCCGCACGAGGGGAGGCCGCGCTGGCTCGATCGGGCTGGTTTTCCCGCAGGCCAGGCACGCCGCGAGAAAACCGAAGAAGGGCCCGGAGAGCGGGCTTTGGCCGAACATCTGGCGATGTCTGTGAGGGAGGCTCGATTGCATGGGTGATCCTTCATCCGCAGAGGACGCATCCGGGGCGCCCAGCGCTCCCAGCCGCGGCCTCCTTCGTCGCTCATTCCGAGAGGTGTGTCGATTCACCGGAACCGGTAGACATAGCCCAGGAAGGCATTGCTTTCGCTGGCCCGGCCCACCAGCGGGCTGTGCTTGATTTCCGGGGCGAGCTTCGTCACGCCGATGTCGAGAATCACCGAGTGGTTCCGGCCAAACAGGAAGAGGCTGCGCAAGCCCGCCTCTACGCTGATTCCGGAAACCCCGCGATAGGCCGCCCGGCCCGCCGTCGCCTCGCTGTCGCGCACCCCAAAGTAGTAATCGACATACTTGCTGTCCTGCCACTTGGCGGTCAGGCGGGGGGAGAGCATCAGGTGCTTGCCGAGGCGCCATGACCTCTCCAACCCCAGGCCGCCCCTCTGGCCTTTGCTGTAGCCCGACGCATCGCCCAGCCACTCCGCTGAAAGATTGGCCAGACTGTTTTCCCACCTTATTTTGGCGCCGGCCCAAATGCCGCCCTTGCGCTCGGACATGCCGGAGAAGATCCAGGAGTCGCTGGCCTCATAGCCGGCGGAGAGGTCGTACCGGCCGACAACGCTGACGTTGATTCTTTGGGTGTCACCGATGCGGAGGCCAGGCAGTTTGACGTCGATCCCGGGGCCGAACACCCGGACGTATTTGTTCTCAAATTGAAGGATAGGAATAACTTTGCCTTCGCTATCGGTCCCGATGTACGGTTTCTGCTTAACCGCGGCGCCGATTCCCACCCCCCAGGAAGAGGATGGGGGCTCCTTTTCTGGGGGCTGCGCGGCGAGGACCGGGATGCAGCAGATCCATGCCGCTGCGAGGGCGGGAACCCTGATCCGGCCCGCCTGGATCCGAGTTCCAAATGCCTGAAGCGCGCATGCGAGTGGCCTCCGCGTGATCAGGGGGATCGCCGATGGGAATGGAACGTGCGAGGTCTGCACTTGGACTCCATGAACGTGTGAATGTCTCAGCGTGAACAGATCCCAGAAGGTCCGGTTTAGGCCCTGGTGGGGTAACCAAGGGCGAGTCTGAGCCTCACCCGGCGGACCGCGGATGGAGCAGGCCCGATTGAGATGGGACCGGGCCGAATTGCCTCAGGAGGGGGGCGAATGGGCGGGCGTCATCCTGTTTTGGGCTATGGCCTTGGTTGATCTGAGGGGTTGGTTGAGAAATGAAAAAGCCCGGGCTCGTAAGCCCCGAACTTTCCTTGGTGTTGCTGGTTGGCGCGGGCGGTCCCGAACCACCGACCCCTACCGCGTCAAGGCGGATAGATCCATTGGGTGCAGGGTTTCACGGTATGACTTTGCCTTGAAATGCCTAATAAACATGACTTGATGACCCGGCTTGTCCCGCATCGTCCCGAAACATCTGTGCAAGTTATGTGCAAGACGAAGCCCCGGTTCCTTTTTTTGTCTGGGAGATGCCCAATGGCATGAGCCAAGAAGGACGCAGCACTCGACAATCGAACAACCGTTTGAAGGTCGCACCCAGGAAGGCGCCCTCCCGGACGTCTCTCGCGGAGGGGGAACAAATCGGCTGCTAGCCGGCCGATGTCCCGATCTGCGGGCACCTGGCAGGCAAAGTGGCGCGATAAGACTGCTGGTGAGCGCAGGGCGAAAGCTCTCGGAACCGCTGATGACTATGAGGACGCGGATGGCATCCGGATCATGAACTGGGCCAAGGCACAGGCCATGCGGAAGCACTGCATCGGCTCCGTCCCCAATGTGGTGGTTAGCTGTGGTTCTCTCATCCATGGCCGGGAATTCATCCTCTCCTAGCCATGAGCGACCAGGTCCCCACCATCGTCAACGTGGCGCTGGATGAGCTTCTGTCACGGTTGCCAAACTCGAATGGGTAAACAGGCCTGAGTTCATGGAATCACAGGTACGCCCTGCTGTTGGGCCACTGCTTATCTCCACTTCAGATCGTGGGCCTGGATCCTGACGGGATTCCCTTGGGCCTGACCAGGACTCTGGCGGTGGTGAGGCAGCGGAGTCACTTTAGGGCGAGGAGCCATCTGAATGGGGGAAACCAGGGATGGCGGGACCAAGCGGCCTCGTCCAGGCAGGGAGCGGCATGCCTTCCGGAAACAAACCCCGGGGGCATGGCATCCCCTGCCGCCGGTACCAGACCGGAAACACCTGGGGGGGATGAACAACAAGATTCCTCTCAGCCATTCAATTTGAGATGGGATTCCTTCATCCTGATCCGTTTGGGCCCAAGCCATCACCTGCCGATTTTTGGATGTCTTCGGGCCATTGATCTTTACTCATTGGCGCGGGAATCGCATTCCTCGATGGGTACGCACTCAGGACCACAGTGGTTTTCCACCCGATTTCGAGGGCGGGGGCGCCATTGCGGGAATGCAACGGACTCAATCATTTAGGCCGCATAGTAGGCCCATCAGCCCCGGGCCATTTCTTAAGAGGTGCGAGGGTGTTTACATTCGGTGCCATCCTGCTTGAGCAGTCGGATTTGGACCAGGCGCTGATGGAGCTTCCCGGCTGGACATTGGAGGCCGGCAAGCTTCACCGGGAGTACGCCTTCAGCGACTTCGTGGCGGCTTTTGGCTTCATGACTGGGACCGCGCTTATTGCGCAAGGCATATGCCACCACCCTGAATGGTCCAACCACTTCAACACGGTGCGCATCGACCTTGTCACCAATGATTCGGGAGGCATCACTTGGCTTGATTTAAGGATGGCCCAGGCGATGGAGGAACTTGCAGCCCGGTGGCTTCCAGATGAGTCCCCAGCGGAGAGTCCTGGCCGCTCCAATGGGTTCATCAAGCGCGATTTCTTTCAAGACAGACGCGGATCGCTCTTGCCTGCAGGGAGCGATGCCTCAGCGGCGACCCCCCAGGGGTGATTTGCCTTTACTACCGTTCGAGAAGGACGTCATTCCGATGGCGGTTTCATCAAGGAGTTGGCCGTGCCAACCAGTCCAACCCCAGAGCCCATTCCCGAACCGATCGGCGATCCCACTCCCAAAGCTTCAGACCCAGCTCCGGCCCCGGTTCCCGTTCCAGTCAATGATCCGCCGCTTATCAGCCGGTGGGAATCGACTGGAACAGAGGGGACGTGGGAATTCGCGCGGGCGCAGGATGGTTCTGGGCATGCCGCGCACGGGTACCTGACCTGGAAACCATGACCGACCACAGCGGCAAGCCCTGCAGCAAGACCCTGGCCTCTGTGCCAACGCTTGACGATCTGGTCATGCGCGATGTCGATCACGATTGTGAAGGTTTCGGCGAACATCGCATCTGCGTGCGGGTGGAGGCGGTCGCGGATCTGCCCACTCGCTTTGGCCGCTTCCGCATTGTGGCCTTCTACAACAACCGCGATGGCAAGGAGCACATTGCCATTGTCCATGGCGATGTACTTGGCGGAGAGGGTGTCCTCACCCGCCTGCACTCGGAATGCCTTACCGGTGATGCGCTGGGCTCCTTGAGATGTGATTGCCGGGATCAGCTCACCCTCGCCCTCACGCGGATCGCGCAGGAGCCCTGCGGCCTGCTGCTGTACATGCGCCAGGAGGGCCGCGGCATTGGCCTCCTGAACAAGATCCGGGCCTACGCGCTCCAGGACCGCGGGCTGGACACGGTGGAGGCGAACCTGGCCCTCGGCTTTCGTGATGATGAGCGCGACTATGCCATCGCCGCGCACATGATCGCGAGCCTGACAGTAGGTTCCATTCGCCTGCTCACGAACAATCCACGCAAGGTGGAGGAACTCCGCCGCTACGGCATTCTGGTGCAGGATCGAATACCGCACATTGTCCCAGTCAACGATCAGAACCGCTTCTACCTCGCAACCAAGGCCCACCGCTCGGGGCACTTCCTGGATCTCGATGGCATTCCCCATCTGGCCGAGCAGGATGAATCCGCTGACGATCTTTCGGAGGGCCAGGGCTCCGCGGGGCTCCAAGTGGATCCCAATTGAGGTTGTTGCAGGCTTGCATTGCGGGCTCGAAGGTTTGAGAGCACCGTGAGGATGGTTGTGAAACTCAGTCTCACAGGAGCGGCCGCCATGAACAGCATTCCGTCTGATTCGACCCCGCTCTCCCCCCGCTGGCGCCAGGCGGTCATTCTCGTGATGATTTTCGGGTTCAGCCTGCTGATCTGGATCACCGCGAGAACCTACACGGGGGCTCCACCCATTCCTGTTCGCGTGCTCGGCCCCTCGGGGAAGTTGCTCTTCTCCGGAGAAGACATCAAGGATGGCCAGGAGGTCTTCCTGAAATACGGCCTCATGGAGCACGGGACGCTCTGGGGGCATGGCGCCTATTTGGGGCCGGATTACACTGCGGAATACCTGCATCGACTCGCAGAGATCGGTTTGGATTCGCTGGCCGAGGCGGGCCATGCCAAGCCCTTCAAGGCATTGAATGAAGGTCAGGCCCTGGAGATCGGGGCTCGCCTGAAGACCGTGGTCAAACAGAACCGCTATGACCCGAACGCAGAGACGCTGGTGTTCTCAGGCGTGGAAGCGGATTCCTTCCGCCTTCAGCAGCAGGAATGGACAGCCTATTTTTCGGGAGAGAAGGCTGCCGTGGGATTGCCCGCGGGCTTCATCCAGGACAAGCAGGAACTGTCCCATCTCACCGCCTATTTTGCCTGGGCCACCTGGGCCACGGTGGCGCCGCGCCCGGGCAAGGATTACTCCTACACCAACAACTGGCCCTATGAGCCCCTGGTGGGCAACGGACCCACGGCTTCAACGTACCTTTGGAGCGCCCTGAGTCTCATCACCCTGCTGGGCGGTCTGGGGCTGATCCTGTTCGTCTTCGGAAAGTTCAGCTACCTGGGCTGGGGCGGCGCCTCGGATTGGAAGCATGCCCATGAAGGCCGCCTCCACACCTGGACGCTGACCCCCAGCCAGAAGGCGGTCGGTCTCTTCTTCGCGGTGGTGGCTCTGCTGTTTCTGGGGCAGGCCGCGCTGGGGGGCGTGCTGGCGCACTATCGGGTAGAGCCGGATGGGTTCTACGGATTCAATCTGGCCCGTTGGCTGCCCTACAACCTGGCCCGGACCTGGCACCTGCAATTGGCGATCTTCTGGATCGCCACTGCCTGGGTGGGAGGCGGATTGTTCCTCGCGCCTCTCGTGGGGGGCAGCGAACCCAAGGGGCAGCGGGCTGGTGTCCTGATCCTTCTGGGCGCTTTGGCCATCGTGGTTTTTGGAAGCCTGTTCGGGGAGATGGCGGGCATCAATAACAGGCTGGGCAGCCTCTGGTTCTGGCTGGGTCATCAGGGCAGCGAGTACCTCGATCTGGGGCGGTTCTGGCAACTGCTGCTGGCGGCGGGTCTCATATTCTGGCTATTCCTCATGTTCCGGGCCTTGCGCCCGGCCATGAAGAACAACAAGCAGGGAGAACTGCCCTCCCTGTTCCTCTACGCCGCCATCGCCATTCCGCTCTTCTATGTCCCGGCCCTGTTCTACGGACCCCGCACCAACTTCGCGGTCATCGACAACTGGCGTTTCTGGATCATCCACCTTTGGGTTGAGGGGTTCTTTGAATTATTCGCCACGGTCTTGGTGGCGGTGATGTTCTACCAGCTTGGGCTCGTCACATCCAAGTCGGCGACACGGCTCGTCTATCTCGACGCCATCCTCTACCTCGGTGGCGGCATTGTGGGCATCGGCCACCACTGGTACTTCACCGGGCAAGGCACCTTGAACATGGGGCTTGCCGCCAGCTTTTCGGCCATGGAAGTCATTCCCCTCACACTGCTGACGCTGGATGCGTGGGATTTCATCCGCTTACAGGATCGGAACTGCGAGGAATGCGATCGCCCCCTCGCCGCCAAGCAGCGCTGGGCCATCAAGTTCCTCATCGCTGTGGGCGTCTGGAATTTCGTGGGGGCCGGCGTCTTCGGCTTCCTCATCAACTTGCCCATCGTGTCCTACTTCGAAGTGGGCACCACCCTCACGGCCAATCACGGGCACGCGGCCATGTTTGGCGTCTTCGGCATGCTGGCCCTGGCCGTGCTGGTTTTCTGCTTGCGCGAGATCAAGGGCGATGCTGCCTGGGCCGGCGTGGAGAAGTTCATCCACGTCGGGTTCTGGGGCCTCAACATCGGTTTGGGACTGATGGTCCTGCTCGACCTCTTTCCCGGTGGCGTCATTCAACTCTGGGATGTCCTATCCAACGGGTATTGGCACGCCCGCAGGTTGGCCTTCCTCACGGGGGGTACCTTTCACACCCTGGAGTGGATCCGTATCGCCGCCGACATGATGTTCCTTTTGGCGGGCGCGCTCCCCATCGCCTATGCGACTTTCAAATTGGTCTTTGGCCGCGCCCAGAAGCAGAGCTAGGAGCAGATGACGGATGGGAATTCAAAGGGAAGGCGCCCCTGTCGTCGTCATTGTGGGGGCCGGTTTCGGAGGGCTGAAGGCCGCCAGGGCATTGCGCCAGGCGCCGGTTCGCGTGGTGCTGGTGGACCGGCAGAATCACCATTTGTTCCAGCCCCTGCTGTACCAAGTGGCCTCGGCGACCCTGTCTCCCGCGGACATCGCGGCCCCCATCCGGCACATTCTCCGGAATCAGCGCAACGCAGAAGTGGTCCTCGCCGAAGTGACCTCCGTCGACTTGGAGGATCGACAGGTGGGGCTCGCCAACGGACATGCCCTGTCCTATGACTTCCTGATCCTGGCAGCGGGTTCCCGCAGTTCGTACTTCGGCCGTGACGACTGGGCCAAACAGGCCCCTGGTCTGAAAACACTGGAAGACGCCCTGGATATCCGAAGGCGATTCCTGCTGGCCTTCGAGTGTGCCGAGCAGGAGGAGGATCCAGAGATCCGCCGGGAATGGTTGACCTTCGTCATTGTGGGCGGAGGTGCGACCGGCGTGGAGCTGGCCGGTACGCTGAAGGAGATGGCCCGGCTTTCCTTCCCCCGCGAATTCCGGCGCATCCGCACCGATCGAGCTCGGGTGATTCTGGTCGAGGCCGGGTCGGGCATCCTTGCGAATTTTGGGCTGGGATTGTCCGAGAATGCGCTGCAGGGGCTGGAGCGGATCGGAGTGGAGGTCCGCATTGGCCAACCGATCACAGACCTCGAAGCGCGCGCTGTGATTCTTGGCGAGGAACGGATCCCCGCGAGGACTGTCATATGGGCGGCAGGTGTGTCGGCTGTTCCGCTGGGGGCGTCCTTGAATGTCCCGCTCGATCGCCAGGGCCGCGTGCTGGTCCAGCCCGATCTTAGCCTTCCAGGCCAACCGGAAGTTTTTGTCATCGGTGACCTGGCCGCCTTTTCACACGGGCCAGCCGGGCTGTTGCCCGGCGTGGCTCCGGTGGCGGTGCAGCAAGGGGACTGTGCCGCCGCCAACATCCAGGCCAGCCTGAGGGAGATGCCTCGCCAGGTGTTTCGCTACCGGGACAAGGGCAGCATGGCCACCCTGGGCCGGGGAAGGGCCGTGGCCCGCCTGGGGCGGTTCAGCTTGACCGGATACCCTGCCTGGTTGGCTTGGCTGTTTGTCCATTTGATGCTGTTAGTGGATTTTCGAAGCCGCGTGTTTGTCTTCTTCGAATGGCTCTGGGCCTATGTCACAACGCAACCCCGGGCCCGGCTCATCCTGGGGGATCGGGCCCAGGGTCTGGACATGGAATCAAGCCTGAAGGGATGAGGCGAAGATTTCTCAGCGCCCCGGATCAGGTGGCCTGGTCAAGGCCTCGGGCTGCACCAGGGCGTCGAATGCATCTGCGTCCAGAATCCCCAAGGTGACCGCAGCCGCTTTGAGGGTGATGCCCTCACTCAAGGCCTTTTTGACCAGGGTGGCGGCTCGTTCGTACCCGATGCTGGGTGTGAGGGCTGTGGCGAGCATGAGGCTGGAATCCACGAACCCCTGGAGGCGCTCCAGGCGGGGCTCGATCCCTTGTGCGCAATGGCGGCCGAAGCTGGCGCAGGCCTCGCCTAGCAGCCGGATGCTTTGAAGCAGGTTGAAGGCGATGACCGGCATGAAGGCGTTCAGTTCGAAGGCGCCCCCAGCCCCGGCCATGGCCACGGTGACATCGTTTCCCAGCACCTGCACCGCCACCATGGTGAGGGCCTCGCACTGGGTGGGATTCACCTTGCCCGGCATGATGGAACTGCCTGGCTCGTTCTCTGGAATGCGAATCTCGCCCAGGCCGCAGCGGGGCCCGGAGGCCATCCAGCGGATGTCGTTGGCAATCTTGGTGAGGCTGACGGCGAGGCCGCGAAGGGCAGCGTGGACGAAAACACAAGCATCCCGCGCGGCCAGTGCTTCGAATGTGTTGGGAGCAGTGACGAAGGGAAGGCGTGTCCATTCCGCGAGCCGAGCTACGGTCTGTTCTGCGAAGCCTGGCGGGGCGTTGAGCCCCGTGCCCACGGCCGTGCCGCCCAGAGGCAATTCATAAAGCCCCTCCAGGGATTGATCCAGTCGGTGCAGCCCGTGGTCAAGTTGACTGGCATAGCCACTGAATTCCTGCCCGAGGGTGAGGGGTGCCGCATCCTGCAGATGGGTTCGACCCACCTTGATGACATCGCGGAAGGCCTCTGCCTTTTGCGCGAGTATGCCTTGAAGCCCCAATAGCGAAGGTCGGAGCAGGTGCTGGATATCCAGCGCCGCCGCCACATGGAGGGCCGTGGGGAAAGCATCGTTGGTGCTCTGGGAGCAATTTACATGATCGTGGGGATGGACAGGGCTCATGCTGCCCCGGGGCTGTCCCGCCCATTCGTTCGCCCGGTTGGCGATGACCTCGTTGAGGTTCATGTTGGTCTGAGTGCCCGAACCCGTTTGCCAGACCACCAGAGGAAACTGATCATCCAACCGGCCGTCGATCACCTCCTCGGCGGCCCGGACGATGAGGCCGGCTGTGGCCTGGTCCAGCAGGCCCAGGTTCGCATTCACCTGCGCGGATGCCCTTTTGACCAAAGCAAGGGCATGAAGGAGGGGCGGGGGCATGCGTTCCCCGCCGATGCGGAAATGATCGAGGGAACGCTGGGTCTGGGCGCCCCAGTACACTTCCGCCGGGACTTCCACCTCGCCCATGGTGTCGTGTTCAATGCGTGTGGCCATGTGAGCCTCCGGGTCAACCTTCAAGGCGTTTGGCGGCGGCCGAACCCGGTTCGGGTCGAGCTTTGGTTCAGATGTTGATCTGGATGGATGTCTTCGCCCAGTGCGGCAAGCACCAAATCTGGATTCATGGCCTTCTGGAGCGCCTCTGCATGGGGATCTGTTCGATTTTCAACATTCGGTAGATCGCGCCTCAGCTCTTCCAGAAGATCGATCAACTTGGCGGCCTTCTGTTCGGTCAGCAGGGTCACCTTCAAATCCAGGTGGGCACGCTGTTCCGCCAGCTTCGACAGGCGGTTCTGTTTGGAGAGCACGATGGTCGCGGTCACCAGTGCCCCCAGCCCAATGAGGCCCTGCAGCCAGATGAAGGGAGCCGGGTCAAAAGGGACCTTGCCCATCCAGTGGCAAGCCAGGTTGGTGGCGACCCAAAGCAGGACAAGGAGCAGGATGGTGCCCAGGTAGAGTGGCTTGCCGATCACCAAGCTGACGCGTTCAAGGATGCGCTGGGAGCGGGTGATTTTCTGATCTTCCCGGGTGTAGAAATCCAGAACAGCATCAATGCTTTGGCTGCTGCGTTGATCGGAAGTCGATGTCGTGTTTCCGGGGGCTTGGAGTGGTTCCTGCGATGGCGGCATCTTGGATTCCTATCTGGAGGTCTTCAGATCAATTCGCGCCAATTGGCGGCGACAGTGTCGAACACATCCTCCAACTGGCCGGTGAAGGCGATCTTCGTCATCGCCAGAGCGAATCCAGCGGCCTGCTGGACCGTGGCACGGGGTGGCATGGCGAGGACGTTGGGATCCGTAACCACGTCGATCAGGGCCGGGCCGGTATGGGCCAATACCTGCGCCAGTGCGGGCCGGAGGTCTGCAGGATCTTCCACCCGCAGCCCCAGCAGACCCGCGGATTGGGCGAGGGTGGCGAAGTTGGGGTTCTTCAGGCTGCAGCCGTAAGGCGACATGCCCGCGACCTCCATTTCCAACTGCACCATGCCCAGCGCATGGTTGTTGAAGAGGACAATCTTGATGGGAAGGTCGTGCTGCCCCAGCGTCAGGATGTCCCCCATCAACATGGCAAAGCCGCCATCGCCAGAGAGTGCGATGACCTGTCGGTCTGGATAGGCGGCCTGGGCGCCGATGGCTTGAGGCAAGGCGTTGGCCATGGACCCATGAACGAAGGAGCCCAGCAGCCGGCGGCCCTTGGCGGCGCTCAGATACCGGGCCGCCCAGATGCAGGACATGCCTGTATCGGCCGTGAAAACGGCATTGGGGCCCGCCAGTTCATCGAGGGTGGCCGCCACAAACCCCGGGTGGATCGGTTTCCGCGTGCGACCGGCCTCCACGCCTGCGCTCAGTTTGAGGCGGGCAAGGCGATGTTGCTCGACCATCGCCTCAAGGAAAGTGGGATCTGTCTTCTGGGAGATCAGAGGAAGCAGAGCGCCGAGCGTGTCGCGGGTATCTCCGCACAATCCCAGATCGAGTTTGGACCGGCGGCCAAGGCGCTCAGGCCGGATATCGATCTGCGCGATTTCGGGCTTCGTTGGGATGAAGCTTTCGTAGGGGAAATCGGTGCCAAGCAATAGCAAGGCATCGCACCCATGCATGGCCTGGTAGGCGGCGCCCCAGCCGAGCAACCCGCTCATTCCGATGGCGAAGGGGTTGTCGTATTCGATCCATTCTTTGCCGCGAAAGGCATAGCCAACGGGCGCCTTCAGCTTTTCGGCGAGGGCCACCAGTTCGTCGTGCGCACCGGCGCAGCCTCGCCCACCGAAGATCGTCACTTTGGGGGCCTGGTTGAGGAGGTCGGCCAGCCGCGCCAGATCGGCGTCATGGGGGCGCACCAATGGAAGCGTGGTCACGATCTTCGGAGAGAGTGGGCCTTCTATGGCGGGAAAGGCCGCCACATCACCGGGGAGCACCACCACGGCGACGCCCCGTTGGCTCACGGCATGCTGCATGGCCGACCGTAACACCCGCCGCATCTGGCCCGGATTGGATACGAGCTCGCAGTAGTGGCTGCATTCGCGGAAGAGCTGGTCGGGATGGGTTTCCTGGAAATAGCCATTGCCGATTTCGGAAGTGGGAATGTGAGAGGCGATGGCCAGGACGGGGGCCCCGCTCCGGTGCGCGTCAAACAGCCCATTGATGAGATGGAGGTTGCCCGGGCCGCAGCTCCCTGCGCACACCGCCAGATCGCCGGTGAGCTGGGCCTCGGCTCCAGCGGCGAAGGCCGCTGTTTCCTCGTGGCGGACCTGAATCCAGTCGATCTTGCCGCTGCGATGAAGGGCGTCTGTCACGGGATTGAGGCTGTCTCCCACCAATCCGTACATGCGCCGAACCCCAGCCTGTGCCAGGGTCTCGATCAGCTCCTCTGCCACGGTTTGGGACAAAGACACGCTCTCTTTCACTCAACCTGGAATGGTTGTTCATCCACTGCCGTTCCCTGGGGCGAGGGGCTTGGTAAGCCCCTGTTGGTGGTCGTCTCACGCAGGCGGATGTTGAGTTCATCGATGACGCCAACCCAGTCGGCATCTTGTTGGACCTGTTCCCGGAGGAGGGCTGACTGGGAGGCAGACCAGAAGGGGGCTTCCGAAAGCCTGATGTGATCCGCCAAAGGGCGATGGAATTCCAGAAAGGCCTGAATGTCTTCCCGTCCAGAGGCGAGGCCAAGCTGGTCGAATAGATGCGTCATGCAGTGAAGGTGGACTTCCATGGTCGGGGGCCTTCGTCGAATGGTCCAACCACGGCTGCGAGTGGGGTCGCTCATCAAGCGCTCCTGAGGCGTGGCATCTGCGGTTGACCCGATGCAACAAGCAGATTCTGGTCCATAACGTAAAGCGGTTTAGCTGCAACCATTCCCGAAAGCCGGTGCGGTACTCACGGGCAACGAACCCATCACTATGAAAGGGGATGGTTCATTTCGACCGAGCAGCGGGTCTATTTGGGTGACCCGGGCTTGGCGGACGGGTTTGGGTGATCCGTGGGCGGGCCCTGGAAGCCCGGGAGAATGGCGTTGGCGAGGCCATTTCCGATGAGTTTGCGGATGACCTCCCATTCGTTGGTCTTGGGGCCACCCGTGGACCCGGAGATGCGTACCACCGTCGCCACGGCCTTGGACTCGCGATTCTTGAGCAGGTTGGCCAGAAATTGAAGCACGTGCATTTCCACCCGCTTGCCCAGGCGCTTCCCTCGGTCCTTCTGCCGATCGGAGATTCGCAGGTTGGTGATGAGCGGTTTGACGTAGCCTTCAATGGATCCGCTTTTGACTTTGATTTCGGTAAACACCGATAACAGCCCGTCGGCCACATCCACGCCCATGTGGGCCATCAGGGGGCCATTGAGATCGGGTAATTTCGCGTCCTTCACTTCCAGCTGAACTTCGAAATCCGCAGGCTTGGCTGAAGAACGGACCTTCCCGCTCAGGGTGCTGGCGCCGCTGCCCATGAAAGCCCCTTTGGCACGGAAGGTCGAGGCTTCCTGCCCTGTCTGATTGCTGAGGTGAGCCAAATCCAGGCTGAGCTGGGAGATGAACACCCTGTAGGGAGGTCTGGCCCCCTTGTTCTCGAAGCCGAAGCGGCTGTTCCGAAGGCTCAGCGAATCCACCTGGATCTGCAGCTTGGGGGCGTTGCGCACTTGCTTGGCGAGCTTGATGGCCTGCTTGGCGTGCTTTTGCTCGATGGTTTTGGTGGCCTGGCTGGTGACGTAGTCCACCTGAAGATTGGTGAATTCAACCCGCTCGAGATGCGCCGATTGGGCCTCAGGCGTGTGTTCCAGCCAACCTTGAAGGGATAAGAACCCACCGGTGGTTTTCAGTTGGTAATCTTCCGCCAGGGGAGCGAGCCGGTCCAGGGGCACGTGCTCCAGGCGGATCTCTCCGCGGGCGCCCACAAGAGGCTCCCGCAGGAAATCAGCCGCTCCCTTGAAGGAAACCTTGCCCGAATCGAACAGGATCCCCTCAAGGATCACGGGAGAAGGGTAGGTGTCCTTGGACACGGCGATGTTGCGGACGTTCTCGGTGGCCATGGCGATCTGGGTGATTTGGATCGGCTTGCTGGCTGTTCCGCCCGATAGATAGAGGACAGAGCCATCTTGCACCTTCACCTGATCGAACTTGAAAGGGAAGAGTGATTCGATGGCCTGCTGCCAGCCACGTTCCTTGAGGCTAAGGTGGCTGCGGACCTCTTCCTGGATTTGAGTGAGGTCGATATGCAGGGCTGGTCTTACGATGGTCAGGTTGCCGGCGAGTTTGAAATGCAGCAGCGCCCGGGCCATCAGTGAGAACCGCAAGGCTCCGAAGTGGGCCACGGGTGGATTTGGATGGGTGGTTTGCGTGATCACCAGATCGTTCAAATCAAAGGCGAACCGCCATAGATGAGGGCGCACCGCGCCGATGCGAACGGTGTAGCCGTTCAGCTTCGCGTTCATGGTGCGCTCGGCCCATCGCTGCATGGGGCTTGCCAGCACGATGTCCATCAGCAGGATGCCACTTGCCATCAAGGCTACAAGGAGGAGCAGGAGGCCTTTGAAAGGGTGGCGTTGGAGGAATGAGAAGACCTTCCGCGATGGACCACGCCACGTCGAGGTGTTCCCCCCGAAGATCACCAGGTTTTCCGTAGAAGAGCCGCGACATCATCCAGGATCTTCTGCGTGCGGCGGGGCCCCGCAATGGCCAAGATAGGCACGGGCGGGCCCGGTCGGCTTGCGAATAGAGCCGCAGCCCAGCGGAGCAACCCCATCCGGGCGCCGCGTCGAAGAATCCTTGGCTGCATCCACATGGTCTGCCTCCTTGAGGGCAGTCAAATGAGAAGCAGGAACTGATCCAAAGGCTAAATCATCGCGTCAAAGCCTCTTGATCGGCCGGTTTCGGGTGTCGCCGCCTTCCACCCATCAAGATGAAGGAGGGTTCCGATCAATTCACGCCTGGAAACGGGTCAACCCCGTTGCAACTGGGTTTCGGGGCGAGGCTGAGTTCGGGTTGATGTCCTTCGGTTGGGGGCCGGGCTTGGGAGGACGATCCGCTCATGCCGAAGCGATTCGAGATGATCTCGGATTTGCTGGAGACTGAAAGGTTTCGAAACAAGGGTGACACCAGGGTGATTCCGCATGAGGTCGAGGACGGTTTGATCCGGACGGCCAGTGGTGATCACAACGGGAAGGTTGGGTCGCAAGTCGCGTAGGCGAGGCAAGGTTCCCTTGCCTCCGAGCCCAGGCATGTTCATGTCCAGGAACACCACATCGAGTTCTTCTCCCGTTGCCAGCCGTGCCAGAGCCTCCTCGCCTGAAGGCGCCTCGGCCACGCTGTGTCCCAGCGCCTCCAGGAGTTCCCGCATGGAGTGCAGGATCAGTTCATCGTCGTCGACCACCAGCACCCGCAGGCTGAGGCAGGATGATTCCTCTAACGGAGGAGAAGGCGAATCGGTCACTGGGGCTCTGCGTTCGCAGGCTGGAAACCTCATCAGGACGCGTGTGCCCTGACCGGGCTGGCTAAGGATTTCGAGATCTCCGTGATGCGTCTGAACCGTGTGATGCGCAATGGAGAGCCCCATGCCGGTGCCTTTGCCGTGCTCTTTGGTGGTGAAAAAAGGGACCAGCGCCTTTTCCAGAATGTCTTCGGTCATCCCGGTTCCCGTGTCTTCTACCAGAAGCTCAACCCAGTCGGTTCGTCCATTTCGGGATCGGATCGTGAGGGTGCCACCCTCACGCATGGCATCAGCAGCATTGCCGCAAAGGTTCATCAGGGCGTGGGCCAACGAGCTCCCATCGCCAAGGACGGGGCGAAGGTTTTCTGCCAAATCTAGATCTAAATTGATTTGATTCAGCGTGTTACGCAGAACGATCCCCACGTCATTGCGGATTAAATCATTCAGATCGACTTCTTTCTCTTCGATGAGTCCTTGGCGCGAAAACCCCAAGAGGCTCCGTACTAGGAGGCCGCCCCGCTCACAGGCTTTCGCAATGGTCACGAAGCTCTTGTGGGCCCGGCTTCCCGCAGGTTCCAATTCCTCGTGAACGGAGGCAAGCGCCAAAATGACACCTAGGACATTGCTCATGTCGTGTGCCACGCCTCCAGCCATGATACCCAGGCTCTCCATTTCATGGGATTGATGGAGCACCGCCTCCATCCGCTTACGGTCGTCAATATCACTTAGCATCAGTCGAATATCGGATTCAACCCCAGCATCCGATCCGGCAGTGGCTTCCATGTGCACCCAAAAGGCCGAGCCATGCGGCTTCAGCATCCTGAGATCAAGTGACTGGGTCGCATGGGTTGCCTGAAGGTTTTTCTGGGCGAAGTAGAACAAATCCTGGTCTGCAGGAAGGATGAACATGGACATGGGGAGCTGTGCCAGGGCGGACCGGGGCATGCCTAGCAACTGGGCGCCGGTCGAATTGGCCTCTTGGATTAAACTCTGTCCGTCTAGGGTGAAATAGCCCGAGGGAGCATGGTCGTAGAGATCGAAATACCGAGCCCGGGAGTGATCCAGATCTTCCTGCACTCGGCACAACTCCTCGTTCTGGAGCTCCAACTCAATTTGATGAACACGCAAATCATGCAACATCTCGACCACCCAGGATGGCAGCGCCTGGTCATGGTCCGAGATGGAAGGAGGAGGATGCTTCCGGGCCAATATTTCGGCCCGCTGTCGTAGGTTGGTTGCTTCGCCGGAGGGTGTTAACCGTCTCTTTGTCATGGGCCCCAAGACCTATTGTCCATGACCACTTTGAAACCAGTGGGCCTCCCCTCTTGAATAACCTGGAAGTGGGTTTCGTGGTGGTTGTGCCTGTCAAATTCCAGATAGGGCCTGGCTTCAAAACCCCGGCACTCGGGTAGAAGGAAGGCATGCACGCCATATGGACTCGCATGGTGATCGGTGTATTCCTGGCAGCGGCGGGAAGAAATCAGAGTGTGTAGAACCCTATCCTCAAAATCGAACCGGTCCTTTACTTCGAATGTTGTGAGTTCTCCGGTGGGATAAAAAACCAGAGCATCCATGCGTTCTCCTTGATCGTGCGGGGAAACATCAAAGCTTGGCATGGGTCTGAGACTCTGAGATGGGCTGATCTGGGCCCAAGTGGATGGTGGCTAAGGCGGGGGCATTCACCTCCCAGAATGCCTTGCCTCGATATTTCCATTCCCAAGTGACTGCATCGCATTTGACTGAAACGGATGCGTCACTCACCTGCCAGCTGCTGCCAAAGCTGGCTTCGCAGGTCAATCTCGAGATGATGACTTTCAGAAAGGTCATCATCGGTGCCTCGCGCGTTCATGTCGGCAATTGAGTTCGTTCAAATATTGCATGTTCTATACCAATAATTTAGTGTCTTGTCTTTCAATCACTTGAACTGCTTAAAGATTTGAAACCATAGATCTTGATCATCAATATGATGAGATTGTGCATCAATTTGATTGTCTGATCTCGAAGCTGCGTCAGGCGATGTGAATGTGCTGATGGGTCCAGTTCTGATTGAGGGGCTCACGTGGGCAATCCGCCTACCAGGGGAAGGTTCCGGCGAGTTGCAAGTCGTTGCCATCCCGGTTCATGTCTGTGCGGGCGGTTGAGGTGGGGTTGTTAAGGTCGAAGGCTTTGTAGGGCGCGTGAATGAAGCGGGCCTCGAGGCCAACGACGCGTGAACTGCCAGCCCAGGCCGGCCGCGAGGCCGAGAGTGGTGGTGTTTTTATTGCTATCCCGGGTCGAGGAATAGCTGTTTCCGACTCTGTCAGACCTGGTGCAGGAGAGATCCCATCGTGTGACTCCCGCGCCAGCCGTGAAGCACCGATTCTTCGGCGGGCCATCCAGGCCGTAGAGGTCGTCGACGCCAAATCCCAGGGCGCTGAGCTTGTGAGACTCCCGGTAGTTGCTGTGGCTGGGCTCATAGGTCGATACATTGAAGCGGTTCACGTCGAACCGAGGGTGGACTGCACGGCCGCCGGATAGATCCCACTGCATCAGAAAACTGGCCCCGGCACCGAGGGTTTTGTCCGTGTCGTCCTTCACGTTTCCCTGGGGAGAATCGAGTTGGATGGAGAATCCAAAGGAGGGCTGACCGCTGGATTGGGACCCCAGCGGTGGTGTTGAACCGAGGGCAGCGTGCCGTCAGTCATGTATCCCTGATAGGGGGCATGAACGCGGCCGAATTATAAACGGCCAAAATTGAAGATCTTAAAAAGATTGAGAACAAGGCTGGATGACTGGATCCGATCAATATGAACCGACGCGTCCTTCATTTCGACCTAGGCGGAACGGGCGATGATTCACTGCTCATTCTGTTTTTACACGTCCGCAATCCAGAGCCTATTTTAAAGGCACCCTTCCGGGCTGAAGTGATATCTTCGATCAAGATGAACGACCCACCCTTTCAGTCCGAAGGATGAAGGCCACCGATGCGTGCCGAGGATCTGGACCACAAGGAACTTCTGGAGTTGAATCCGGACGAGGGAGTCATTCGATTCGCGGGTCAGCGAGCGCTTCTGATCGACGCTGTCGCCATGGGCCTCCTTCGGAAATACCTGGTGGAGAACTTTGGCCAGGTGGCCGCCCGCACTGTGCTCACCCAGTTCGGATTCGCACACGGCTGGCGCATGGCGGAAGCCATGCAGGCCGAGTTCAAATGGGCGAACGACACCGAGCGCTGCCAGGCGGGAACCCGCATCCACTCATTGGGCGGCCTCTTCAGAGTCGGCTCCGAAAACCGCGACCCCTTTTCCAAGGAAGGGATGATGATCGTGGCTTCGTACGAGGCCGAGCAGCACCTTCTGCACTTCGGCCGCGCGGATGCGCCCATGTGCTGGACCATCTGTGGCCTCATTAGCGGTCAGCTGAGCCACACCTACAACAAAGAAGTGTTCGTGCTTGAGGATCGCTGCCAGGGCAAGGGAGATGCTGGTTGCCACCTCTACGGGCGCACACGGGAGGAATGGGGCAACGAGCGCGCCGAGGAGCTGAGGTTCTACGAGAAGGGCCGCCTGGCGGACTGCCTGGACATCTCCCTTCACCGCGTGACCGAAACCCTGAAGGCAGCCGAGCGGAAGCTCAAGGAGCACCGCAAGGCTCTCATCCAAGTGGCCTGGAGCGGCGAGGAGCCCCAGTTGGGAATCGTGGCGAAAAGCAAGGCCATGCGCCAACTGGTGGACCTGGCCCGGCGCGTCGCCAAGGTCGATTCGACGGTGCTCATCACAGGCGAAAGCGGCTCTGGCAAGGAACGCATCGCTCGGCTCATCCATGAGGAATCCACC
>JACPYP010000022.1 GCA_016195985.1 Acidobacteriota bacterium | reverse complement strand
GGGCCAGCTCCAGGTGCCCCTGCTCGCTGAAGATCTCGGCGAGGATGAAGTAGCTGGCGGGATCGCATGAATGGAGGCTGCGGGCCCGGTGGATGCAGCGCAGCCCTTCGGTCAGTTCGCCGCGTTTCAGGAGCAGTTCGCCCAGGGCATGCCAGCCCCAGTAGTAGGATTCCCCAGCCTGGAGCGCCGCGACCAGTTGGGCTTCGGCACCAGCCGCGTCCCCCAGCTGCTCCATGGCGATGGCCAGCAGGCGCAGGGTGCGCGGGTCCTTGGGATTGAGGCTGAGCGCCTTCAACAGCCAGGCTTTGGCATCGGAGGCGCGATCAAGGTGGAGCTGCAAGAGCCCCGCCAGCTCCAGGGCCTTGGGATCCTGTCCATTCAAGGCCAGGGCCTGCTTGAGGGCATGCTCCGCCCCGTCCAGATCCTGGGTGAGCAGGCGCAGATAGCCCAGGTTGCGCAAATGGCCCCCCTCCTTGGGGTGCTCGTCGCGGAGGGATTCCAATTGCGACAGCAGCTCCAGGCCCTCTTCTTCGCCGGCGTGGTCGTTGAAGCAGAGCAGCCGCTCAAACCAGGCCTCGACATGGGAGCGGTCCTCCGCCAGCAGCTGGTCGAGGATCTCCAGCGCCTCGGCGTGGCGGGCCCGTCCGTTGAGGGCGCGGGCCAAGGCCAGCCTCCCCTCGAAGGAGGTTCCAGCATCCGTCTTGAGGGCCGTCAGGCCGGGGTCCAGCAGCTTGAGCCAGGGGCGTGCCATGGGATTCCTCATCAGTTGGTTCAGGGTATCACCCGATGCTGCCGGGAGGGGCCGCGGCTTGGGCGGGATGTCCAGGCCTCAGGACTGCAGCGCGGCGGCCAATCCATCGCAGAGCAGCTGCGCCATCGCCTCGCGGGTCTCCACCGTGGCGGATCCGAGGTGGGGCAGCAGCACGGCACGGGGCGCCTGGAGCCAGCGCGGGTTCAGGCGGGGCTCGCCCTCGTACACATCCAGTCCCACGCCGCCGAGACGGCCCGATTCCAGCAGGTCGATGGCCGCGTTCTCATCCAGGATGCCGCCCCGGGCGGTGTTGATGAGAATCGCGCCGGCGGGCAACTGCTCAAGCGCCGGGCGGTCCAGGAGGCCACGCGTCTGGTCCGTCAACGGACAGTGGAGGGAGAGCACCGCGCTGCGGGAAAGCAGTTCCGGCAGGGGAAGGCGGGGCGCGCGGCCCGCGCCGAAATCCACCTCGCCGCCCTTCTGATCGCGGTCCCAGAACACCGGCGTCATGCCCAGGGCCCAGGCGCGCCGCGCGAAGGCCTGGCCGATGGGGCCGCTGCCGAGGATGCCGCAGGCTTTGCCGGCGAGGCCCGGGCCCAGCAGCTGGTCCGGGGCCCAGCCCTGCCACGTGCCGGAGCGCACCAGCACCTCCCCTTCCGCCACGCGACGGGTCAGTGCCAGCAGCAGGGCCAGAGCGATGTCCGCCGTGGCGTCCGTCAGCACGCCCGGCGTGTTCACCACCGAGATGCCCCGGGCCTGGCAAGCCTTCACGGGCAGGTGGTTGACGCCCACGGAGTAGGTTCCGATGGCTTTCAGCTTGGGAGCGGCTTCCAGATCCGCTTCCGTGAGGGGCTCGGAAAGCATCACCACCAGGGCTTCCGCTCCGGCCAGCGCGGCGTTCCACTCCGGCGACCGGAACGCGGCCAGGCGCAGCTCCGGAAAGCGCGCGCCCAGATCGCGGAGGGCCGGACCGACCAAGGGTGACGTGGAAAGGATGCGGATGCTCATCGTTGCAGGGCTTTCAGGGCTTGGCGGATGGCCTCCGCCAGGGGCGGCTTCCCGGAACGGAGTCCCGCCACCACGGGCAGCACCGCGTCCTCCTTGAAGCCAAGGTTGGTGAGGGCCGAGCGCAGGCTCTCTTCCCAGGGATCGCCCGAAGGCACGCCGGAGAGGCCGTCCAGCCCTGACAACCCGCCCATTTTCTCGGAGAGTTCGAAGCACATCTTCTCGGCGGTCTTCTTGCCCACGCCGGGGATGCGGGTGAGCACCTTGACATCGCGGCCACGGATGGCCTGCACCAGGTCCTCCAGGGGAAGCGCGCCCAGGGCGGCCAGCGCCAGCTTGGGGCCCACGCCATCCACCTTGACGAGCAAGCGGTACAACTCCCGCTCCTGCGCTGTGGCGAAGCCCAGCAGGGCGATTTCGTTTTCCCGCACGAGCAGTTCGGTGTGCAGCACCACCTGGGCTCCCACCTCGCCCAGCAGGCCGTAGGTGGACAGGCTGATGGCGGCGGCATAGCCCACCCCGCCGCACTCGACGAGGGCCAGGTTGGGCAGCTTCTGGATGAGTTCCCCGCGGAGGCGTCCGATCATCCTTCGAGGATACCTGATGGAGGTCCCGGGCCGGGCAGGGCGGCTGAGAACCAATTCCTGTTCTGACGTGAAAAGCACTGGCATTGCCCGCGGATTCAACCAAAGCTTGAAGGATTCCCCGGAGCCGCCATGAAATACATCGACGACGATCGAGACATCCGTTTCAACCTCCTTGAGTGGCTGGACCTGGACGCCATCCTGAAGGACGGGCCTTACCAGGAGGTGGACCGGGAGCAGCTGGGCATGGTGCTGGAAGAGGCGCTGAAGGTGGCCAAGGGGAGCCTCTCCGCCTGCAACGGCACCGGCGACCGCGTGGGCGCCCAACTGGAGGACGGCCAGGTCCGCCTGCCCGAGGGGTTCTCCGAAGCCTTCCGGGACATCGCGTCCGGAGGCTGGATCAGCGCCACCATGAATCCGGAATTCGGCGGCATGGGCCTGCCGGAATGCGTAGGCACGGGCATCAGCGAGTTCCTCATGGGCGCCAACACGGCCCTGGGCCTCACCGTGCTGCTGACGCGGGGGTCGGCGCACCTCATCGAGGCCTTCGGGAGCGAGGCCCTCAAGGCCATCTACTGCGAGCGCCTGTACGCGGGGGAGTGGACCGGCACCATGTGCCTCACCGAAGCCGGCGCCGGCAGCGATCTGGGCGCCCTCAACACCAAGGCCCTGCGCCAGGCGGACGGGACCTACCTCATCAGCGGCGAGAAGATTTTCATCACCAGCGGCGACCACGGGCTGACCCCCAATATCGTGCACGCCGTGCTGGCCCGCACCCCGGACGCGCCCGCGGGACCCAAGGGCCTCAGCCTCTTCGTGGTTCCGAAAATCCGCGTGAACGCCGACGGCAGCCTCGGGGTGTCCAACGACGTGGCCTGCGCGGGCATCGAGCACAAGCTCGGCATCCACGGATCGCCCACCTGCAGTCTGGTGTTCGGGGCCAACGGCGCCTGCCAGGGGTTTTTGCTGGGCCAGGAAGGCCAGGGGCTGGCCCACATGTTCCAGATGATGAACGCCGCCCGCTACGAGGTGGGCGTCCAGGGCCTGGGCAACGCCTCCGCCGCCCACCAGGCGGCCCTCGCCTACGCCAAGGAACGCCTGCAGGGGCGCGGTCCCCGATCGCCCAAGAGCGCCACCCAATCGCTCATCATCGAGCACCCGGACGTGCGCCGCCTGCTCCTCATGCAGTCGGCCTACGTGCAGGCCATGCGGGCCCTGGTGTCCTACACCGCCTGGTGCATGGACATGGCCCATGTCTCCGGGGGGGAGGAGCAGGACCGCTGGCAGGGCCTGGTGGAACTGTTCACGCCCATCAGCAAGGCCTGGTGCTCGGACTGGGGTTTCCGTGTGACGGAGTGGGCGCTCCAGACCTACGGCGGCTACGGCTACACCATGGACTATCCGGCGGAGCAGTACCTCCGCGACTGCAAGATCGCCTCGATCTACGAGGGCACCAACGGCATCCAGGCCCTGGATCTGGTGGGCAGGAAGTTCAAGATGCGAGAAGGAAGGCCCGTGCAGGATCTCCTCGGGCTGGCCGGGAGGACGGCCCAGGCCCTGGCGGGGCACCCGGTCCTGGGGCCTTCGGCCCGCCAACTGGCGGACGCAGTGGCTTCTCTCGGCCAGGTGCTGGCCCAGGTTCCGGCCCGGGACAACGGGGCCCTGCTGACCCTCCTCAACGCCGCTCCCATGCTCGACATGCTCGGCCATGTGGTGGCGGGCTTCCTCCTGCTGCAGCAGGCGGAGCTGGCCGACAAGAAGGGGGCGGAGCTTCTGCGCGGGCGCGGCCTGGAGGCCAGCGACTCCGCAGGGGTGAAGGCGCTTCAGGCCAGCAGCCGGGATGCGGCCTTCTACCAGAACAAGGTGCAAGCCGCGATCCACTTCGCCCACCGGGGCCTGCCCCTGGTGGCTGCCCAGGCGGTGGCCATTCTGGCCGGAGACATCGCTCCCATGGAGGCGGTGTTCTGATCCGCCGGGAGGGTTGGGGATCGCCGTCGGTGCGGCGATCGGCGGCTCCGTCTCTGGCCGCGGATCAGAAGGCCTGGTCCCAGCGGATGGACAGCCTGATCGCGGCGTTGATCAGGCCCACCATGCTATAGGTCTGCACGAAGTTTCCCCACAGTTCGCCGCTCTTGGGATCGATGTGTTCAGCCAGCAGGCCGTGCCTGTTCCGGCAGGAAAGCAGTTTCTCGAAGAGGGCCCCGGCTTCCTCGCGGCGGTCCAGCGCCGCCAGGGCATTGATGTACCAGAAGGTGCAAAGGATGAAGGCATTTTCCGGTTCGCCGAAGTCATCTTTTTCGATGTAGCGGAAGATGAAATCGCCGCGGCGCAGTTCTTTCTCGACGGCGGCGACGGTCGCGGCGAAACGCGGATCGCCCCGGTCGAGAAAACCGACCTCGACCAGCAGCAGGAGGCTGGCATCCAGGGCCTCGCCCTCGAAGGTGGATACGAACGTGCCGCGGGTGTCATTCCAGGCGCGACGGCTGATGGTGGCGTGGATGGTCCGCGCGTGTTCCCGCCAATGGCTCGCCCGCTCGGGCAGTGCCAATCGCTCCGCGATCTTGGCCAGGCGGTCGCAAGCCGCCCAGCACATGACGGCGGAGAAGGTGTGCACGCGCGCGCTTCCGCGCAGTTCCCACAATCCCGCGTCAGGCTGGTCGAAACAGCAGATGGCCTGGGCTCCCAGGGCCTCCAGCCGGTGGAACAAGGCTTTGTCGCCCTGTCGCGTCAGGCGCTGGTCGAAGAAGACATGAGTCGCAGCCAGGATGGCGGATCCATAGACGTCGTGCTGGACCTGACGGTAGGCCAGGTTGCCGAGACGCACCGGCCCCATGCCGCGGTAGCCCGCCAGGGCCTGGGCTTCCCGTTCCTCCAGCTCGGCCCGGCCATCGATGCCGTAGACGGGCTGAAGGGGCTCGCCCTCGGCATCGGCGGCGAGGTTGATGATGTAGGCGATGTAGCGCTCCATGGTGCGAGTCGCGCCCAGGCGATTCAAGGCGTTGATCACGAAATAACTATCGCGGAGCCAGCAGAACCGGTAATCCCAATTGCGGGTGCTGCCGGCCGCCTCGGGGATGGAAGTGGTCATCGCGGCGATGATGGCCCCGGTATCCTCGTAGGCGTTCAGTTTGAGCGTGATGGCGGCCCGTATGACCGGACCTTGCCACTCGAAGGGAATGCCGAGGTTGCGAACCCACTCCCGCCAGTACTGCGTGGTTTCCTCAAGGAACCGGCGGCCGACCTCGCCGACGGCCTCATTGATGGTCTCGTCCGGGCCGAGCAGCAGCGTGACCGTGTCCTCAAGGAAGAACGAGGTTTCCTGCATGATGGCGGTCAGCGAGGCGTCGGTGGTCAGTCGAAGGGTGAAAGCCGGCGCGACATAGCGGATATGGTTGCTGCCCCAGGTTATGCTCGGCCGGCCCGCCCCTTCGTCGCAGGCGGGGCGCAAGCGCAGCGTCAATCGGGGGCTGCCCTCGATCCACCGAATCTGGCGCACCAGCATCATGGGCCGGAAAGTCCGTCCGTTCAGATGGAATCTCGGCGCGAAGTCCAGCACTTCGATGGCTCCGCCGCGGCGATCGTAAAGGCGGGTCACAAGGATCGCGGTGTTTTCAAGGTAGTGCTGTTCGGTGCGCACGCGGTCCGCGAGGTCAATCCCGAAATACCCGAAGTCATCGGTGTCCCGCAGGAGCGCGCAAAACATCGGATCCGCATCGAAGCGGGGGAAACAGCCCCAGAGAACGGTGGCCTGTTCATCAATCAGCGCGCCGATGGCGCAATTTCCGATCAAAGCCAGATCAAGGTTTTTCACGGCAGACCTCTCAGCGCGATGCCCAGCCAATGGCGCACCGCGGTCACATCGGGCAGGCGAAACCGGGCGCAACTGGATCCCTTTCCCACCTTGATTGAAACGCCATCAAGCTTGTTGACCTCGGCGAACCCATGCTCATCGTTGAGATCGTCGCCGATGAAGACAGGACGCCTTCCCGCGAAAGGAGGTTCTGCGAGGTATTCGGCCACTGCCGTCCCTTTGTCGATGCCAGCGGGCTTCAGTTCCACCACGCACTTGCCGAGCTGGAGCTCCAGGCCCAGGCCTTTGGAACGAGCCAGGGCTTTCATCACCCGGTGCACATAGGCGGCCAGGTGCGGCGCCTGGCGGTAGTGCAATGCGAGCGTCAGCCCTTTGTCTTCCAGCAGGAGGCCGGAGTGGCCGGCGAGTGTGGGGGCCAATGCCGCCTTGATGGAGGCCTTTGCGGCGGGGGGGCCCGCGTGAATCCAAAGGCGGCCGGTCGCATCGCGCCTTTCGAGGCCCTGCTGTCCGGCCAGGGGCAAGCGCAGAGAACCGAGATGCCGTTCAAGGTCGGACAAGGACCGGCCGGTGACAAGGGCCACGGCGCCTCCGCTGGCCCGATGGAGATGCGCGATCAGGTCGAGCAGCGCGGCATCGACTTGAATGGCGTCCGGTCGATCGGCAAAGTCGATCAAGGTTCCATCGACATCCAGGAAATAGGCCCAATCCGCGCGCGCTTCGGGTGGAAATGCCTGGCGCATCGTCACATCCCCCCGCGTTCCGTCTTTTCCGCCAGGCGGCCCCGCCTGCGCATAGAGGCGGCATCGAGCAACATGCGGCCGGCCCAGCGGAACACATTGAATTCCGCAACCAATCCGCGCATCAGGCGCATGCGATCGCGCTGCTCGGTGGCCGGCATCGTGAGGGCCAGGTGCATGGCGGCCGCGCACTGGTCGGCATCGTAGGGGTTGACGATCAGCGCTTCGGGCAGTTCCCTCGCGGCGCCCGTGAACTCGGAAAGGATGAGGACACCGCGCTCGTCGTCGCGGGCCGCCACGAATTCTTTGGCAACCAGGTTCATGCCATCGTGCAGGCTGCTCACGAAACAAAGATCGGCAGCGCGGAAATACTCATAGACCGCCTGTGGTTCGTGATGTTCGATCCTGAGCTTGATGGGAGGCGGCCCCTGATTCTCGAAGCGGCCGTTGATGCGCGTGGCCATGGCCCGCACCTGGGTCTCGTGATGCTGGTACTCGTCGATGCCCGACCGGCTTGGAGCGGCCACCTGGACAAAGGTGAAGCGGCCAATCCAATCCGGATTCAATTCCAGAAGGCGCTCGATGGCCCGGAAACGCTCCACAATCCCTTTGGTGTAGTCCAGCCGGTCGACGCCAATGCCGACCTTGTGATCGAGTGGAAGGCCGTTCAGATCGCGGATCCGGTTGCGGCAGTCCGGAATGGATTCCCGCAGCATGTCGGCTTCCGGGGGCCAGGCGATGGAAATGGGATACCGCCGCACGGCGGTGAGCTTGCCTCCGCAGGAGACCGTGAAGGATTCCCGGTCGACCCGGGCCTCAATGAAGCGATCCACCGTGTCGACAAAATTGTTGCAGTGGAACTGGGTATGGAACCCCATGATGCTGCTGCCCAGCATCCCGGCCAGGATGTCGTTCCGCCATGGACAAATGGCAAAGGATTCGGGGTTGGGCCAGGGAATGTGCCAGAAGGTGATGATGGTGGCGTCGGGGAGCGCTTCCCGGATCATCTTGGGAAGCAGGGCGAAGTGGTAGTCCTGGACCAGGACGATGGGGGTCTTGGTCTTGGCTTCACTCGCCACGGCTTCGGCGAATTTGCGGTTGACCGCCACGTATTGGGCCCAGTCGCTCGACCGGAAGGTCGGCCGCACGTGGGCGATATGGCAGAGGGGCCACATCCCTTCATTGGAAAAACCGTAGTAGTAGCCGGCCTCCTCTTCCGGGCTCAACCAGACCCGGCGGAGTTGATAGGCTGGCCGTTCCGGCGGCACCCGGATGCAGTCGTTCTTGTCGACGACCGCCTTGTCGGCCGAACCACTGCCGTGGGCGATCCAAGTGCCCGAGCAGGCCCGCATGATCGGTTCGAGCGCCGTGACCAGCCCGCTGGCCGGTCTCGAAACTTCGATCCGCTCGCCGTGGTGCTGGTGGATATAAGGTTCGCGGTTGGAAACGACGATGACATCCTCGCCGCTCAGCTCGGAATGGAGAATGGTGCGCAAGGCCTCCGGGGTCCAGGTGATCTGGGATTCATCCCGGGCCCGGCTTTCTGATTCCAGCTCCTGGATCAACCTTTGCAGATCGCGGGCGATCGGTTTGAACCCGGGAAGGGGAGCCTGCGCTCCGCCCGAGGGCTTGCGCAGCAGCCCTTCGCCTCGCAGGAGCGACCTCATGCCGGCCATCCAACCGCGCCAGGAGAGTTGGGCGATGACGACGGTGATGAGCGACACCACACCAGCCAAGGCCATGAAGAAATAGAACACGTAGCGTTTGGTTTCTTCCGTGCGCCGGGAGATGAAACTCATGTCGTGCACGAGAACCAACTGCCCGTCCGGTGCGCTCTCGCTGGCCAAGGGCCTTACCGTGACGTGCAGGGGGCCATGGATGCTGGTCAGCAAGTGCCCCTGGGGGAGTTGCCAACGGTCGAGATCGCTGCAATGGATCTCGGCGGGGAGCGAGCGGCTGGCCAGCATTTTGCCTGTAGACGAGTCGCAATAGCCGATGGCGAATAACCGCTCGTCCTGGGTGATCCGGCTGAAGAACTCCTCCGTCTTGGCTCTTTTCCCCGCTGCAAGCTGCTCCAACAGCGGCTCTTGGATGGCGTTGGCGATTGCAGTCGAGCGGCTGTTCAGATCCCGGATGAACCAACGGAGCGTCAACTGGTCGACGAGTGGGGCGATGCCGTAGGCGATCCCCGCCAGGACAAGAATCAAAGGCAGGATGAAGCGTAAAGATAGCCTCACGAAAGCCCCCCTTCATGCAAGTCATCCCTATGATGTTGAAACAACAAGTTGAGAGCTGCAAAGGGCATCGGGCGCCTCCAGGCGGAATGGTGTCAATCCACAACGAAACAGCGGCCCGACTGCTTCCATGCCTGCGGTTTCTGGCCGCACCCACCAATGAAGTGATGATCTCCTCGAAGAAAACTACTCCTCTGAGAAAAAGAATGGGGCATTGATTTTATCGGCAGCCATCGCTTGCGCGAGGGTCGCCAAGGCCACGCGCCTGCAACAATCTCCACAGAAAGCCGTAACAATTTTTGACGCCAGGGCTTGAAAGTAGATGCCGGATAAAAACAAAAGGTCCCCTGATTGCTCAAGGGGCGATTGGTGGACCTGATCAGGATCGAACTGACGACCTCTGCATTGTGAATGCCGGGGTTGAGTCTAATTGAGACCAGTTGATGTTTTATAAACTACCTGTTTTCATATTTATAGTCTCAGCGAGTCTCATGTCGTCTCAAGTGGTATCAGGGTGATTTTGCCGAAATCGTGCCGATGAGAATCCGGACTCTAGAACCAATTCAGGAATAGATCCTCTCCTGCATCTACGCAAAAAGGATCTGCTCCTCGCTGTGTCACTCCTTGGCACCTCTGCTGTTTTGGCTGTGCTCTCCCCGCTTTCATGGATTTCGCTGAGGATCAGGGCAGGGGCTGAACCGCTGCTCCTCCGTTTGTAGGTTTGGGAAAGGATTTCAGAGGATCGGGCAAGCCGCGATCCCGGCCAATTCCTAGACTTTCTTCTGTGACCGGTGGTCGAGGATGGGCCCCGGGCTGGAGGAACCATGTCACTGAGCGCACCCGGATATGCAGTGCAATCATCCCCCACGGAACTGGCTCCCTTCCACGGCGTGGTTGGCACGGCTTCCCTGAAGGACTGAGGCGAGCCATGGGAAAGAAGGTGCTCATCCTGTCCTCCAGCCCCCGGAGGGGCGGCAACTCGGACATCCTCTGCGACACCTTCCTCGCGGGTGCGCTTGAAGGCGGTCATGCCGCCGAGAAGGTCTTCCTCAAAGACAAGCACATCGGCTACTGCACCGGCTGCGGCGCCTGCGCCAAGGGGGCGAAAAAATGCCCCCAAAAGGATGACATGGCGAAGGTGCTCGACCAGATGGTCCAGGCCGACGTGATCGTCATGGCCACGCCGGTTTACTTCTACGCGATGGCGGCGCAGATGAAGACCCTCATCGACCGCACCTGCGCCCGGTACCAGGAGGTCGCCCACAAGGAGTTCTATTTCATCCTGGCGGCCGCCGACGGCCACAAGAAGGCGTTGCATCGCACCCTCGAAGGGTTCCGGGGCTTCACCTCCTGCCTCGACGGGGCGCAGGAGAAAGGTGTTGTCTACGGCACCGGCGCCTGGGAGGTGGGGGACATCAAGGGCAGTTCCGCCATGAAGGAGGCCTACCAGATGGGCCTTTCCCTCTAGCCCGGGCTCAGCAGACCCCACATCAGCCATTTACAAGGAGATCACCATGCAAACTCGCAAACTCGGCAGCAGTAATCTTCAAGTCTCCGCGCTAGGTCTCGGATGCATGAGCATGAGCTCGGGGTACGGACCCCCGGGGGATACCCAGCAGATGACCGCCCTGATCCGGTCCGCCGTGGACAAGGGCGTGACCTTCTTCGATACCGCCGAGGTCTATGGTCCCTACGTGAACGAGGAACTCGTCGGGGAGGCCCTGGCCCCCTTCAAGGGGAAGGTGGTCATCGCCACCAAGTTCGGCTTTGATCTGGACCCGGTGAGTCAGCAGCGCACCGGAGGGGTGAACAGCCGTCCCGATCACATCAAGGCGGTGGCGGAGGCCTCCCTGAAGCGCCTCCGGCTGGAGACCATCGACCTGTTCTACCAGCACCGGGTGGATCCGCAGGTCCCCATCGAGGACGTGGCGGGCGCGGTGAAGGACTTGATTCAGCAGGGCAAGGTCAGGCACTTCGGCCTCTCTGAGGCCGGCGTGAGCACCATCCGCCGGGCCCATGCCGTCCAGCCCGTGACGGCCCTCCAGAGTGAATACTCCCTGTTCTGGCGCGAGCCAGAGGTGGAGGTCATTCCCACCCTGGAAGAACTCGGGGTTGGCTTCGTGCCTTTCAGCCCTCTGGGCGCAGGGTTTCTCGCGGGAAAGATCGACGAGACCACCACCTTCGATCCCGCCGATTTCCGGAATTCCGTGCCACGGTTCAGTCCGGAGGCCCGCAAAGCGAATCTGGCCCTGGTCGAGATTATCCGTACGGTTGCCGCGCGCAAGGCTGCGACCCCGGCCCAGATCGCGCTGGCCTGGCTTCTGGCGCAGAAGCCCTGGATCGTGCCGATCCCCGGTACCACCAAGCTGCATCGGCTGGAGGAGAACCTCGGAGCGGCGGCCGTCCAGCTTGAGCCTGAAGACATGAAGGAGATCGAGTCGGCAGCTGCCCTGATCAGCCTGCAGGGAGCCCGCCTGCCTGAGGCGGCCCTGAAGATGACGGGGCGATGATGGCCCTGCTCGATTCGTCATCATTCTGGTCAACCAGGGGGCTCATGGGTCAATCCGTCTCAAGATCCATCGGAATGGCCCTCGCGCTTTTGTTGGTCGGACTTGCTGCAAGGTTGCAGGCTGCGGGAAGCAACATCCATGGAGACGTAACCGTGCAGAAGGTTTCATTCCCACACCACAGCGTGAGAATGGTCGGGAATCTATTCCTGCCGGCCAACCTCGACAGGACCAAAAAGCATCCAGCCATTGTGGTGACCCACCCCTTCGGTGGAGTCAAGGAGCAGGCTGCTGGCCTGTATGCGCAGAAACTGGCGGAGCAGGGCTTCATCACCCTGGCCTTCGATGCCAGCCACTACGGCGAAAGCGGGGGTGAGCCACGCCAGGCAGAGGTTCCTACGGACCGTGTGGAAGACATCCGATGCGCGGTGGACTACCTCAGCAACCATCCCCAAGTGGATGCCCAACGCATCGGTGCCTTGGGCATCTGCGCGGGCGGCGGGTACACCATGAATGCTGCCCAGACGGAGCACCGGATCAAGGCAGCCGCAGGCATCAGCACCTTCGATGTGGGCACCGCGCGCCGAGAAGGCGTGGGCGGCACGATTTCCTTCGAAACCCGGATGAAGCGTCTGGAGGAGATCGCCCAGCAGCGCAGTCGGGAAGCCAGAGGTGAACCGGTCCGCTACATCTCATTCCTGCCGGAATCGGATGCAGAGGCCGCAGCCAATCCCTCTGTGACCTACCGGGAGGGCTACGACTACTACATGAAGATTGCCCGCCATCCCCATTCCACGGGGAAGTACGCCTTCACGAGCCTGGGCTTTCAGATGGCCTTCTTCCCGTTCGAGCAGATGGAAACCATCTCGCCGCGCCCGATCCTGCTCGTGGCCGGTTCCAAGGCTGACACGCTCTTCATGAGCCAGGCCGCCTACCACAAGGCGAAGGAACCGCGGGAACTGTTCATGGTTCCCGGGGCTTCCCACATCGATCTCTACTACAAACCGGAGTTCGTTCCCGGCGTGGTCATGAAGCTCAAGGCGTTCTTCGGCAAGGCGCTCAAGTAGAAGGAGGGATCAGGTCATGGCACTCAGCATCGGACTCCTGCAACGGGCTGTGTTTGGCATGATGGCGCTCTGGTCACCCGTTGCCATCTCTGGGGCATCGGACGGAGGCAAACCGCTGGTGATACAGCGCCAGGGCAGTTTCGCCGTGGGTGGAACGGTTACCGGTCATCCGGGGACCTTCAACCCCCACAAGCCAGGCCCCGAGGGCCAGACCCTCCATGGCGACCATGCCTACGTTTCCTATCAAATACCAGTCAAGCCGCGTCCCCTTCCCCTGGTGTTCCTGCACGGGGCCGGGCAGTTCTCGAAGACTTGGGAGACAACTCCCGATGGCCGTGAGGGTTTTCGGGAGTTGATGCTGCGGCAGAGCTATTCGGTGTACCTCGTCGACCAGCCTCGACGTGGGGGTGCCTCGCGGAGCACGCAGTCCTTCACGATCCATGCGACCCCTGATGAACAAACCTGGTTCAACCTCTTCCGCCTGGGGACATGGCCCAACCTCTACCCGGGGGTCCAGTTTTCGCAGGATCCCGAGGCATTGAACCAGTTCTTCAGGCAGATGGTGCCAAATGCGGGGCCCTTCGACATGGACGTGATCTCAGATGCCATGTCGGCGCTCTTCACCAAGACGGGACCCGGGATTCTGGTGACCCATTCGCAGGGAGGTGGGCCAGGATGGCTGACCGCCATGAAGAGCGCGAATGTCCGCGGCATCGTTGCCTTCGAACCCGGATCCGGGTTCATGTTCCCCGAAGGAGAAGTCCCTCCGGCTATGCCCAGTTCGGCTGGGCCACTGGAGGGGGTGGCCATCCCCCTGAAACAGTTCCTGCCGTTGACCAAGATCCCCATCGTCCTGTTCTACGGGGACAACATCCCTGATCAGCCCACAGACTTCCCAGGCCAGGACAACTGGCGGGTGAGGCTGAAGATGGCCCGGCTCTGGCGCGATGCCGTGAACCGGCATGGTGGGGATGTCACGGTCGTGCATCTGCCGGAGATCGGGATCCGGGGAAACACGCACTTCCTGTTCTCAGACCTGAACAACCGGGACATCGCCGAGCAGATGACCGTCTTCTTCAAGAAAAAACGCTTGGACTGAGCCCTCGCACCAGCCCTCAACCCCCAGCCAGGAGTGGCAACCATGTCGCCCGACCTCCATGCCGATGCCCCAGAGTCCAGCAAGCACCTGGATCGCCGCACCTTCCTGCAGGCGACCGGGATCCTCGCCGCCACGGCCCTGGGCGGCGGTTTCTCCCTTCCGGCCTTTGGCCAGGAAACCGCTGGCGCCGCAGTCAAAACTCGGGTGAGCGGGCGGCGCCAGCTCGGGAAACTCGAGGTCTCCAGCCTTGGGCTCGGCTGCCAGGATATGACCGGCACCTTCTACGGGACAGTCCCTCGCCGGGCCGACATGATCGCCCTGATCCGCTCAGCCCATGACCGTGGCGTCACCTTCTTCGACGCAGCCGAGGCCTATGGCCCCCACGAGGTCGAACGGATCCTGGGCGAGGGGGTCGCGCCCTTCCGTAACCAGGTGGTGATCACGTCGAAGTTCGGTTGGGACATCGACCTGGAAACTGGAAGATTCTTGGGCGGCCTCAACAGCAAGCCAGAGCACATCCGACTGGCCGTGGAGGGCATGCTGAAGCGGTTCAAAACGGATCGCATCGACCTGCTCTACCAGCACCGCGTCGATCCCAAGGTCCCCATCGAGGATGTGGCGGGCGCGGTCAAGGATCTGATCGCGCAGGGCAAGGTGCTGCATTTCGGACTCTCCGAACCCGGCCCCGGCACCCTCCGCCGCGCCCATGCCGTCCAGCCCGTGACGGCTGTCCAGAACGAATACTCCATGATGGCGCGGGACCCTGAGGCCACGATCCTGCCGATCTGCAAGGAACTCGGCATCGGGTTCGTGCCCTGGAGTCCGCTCGCCATGGGATTCCTGGCGGGCGGCATTGGCCTGGAAACCTCCTTTCAACACGGCGACTTCCGCGGGATGGCACCCTGGTTCTCGCCTGAAAACCGCCCCCACAACCTCAGGCTGGTCGAAGTCGTCCAGAACTGGGCCCGGCGCAAGGGCGCGACACCTGCCCAGATCGCGCTGGCCTGGCTGATGGCCCAGAACCCCTGTGTCGTGCCCATTCCCGGTACCACGAAGATGGCGCACCTGCTGGACAACCTCGGTGCAGACCGTGTTCGTTTCACGCCCAAGGAGCTTGCGGATCTGAATGCCGCACTGACCCGCGTTCCCGTTCACGGCGCACGCCTGCCCGCAGGCATTCTCTCGCTCTCGGGGGTGGAAGCCCCCGCGAAGGCGAGCTAGACAGCCACGGATCATTCAATCCTTTGGAGGTTGAACATGAAACCTTGGACCGCATCCCTGATGGCCCTGGTCGCGGCAACTGCCTTCGCGGCCCAGGGGACCCAGGACCAGATCAGGGCCGGGGCGGCCTTGAGTCGAGTCTCGCCTGCTTTGGAGGCCTACACCCGGAACGCCCTGTTCGGCGATCTATGGAAGCGTCCCGGGCTCTCCCGTCGGGACCGCTGCCTCGTGACCCTGGCCACCCTGATCACCCGCAACCAGACCGCCGAGTTGGCCTTCTACCTCGACCTGGCGCTGGAGGAGGGTGTGAAACCCCAGGAGATTTCGGAAATCATCACCCACCTGGCCTTCTACTCGGGGTGGGGCAACGCCATGGCGGCCGTGAATGTGGCAGAGCCAGTGTTTGTGCGTCGCCGGATCACCGCCGCTCAGCTTCCTCCCGCCGCAGGGCCGCACTTGCCTGTGGATGCGACGGCGGAAGCCACGCGGGTCGTGAACACCCAGCGCGCCATCGGTCCAGAATTTCCCGGCCTTTTGCATTTCACCAACGATCTTTTGTTTCAGGACCTGTGGCTGCGGCCTGCGCTGGCGCCCAGGGACCGGAGCCTGATCACGATCAGTTCCCTGGTCGCATCAGGCCAGCTTGGCCCCTTCTCGAACCACCTCAACCGGGCGATGGACTTCGGGCTGACTGAAACCCAGGCCACGGAAGCCATCACCCACCTGGCCTTCTACGCGGGGTGGCCCCATGCCGTATCGGCCCTTCCCATCGCCAAGGATGTCTTCGGCAGGCGCCCCCACTAGTCATCACCTTTGGAGAACACGATGAACAAGCGAACACTTGGAACCAACGGCCTCGAAGCATCCGCCCTGGGCCTGGGCTGCATGGGCCTGAGCTTCGGGCTTGGACCCGCCGTCGACAAGCAGGAAGGCATCGCCCTGATCCGGGCGGCCGTGGAGAAGGGCATCACCTTCTTCGACACGGCCGAAGTCTACGGCCCTTTTACCAATGAGGAACTGGTGGGCGAGGCCCTGGCTCCCTTTCGAGGCCAGGTGGCCATCGCCACGAAGTTCGGTTTCGCCATCGATCAGATGAGCGGGACGAATCTGGGTGGCCTGAACAGCCGCCCCGAGCGCATCAAGGCCGTCGCCGAGGCCTCCCTCAAGCGCCTCCGCGTGGAGGCCATCGACCTCTTCTACCAGCACCGGGTGGACCCCGAGGTGCCCATTGAGGATGTCGCTGGCGCCGCGAAGGATCTGATTCAGCAGGGCAAGGTCAGGCACTTCGGCCTCTCGGAAGCGGGTGTGCAGACCATTCGGAAGGCCCATGCCGTCCAGCCCGTGGCCGCCCTCCAGAGCGAATACTCCCTGTTCTGGCGCGAGCCGGAAGTGGAGGTCATCCCCACCCTCGAGGAACTCGGCATCGGTTTCGTACCCTTCAGTCCCCTGGGGAAGGGCTTCCTCACCGGCAAGATCGACGAGACCACCACCTTCGACGCCACGGATTTCCGGAACATCGTTCCGCGGTTCACCCCGGAGGCGCGCAAGGCGAACCTCGCCTTGGTCGAGGTGCTCAAGGGCCTCGCCGCAGCCAAAGGCGCGACGCCGGCCCAACTTGCGCTGGCCTGGTTGCTGGCCCAGAAGCCCTGGATTGTGCCCATTCCCGGCACCACCAAGCTTCACCGGCTTGAAGAGAATCTGGGCGGCGCCACCCTTGAACTCAGTGCCGATGATCTGAAGGCCATCGATGCTGCGGCTTCCCAGGTGGCGCTGCAGGGAGACCGCTACCCGGCTCACCTGCAGAAGCTGGTGGGGCGCTGATGTCCGTGACAGGGCTTCGACCCCGGGCTGCTCTCTGCTTGTCGGCATGTCTGTTGGCCTGGGCGGTCCCTCCCGAAACGAAGGCTGCGCCAAGCGCCATCAAGGTTCTTCGGATCGGCACGCAGCCCTCGATCAAAGGGGCGGCGGACTGGTTCACCGGAACGGTTCGTGTCGATCCCCTGTTTCCCGCCCAGGATCCCTCCCGGGTTTCTGCGGCCACCGTGACCTTCGAACCGGGCGCCCGCACCGCATGGCACACCCATCCCCTTGGCCAGACCCTCATCGTGATTGCCGGATGCGGACGGGTCCAGAGCTGGGGTGGCCCGGTCGAAGAGATCCGACCGGGCGACGTGGTCAGGATTCCCCCGGATGTGAAGCACTGGCATGGAGCGGCCCCCACGACGGCGATGACTCACATCGCCATCCAGGAGCAGAGCCAGGGCAGGACGGTCGACTGGTTGGAGAAGGTCAGCGATGCGCAGTACCTTGGGATGAGATGTGTCCAGCCAAACCAGGTCCCCACCCCAGGGCAGGGGGGCTGCGACCGCCAACCCGGAGATCAAGGTGGCACCGCCGCGTTATGATCCACGCAGGCCCCTGCAGGAACGAAAATCCATTCACAACCGATGTCGTTCTACGGACCCTCTCCATGACCAGATTGCACAGCCCTTTCCGCGCCGCGGGTTTGGAAGAAGACCAGACTGATCTGGCCAAACTCGTGCGCATGTGCACGGCGCATGCTCCCTACGATGGGACCTTCGACATGAGGCTGCCCGGCGTTCATGTGTCCAGGGCATCCAGGGCCCGGAAGGACATGGCCCATGGGGTGATCCCGCCTGCCCTCTGCCTGGTCGCCCAGGGCGCCAAGCGGATCATCCTTGGCAAGGAAATCTACGACTACGATGCTTCGCGCATGCTGGTCTATGCGATGGATGTCCCCGTGGCGGCTCAGGTGACGCAGGCCAGTTTGGATGAGCCTTACCTCGGAATTCGACTGGACATAGATCCTGCGCGCATCTCAGAACTCACGGCCAAGGTTCATCCCTATGGCCTGCCCAAGCGCGAAGCGGGTCATGCGATCTGCGTGGATCAGGTCGATGACCACGTTCTCAACGCGGTGGTGAGGCTCCTGGGGCTTGCATCACAACCCGGCGAAGCCGCGTTGCTCGCGCCGCTGGTCATGGACGAGATCCTGATCCGCTTGCTGAACACCTCGCTTGGCCAGCGACTAGCGATGATCGGCCAGGAGGAGAGCAGGCTCCATCGGATCTCCAAGGCGGTGTCCTGGGTTCGATCCCATTTCGACCAACCGCTGGACGTCGAGCGCCTCGCCACCTTGGTCCACATGAGCGTCTCTTCCTTCCACCAGCATTTCAAGGCGGTCACGGAATTGAGTCCGCTCCAGTATCAGAAGGCGTTGCGCTTGCAGGAGGCCCGGCGCCTCATGCTCCTGTCGAAGCTCGACGCCGGAAGTGCGGGCCGCAAGGTCGGCTACCAGAGTGTTTCCCAGTTCACCCGGGAATACGGGCGGTACTTCGGGAATGCTCCCACCAAGGACATTGCATTGCTTGTTCAAACCGCTGGTGCGGGCAAGGTCCCAGTGGAGAACTAGGCCAGGCGCACTGGAGGAGCATGGCCTTCAATCAGGGGCCGCTAAAAACAAGAAGCCCCCTGATTTCTCAAGGGGCCTGTTGGTGGACCTGATCAGGATCGAACTGACGACCTCTGCATTGCGAACGCAGCGCTCTCCCAGCTGAGCTACAGGCCCACGAACTTCCAGTTTAGCGGGTCATGGACCGGCGTCAATCCTTGGGCTGGCCGGCCGCCCGGCGCCTTGTGGCTTGATTTCTGTCACCCGGCGGTCGATGGCATAACCTCCGCGCCGGGTCCCGACTTCGAACGCGCCGCCGGCGCGTTCTCCGTCACCCGGCGGTCGATGGCATAACCTCCGCGCCGGGCCCCGACTTCGAACGCGCCGCCGGCGCGTTCTCCGTCACCCGGCGGTCGGTGGCATAACCTCCGCGCCGGGCCCCGACTTCGAACGCGCCGCCGGCGCGTTCTCCGTCACCCGGCGGTCGGTGGCATAACCTCCGCGCCGGGTCCCGACTTCGAACGCGCTGCCGGCGCGTTCTCCGTCACCCGGCGGTCGGTTACATAAGCGACTTCATGATGTCGTTGAGGACTTCGGGGCTGGGCTTAAGCACGTCTTCGCCCAGGCTGGCCAGGGGTTCGTCCACGAGGTTCAGCACCTGGGGCAGGGGGGGCTGGGTGGGGTTGATGTAGAGGAGGCCCGTGAGGAACTCGCCCTTCTCCATGGATTCGTGGATGGCCTTCATGGCGCCGAAGCGGTCGGTGGGGTCGTAGCTCTCATGGATGGCCTTGATGGCTACCTTGGAGCCGTCCGGGAAGGTGACGACTTCGGTCTCGCCGGCGGCGATCTCCACCTCTTCCACTTCCGAGTACTGGATGAAACCCAGGTCGTGCAGGGGAAAGTCATGATCCTTGACGTGCTTGTAGGAACGGGTGGAGGCGTCGTGGTTGTTGAAGGTGACGCAGGGGCTGATGATGTCCAGCACCACGGTGCCCTGGTAGGCGAAGGCCGCCTTGAGGATGGCGTTCAGCTGCTTGGGGTTGCCGGAGAAGCAGCGGGCCACGAAGCCGCATCCCAGCTCGATGGCCAGGGTGCACGGATCGATGGGGGGCAGGTCGTTCACGGCGCCGGACTTCAGGTGCGAGCCCTTGTCGGCGGTGGCGGAGAACTGGCCCTTGGTGAGGCCGTAGACGCCGTTGTCCTCGATGATGTAGATCATGGGGATGTTGCGGCGCACGGCGTGGACGAACTGGCCCATGCCGATGGACATGGAGTCGCCGTCGCCGGAGACGCCGATGTTGATGAGCTGCCGGTTGGCCAGGGAGGCGCCGGTGGCGATGGCGGGCATGCGGCCGTGAACGCTGTTGAAGCCCCAGCCCTGATTGATGAAGTAGGCGGGCGTTTTCGAGGAACAGCCGATGCCGGAGTACTTGGTGACCCGGTGGCCCTCGAGGCTGGATTCGAAGGCGGCGCCGATGATCTGGGCCGTGATGGCGTCGTGGCCGCACCCGGCGCAGAGGGTGGACTTGGAGCCCACGTAGTCCTGCTTGGTGTAGCCGAGCTTGTTGGTGGGAGCGGAGGGAGTGGCGGTCGTCATGGTCGGCTCTCTTATTTCTGCTCGAAGGTGGTGATCTGATCCACGATGCACCTGGCGTCGATGGCGTGGCCGTTGTAGTGGAGGACGCTCTTGAACTTCGAGGCGTGCTCAGGGTAGGTCTCGCGGAAAATGTTGGCCATCTGGCCGTCGCGGTTCTGCTCCACCAGGTAGACCACCTTCTTTTCCTTCACGAAGGCATCCACCTCAGCGGTGAAGGGCAGGGCGCGAAGGCGCAGGTAGTCGGTCTTCAGGCCGCCTTCGGAGAGGATATCCTGGGCCTCGATGACGGCGGGATCGCTGGAGCCGAAGGCGAGGATGCCCTTGTCCGATCCGAGGTTGCGGAACACGGGGCCAGGCACGTGCGCCTTGGCGGTTTCGTACTTCCGCTTGAGGCGATCGACAACCGCGACGTAATCCTCCGGTTTTTCGGAGTACTGGGCGTATTCGTTGTGGCCCGACCCTCGGGTGAAATAGGACCCGTTGCCACCGGGGGTTCCTGGCAGGGAGCGGTAGCAGATGCCATCGCCGTCCACGTCCTTGTAGCGGCCCCAGTCCTTGACTTCGGCCAGCTGCTGCTGGTCGAGCACCTTGCCGCGGTCATAGGGCTTGGCGGGGTAGGCGAAGGGTTTGGAGGACCAGTTCTGCATGCCCAAGTCGAGGTCGGTGACCACGAAGATGGGCGTCTGGAACCGCTCGGCCAGATCGAAGGCATCGTAGGCGAACTGGAAGCACTCCTCCATGGTGCCGGGGTAGAGGTTGATGTGCTGAGTGTCGCCATGGCTGCACTTGGCGCAGAGCTCCACGTCCGACTGCTGGGTGCGCGTGGGCAGGCCCGTGCTGGGGCCCGTGCGGGCCACGTTGAAGAAGACGCCCGGCGCCTCCACGTAGTAGCCCAGGCCGATGAACTCGCTCATGAGGGAGACGCCGGGCCCCGCGGTGGAGGTCATGGAGCGGGCCCCGGCCCAGCCCGCGGCGAGCACCACGCCGGCGGAGGCCAGCTCGTCCTCCATCTGCACGATGGCCACGGTGGATTTGCCGGTCTTGGGATCCTTGCGGTACTCGTCGGCGTACTCGATGAAGGTTTCCACGAGGCTGGAGGCGGGGGTGATGGGGTACCAGCCCACCACGGTGACGCCAGCGAAGAGGGCGCCCAGGGCGCAGGCTTCGTTGCCGTCCACGATGATCAATCCCTCGGTCTTGTGGTCGCGCACGACCCGGATGTGGTCCTGCTCGGGCAGGTTCTCCATGGCCCAGTCGTAGCCGGCCACCGCCGCGGCCTGGTTGATCTCGATGGCCTTGGCCTTGCCCTTCAGCTGCTTGGTGATGGCCTTCTTCACCTCGTCCATGTCGACGCCCAGCAGGCGCGCCGCGACGCCCACGTAGATCATGTTCTTCACGAGCTTGTGGAGCTTGGGCTCGGGGCAGGAGGCCGTCACCAGTTTCTGGAACGGCACGGGGACGTAAGCGAGGTCTTCGCGGAGTTTGTCGAGCTGCAGGGGCTCGTCGTAGATCACCAGGGCGCCGGTGTCGGCCTTGGCGATGTCTTCCTTGGCGGTCTCCGCGTTCATGAGGATCAGCATTTCGTTGCTGGCCTTGCGGGCCACGTAGCCTTTGGCGCTGGCGCGGATGGTGAACCAGGTGGGCAGGCCGGCGATGTTCGAGGGGAACAGGTTCTTGCCGCTGACGAAGACGCCCATCTGGAAGATGGCGCGCAGCAGCACCGTGTTCGCCGTCTGGGAACCCGATCCGTTGACCGTGGCCACCTGGATGGAAAAATCATTGATCCGGGTTTTCGCCCCGCTTGCGTGGGAGGGGGCGGCAAGACTGGCAGTCATGGGAACTCCTTTCACATTCAGGACGCGGGCGTCTGAGAGGGCGGAAAGATGACGAATAGGGCGTAAATACTTGACCCTCTTGGCCGTCTTTCAGTATGGCAGAGGCCGCAGAGAGGTTCTATCGAGGGTCTTGGACTGCCCCTGGAAGGGGATCTGAAATAAAGCGAAAAAAAAGGGATTGACGACCTGCCGCTCAACTCTTACCTTGGAACCCATGAAAGCCAGCGATCTCACCAAACGGCAACAGGCTGTCCTGAAGTTCATCCGCACGTTCGTGCAGAGCGAAGGACGAAGCCCCACCTTGGCTGAAATCGCCAAGGGGGTGGGCTCCAGCGCCGTGTCCACCATCCACAAGCACGTCCAGCACCTGATGGACAAGGGCTTCCTGGTCCGCAGCCATGGCAAGGGCAACAACCTGGTGGTGGCCGGCGCCCCGGAAGAGGAGGCCGCGCCCCAGCGGGCCGCCCGCAGCGAAGTGCGCTCCGATGCCATGCCCACCGCGCGCATCCTGCCTTTCTGCGGCGACGTGGCCGCCGGTTCGCCCATCCTTCCGGAAAGCCGCGCCCTGCCCATCGAAGTGCCCAACAGCATCCACAGGCAGCGTGACGAGCTGTTCGTGCTCCGCGTGCGGGGCGATTCCATGGTCGATGACGCCATTCTGGACGGGGATCTGGTGGTGTTGCAGCGCAAGGGCGAGTACCGGAACGGGGATCGTGTGGTGGCTCTCATCGACCGGGAAGAGGTCACACTCAAGGAATTCCGCCGGGACAGCAAGGGCGTCTGGCTGATCCCCCACAACCAGGAGCTTCAGCCCCATTGCTACGCGCCCCAGCGCATCGACATCCAGGGCGTGCTCGTGGGCGTCATGCGCAGCTGCTGACCGTCAAACCGGCATCGTCAAAAGGGGCGCCTGCCTCCGGGCTCAGGGCAGCCGGTCCCGGATGGCTCGGCCCATGGCCTTGGTGCTGAGATCACCGCCCAGGTCGCGGGTTCTGGCGCCGGTTGCGAGCGCGTCTGCCACGGCCTGCTCGAGGGCCCGCGCTTCGGGTTCCCAACCCAGGTGGCGGAAGAGGAGGGCGGTGCTGAGCAGCATGCCCGTGGGATTGGCCAGGCCCTTGCCCGCGATGTCCGGGGCGGAACCGTGCACCGGTTCCGCCAGGGCTTCGCAGCGGAAGGGGCGGTGCGGCGCCCAGCTGAGGGAGGGAGCCACCCCCATGCCTCCGATGTAGGCGGCGCAGAGATCGCTGATGAGATCTCCCAGGTAGTTGTCGGCGGCCAGGAGGCCGAAATGGGATGGATCCTGAACGAGGGCGCAGAGGAGGGCGTCGGCGTGCATGCCGCGGGCCGCGACCCGGGGGTGCTCTCGGCGCAACTCCTCGAAGATCCGCACCCACAAGCCATGGCCGTGCTTCAGGACATTGGCCTTGTGGGCCAGGACCAGGGAATGGCCGGTGCTTTCGGCGCGCTGGAAGGCCGCGCCCAGCAACCGGCGCACGGCGGCTTCCGTGTGGACGGCCAGGTCCACGGCCCGGCCCGGTTCCGTGGAACCCTGGAGGCAGTAAGGGCCCTCGGTGTTCTCCCGGAAGATCTCGATGTCCACGGATGGGACACGACCCTCCAACGCCGGGCAAGGGCGCGTCAGGCAAGGGCGATGGTTCACGGTCAACTGCAGGCCCTGGCGCAGCCTCAGCAGGATCTCCTCTGCATGCCGGCCGTCGGGAACCCGCGGATCCCCTACGGCCCCGAAGAGGATGGCGTCGCAACCATCGCGGAGATTCTGGAAGGCTTTCTCGGGCAGGGTCTCGCCGGTGGCGAGGAAGTGATCGGCGCCGTAGGGCAGCTGGATGGTTTCCATGCGGCGGCCCTGGCCGCTGGCCCATTGCAGGCAGGGCAGGGCTTCGGCCAGCACTTCGCCTCCAACGCCGTCGCCGGGGATGAGCGCGATGCGAACCGAATGGTCCAAGTCCTGCCTCCTCAGAAGAGCCGATGGTGCCACATTCCGGCACCTTTCCGGAGCCGCCTCCGGATCGGAGATGGGACTGTCGTCATTCGAGGTGTTCGGAAGGGAATGTCCTAGACAAATCCAGTATTTGCATTGAGCCGGAGTGGCTTTCCGGGCTAGACTTCGTGGATCCCAACGAGGTCCTGGAATGGTTTTCTTCAACCACGCCACCCGGCAGATGACGGCGAAAATCGTCTATTACGGGCCCGGCCTGTGTGGAAAGACCACGAACCTCAACACCATCTACGGCAAGACGAGCCAGAAGGCGCGCGGCGAGATGGTCAGCCTGAACACGGAAACGGACCGCACCCTGTTCTTCGATCTGCTGCCCATGGACGTGGGCATGGTGGGCGGTTTCAAGACGAAGCTGCAGCTCTATACCGTGCCCGGCCAGGTGTTCTACAACAGCACGCGGAAGCTGGTGCTCAAAGGGGTGGACGGCGTCGTCTTTGTGGTGGACAGCCAGACCGCCATGTTCGATGCCTGCAAAGAGAGCTACCAGAACCTGGAGGAGAACCTCCGCGAACTGGGGCTCAACCTCAACGACATCCCCACGGTGTTCCAGTGGAACAAGCGGGATCTCCGCAACGTGGTGCCCGTGGAGGAACTGGAGGGGGTTTTCAATCCAAGCGGGGCCCCCAGTTTCCAATCCGTGGCCGCCGACGGCTCCGGCGTGTTCGAGACCCTGCGCGGCATCACCAAATTGGCCCTTTTCCACATCAAGACGCATGTCCTCGGTGAAGGGCAGGACGCTCCTGCTCCTCCCGTGGCGATCCCAGCAACCGAACCGCCCCGCAGTTCCGTGGAGGCGCTCACCCTCTCGGACCTGCCTTCCGTGACGGACCTGCTCGACATGGACGAGCCCGCTTCTTTCGGGGCCGCGCCGGGATCAGTGCCGCTGCCGGACGAGGATGAGGACACCGGCTTCTTCATCGAGGCGCCGGTTCTGCCGGAGCCCCCCGGAGTCGCAAACGATGACGATGAGGTGTCCTTCCTGATGCTGGGCGCCTCGGCCCCGCCCCTCGCGGCAGAACCGCCCTCTCCCGAGGTGGAGCCGAAGGACATGCCCTCACCTCAGGCGGCCATCGACCTTCCGGGCGTTCCGGCCGAGCCGCCAACCCTGATGCCTCCCATGGCGGAGGCGCCCGGGGGGCCGCCTCCTCATGCCTTCGTGCCGCCGGTCCCATTCAAACCCGCCGTGAAGGTGGATCCTCTGGCAGCGCTGGCCTCGCTGAAAGTGGAAGCGAAACGGCCTCCGGTCAAAGCCAAGCCTTCGGACAACAAGGACGCCATCAATTCGCTCATGGGCGAACTCACCCAGGTGGGGCGCGGCGGCGCGCCTTCCGTGCTGCGTCTGGAAGTGCCCTCCTCCGCCGATGGCCAGGAGCTGGAGGTGGTGGTCCTGCTGCGCTGCCGCGGCGAGGTGGTGGCGGAAGGGCAGATCCATCGCCCTGCCCCAGCCAAGGGCATCACCGCAAAGCTCAGCGTCGAAATGAAGCGGGGCTAAGGTGCGGATGGCCATGATTTGCTGTCTGGTGGCGGCTCCCCTCCTGGCCGCGCCTCCTGCCTGGTGGGCGGCTTTCTCCAAAATGCCTCCCCTGGAAAGCCGCTTCCGCCAAGAGAGCGAGAGCGCCGTGTTCGGCAAGGTGGTCAAGGAGGGGCGGTTGGCCCTGGCCCGGGGCGGCCGGCTGCGGGTGGTCTACGACGGGGGGCTGATGGTGACCTGCGACGGACGGCACCTGGTGCAGTACGATCCTGATACCCGCACCGCCCAGAAGATCGAGTTGGTCCGCGCCGTGCGGGATTTCCCCTTGCTGGGCATGCTGCTGGATCCGGCCCGCCTGGAGAAGCTCTACCGCATCGATGCCTTCGGCGGCGAGACGGTGAAGCTCACGCCCCGGGAGACGGGGCTGCCGGAGCTGAAAGCCACGGGACGCAAAGGGCTGCTGCACGCCGTGGAATGGACCGATCCCAGTGGGGCGAGACAGCGGATGGAACTCCTGAATCCCAAGTCTCCGGCCACGCTCTCGCCCGACACCTTCAAAGCCCAGGTGCCCACCGGGGCCCGGTGGTCTACTCCGAACGGCTGAAGGCGTCGAAGCGTTCCGGCTGCGGGAAACGCAGCCGCAGCCACGCATCCAGCTCCGGCACCGTGTCGAAGATGCATTCCGCCCCCGCCTCGGCGAGTTCTTCCCGGCTGCCGTAGCCCCAACCCACGCCGATGGCCTCCAGGCCGTGATCGCGCGCCGCGGTCATGTCCACGCCGCGGTCGCCGATGAAGACACCGCCGGGATGGATCGTGCCCTGGGCCGCGAGGCCTCTCAGCACCTCGGTCTTGGGCTGCCACTGGCCCTTGAGGGGACTGCCGAAGATGTCGTCGAAAATGAGGTTCAAGTCGAACTGGTAGGCGATGCGCCGGGCGAAAAGGCTCGGCTTGGCGGACACGATGTAGATGCGGTGGCCCTGGCGCTTGAGCCGGTGCAGCAAATGGAAGACGCCGGGGTAGAGCTCGTGCTCGAAGACGCCATCCTCCCGGTAGCGTTCCCAGTAGTAGGCCAGGACGGCCTCCAGGCGCTTCGGATCCTCGAGGGCCTTCAGGGTGGCGAGGGATTCCCGCATGCCGAAGCCGATCCATCCCCGGATGGTGGCCTCGTCAGGCATGTCCAAACAGAAAGCCGCGCAGGTCTTCCGCAGGCAGTTGCGCACGCCTGTCAGAGGATCTACGAGGGTTCCGTCCAGATCGAAACAGACGAGCCCGGGGGCCGCCTCCAGCGTCTCCACCGCGGGCTACTTGTTCTGTTTCTTGTTGAAGGCCTCGATGGAGGCACGCACGAAGGCGTGGGCCTCGTCCTTGCCGCCCCAGCCATCGCTGGACACGCTCTTGCGCTCGAGATCCTTGTAGGTGAGAAAGAAGTGCTCCACCTCCAGCAGGAAGTGGGGGGGCAGGTCGGAACGGGAGGTCACATGCGCATAGGTGGGATCGTCCGTGGCCACCGCCAGGATCTTCGCGTCATGTCCCTTGTCGTCGGTCATGCGCAGCAGGCCGATGGGCCGCGCGCGGATCACCACACCCGGATAGGTCGAGCCGTTGATGAGCACGAGGATATCAGCGGGATCGCCGTCATCGGCCAGGGTGCCGGGGATGAAGCCGTACTCCGCGGGATAGTGGAAGGGCGAGAACAACACCCGGTCCACGTGGACCAGGCCCGTATGGTGGTCGATTTCGTATTTGATGCGCGATCCCGTGGGGATTTCGACGATGGCATTGACAATTTCCGGGGCCTGTTTGCCAGGACTGAGGTGGATCAGCGACATCGAGGCTCCCTGAAAGAAGTCGATTTTCGCATGTTCTCGCCCAGTCGTCGCGCCCGGATGGGAACTCCTGGCCCTTGCTCACGGATTCCGGGCCGAGGGTCCTTCCGCCCCGGAATTAATCCGATTTCCTGGGAGAGACGATAAAGGTCCATCAACCCGGTGCGTCCCATGGATCTTGCTCCGCGTTCCCGACTGAAGGCCGAGGCCATGAGGTTCCTCAGGTTCATGGAACGCAGTCGACGGATTTGGAGCGGCGTTTCGCCGCAACTTCTAGGAGCCATCATGCCCGTGCGTTCGCCATTCTCCTGTTTCTGTGCCGGCGCGCTGATGCTCGCCGCCGCGGCTTTGCCCGCGGGGGACCTTCCCGCCCCTGTGCAGGCCAAGTTCCTGAAGATCCTGTGCGCGGCGGCGGGATCGCCAGGCAAGGTGGCCTGCAAGGATTCCGATGTCCTCGCTGAACTCGAGAAAATTGGCGTGGCCCAGGATGCCGGCGCGAAAGTCGCCTGGGGCAGGGGAGGTGAGGTGAAAACCCTGAAGGCGGCCGGGAAATTCGTCATCTGCCCCAAGCTGGAAGATCTCCCGGCGGGCGGCTCCATCGCCGTTGTGGAGGAGGGCGGGAAGCCGCAGATCTACCTGCACATGGGCAACATCGCCGCCTCGGGCGTGACCCTGGCCGACAGCGTTCTGAAGATCGGCAAGCGGCTCTAGGACGGCACGCCGGCCCGCAGCCGGAGATGCACCGTGGTCCCGCGACCAACCTGGCTCTCGATGAAGAGCAGGCCGCCGTGGGCCACCACGATGCGATGGCAGACGGCGAGGCCCAGCCCCGTGCCGCCGCCGAAGGTGCTGAAGAAGGGGTCGAAGACCTTCGACAGGGCTTCGGCGGGGATGCCGCAGCCGTTGTCGGCCACGGTGAGGTGCCAGCAGGGCTGGTCGTCCAGCCGTTCTTCCACCGCGTTCAAGACGATCCGGGCCGATTCCATGTCCTCCATGGCCCGGGTGGCGTTTTGAAGAAGGTTCTGGGCCACCTGGCGGAGAAGATCCGGGTCGCCTTGCCAGGTGGCCTGCTCGGGGATCTGGTTGTCCCAGGGCACGATCTCCGCGAGCGTTGCGCTCCGGAGGGAGTCTTCCCATAGGCTGCGCAGGAAGACCGTGCCGGCCTTGGGCTGGAGGTCCCGGCTGAAGGCCAGGGTGTTCCCTACCACGCGGTTCAGGCGTCCCACGCCTTCCTGCATCTTGCGGGCGAGTTCCAGGGGGCCCGCCTGCTCCGCGAGATCCTGCACCAGCATCCCCGAGAAAAGGGATAGGCTGCCCAGGGGATTCCGGATTTCATGCGCCAGTTCGGCGGCCATGCGGCCCATGGCGGCCAGACGGTCTTCACGGGTGGCCTGCTGGGCCCGCAGGACGGCCTCGGTGACATCGCGGAGGGTGACGATGGCGCCGCCGTGGGGGGCAGACCGGCGCTCCTCTTCGAAGATCAATTCCCGCCCCTCGGCGGTCTTCAGGTGGCGCTGGCCCCCGGGGCTGCCGGGTTCCCAGGGAGCGGGGCCTTCCATGAACCGCCCCTCCATGCCCTGCGGCCGGTTGGTGAAGCGAAGCGACCCGTCTTCACCCAGCACCCAGATGGCGAAGGGCACGGCCTCGAGCACCGTCTGCAGCTCGCCCTGCAGTTGGCCCAGCTGGGACTGTAGGGCCTCGTAGCGGACCTGCAGGTGTTCCGAGGCGGCCGTGAATGCCTCGAAGGCCTCCAGGAGCTGGCGCGGATCGGGGTGGACCTGGGAGTCCGTCACCAGGGCACCGGCTTTTCCATGAGGCGCAGCATGGCGTCGCGTTCTTCCCCCTTCGGTTCGCCTTCCACGGTTTTTTTCAGCGCGTTCATCGCCTCGGGCGTGCCGAGGGCGGCCATGGCCCGGGCAGCGGCCAGGCGGATGGGCTGGCTTTCGCCGCCGCCGAAGAAACCCTTCCGTTTGACGCACTCCAGCATCGTGGGCAGGGCCTTGGGGGAAGCGATGTGCCCCAGCGTGTCCAAGGCTTGAATGCGGATCCGTTCCAGCACCCGCTTGTCCAGGGCCAGTTCCTCGATCTGCGGCAGGCCCGCTTCGGAGCGCAATTGCCCCAGCGCGAAAAGGACCTCCTGCATGGTCTCCACGTCCGTGTCTTTCATGCGGGCCAGCAGGTGGGGCTCGGCCACGGGGCCGCCCAGCTTCCAGAGGGCGCGGACGGCCGTGCGCCGGACCCGGGGCTCCGGATGCCGCAGGTGCGGAACGATGGCCGGAACGCAATCCGCTCCGCCCAGATCGGAGAGCAGGGTGAGGGCGTTGCGCACGAGGTACCAGGCCGGGGAACCGAGGGATTCCAGGAGGGCCGGCAGGGCCGTGGGGCCCAGGCTCCGGACCGCTTCCACCAGGCGCCCCCGCCGGGCGCGGTCGCTCTCCTCGCCAAGGCGCTGGGTGAGATGACGGGCCATGCCCTCGCCGATGAATTCGAAGTAGGGCTGCATCTCGAGAAGCATCTGCTCCCGCTTGAGGGAGAGGGCGAGGTCCACCACCTTGTCGAGGAGCTCGGGCCTTTGAAGGGAAGCGTTCAAGCGGGCGAGCGCCTCATTGCGCCAGGGCTGCTGCTCGTCGAGGAAGGCGCACAGGCCTTCGAGCTCCTGGACGTCCGCCAGGACGTGGCCCAGCTCGCCCCGGTGGACCAGGCCGCTGAGCAGGGATTCGAGGGCCTCGATGGTCCAGCGGTGGATGGGCGGATCCGGCTCCCAGGCGAAGTGGGCCCGAAGGGCTTCCGCCAGTGGACCCTCGGCTTCCGGGGGCAGGCCCGGATCGAAGGTCCACCGGGCCACGCCGTTCAGAGTCTTGACGCTCAGCAGCCGCAGGTCGGCCCTTTCGCTGCTGAGGGTTTCCAGCAGGATTTCTTGGATGCGGATGAAATCGTCGAAGCGCCGGAGATCCAGCAGCTCCCGCAGGAGGGCCAACCGCTCCTCATGGGTCAGCTCGTAGAGGTGTCCCTCCTCTAGAACCTTGAGGATCTTGGCTTCCAGGCTGAGTTCTTCCCAGGCCAGGTGCCGGAGGACGGCTTCAGCCTGGGAGGCGTCCTGTCCCGTGACGCGGAGATGGGAGGACAGGGTGCGCGCCAGGCGTTCCCGGTCGGGAAGGGGGCGCAGGATGTCCTGGATCGGGCCTTTCAGTTGGGGCCACCCGAGCCCCTTGGCCAGCAGGGTGCTGACGGCCACCGCCAGGATTTCCCCGGCCAGGGCCTTCACGCCCAGGCCGAGACCGGCGGGGTGTTCCGGCAGGCTGCCCAATCCGGCGAGAAGGCTGAACTGGACTTCGGGGGCCAGCCCCATGAGCACCTGACGAAGGGTGCCCAGCTGTCCCGGGGTGGGCATGCCCTCGCCCAGGCCCAGCTCCCGCCCCAGGGGACCGAGGCTGCTGAGGTCCGCGGGCCCGAGCCCCTGCAGGGGACCCATGCCGCCTTCGTCGGCCTGTCCGCCGGGAGAACCATCCTCGTTCCCGCCGATGGAGCCGCTGCGGACTCCGCCCACGGAGAAACCGGTTTTGCCGAAGCCGGGGCCGGAGGCGGCGCCCGTGGTGGTTCCCGCTCCCGCCCCTTTGGCCAGGGCGGTGAGAAGGGCTTCCCGGATGAATTTGACCAGGTTCTCGGGCGAATGGGAGGCAGGAGGGGCCGGAGACGCAGGCGCAGGCGAGAAGACGGGGGCCTTGTCGCCCGCGCCGGACTCCTCGCCCTCGGTCACTTCCTGGTACCGGGTCTGCGACACCTTGATGTGCCGCACGTCGGAGGCCTTCAGCAGGCCCTCGAAGCCGCCCACTTCCTCCAGCTTCGCCGGCTTGGTGGCCATGCCCTGCAGGAAGACCAGCACCTCGTCCTGGGTGAGGCCGCGCTCGAAGGAAAAGCCGCCGATGCCCCGTTCCGAGACGAGCCTGATCAGGCTGGCGATCTGCGGAACGCGCGATTCCTGCACCTGGCCGTTCACGAAGGCCTTGGATCCCGTGACGATGAACTGGAGGCGCGGCTGGTCGAGCAGGCTGGCCTCCAGCACCAGGTGGGCCTTGGCCAGGCCTTCCTGGGCGCGGGGGTGCATGGCCGTGTACATCTGCAGCGCCTTGAGGGCCACGGTCAGGCTCTGGGCCACCTGCAGGAAGTCGTTCATGGGGGCGTCATCTCCATGGGATCGGACCATTCGCGCCGCAACTGGGCGTAGTGGGCCTCGATGAAGGCGAGCCTGCGCCGGCCTTCCTCCCGGGCGGGTTCGGTGTTGAAGCAGGCGGTGATGGTCCGGGCCAGGTCCAGCCAGGCCTCGCCGCGCTTGAGGATCTCCCCGGTGCTGATGGGCTGGAAGGCGCCGCTGATGCAGCCGAAGTGGATGAGGCTGGCGGCGCCGATCTTGCTCAGCTTGTCGCAGTCCCAGAGGCAGGCGGTTTCCAGGGGTTCGAGCCGCTTGGTGAGCTTGAGGCCCACGTGATGTTCGATGGCGTGGCGCACGGCGGCGATCTTGCTGGAGGGGAAATCCGTTCCCGCAAGAATATCCTCGACCTTGGCCGAGGCGTCCTGGGCGTGAGTGTCCTTGCCCTGGAGATCCTTCAGCCGCTTGGCCACGTCATGCAGCCAGGCGGCGCATTCCACCACGTCGAGATCTGCCCCGGTGGCAGGCGCCAGCCAGCGGGCCAGCAGCACGGCCGCATAGGTGTGTTCGAAGCGGTAGTTGAAGATGGGCTGGTAGGCGCCCTCCACCTCATGGCCGATGCCCCAGAAACGAATCGAGTCGGCGTCGGAAAAACGCCGCAACGTCAGTTCACAGGCCATCCGCCATGGGGTGGGTTGGGTCATGGTCAGGCTTTTTGGTAGGCGGCGAGGGCGCCGAGGGTGGCGTCAATCTCTTCGTACATCACCCGATCGGACCAGGGGGCGCAGGCCTTGGCCAGGCAGTCCATGAGGGGCTGCAGGCCGGCGGCCGGAGCCATGCCCAGGATGCGCACGCCCTCCAGGGCCATGCGGGCCTCGATGGCCAGCACCTGCTCCAGGGCGTCCACCGCGCGCAGCAGCTTGCGGGCGGCGATGGGGCCCATGCTGACGTGGTCCTCCTTGCCGGCGCTGGTGGGAATGGTGTCCACGCAGGCGGGATGGGCCAGGCCCTTCATCTCGCTCACGAGGGCCGCCGAGGTGACGTGGGCCATCATGAAGCCCGACTCCAGGCCGCCATTCTGGGTGAGGAAGGCGGGCAGGTCGGAATAGGCGGGGTTCACCAGGCGCTCCTGGCGGCGCTCGGAGATGCTGGCCAGGTCGGCCGCGGCGATGGCCAGCACGTCGCAGGCGAAGGCCGGATACTGGCCGTGGAAGTTGCCGCCGGAGCGGGATTCCTGGGTGTCCGTGAAGATCATCGGATTGTCGGTGGCGCTGTTCAGCTCGCGCTCGAGGATGGCTCCGGCGAACTGGAGCGCGTCGCGGGTGACCCCGTGCACCTGGGGGAGGCAGCGCAGGCTGTAGGCGTCCTGCACCCGGTGGCAGTCCTGGTGGCTTTCGGCGATGGGGCTGGTGGGGCCAAGGATGCGGCGCATGTTCTCGGCGACGGCGATCTGGCCAGGATGGGGGCGGGCCGCGTGGATGCGGGGATCGAAGGCCGCGCGGGTGCCGCGCAGGGCCTCCAGGCTGAGGGCCGCGATCTCGTCGGCCAGGGCCGTAAGGCGGGTGAACTTCTCCACCGCCAGGTTGCCCAGCGAGGTGATGAGCTGGGTGCCGTTGATGAGGGCCAGGCCCTCCTTGGCCTGCAGCACCACCGGCTTGAGGCCGGCCTTCGCCAGGGCTTCGCCGCTCGGAACGCGCTTCCCGTCCGACCAGGCCAGCCCCTCGCCCACGAGCATGAGGGCCATGTGGGCCAGGGGGGCCAGGTCGCCGCTGGCCCCGACGCTGCCCTGGCTGGGCACCACGGGCACCACGTCCTGGTTCAGGCAGGCCGCCAGCAGGTGGATGGGCTCGGGGCGGATGCCGCTATGGGCTTTCAGCAGGCAGTTGATGCGGGCGGCCATGAGGGCCCGGGTCTGGTCCTTGGGCAGGGGCTCGCCCACGCCCGCGGCGTGGCTGCGGATGAGGTTGAGCTGCAGCTGCTGCAGTTGATCGGGGGCGATGACCACGGTGGCGAACTGGCCGAAGCCGGTGTTGATGCCGTAGACCGTGCGGCCCTCGGCGACGATTCGGTCGACGACCGCGCGGTTCTCGGCCACCAGGGCCAGGGCGCCTTCATCCAGCGTGACGCCTTCGCCGGCGGCGATGCGCGCCAGCAGGGGCGCAGTGAGGGAACGGCCATCGAGATGGATCATGGGACTTCCTTGGGGGGAGTGGGGGAGAGGGTGAGGGCGAGCACCAAGGCCAGGCCCAGGGTGAGCCCAGCCACGGTGTAGGTGGTTTGGCCGCCCCAGCGGGCGAAGGTGAAAGTGCCCACGGCGGGGCCGACGATGCGGCCCAGGCCGGTCATGGCATTGATGACGCCGAAGAGGGCCCCTTGATCTTCGGGCGGCGTCAGGCGGCTGGCCAAGGCCGTGCCCGCCGTGTTGCCCATGCCGCTGCCCCAGGACAGGGGGATGAAGAGCAGGACGAAGGGCCACATCCAGGCGGCTTTGGGCATCAGGGGCAACGTCACCCCCATGAGCACCAAGCCAGTGATGAGCGCCACGCGCTCAGGGACGCGCTTGGCCACCACCCGCACCAGGCCGCCCTGGTAGACCACCAGCAGCACGCCGATGCCCGCGAACAAGTAGCCCACCTCCCGCTGGTGGAAATCAAACCTCTGATGCACCAGCAGGGCGAAGGTGCCTTCCATCATGGCGAAGCCCGCCATGGCCAGCAGGGACACGCCGAGGATCTGGGGCATGCCGGGCCGCTTCAGGGCTTTCACCAGGGCGTGGCCCCGACTTTCGTGGGAACGGGCCCGGGCCCGCACTTCGGGCGTGAGGGTCTCGGGCAGCCAGAAGAGCACCATCAGCGAGGCCAGCAGGGACAGTCCGGCGGCCACGAAGAAGGGCAGGTGCCAGCCCCTCGTGGCCAGCAGGTGGTGGCCGAAGCCGCTGCCGCTGAGCAGGCCGGCCATGGCCGGGCCCAGCACGAAGCCCAGGCCGAAGGCGGCGCCGATCATGCCGAGGACCTTGGAGCGCTCCTCGGGCTCGGAGGTGTCCGCCATGGCTGCCTGGGCCACGGAGATGTTGCCGCCGGTGATGCCGTCCAGGATGCGCGCCGCCAGCATCCACTCGAAGCGGCTGGTGAGGGCCAGCATGAGGTAGCCGAGGGCGGATCCCACCAGACTCATCCACAGCACGGGCTTGCGGCCGGCCTTGTCGGAGATCCGGCCCAGGATGGGCGAGGCGATGAACTGCATGACGCTGTAGCTGAGAAAACCCACGCCCGCCCAGAAGGCGCCCGGCGTGGTGCCGATGCCACCCAAACCGAGGAAGTGGTTCACGCTGGCCATCCACGGGCTGGGATGGTCGGCGATGGCCTGGGCGTAGAGCGGCAGGATGGGGATGACGATGCCAAAGCCCAGAAGGTCGACGAAGACCGTGAGGAAGATGGCCATCCTGGCGCGTTTGGAAGACTGCATGGGGCTCTCCAGCCTCCCAGTGTAGCCCGGGGACGCCTCTAAACCCCCAGCACCCTCTGCACCAGAAGCCGGAGTTCCTTGATCTGGTAGGGTTTCTGGATGAACTCGGCGGGCCCGTTGCCCGAGAGGGTGCGGAGGGAGTCCTGCTCGGTGAAGCCGCTGCTCAGCACGACGGGCACGGAGGGGTCCAGGTTGTGCATGGCTTCGAAGGCCTCGCGGCCATCCATGCGGGGCATGGTGAGGTCCATGAGGACCATGTCGGGCCGCGGGGTGGCCTCCCGGAACACCTCCAGGGCCTCCAGGCCGTCCCGGGCGGTGAGGATGTCCAGGCCCATGGTTCCCAGCGCCGCGCCGATGGTCTGGCGGATCAGTTCCTCGTCATCCACCAGCAGGATCCGGCCCCGGAGGGGATGGGCCAGAGGCTCCTGGACCGGTGATTTGGAGGGGGCCGGTTGCTCGCTGGACGCAGGGAAGCACAGCCGGAAGGTGCTGCCGCGCCCCACCTCGCTCTCGATCTGAAGACCCGCGCCGTGGCCGCGGAGAATGCCCTGCATGGCCGAGAGGCCCAGGCCGCGGCCCGAGGTCTTGGTGGTGAAGAAGGGATCGAAGATCCGCGCCATCACTTCCGATGTCATGCCAGTGCCGGTGTCGGTGACCTCGAGCAGGACGTACCGTCCCCCGGGGAGGGCTTCGGAGCGATAGGCGGAGCGAAGCTGCCGTTCGTCCAGGTCCGCGGCATAGGTGCTGAGGTGGATGACGCCTTCCTGGCCATCGATGGCGTCGGCGGCGTTGGTCACCAGGTTCATGACCACCTGCTGGATCTGGGTGGCATCGGCCTGGATGGCTGGAATGCCCGGATCCAGATCGAAGCGGAGCCGGATCTTCTTGGGGATGGATACCTCGAGCAGGTGGGTGACGTCCCGCACCAGGTCGTTGAGGCAGTGAGGCTGGACCAGGAAGTGACCGCGTCCTGAATAGGCCAGCATCTGCTTGGTGAGGTCGGTGGCCCGCAGGACCGAGGCCTCCATCTTGGCCAGGTAGGGGGCGGCGGGGGCCTGCTCCGGCAGGTTCATCTGGGCCAGGTTCAGATTGCCCAGGACCACGGTCAGCAGGTTGTTGAAGTCGTGGGCGATGCCCCCCGCCAGGATGCCCAGGCTCTCCAGTTTCTGGGACTGCCGGAGGGCCTCCTCGGCCTGGCGTTGGCCAGTGATGTCCAGCAGGTAGCCCAGGTAGTGGGTGGGATTGGGGCCCGGCGTCGCCGCGGCGGAGAAATCGTAGAACCAGCGGTACTCGCCCGAGGCGGTCCGCAGGCGGTACTGCTGCTCGAAGTGGCTCTGGCCCTGCGCCTCGACCTCTTCGGTCTCCTGGATGACCCGGTCCGCGTCGTCGGGGTGGAAGAGGCTGCGGAAGGGCACCCGGCCTTCCACCATGTCGCTGACCGCGTAGCCGAGGATGGACTGGACATTGGGCGAGGCGTATTCCACGGGCCACCCTTCGACGGTGCGCCACTTGAACACCATGACCGGGCCGCCGATGAAGAGGCCGCGTTCAGCCGCCAGGGCCTCTTCCGCGGCCTTGCGGTCCGTGATGTCGCGGGTGATGGAGAGCACGCAGGGGCTGCCGTCCACGTGCATGATCTTGCCGGACATGAGGCCGGTCAAAAGACTGCCGTCCTTCCGCCGGAAAGTGGTTTCCAGGCCCGTGAACTCACCCTGCCGCTCCAGGCGCTCCACCATGCGCTGTCGGTCCTCCGGCACCGCCCAGAGGCGCAGTTCCTGCGAGGAGCGTCCGATCACTTCGTCCCGGGCCCAGCCGCTGATCTTCTCGAAGCCTTCGCTGACATCCAGGTAGACGCCGTCGGACAGCCGGGTGAGGTTGATGGCATCGGGGCTGGCGTGGAAGGTCTTGGCGTATTTCTCCTCGCTGGCGCGCAGGGCCTCTTCGGCGGCCTTCCGGGAGGAGATGTCGCGGGCGTAGGTGAAGATGATGTCCTGGCCTTCGGTAGAAAGGAAATTGCTGCTGATCTCCACGGGGAAGATGGAGCCGTCCCGCCGCCGGTGCCGGATTTCCAACCGCCGGGACCGGAGGGAACGGACCAGATCCCAGCGCTCGGCCCAGCGGGAGAGATCCACATCCGGGTCGATGTCGCCCAGATCCAGACGCTCGAATTCCTCGCGGGTGTACCCCAGCGTGGCGCAGGCCGCCTGGTTCACGAAGATGAAGCGCGCGTCGGAGCCGATGCCCAGCACCGGATCCGCGGCGCAGTCGATGGCGGCGGTCAGGAGCCGCTGCTGGGATTGGGCCTTGGCCCGCTCGATGGCCAGGGCCACCTGGGAGGATACGAAGGCCAGGAGATCCCTGTCTCCCGGGGTGTAGCGGTGCCCGCCCGTGTAGCTCTGCACCACCAGGGCTCCGAAGACGCCTGAATCGTTGCGGAGCGGCACCCCCAGCCAGTCCACGGAGAGGGTTCCCTGGGGCGCCACTTCGCCGCTTTCCTGAAGCGCCTTCAGGGTTTCTGTGTCAATGAGCAGGGGCTGGCCGCTGCGGAGAACGTACTCGGTGAGCCCCCGCCCGGCCTTCCTCTTTCCCGGCGCCGGGTCTTCCTGGTCCACCCAGTAGGGAAAGAACAGGCTGTCGGAGGCCCGCTCCCAGAGGGCGATGTAGAGGTTTTCCGCGGGCATCAGATCGCGGACGATGGCGTGGACCCGCTCAAAAAGCTCGGGGCTGCCCTTCGATTCCAGGGCGGCCTCGGCGATGCGGAAGGTGGCCTGCTGCGTCTGCTCGGCGCGCTTCCGTTCGGAAATGTCCTGGGCCACGGCGATGATGACTTTCTGGTCCAGGTAGGTGCCGGGATAGAGGCGCACCTGCTTGGGAAAGAAGGTGCCGTCGCTCTTCCGGCCCCAGAACTCGAACTGCTGCGGTTCGCCCCGCAGCGTCTTTTCGAAATAGGCCTCCAGTGCGCCGAGATCGTTGCGTCCTGGAGCAGAGATGACTTCAGGCGTCTTTCCGATGAAATAGGACCGGGGGTAGCCGTACATCCGGGCTACCCCCTCATTCACATCCAGGAAGCGGCCCCTGGCGTCCTGCACGTAGATGGCTTCGGAGATCGCATCGAGCATGCCGTGGGTGGCGTCCAGGCGGGCCTTGAGGCCGTCGACCCGCAGATCAGAAGGATCCGAGGCGGTCCTGAGGTCTCGCGGTGGCTGGTCGGTCATGACCACACCATCGGCCAAAAGGGGCCGGAAGCCAAGCCCGGATGGTGAACTCAGGTGGTCATGCCCAGCGGAAGCGCCGGACGGCCAGCAGGAAGGCCGCCACGCCCCAGGCGGCCACGATGGCCAGGCCCGCGCCATGGCCCGACAACCCGGCGCCATCGTTGAAGACGGCCCGAAGGGCCTTGATGAAGGGAGCCAGGGGAAGCGTGGCCACGGCGTGCTGAAGCCATGCGGGGGCGGCGTCCAGGGTGAAGTAGACCCCGCTCAGCAGCATCAGGGGAAGGAAGACCAGGTTCGAGATGGCGGCGTAGCCCTCGGAGGTGTCCGCGAAGCTGCTGAGGGCGAAGCCGAAGGCCATGAAGCAGCCGGTTCCAAGGGTCATGACCAGCAGCAGGTTGGCGAGGGAGCCCTGGTTCTGGATGCCGAACACCAGGCGCCCCACCAGGAGCAGGATGGCGGCCTGCAGCACGGTCACCGTGAGCCGGTGGATCACCTGGCCCAGCAGGAACACCCACTTGGGGAGCGGGGTGACGGCCAGCCGGCGGAACTTCCCTTTCTCCCGGTAGGCCACGTTCACCATGCCCACGCTGAAGAGGCCCATGCTCACGAGGTTCAGGCCCAGCAGGCCCGGCAGCAGGAAGGAGGCATAGTTGGTGGCGCGCTTGTGGCCGGGGCTTTCCACCTGGGCCGGAATCCGCTGGGGATCCGGCGAACCGTTGAGCCGCGCCTGGGCCACCAGCCAGGCCTGATTCACCAGCCCTGCCGCGGCGCCGGCCTGGGCCGTGAGGTAGCTGTTCAGACGCAGCCGGTAGCCGTCGCCGTCCGGCTCGACCTGCGCGGCCGTCTCGCCCTGGGACCACTGGGCCTCGGCCTCGGCCTTGGAAAGGCGGACGACCTTGAGCTGCAGATCCGTCATGGCCTGATCCAGGGCCGCGTCCCGGGGCAAAGGAGAAGCGGGAACCACCCGCACCACCTTGAGGCCCAGGCCCGCCGAATCCCGGAACATGGTTCCAAAACCCAGGAGCAGGAGCACGGGGAAGGCCATGGTCCAGAACAGGGCGGCCCGGTCGCGGCTGTAGAGCCGCCATTCCATGGCGAATTGTCTCCAGAGCAACATGGCTACTCCCTCAGGCTCCGGCCCGTGCGGTGCAGGAACACATCCTCCAGCGTGGCGCGCCGGATATGAACCTGGTGGAAGGGGATGGCCTCGGCCTCGGCGGATTCCAGCAGCCGGGGCAGCAAGGCCTTGGGATCGGGCGTGGGGATCTCCCACAGATCGGCCCGGCGTTCCACGGCCTGGCCGAGGCGGCTGGCGAAGGGCGAGGGTTCGGGGGCGCCTCCCTCGAAGGTCAGCTCCACCACGCTGGGAATGGCCAGATCGGCGATCAGCGAGGCGGGCGTGCCCGTGGCGATCACCTTGCCGTGGTCCATGATGGCCAGCCGGTCGCAAAGGGCTTCTGCTTCGTCCATGTAATGGGTGGTCAGCATCACCGTGCGCCCCTCGGCCTTGATGTGGCGCACCACTTCCCAGAGGCTGCGACGGGCCTGGGGATCCAGCCCCGTGGTGGGTTCGTCCAGGAAGACCAGCTCGGGATCGTTCACCAGGGCCAGGGCCAGGGCCAGCCGCTGCTGCTGGCCCCCGCTGAGGGTGACGTGGTAGGCGTCGGCCTTGTCCTCCAACTGCACGAGCTCCAGCAGCTCCTTGGCGCTGCGGCACTTGGGGTAGTAGCTGCCGTAGAGCTCCAGGGCCTCCCGCGGCGTGATCTTGTTGAAGAGGCTGGTGCTCTGCAGCTGGACGCCGATGCGGGAGCGAATGTCGCGGCCCTGCTGTTTCCAGTTCAGCCCCAGGATTTCGATGTCTCCGGCATCGGCGGTGGTGAGGCCCTCGATGATTTCCAGGGTGGTGGTCTTTCCCGCGCCGTTGGGACCGAGCAGGCCGAACACTTCGCCGCGGGCCACCTCCAGATCCACCCCGTCCACGGCGACGACCTTGGGGAAGGCCTTGCGGAGACCGCGGATGCGAAGGGCGGAATCAGACATGGGCACCTCGGGTTTCAAACAGGTCGGACGAACAGTTTGTCATGACCGAATCAGACCGGCCAGACGCTCCAGTTTCCATGGCAGGTCCGCAGCGCGGCGGCGGCGACATCCCGGAGGTCGGCGGAATCGAAACGGGCCGCCCAGCAGCTGCCGGAGCCGCAGAGCAGGGGCTCACCACCGGCGGCGAGCAGCGCCTCGCGCACTTCCGCCAGGGCGGGGCAGACCTTCAGCGCCGCCGCGGTGAGGTCATTGCGCCAGGGGGGCGTCGAGCCTTCCGCCAGCGAGGGCAGGGGCTGGGAGCTGGAATAGCCCAGCTCCGCCAGGGCCCGGTACACGCCGGGAGTGCTCACATGCATCCCCGGATGCAGAAGCAGCATGGGTTCCAGCGGCAGGGGGCGCAAAGGGAACACCCGCTCGCCGCGGCCGAGGCCCAGCGTGGTGCCTCCCAGCAGGAAGAGGGGCACGTCGCTGCCCAGGGATGCCGCAAGGTCCAGCAGGGCGGCCTCCGGCAGCCGGAGGCCGAAGAGGCTGTTTCCCAGGCGGAGGGCGGCAGCTGCGTCGCTGCTGCCGCCGCCCAGGCCGGCCCCGTGGGGGATGCGCTTCTCCAGCCGGAGCGAGGCTGGCAGGGAGCGTCCCGCCGCACCTTCCAGAAGGCGCCAGGCCCGGATGACGAGGTTGGATTCATCCGCTTCCAGCCCTGCGCCCATGGGCCCGGAGATGCTCAGCGAGAGGCTGGGGGCGGGCCCGCCTGAAAGGGTATCCGTGAGCTCCGGGATGCCTTCGAGCACCGTCGTCACCAGTTCCAGTTCGTGGAAACCATCAGCCCTGCGGCCGAGCACCGCGAGGAAGCGGTTCAGTTTGGCGGGGGCCTGGATCGAAAGAACCATGCCTCCACGGTAGCGCAATGAGACGCTACCCTGACCGGATGGTTCTGCTGCTCCGCACCCTCTGGAAGGGCCTCACCCTTCGTTTCCGGGCGCCCATGGAGGCGCTGGAAACATCGGTGCTCGCCTTCCGCGTATGGCCCAACGATCTCGATGTGAACGTCCACATGAACAATGGCCGGTTCCTGAGCGTCATGGACCTGGGCCGCTTCGATCTCACCTTCCGCACCGGCCTGGGCAGGGCCATGCTCCGCAACCGCTGGAAGCCGCTGGTGGGAGGCGTCACCATCCGCTACCGCCGCAGCCTGGATCCCTTCGAGGCTTACGAACTCCACACGCGGGTGCTGGGCTGGGACGCCAAGTGGTTCTACCTGGAGCAGCGCTTCCTGAAGCGGGACGGCGGACTGGCCGCCGAAGGGGTGGTCCGCGCCCTGTTCCGGGGCCGGGAAGGCAACGTGCCGGCGGCCGAGGTGCTGAGCCAGATGGGCTACACAGGGCCCGCCGTCGACCCGCCCGAGGCGCTGCGCCGCTGGGCCGAAGGCTGAATCCATCTGCACATCGAGGGACCATGGCGCCGATTCCTGAAACCCACCGCATCTCGCTGGATCCCGCGGAACTCCAGTTCGACGTGATCCACGGCTACCTGGCCAGGAGCTACTGGTCCCCGGGCATCCCCCGGGAGGTGGTGGAGCGCGCCGCCCGGCACAGCCTCTGCGTCGGCGCCTATGGACCCGGAGGCGCCCAAGTGGGTTTTGCGAGGCTGGTGACCGACCACACCACCTTCGGGTACCTGGCCGATGTATTCGTGCTGGAGGCACACCGGGGGCTGGGCTTGGCCGAAGCCATGGTGCAGGCGCTGATGGATCTGCCTGAGGTTCGCGGGATGCGCCGCCTCATGCTGGCCACCCGCGATGCCCATGGCCTCTACCGGAAGCTGGGCTGGGAACCCGTCTCCGACCCCGCGCCCCTGATGCAGATCCGCCGCCAGAACCTGTACCAGCCGCTAAAAACTGAGGACTGAAGCCCGTCCCTAGAGGCCGTCCTCCAGCTCGAACTCCGGATCGGGAATGCTGAGGACCTCCGGGCCGTCGCGGGTGATGGCGATGTCGTGCTCGAACTGGGCGGACAGCTGACCGTCCTGGGTGCGCACGGTCCAGCCGTCGGATTCCACCAGGCAACGGTGGGTGCCGATGTTCAGGATGGGCTCGATGGTGATGGTCATGCCCGGCTCCATGCGGAATCCGGTGCCGGGCCTCTGCTCCGCGAACACCACCTGAGGATCCTCGTGCAGGTCCCGGCCCAGGCCGTGGCCGATGTATTCGCGCACCACGGAGTAGCCGCGCTCTTCGGCGAAGGACTGCACGGCCGTGGCCATGTCGCCGAGGCGCAGGCCCGGCCGGCAATGCTCGATGCCCACGTACATGGCCAACTGGGCGGTCTGGATGAGCATGCGGGCTTTCTCGGAGATCTGGCCGACGCCCACGGTCAGGCAGGTGTCGCCGTGGAAGCCGTCCAGCTTGGCGCCGCAATCGATGGCGATGATGTCGCCTTCCTGCAGCACGTATTTGGTGGGTATGCCGTGCACCACCTTGTCGTTCACGGAGGTGCAGAGGGTGCCGGGGAAGCCGTGGTAGCCCTTGAAGCTGGGCGTGGCGCCGTTCTGGCGGATGTAAGTCTCGGCGATCTTGTCGAGCTCCAGCAGGCTCACGCCGGGCCGGGCCGCCCGGGCGGCGATGCGCAATGCGTTGGCCGCCAAGCGGCAGGATTCCCGCAGCTTGTCGATCTCCTTGCGGCTCTTGTAACGAATCTGTTCGCGGATCAGGACCAGGCCCCCCTCTTCCCTTATTCTAGCGGGTAGAATGTCGGCATGGCGCGACCTTTGATTTTCCTTCTGTCGACAATGACCCTGGCGGGATTCCTGGCCGGTTGCGGCGGCGCGCCCTCCCGCCCCTCCTCAGTATCGGCCGAGGCCCTCTGGGGCGGCGATACGAAGAAAGGGGTGTTCCTCAAGGTCAACGGGCACCAGGGCACGCTCTGGCAGCTGGAGGTCTGGAACCGCCAAGGCCAGCTTCTGGGAGCAGGAGGTTTCCGCCTGCGCGGATTCGGCAAGGCCCGCATCGTCCCTGAAGAAATCATCGGTTGGGAGAACGGCGCCCTCCATTTGAAAGACGGCACCTGGCTGGTGCCCGAACCGGCCGCTTCCCGCTGATGCCCTACAGCAGGGAAGAGAAGGACTGGTTGGAACGGGAATGGGCCTTCCGGGCCTGGGGCCGGGCGGGGTTGCTCAGCACCGAGGACTACCGCCAGGTACTGACCTGGGAAGCAGGCAGCGTCCCCATGGATCTGGTGGTGGCGGCCCTCAACGTTTTCTTCGACCGCCGCGAGAAGCGGGAGAAGCCTCGCACCTTCGTGGCCCTCAAGCACATCGACCGGGACGTGGCCAAGGCCATGAAGCTGCGCGAATCGATGCTCCGGGCAGGACCGGAAATGGATGCGGGGAAGGGCTGGGACCAGGTGAAGGCCCCCCTCCGGGAGGATCCCGCCGCCAGGGCGGCCTTCGAGGCGTGGCAGCGGCTGCGGGCCTCTTCGCCGTCTCCAGAGGCTGCCGGCTACCTGGCGCATCACGACCAGGAACGCGAGGCCCGCGCCGAGATGCTGGAGCGGGCCGAAGCGGCCCTCGGCCCGGCGGCCGAACCGCTCCGGGCCGAACTGCGCCAGCGCCTTCTGGCCGCGGACATGAAGGAGGGCGGGCTGGTGTGGAAGCGTGCCTGGAACCACCATTGGGGCCGCCTGGTGGCCGCGGCCTGGGCGCTTCCCCTGGAGGGCGCATGAGCTCCGAAGCACGTTGGCAGCAGGAGCTGGAGGCTCCCACGGAGGGCTTCTTCGCGGCCTTCGCCGAACGCGCCGCCGGGCCTGAGGCCCTCCGGGACGCGCTGCGTGAAGCCGTGAAGATGATCATCCCCCGCATCGACTGGGAGGCCTACCAACCCCATGTGCCCCACGGCATCATGGGCCTGAGGGCGGTGCTTCGGCTGCGCGAATTCCTGGATGAGCGGAGCTTCATGCGCGCTCTGGCGGTTCAATTGCACATGGCCGCTCACGAAGGGCGGCGCTCGGAACAGGTGGCCGCGCAGGTGATGGGTGCCAAGGGCAGCGGCCAGTGGCGGAACCTGGAGGCCTTCGTCACCGCGCGCAAGCCGGGACTGGCCTTCGCGGAGGCACAGGGTTTCGACCTTCCCACCGCCGAGGACTTCCAGCGGCTGGCCCACCTCTGCGATCTGGACATGGCCAATGTGGGTCACAAGGCAGTGCTGTGCGGCGACCTGGCGGATCTCCACGAGCGGTTGGAGCGGCCCCGGGCCACGGGCCGCCGCCTCTTCGGCCTGGCGGCCTGGGTGGCGGCCACCACCGAGGACACCTTCTGGGCGCGCCGCGCCGCCAAGCGCCTCGCGGGCTCTGAAACCATGGTGGCCTGGGGCGAGTCCACCCTTTCCGGAGCAGCCCACCAGGCCCAGGTCCGGGACATCTGCGACCTGGGCCTGGTGACGCTGCTGGACCGGTTCACGGACCTGCTGAAGCAGGGGCAGGGCGGCGCCGACACCCTGGCCGCGCTGACCTTGGCGGCCGCTGAAAAGCAACTGGACGCCCGCCGCGATCTGGAGGGCAAGACCGCCTGGACTTTCGCGTACCTGGCCCATCTGGCCCGGTCCCGTCCCACGGATCCTCGCATCTGGTGCCAGGCGGCGGCGCTCGTGAACCTCTTCCCCACCGGAGAAACGGAGGAGCGGCCCCAGCCCGCGAAGCCAAGGGAGACCGGCGCGGCCAGCCCCGAGGCCCTGCGCGAGGCGGTGCTGGACATGGAGCTGCTGGCCGCGATGGGCCAGGCCCAGTCCCTGGCGCGGGAGGGCCGGGCCTCGGCCGCCCTGGCGGCCCTGGCCGAGGCAGCCACTCAAAACGATCCCACCTTCAACCACGCCCACCAGGTGATCGCCGTGGCCGCCGCCGCAGACCTTCTGCCCCATCTGCCGGCCCACGCCCAGGAGGCCCTGCTGGTGGCCCTGGCCAAGAACCTCGCCAACAGCCAGGGCAGCGGAGATCTGGGCCAGAGGGCGGCCAAACATCTGAAGGGCTGAGCTTCCGCCGCCGGGCTGTGGAACAATCGCGGATCCGGAGACGACCATGGGGAAGAACAGGCTGGAAGCTTTCAGCGACGGGGTGCTGGCGATCATCCTCACCATCATGGTGCTGGAGCTGAAGGTGCCCCGAGGCGATTCCTTCGCGGCCCTCGCCTCGCTGCTTCCCACCTTCGTGGGCTACGCCCTCAGCTTCGTCTACATCGCCATCTACTGGAACAACCACCATCATCTGCTGCACGCGGTAAAGAAGGTGAACGGTCCCATCCTCTGGGCCAACACCCACCTGCTGTTCTGGCTGTCGCTGGTGCCCTTCGCCACGGCCTGGATGGGCGACAACCACTTCGCCGCGCGGCCCGTGGCGCTCTATGGCTTCATCCTGCTCATGGCGAGCCTGGCCTACTACGTGCTGAGCCGCTGCCTCATTCATTTCCACGGGAGGGATTCCGTGCTGGGCACGGCGGTGGGCGGCGATCTCAAGGGCAAGCTCTCTTCGGGGATCTACGCCGCCGCGATCCTGGCCTCCTTCGCCAACCGGTGGGCCGGCTTCGCCCTCTATTGGGTGGTGGCGCTCATCTGGCTGGTGCCCGACCGCCGCATCGAGAAGGCCATCGGCGAGTGAATCGCGCCGGCTAAGCCCGGTCTATGGCCCCTGCCTTGAGGAAATCGATGAGGGGCAGATGGCTGTTTCCCCTGGGGCGCGCCGGCCGGGGGCAGGGAGGGGATTTCGGGTGTTTGGCCCTCTTCACGATTTTGGCCTGTCTGCCGGGTTCCGAGCGCAGACGCGTCGAATATTCCGCCCTCAAAAAGCCGACTCCTTGGCCCCGGTCATCAAAAAGAACGCCACCCTCGATCCACCCGAGGCATTGCCCATTCCATCCGTAGCAATCCAGCTGCTCGTCAATATAGGCCACGGCGAGTCCGTTCCACAGGCAGATGGTCCGCTCGCCATCGTCAGCGATGTATGCAACCGCTTGACCGTTGAGGTCGTAAAGGGGCCTTTCCATGAGGTCGACTCTCCTGCCTTTGGACTGCTGGAAGAAGGAAGCCACCCATGGAACTACAAAAGGCGCCAGATGCCGGACCGAATCCGGCGAACGGTGGTGATTTGGCCTCCCAACGGTTGTCGGCCGCCCCAGGTAGCCTCCGGGCAGGCGCCAGTCAGCGGACCGCCTTCCGGTAGTTCGGCATCATCTTCCCGGTGGCGCACTCGAAAATGAGGCTGGTTTGGATGTGGGCCACTTCGGGGCGCGTGGTGAAGGCATCCAGGGCCAAGTCGCGCAGATGGTGCGCATCACGCACGGCCACATGCACCTGGAAGTCGTGGGTGCCCGCTACGTGGAAGGCGGAGAGCACTTCGGGCAGGCCCATGACGTGCTTCCAGAAGGCTTTCACCTGAGCGCGGCTGTGCTGACGGAGCTGCACGGCGATGAGGGCCTGGAGACCCACGCCCAGGGCATCGGGATCCACCTCCGCATGGGCGCCTTTGATCACACCTCCGGCGCGCAGGTGCTGGACGCGGGCCAGGCAGGAAGAGGGCGCCAGACCCACGGCGGCCGCGAGTTCCTTGTTGGATAGCCGAGCATCATTCTGTAAATGCTCGATAATGACGAAGTCAATTCTGTCTAGTTCCATAAAACTCATTGTTTCACGAAATCAATTCGGCGGAATGCCGAATTGAACGAACTTACATTGGGGTCAGGAGCTTCCTCATGACCCACGCATCCTCTTCCCATGCCATGGAAACCCAGGCCGTCCACGCCGGTCGGGAAGTGCTGCACGAGCAAGGCATCCACGCCATGCCCATCGATCTCAGCAGCACCTACCCCGTGCAGGATCTGGACGAGGGCGGCCGCAGCCTGGAGGCCATGGCCATGGGTGGTCTGCCCATCGGCAGCCCGGTCTACTCCCGCCTCTACAATCCCACGGTGGCGCGCTACGAGCAGGCCCTGGCCCAGATGGAGGGCGCCGAGGAATGCGTGGCGTTCGGTTCTGGCATGGCCGCGGTGACCGCGAGCCTCATGGCCGCCAAGACCCGTGGCAATCACATCGTGGCCGTGCGCCCTCTCTACGGCGGAACGGACCACCTGCTGGCCTCGGGCATGCTCGGCCTGGAAGTGACCTGGGCCGACGCCAATGGCATCGCCGCCGCCATCCGGCCCGACACGGCCATGGTCATGGTGGAAACGCCAGCCAACCCCACCCTGGCCCTGTTGGATCTGGAGGATGTGATCCGCCAGGCGGGCAAGGTGCCCGTGCTGGTGGACAACACCTTCGCCACGCCGGTGTTGCAGAATCCCATCAAGCAGGGCGCGACCCTGGTCCTCCACAGCGCCACGAAGTTCCTGGGCGGCCACGGCGACGTGCTGGCAGGCCTGGTGGCCACCAACAACGATTGGGCCGTCGAACTCCGCAAGGTCCGGGTCATCACGGGCAACGTGCTGCACCCCCTGGCGGCCTACCTGCTGCATCGCAGCCTGCCGACCCTGCCCCTGCGCGTCCGCAGCCAGCAGGCGGGCGCCCAGATTCTCGCCGAGCGGCTGGCGAAGCACCCGGCCGTGTCCGCCGTGCATTTCCCCGGGCTCGCCGGCCAGGATCCCAAGGGCCTGCTGGGCCGCCAGATGAAGGGCCCCGGCTCGCTCATGGCCTTCGAGCTGGTGGGTGGATTCGAGGCCGCCTCGGTGGTGATGTCCGAGGTGAAGCTCATGACTCCGGCGGTTTCCCTGGGCAGCGTGGACACGCTCATCCAGCATCCCGCAGCCCTCACCCACCGCGTGGTGAACCCCGATGCCCGCGAGCACAGCGGCATCTCCCAGTCCCTCATGCGGCTCTCCGTGGGCCTCGAGAACCCTGAAGACCTTTGGGCCGACCTGGAGCAGGCCCTGGTCAAGGCCATGGCCAGGACCGCCGCGCACGCCTGATCCGGCAAGCCGCGAAAGAACCGGGGCCGCTCTGGGAACGGGGCGGCCCTGGCCGTATGCTGGGGGCCCTTCCTGGACACGAGGAGACCCCATGGCGGACAAACCCCTGCCCACCGGCTACGGAACCTTCTGCTGGAGCCAGCTGAACGCCACCGATCTCGCCGCCTGCGAACCGTTCTACACCCGTCTCTTCGGCTGGACGGCCCTGCGCGAGATCATGGGGGGCCATCCCATGAGCTTGATTTCCCGGGGGCAGGATCAGATCGCCACGCTCATGGAGATCCCGCCCCAGCCCGGCGCTTCCCCCCGCAGCCACTGGATGGGCTACGTGTGGGTCGAAAACCTCGATGCCACCTACGCGAAGGCGCAGTCCCTGGGCGCGGCCTCCTGCGTGCCCCCCTCGCCGGTTCCCGGCACGGGCCGCTTCGCCGTGGTGGGCGATCCCGGCGGGGCCATTCTGGGCCTCTACGAGCAGCCGGCGGTGGAGCCGGCGCGGCCAGCGTCCACCGGAACGGGCGCCTTCTGCTGGTACGAGCTGACCACCCGCGCGGTGGAGGCCTCCATCGCCTTCTACACGGGCCTTTTCGGCTGGACCGCCCGGGAGTGGCCCATGGACTTCGGCACCTACACCCTGTTCATGCGCGGCGAGGAGGCCGTCGCAGGCCTCATGCCCATGGGCGATCCCGAATGGGAAGGCATCCCCAACCACTGGATGCCCTACGTGGGCGTGGCCGATGTGGACGAGCGTTTCGCGGCGGCGCCTGGCCTCGGCGGAAGCGGCTGCGTTCCACCGACCGACATTCCTGAGGTGGGCCGCTTCGCGGTGGTGGCGGATCCCACCGGCGGGGTGATCTCCCTGCTGCGGGGGATGGACTGATGCGGCTTTGAATTCGAAAGAGAAGGAACACCACCAAGACGCCAAGAAAAACCCGGGCCACCGTTCATGCCGTTCTTCTCGGTATCGCCTGCGGCGATACACGAGACAAAAAGAAACTTGGTGCCTTGGTGGCGAAAGTCCTTTTCTATTGGCTTGAACGCAACGGGGTATGGAGCCAGCTGCGGCGCCAGATGGGGTCGGTCCAAAGGTAGGCCGAAGGCATGCGCTAGGCTGAAAGCATGTCCTTCGCTTTGCTTCCCCTCTCGTCCAAGGTCACGGTGCTCCGGGGCCTGGGACCGGCGCGGGCGGCGGCGCTGCAAGAGGCGGGCATCGACACGCTGCGCGACCTGCTGTGGAACCTGCCCTACCGGTACGTCGACCGGGGCAGCCTGCGCTCTCTGGGAAGCCTGGATATGCGCGGCTTCGAAGGGGCCGAGCCCGGCCTCGTGACCGTGCTGGGCACCATCCAGGATCTCCGCCAGAGCACCACCCGCGTGCAGCGCATGGCCCTCACGGAAGCTCTGCTGGCCGATGACACCGGCAGCCTGCGCCTGGTCTGGTTCAATCAGCCCTACCTGGGCCGTTCGCTCAAGGTCGGCGACCGCCTTCTGGTGTTCGGCAGCCTTTTCATGGGGCGGCACGGCCTGGAAATGCGGGGCCCGCAGTTCGAAATCATGGAGCGCAGCGGCGACATCGGCTGGGTGCGCCGCTATCTGCCGCTCTACCGCCGCCTGGGGCCCCTCACGGGCCGCGCGAGACAGAAGCTGGTGCAGGAGGGGCTGAGCCGTGCCCACGTGGCGGAGGACTGGCTGCCCCTGGAACTGGCGCAGGACCTTCCCGATACCCTAGCGGCGTTGCGCGTTTTGCATGAGCCCCCCGACGCCAGCGAGGCCCAGGCCCTGGAAGATGGGTCGACGCCGGCGCACCGCCGCCTCGCCACGGAGGAACTCTTCGCGTTCTCCCTGGGCGTGGCGCTGCGCCGCGCCGGACGGCTGAAGCGGCGGGGCCTGGCGGTGCCCACGTCACCCGAACTGCGCGAGCGGCTGCGGGCCCTCCTGCCCTTCTCTCTCACGGGGGCCCAGCGCCGCTCCTTCAGGGAGATCGTGGCCGACCTCACGTCGGGCCGGGTCATGAACCGCCTGCTGCAGGGCGATGTGGGTAGCGGCAAGACCCTGGTGGCCCTGCTCTCCATGGCCATGGTGGCCGAAACCGGCGGGCAAGGCGCCCTGCTGGCGCCCACGGAGGTGCTGGCGCGGCAGCATGCCGCCAGCTTCCAGCGGTACCTCGGCGCGGATGCCGGCGCCATGCAACTGCTGCTGGGCGGCATGCGGGCCGCCGAGAAACGCGCGGCCCTGGCCCGCATCGCCAGCGGCGAGGCCCGCTACGTCGTCGGCACCCACGCCTTGTTCCAGGAAGCCGTGGCCTTCCACCAGCTGCAGCTGGTGGTGGTAGACGAGCAGCACCGCTTCGGCGTGAAGCAGCGCGAGGCCCTGAAGGAGAAAGGCGGCGATCCCCACTGGCTGGTCATGAGCGCCACGCCCATTCCCCGTTCCCTGGCCCTGGCCGTGTTTGGCGACCTGGACCAGAGCGTGCTGGACGAGCTGCCGCCGGGGCGCCAGCCCATCACCACCCGGCTGTTCAAGCCCGATCTTGCCGAGCGCGCTTGGGAGATGATGCGCCGCGAGCTGGCAGAGGGCCGCCAGGCCTTCGTGGTGAGCCCCAGCATCGACCCCTCCGATGAGGGCAAGGTGCAGCTGCGCGACATCCAGGCCATGGAGGCGCTGCTGCGCGCGATCTTTCCCGATGAGGCGCTGGAGGTGGTCCACGGCCGCTTGAAGGCCGACGACATGGCGGCCCGCATGGCACGCTTCGTATCGGGCGAGGCGCGCATCCTGCTCGCCACCACGGTCATCGAGGTAGGCGTGGACGTGCCCAACGCCACGGTGATGGTGGTGGATCACGCGGAGCGTTTCGGCCTCAGCCAGCTCCATCAGCTGCGGGGCCGAGTGGGGCGCGGAGCCCACCGGAGCCACTTCCTGATGATCAGCGGCTCGGAAACAGAGCGGCTGCAGACCCTGGTGGAAACTCAGGATGGCTTCCGCATCGCTCAGCGCGACCTGGAGCTGCGTGGTCCCGGCGAGTTCTTCGGCGTGCGGCAGGCGGGCCTGCCCCAGTTCCAGGTGGCCGATCTGGTGCGCGACCGCGCCTTGCTGTCGCGCTGCAGGGACGCTGCGGAACGGGCCGTGGCCTTGGGGCTCAGCGAGGCGCAGCGGGACTGGCTGCGCCGGGAGCAGGCCCGCCTGAAGCTGGCGGAAATCAGCTAGCGCTTTCAGGGGTGGCCGGCCCGGGCGGCGTGGGCGGATCGCCCCCAGGAGACGTAGGCGGATCGCCTCCAGGAGACGTAGGCGGATCGCCTCCAGGTGGCGTGGGCGGGACCCGCAGGGTGAAGATGGTGCCCACTCCGGACGCGGATTCCAGGCTCACGGTGCCGCCCAGCAGGTCGGTGAACTTCTTCACGAGGGTGAGCCCCAGCCCGGTGCCGCCGAACTTGCGGGTGGTGATTTCGTCGGCCTGGACGAATTCGTCGAAGACCACGGCCTGCTGCTCGGGGCTCATGCCGATGCCGTTGTCCTTCACGCTGGCCATCAGGTTCCCGCCTTCGATCCAGACTCTGACCTGCACGTGTCCGTTCGTGGTGAACTTGGCCGAATTGCTCAGCAGGTTGACGAGGATCTGGCGCAGGCGGGTGGGGTCGGAGTGGAAGCTTTCCGGGGCGCTTTGGGCCTCGATGTCGAAGCGGTTCCGGTTCTTCTCCACCAGGGGCCTCACGGTGGCGTCGAGATCCTCGAAGAAGGGCCGCATCTCGAAATCGCGGAAATCCATCCGCATGTGGCCCGCTTCGATTTTCGACATGTCCAGGATGTCGTCGATGAGGCTGAGAAGATGCCTGCCCGCGCCCTGGATCTTCACGGCGTCCTTCCGGAGGCCGGCCAGGGCGGGATCCTTGGTGTCCTCCTGGAGGAGTTCGGAATAGAGGAGGATGGCGTTGAGCGGCGTCCGCAATTCGTGGCTCATGTTCGCCAGGAAGGCGCTCTTGGCCCGGGAGGCGGCCAGGGGCGCGGAAGTCTGCCGTGCCACTTCCTCCATCAGCTCCCGGTTCCGGCGTTCCAGGCTGGCCTGGCGGAGCTTCACTGCGAGCCCGACCAGGCCCGCGAGGCTGAGGGCCCCCAGGGCGCGCACCCACCAGCGCTCCCACCAGGCGGGGCGAACTTTGAACTGGAACCGCGTCACCGGGCCGGGATCGCCCTGCCGGGTGACGGCGCGGAGCTCCAGCGCGTGCGGCCCCGCGGGAATGCCGGCGTAGCGCAGGTAGGGCGTGTCCAGCCGCACCCAGTCTGAATCCACCCCCGACAGCCTCGCCGCATAGGAGATGGTGTCCTTGACCTGGTAGTTGGGAACCATGAAGCGCACTTCCAATTCGTTGAACTCGCGGGCCAGCTCCGGCACGGGCTCCAGCAGATCCAGGGACCGGCGGCCGCTGCGCGCAGAGATCACCAGGGGGGGGCGCAGGTCGGGATGGCGGGCCAGGGGCATGGGATCGTGGCTGAAGAGGCCCGAGGGGGTTCCGATCCAAACCCGGCCCGGCTCCACCAGGATGGCGTTCTCGTCGCACTCGGGGCTGATGATGCGGTCCTCCGCGCCGAGCATGCGGAAGGTGCCGGGGTCATCCTGGTCCAGATAGCCAAGGCCCCGGGCGGTGCCCAGCCAGATGCGGCCCTGGTCCCCGATGGCGACGCCGTAGAAGACGAGATTGGTCCCGCCGTCGTTGAGGGTAAAGGCCGCAGTGCGGGTCATGGCGCCATTTTTCAGTTGGTGAACCGTCAGGGTGCTGCGGTTCTTGTAGGCGATGACGAGCTTGCCCGTGGCATCCACCGCGGCCACCCAGGGGAGGTCCGGCAGCAGGTCGGGCACCGGGTGCCAGGCACCGTCCTGCCAGAATGAAGCGGACTGATCGTGGAGCATGAGGATGCTCCCTCCAGGCAGTCCCAGCAGGCAGCGCACTCCGCGCGGGGTGGGGCCGGGCAGGGGCATGGGCGTCCACGCCCAGCCCCGGCCGTCGCGGGATCCGCGGACCGGTTGTCCCTGTTCGTTGGCCACCCACGGATGCCCGTCGGCATCCACCGCCACGCCTGCGGTGATGCGCGCCACGGGCAGGGGTTCGATGCGCAGCGCCTTGGCCGTCAAGGTCTTGGTATCCACCGCATGGATGGTCCCCCCGGGGCTGCCCGTGGCCCACAGCGTGCCGTCCTCGGCCAGGGCCAGGGACAGGAAGCGGCCGGGGAGGACCCGCTGGAACTGGGTTCCGTTCAACACCCAGAGCCCCACGTCCATGGCCACCCAGAGGCGGTTCTGGCGGTCGCGGAGCATCTCCCAGGTGGTGTCCAGGGGCAGGCCATCCTGGGGCCCGTAGGACCGCCAGCGCGTCTGGCCGAGGATCCGCATCACCCCTTTGTCCGTGCGCAGCCAGAAACCGCCTTCCTGGTCCACCATGCCGCCCAGGGCGTCATCCTGGGCATGGCCGAAGGGTTCGCGGCGATTCCCCCGCACCCGGGAGAGGCCCTCGGCGGCATCCACCCAGACCCAGCCTTGCCTGTCCCGGCTCAACCGGGAGATGTGGCTGTAGCCGCCCGCCATGCGCCGCCCGGTCCAATCCGATCCCTCGCCGCCGGGAAGGCGCCAGAGGGAGCTGCTGGTGCGCACCCAGAGGTCGCGGTCGCCATCCACGGCGATGTCCAGCAGGACTTCCCCGGGCCCGATCTGTGGCGAGGACAAAGGCGTCCAACGATTTTCCCGCCAATGCCAGATCGTGCGGGAGGTGATGGCCCAGACCCCGGACAGGGAGGGGTCCGCGAACAGGTGGGTAGGCAGTTCCTCCTCGGGCCAGGGCGCGGGAATGATGAAGCCCTTGGGGGCGTGTTCCACCCGGATGCCCTGGGAGGTGAGCGCCCAAAGGTGGCCCTCGGCGTCCCGGGCCACTTCCTGCACGGCACCCTTGGGGATGCCGTCGGCCTCCGTGAAAATCCGGGAGCGGCCCCGGCTGATCCGGCTCAGGCCGCCTTCTGTCGAGACCCAGACCGCGCCATCCAGGTCCACGGACAGGTTCAGGATGAAGCCTGGTGCCAACGGCCCAGGGTAGGGGAGGAACTGGCGGCCGTCGAAGGTGGCGAGTCCGCCTTCGGTGCCCACCCAGAGCTGCCCGTCATGGTCCTGGACCATGGAGGACACCACCTCGCTGCCGAGCCCCTGTTCCGTCCCGTACCGCCGGACGGGAAACACCCCTGGCGATTGGGCCATCAGGGCAGCAGCGGACAGAAGGCCGACAAGAACCAGGGCGCGGAACATCATTTGGAGGGAACCCACTCATTCTAATCGGGAAGGGCTGTTCCTGGCTCCAGTTTTCGCGCCGGGGCCGACCGGGATGTCAGGGCTTTAGCAGCCTTCCCGCGATGCGTTCCCGGAGGGTGTCCGGCACCAGGTCGGCGAGGTTGCCGCCCATGCTGCCGATTTCCCGCACCAGGCGGCTGCTCACCGCGCTGTACTTCTCCTTGGGCATGAGGAAGACCGTTTCCAGCTCCGGCGCCAGCTTGCGGTTCATGAGGGCCATCTGGAACTCGTATTCGAAGTCGCTGAAGGCCCGCACGCCCCTCACGATGAACTGGGCGCCCTGGGATTTAGCGAAGTCCACCAGCAGGCCGTGGAAGCTGGCGATGACGATGTTGGGCCGGTCGCCTGCCAGCTCGCGCAGCATGGCCACCCTTTCTTCGACGCTGAAGGCCGGGCTTTTCGACGGGTTGTAGAGGACTGCCACCACCAGCTTGTCCACGAGTTTTTCCGCCCGCTGGATGATGTCCCAGTGGCCGAGGGTCACGGGGTCGAATGAGCCTGGATAAATGGCCGTCCGCACGGGAACTCCGAGAAGTGCCTAGCCTAGCGCACTGGACGCGGCGTCGGTGTCACAGTGTTTCCGGCCGCTGTTCTGCGCCGGGCCGCTTGGGAGTACAGTGGTTGGATGAACGAGCAACTGAGCGTAGGCCTCCTTTTCGGCGGGGAATCCCCCGAGCACGAAGTCTCCATCGTCACGGCGCGGGCCATCGCCGCGCACCTGGACCCCGCGCGCTTCCAGGTGCGGCCCATGGGCATCGCCCGCAATGGCGTCTGGGTGGTGAACGGCGATCCCTTCGCCCGGCTGGCGGCGGGCGAGTTGCCGGACCGCAGCGAGCATCCCTTCCTGCCTCTGGAAAGAGGCGCCGAGGCCCTGGCCCTGCCGGATCTCTTCTTCAACGCCCTCCACGGCGCCGGCGGCGAGGACGGACAGATCCAGGGCTACTTGGAGTTGTTGCACCGCCCCTACACAGGCGCTGGGCTCCTGGCCATGGCCGCGGGCATGGACAAGTGGATCACCAAGCGCCTGTGGGAATCCGAAGGGTTGCCCGTGGTGCCCTATGCAGGGCTCACCGAAGAACGCTGGAGAAGGGAGCAGGCGGCATGCCTGGCGGACTGCGGGAAATTGGGCCTGCCCCTGTTCGTGAAGCCCGCCAACCTCGGCAGCAGCATCGGCGTGGAGAAGGTCAAGCGGGCGGAGGATCTCCCCGCGGCCCTGGACCGGGCCTTCACTTTCGACCGCCGGGTTCTGGTGGAGCAGGGCCTCGATGTCCGCGAGATCGAAGTGGCCGTCCTGGGCGGCGACGAACCGCTGGTGTCGAAGCCGGGCGAGGTGATCGTGGCGGACGAGTTCTACACCTTCGAGGACAAGTATCTTCATGGGCGGAGCCGCACCGAGATCCCCGCCCAGATCCCCGAGGAACTCACGGATCTGGTGCGCAAGCTGGCGGCGAAGGCCTTCGCCGCCTCGGACGGCTACGGCATGGCCCGGGTGGATTTCTTCCTGGAGCGCTTGACAGGGCGGATCTTCCTCAACGAACTCAACTTCATTCCAGGCTTCACCAGCATTTCCATGTATCCCAAGATGATGGCCGCCAGCGGGGTGCCCTACGCCACCCTGTTGACCCGCCTCATCGATTTGGCCCTGGCCCGCCACGCCCAGACCGCCGCCAAGCAGAAGGGGTTCCAATCCGGCAGCACGTGGTTCCAGAAGGGTTAATTTCCTAGATTTTTTTTGTCAAGTCTGATCAGAAATCCGCCGATAGATGCCCCATGGACGTTGTAGGCATCGCACTCTCCGGTCTCCGCGCATCCAGCGCCGGATTGGCTGTGCAGGCCAACAACGTGGCCAACCAGTTGTCTGGCGGATACAAGGCTAAGCGCGCAGACCTGGTGGCTGAAGCCTCGGGGGGGGTGCGGGTGTCGGGTGTCTCAGAAGACCCCACACCCGCCGGCCCCGACGCCTCGAACGTGGATCTCGCAACCGAAACCGTGCAGGGCATGGGCTTTGACGTGATGTACAAAGCCAATCTGAAGGTCCTCAAATCCCAGGACGAACTGCTGCAGGCGACCCTGGACCTGAAGGCCTGAGCCTTCCTGGGAATCGGCCGATAGCTGGAAGCCTTCGAGCGGTTTCCTCGTAGACTGTTTCCATGCACGCACGCACCTGGCTCTCGGTTCTGTCGCTCCCCCTGGTGGCCGCCTTCACCGTGCCGGTGATGCAGCAGGGCAACCCTCCGAAACCCCAGCCCAAGGCCGGGGCCAAGCCCGCGCCTCAGGATCCCCTGGCCGGACTCTCCGACATCCAGGACGTGCTTTCGCTCGTGCAGCAGAACTACGTCGACCCGCCGGACATGGAGAAGGTGGTTTCGGGCGGCGTGCAGGCCGTGCTTGAGCGGTCTCATCCCCTGAACGCCTACCTGACCGCGGACGACCTCCGCCTGCCGGACCCGGGCCCCGCCGAGGCAGGCCTGGTGGTGGTCAAGCGGACCATCTACGCCACCGTCGTGGCGGTGACGCCCGGCGGACCCGCGGCGAAAGCCGGCATCCAGCCGGGCGACGTCATCCGCAAGGTGGACGGCGATTCCGTGGGCCATCTTAGCGCCTGGTCCCTGGAGCGCAAGCTGCGCGGACCTGACGGATCCTCGCTGGACCTCTACCGCTACAACGCCAACGGCGATCTCACCAAGACCACCGTGTCCCGCCAGCGCCTGACGCCGGGCGCCGTGGCCATCAAGCAAGGGCAGGGCGCCCTCATGGTCTCGCTGCCGAATCTGGCCCCGGGCCGCGCCGAAGAGTTGAAGAAGCTGCTGGCGCCGGCGGACCGCTCCCAGACCCTGGTGCTCGACCTCCGCCAGTGCCAGAGGGGCGCCATGGAAGAGGCCGCGGCGGTGGCCGGCCTTCTGGGGGCGAAGGGAACCTTCGCCACCCTGCAGGAAGCCGGCAAGCCCGAGCGGCAGGTATCCGTGTCGGGCCAGGGCGCTCCTTTCGCCCGCCTGGCGCTTCTCACGGGACGTTCCACCATCGGGGCTCCGGAAGTACTGGCCTCCTGCCTGAAGAAGGGCGGCGCCAGAGCCTTTGGCGAGCGGACGCCGGGCCTCGGCGTGGAAAGGTCCCGCTTTCCCCTGAGACAGGGAGGCGCCGTGGAACTGGTGTCCAAGCGCTGGATCGGGCTGGGCGGGGAGAAGCTGGACCGGCAGGGCATCGTTCCGGATCAGGTGCTGCGCATGGCGGACTCTGAGGATGCCTTGGCCAGGGTGATGACGGCCCTGGCCGCGCCCCAGAAAACCGCGAGCCAGGCCTCTGAGCCGGGCGCCTCGAAAACCGTACCCACGCCCCCGCCTGCCCCGAAGCCGCTCCACTGATGGCTGCTGGCAAACGGAAGGGGTCCTCCACCCTGGCCCTGGTGGGCTGGGCTCTGCTCATGCTAGGGCTCGGGGTGGGCGCAGGAGTGCTGCTGGGCCAGCAGGGATGCAACCGGCGCGAAGCCCCCGCCAAGCGGGAAGCGGCGCCCAAGCCTGAACCGAAAAAGCCGGAGAAAAAGCCGGTGGAACCCAAGGCCAAGGCCGGCCCCGATGCGGCCAAGCCCCCGAGCCCCGAAACCGAGCGCCCGCTGCCCCGCTTCGCCCTCGTCATCGATGATCTGGGCTACATGCAGCCGGAGGTGGTGACCCGCCTTTGCAGCCTGCCCATTCCTTTCAGCGTGGCCGTGCTGCCCTACCAGGAATACACCCGGGAAAGCGCCGACATCGCCCATCGGCTGGGCAAGGAAGTGATGCTGCATCTGCCCATGGAACCCGTCGGCTATCCAGGGCCGGGGCGGGACCCCGGTCCCTACGCGATCCTCTACAACCTGCAAGAGTCCGAGATCCGCCGTCGCGTCCGCATGGCGCTGGACGAGATCCCCCACCGCGTGGGCGTGAACAATCACATGGGCAGCCGCATCACGCCGGACCGCGCCCGCATGGGCTGGGTGCTGCAGGAGATCAAGGCGCGGAAATGCTTCTTCGTGGACAGCCGCACCGAAAAGGACAGCGTGGCCTATGACGTGGCCGAGCAGATGGGCATTCCGGCCGTGCAACGGCGGGTCTTCCTGGATGACGACAAGGCCTTCCCCGAAATGGAAAAGCAGTGGGACCGCGCATTGAAGCTGGCGGAAAAGGAGGGTTCGGTGCTGATCATCGGCCACATCTACCCGGAAACCGTGGAGGCGCTGGAGAAGCTGGTGTCCCGAAGCAAGGGACAGGTGCGCTTCGTCACCGCCGGGCAGCTGGTCAAATGAGGCGCGCGGTCCTTCTCTTCTCCGCGGCCCTGGCCTTCGGACAGGACTGGACCGAAGCCCAGGTGGCCAAGGCCCTGGCGCCCTTCGACCATGTGCTGATGCTGGACCGCGGAACCTCCGTGCAGCGCTGGTCCCATGCCATGAATGCCACGGACGCCTTCCTGCCCTGTTCCACCTTCAAGCTGCCCCATGCCCTCATCGCCCTGGACACGGGCGTGATCACGCTGCAGGAGAACCGGAAGCGCTGCGATGCCCGGGAATGCCACAGCAGCCACGGGGAGCTGGATCTGGCTGGAGCCATCCGGGAATCCTGCGTGAGCTACTTCCGGCAGACCGCCCGCGCCATCGGCGCGCAGCGGATGGCGGCGGGGCTTGCCAAGCTGGGCTACCCGGCCACGGGAACGCTGGAACCCCTTGATGGCTTCTGGCTCACGGGTGGCATGCGGATCACAGCGGAGCAGCAGTTGCGGTGGATCCGGCGCTTCTACACCGAGGCCCTGCCGGTGAAGGCCGAACATCTCGCGGCGGTCCGCGCCGCCTCTCTGCGCGACGGGGCCGGCGACTGGACGATCCAGGGCAAGACCGGCGCCACTGGGCAGGGCCTCGGGTGGTTCGTCTGCCAGGCAACGCGGGAGGGTACGCCACGATGGATCGTGGTCCTTCTGAAGGGGAAGGGGGCCACGGGCAAAGAGGCCGAGCATCGCCTGAGGAGCCTCCTCGGTGGTGAAATCCGGTAGGATCTAGGGATTCTGGCGATGGTGTCCGCCCCATAACCGCTCCTCGAGCTGATGGCGCCTGCGGTTTTCTTCCGGGAGGGCGTGGGCATGGATACGGTGAGGCGGGCTGGATTCGTCCTGTGGGATGGGGTGGCGGGCTCCCTGGTGGGCGCCCTGGCGGGCCTGGCCTCGGCCGGGTTCCTGTGGTCCTTGGAGCGGGTGATCCATCTGCGGGAGCGGCACCTGTGGCTGCTGTTCCTCCTGCCGGTGTTCGGGGCGGTCTCCGCCTGGCTCTACCAGCGCTTTGGAGCCTCCTCCGAAGGCGGCAACCGCCTGGTCTTCGATGAAGTGATCGACTTCCAGGGCCGCGTGCCCTCACGCATGGCGCCCTTGGTGCTGGCGGGCACGCTGCTCTCGCACCTGGGCGGGGCCTCCGTGGGGCGGGAGGGCACGGCGGTACAGATGGGCGCCAGCCTGGCTCGCAGCCTCGGGAAGCTGCAGGGCACCAAGGCGGGTTCCTGGTTCCGGCTCACCGAATCGCGGCAGCGGTTGCTGCTCATGGCGGGCGTGTCCGGCGGGTTCGGCTCCCTCTTCGGAACGCCCGTGGCCGGGGCCCTCTTCGGCATGGAGGTCATCGCCATCGGCAAGCTGCACTACGAGGGCCTGCTCATCTGCACCGCCGCTTCCTTCGCGGGCGATTGGGTCTGCCGCGGCCTGGGCGCGCCCCATGCGCGGTTCCTGGTGGAGGCTCAGCCCTGGAGTGCCGGGCTGGGGTTGAAGCTGGTGGCGTTCGCCCTGCCCGTGGCCCTGGTGGCGGGCGGTTTCGCCGAGGCCACACAGGGGCTCGGCCGCTGGGTGAGGGCGCGGGTGGGAAACCCGCTGCTGCATCCCTTCCTGGGCGGGCTGGCGCTGGTCGGCCTGGTCTGGCTGTTTGGCCGGACGGACTTCCTCAACCTGGGCACGGTTTGGTTTCCCGCGGTGCTGCAGGGAACGGCGCCGGTGCCCTCCTGGGCCTTCGCCGCCAAGTTCCTGTTCACGGTGGTGGCCCTGGGTTTCGGTTTCAAAGGCGGCGAAGTGACGCCCCTCTTCGCCATCGGCGCCCTGTTGGGAGCGGCCTGCGCGCCGCTGCTGGGCCTGCCTGCGCCCTACCTCGGCGCGCTGGGTTTCGCCGCGGTGTTCGCCACCGCCAGCAACACGCCCGTCACCTCGCTGCTGATGGGAGCCGAACTGTTCGGCGCGGCCTTCCTGGGGCCCTTGGCCCTCATCTGTTTTCCGGCCTATATTCTCGTGGGGCATCGCGGCATCTACGGCGCGCACCGGGTGCAGACCCGCAAGGATCCGCAGGACTGAACGGGCTCAGCCGTGGCTGCACCCGCAGCCGCCGGTGAAATCCTGGCGGCTCGCGGCCCGGATCATGCTGCGGCCCTCCCAGCCGATGAGCAGGGCCAGGGCCAGGGCGGCGGCACCGTCCACCCACCAGAGCGAAGGCGCCAGCAGGAACAGGAGGCTGCCCGCGAAGAGCACGCCGGAGAGCTGGATGCAGGCGCGGCTGCAGGCGGCGTCGGCCTCCAGGGTGGCGCTGTCCAGGGCCCGGGCCGCTCGGAGCTTGGCCCGCCAGAGGGCGAACATGAAAGAGAGCGACAGCCCCGCGATGATCAGGCCCGGCAAGGTGGTCGGCGGGTGGCGACGGGCGGTGAGCTGAAGGATCGCGCCGCCCGTGACGCCCGTTGCCAGGGCGACAAACAGCCAGCCGATGCGCCGCGTGGCCTTGCGCTCGCGCTCAAGGTTGCCGTGATCCAGCAGCTTCCAGAGCACCAGCAGGGCCGAAGCCACTTCGATGAAGCTGTCGGCGCCGAAGCCGAAGAGGGCGAGGGAATCATCGGCCCAGCCGAAGGCCATGGAGACCAGGCCTTCCGCCAGGTTGTACGCAATGGTCAGCCCCGCAAGCCAGAGGGCTCGCTGGCGCCAAGCCGCCCGGTCAGGAATGGGCTTCCCTCACCTTCCGCGCCTTCACCAGCACCAAGGTGGAGCCGGTGGGGGTGCGTTCCATGCTGACTTCGTCCATCACCTGGCGCATGAAGAAGACGCCGCGGCCGCCTGGCTTGAGCAGGTTCTCGGGCAGGTTGGGATCGGGCAGGGCCTCCAGATCCACGCCGGGGCCGCGATCCTCGATGCGGATCTCGAAGCGGTCCACCCGAGGGGTGAAGGTCACCTTGACGGACTTGTCCTTCTGCAATTTGTTGCCGTGGCGCATGGCGTTGGCGATGCCTTCCTGGATGGCCAGCCATAGCCGCTCGCCGTCTTCCTGGGTGAAGCTCAGGTGCTTGAGGAACTCCGCGCCCACCACCTGGATCAGGTCGATGAAGCGGAGGTCCGTGTTGCACGTGAGGACGACGGGCAATAGGGCGGGATGGGCCATGGAGGAAGAATCCCTTTCAAGAGATCAGGAGAACCAAGCCCAAGGTACTTGGAATCCTGCCCTCCAGGCCAGTGGTTTTGCCTGGGCAGGGGCGAATGGGGGCGTGCCCTGGATCACAATTAAGAATAGTTTGTCTTAAATATAGAAAACTGTGGAACACTGCTTTCCGGCGAGCGGATGCGCCCCGATGGAGGTTCCCATGAAAGCAAGATGGTGGCTGGTGTTGCTGGTGCTCCTGGCGGGCTTCGGCGTGCTGGGGCTGGGGGGGAAGCAAATCGCCCAGAACGCGCCACCCATCCCGCAACGGGTCATGGCGGAGGACGGCGCCCTCCTGGTGGGACCGGGTCAGATCCTCGAAGGCCAAGTCAGCTACCTGGGCCACGGCGGCCAGCACATTGGATCCATCTGGGGGCATGGCGCCTACCTGGCGCCGGACTGGACGGCCAAGGCGCTGCACCAGTGGGCTTCGCACACTCTGGAGGGCGCCCGGGCCGAGGGCGGATCCGCCGCCGATGCCCAGGCCAAAACCATATCCATATTTCAGAGCAATAGGTATGAATCATCCACCGGTACCCTGACCCTGAGTCCTGCCCAGGCCGCGGCCTACCTGAAGACCCGCTCTGAATTGGCGAAAATCGCCGTGGAGGGAGACAAGGGCGCCGCCATTCCGGCCCACTGGATTCCCACCTTGCAGGAGGGCGAGCGCGTGGCCGACTTCTGGCTGTGGACGGCCTGGACTGCCGCCGCCCGCCGCCCCGGCGCGGATCACAGCTACACCCAGAACTGGCCCCAGGAATCCCTCGTGGGCAACAGCATCACGCCCATCAGCCACCTCTGGAGCATTCTTTCGATCATCCTGCTGATCCTGGGCGTGGGCCTGATGGTCTGGCACCACGCGAGCCAGCCCGCCGAGGAATTCCCGGCGCCCCAGGCCATTCCGGCGGCGCCGGCCACCCCCAGCCAGCGCTGGTCGGCCATCTACTTCGCCGTGGCCATGGCCCTGTTCCTCGTTCAGATCGGCATGGGCGTGCTGACGGCCCACGATGCGGTGGAGGGCAACGGCCTCTACGGCGTGGACCTGTCCCACATCCTGCCCTACGCCGCTTCCCGCACCTGGCACCTCCAGCTGGCCGTGTTCTGGATCGCCACCTGCTGGCTGGCCACGGGCCTCTACCTGGGCCCCAAGCTCAGCGCCAAAGAGCCCAAGGGCCAATGGCTGGGTGTGGCGGGCCTGCTGGCGGCGCTGGTGGTGGTGGTGGTCGGCGCCCTCGCCGGCGCGCACCAGGCCATCGTGGGCAAGCTCTCGGGTTCCTTCCTGCTGGGCCACCAGGGCTATGAGTACGTGGAGCTGGGCCGCCTCTGGCAGATCCTGCTCACCGCCGGCATGCTCATCTGGCTGGTGCTGGTGCTGCGTTCCCTGATTCCCGCCCTGAAGGGCGAGCGGGGCCGCCTGGGCCTGCTCAAGCTCTTCGTGCTGTCGGCCGTCGCCATCCCGCTCTTCTACTCCGCGGGCTTCATGTACACCCGCGAAACCCACATCGCCTTGGCCGAGTACTGGCGCTGGTGGGTGGTCCACCTCTGGGTGGAGGGGTTCTTCGAAGTCTTCGCCACCGTGGCCATCGCGCTGCTCTCCACCCGCATGGGCCTGCTGCGCGAAAGCACCGCCCTGCGCGCCGTGAGCACCTCCATGGGCCTCTTCCTGGGCAGCGGCGTCATCGGCACCTTCCACCACCTCTACTACACGGGTTCTCCGGCCTCCATTTCGGCCCTGGGCTCCGTGTTCAGTGCGCTTGAGATCGTGCCTCTCACCATCGTGGGCTTCGAGATCACCCAGAGCCTGCGGGCCGGCAAGGCCATCGGCAGCGGCTATGAGTGGCCCTTCAAGTTCTTCGCGGCCGTCTGCTTCTGGAACCTCCTGGGCGCCGGTGTCTTCGGCATGCTCATCAACCCGCCCTCCGTGCTCTACTTCGGCCAGGGCCTCAACACCACGCCCATCCACAGCCACGCGGCCCTCTTCGGCGTCTACGGCTTCCTGGCCATCTCGCTCATGCTCTTCGCCCTGCGCGGCATGACACCGGACAAGGCCTGGGACGAGAAGTGGCTGAAGATCGGTTTCTGGGGCCTGAACCTGGGTCTGGTGCTGATGCTGGTGTTCTCCCTGATCCCCAGCGGCTTCTACCAGATCGCCCAGAGCCTGGAGCACGGCACCTGGTTCGCCCGCAGCGCCGAGGTGGTGCAGAGCCCCCTCATGCGCACCTTCACCTGGCTGCGAATGCCCGGCGACGTGCTCTTCGGCATCGGCGCCCTGGCCGTGATTCTCTTCACCTTCAAGGCCGTCATCGGCGCCTGGGGTTGGAGGTCCGCCGAGTAGACCGCTCCCGCGCGGGAGATGGGTGACGGGGCTGTGCCCCTGGCCGCGACTGAAGACATCCAGAAGGGCGAAGGCCCCCACCATCCGGCGGGGGCCTTCGCTTGTCCGCCCTGCCTTGCGCTCAGCCGCTGTTCCGCAAGCCGGAGGCGAGGCCGTTGATGGACAGCAGGATGCCCCGTTCGGTCCGTTCGTCGGCCCCGCCGGCGCGGTAGCGGCGCAGCAGCTCCACCTGCAGGTGGTTCAGGGGGTCCAGGTAGGGGAACCGGTGCTGGATGGAGCGCATCAGGTAGGGGTTGCTCTCCAGGAGCTCCTGCTGGCCGGTGATGGCTTTCAGGGCGGCGACGGAGGTTTCGCATTCCTCCTGGATCTGGGTGAAGATGCGATCGCGCAGACTGCGGTCGGCCACCAGGTCGGCATAGCGGGAGGCGATGGCCAGGTCCACCTTGGCGAGCACCATGTCCATGTTGGACAGGAGGCTGCGGAAGTAGGGCCAGCTGGCGTGCATGTCGCGCAGCAGGGCCAGTCCCGCCTCGCCCCGCTCCGACTGGAAAGCCCGCACGGCGGCGCCGAAGCCGTACCATCCCGGAAGCATCAGGCGGCACTGGCTCCAGCTGAACACCCATGGGATGGCCCGCAGATCCGCGATGGAGCGGCCGCCCTTCCGGCTGGCGGGCCGGGAGCCGATGTTGAGCTGGGCGATTTCGGCGATGGGGGTGGATTCCCAGAAGTAGCGCTCGAAATCCGGCGCGCGGTATACCAGGTCGCGGTAGGCGCGGCATGCCTGTGCGGAGAGGGCATCCATGGCGTCGATGAAACGCGGATCGGCCCCGGGGTCCCTCACCACGGGCAGGCTGGCTTCCAGGGTGGCGGCCACCAGCACTTCGAGGTTGCGGCGGGCCACGGCGGGATGTCCATATTTCGCGGCGATGACTTCGCCTTGTTCTGTGAGGCGGATCTGGCCGTCCACGGCGCCGGGCGGCTGGGCCAGGATGGCTTCGTAGCTGGGTCCGCCGCCGCGGCCCACGGAGCCGCCCCGGCCATGGAAGAGGCGCAGGTGGACGCCGTGGCGCCGTGCCGCCTTCAGCAGGCGCCCTTCGGCCTTGTAGAGCTCCCAGCGGGAGGTGAGGAAGCCTCCGTCCTTGTTGCTGTCGGAGTACCCCAGCATCACTTCCTGGATGTCGCCGCGGCTCCGCAGCAGGCGGCGATAGAGGGGCAGGGCCAGCAGGCCGTCCAGGATGTCGCCGGAGCGCTGCAGGTCTTCGATGGTCTCGAAGAGGGGAATGATGTTGAGGTCGAGCTGGTGCTCGGCGGGGCGCAGGATGCCTGCCTCGCGCAGCAGCACCGCCGCCTCCAGCAGGTCGGAAACATCTTCCGTGTGGCTGATGATGCAACTGGGCAGGGCTTCCGTTCCAAGGCGCCGGTGGGCGGCGGCCGCGGCGTTGAAGAGGGCCAGCTCGCGCTGGGTTTCTTCGCCGTAGGCGAGGAAGGGCGAGGCGAGGGGGCGGGGGCTTTCCAGTTCCGCGGCCAACAGCGCGACCTTGGCGGCCTCCGGGAGGCTGGCGTAGGCGGCGTCCGGGCGCAGGGCTTCCAGCAGTTCAGCCACCACGCGGCCATGCACTTCTGATCCCTGGCGCAGATCCACGGGGGCCAGGTGGAAGCCGAAAATGGAAACGGTCCGCCGCAGGTCCCGCAGGCGTCCCCGGGCCAGGCGGCGCCCGCCGTGGTGGCGCAGCGATTGGTCCAGCACATCCAGATCGGCTTTCAGATCCTCGGCGGAAGCGTAGGGCTCGGCCTTCTCCGTCCGCGCATCGGCCGGGTCCTGCCTTTGGGTGGCGCTGAGCCGCCGGTGCACCAGGATGAGGGCCCGCCGGTAGGCTTCATCCTGGCGCTGGGGCGAAGCGTCGCCGGACCGGTCTGCCAAGTCCAGCACGGCCTGGGAAGTCCGCGACACCTGGAGGCTGAGGGAAAGCTCTTCACCCAGGGACTGGATTTCCTGGAGCAGAAAATCCAGGATGGTGCGGCTTTGGAGATCCAGGGTCTGCCGCAGCACCTCGGCGGTCACGAAGGGGTGGCCGTCCCGGTCGCCGCCGATCCAGCTGCCCAGCTGGAAGAAGGGGGGAAGCTCCGCGTCCCCCCAGGCCGGATCCAGGGCCAGGCGGTCCTCCAGATCCGCGTACAGGGCCGGGAGCTGACGGAGGAAGATGCGTTCGAAATAGGAGAGGGCGTTCGACACCTCGTCCGTCACGGCAGGGCGCTGGGGCCGCAGCATCCGCGTCTGCCAAAGCAGCAGCACCTGCCGCTGCAGCTGTTCCTCGCGGAGGGCCGCTTCCCGGGGGGTGGAGGCGCTGCGGTCCCGCTCGTCCAGCAGCCGGGCGATCTCCACCTGGGCGTTGAGGATGCTCTTGCGCTGCACTTCGGTGGGGTGGGCCGTGAGCACGGGGCGCACCAGGGCTCCGGCGAAGAAGGCCTGGAGGCCCTTCGCGTCGAGGCCCGCGGCCGAAGCCTGGGCCAGGGCGTGTCCCAGGGAACTGGGGCGGGGCGCTTCCTGGGCCATGCGGTGGGTGCGGGAGCGGCGGATGTGGTGCTGGTCCTCGGCCAGGTTGGCCAGCTGGGAGAAGTAGCTGAAGGCGCGGACGACCAGGACGGCCCTTCCGGGGCTCAGGTCCCGGAGGATCTTCTTCAGCTCCTCGCTGGCCCCTGGATCCATGGCCCGCCGGAAGCGCACGGCGCTTTTCCGGACGCTTTCGATGAGATGGAAGGTGTCTTCGCCTTCTTGGTCCCGGATGGTGTCGCCCAGCATCCGGCCCAGTTGGCGGATGTCCTCCTTAAGGGGCAAGTCCTTGTCGGTGGAAGAAACTTCCATGGCAGCGTCCTGGTGGAATGGGGGGAAGAAAGGCACCATTGCCAGATTAAGGGAATTCCGCCGGCCATAGGGCTTCCGTCCGCGGCGAGGGCGAGGGGGCTTCCGGGGGATGGAGAAGGGTGCGCCGCCACCTTCCCGGCGCTATGATGAATAACCTGACCAACCTGGTCAGGATTCAGGGGCTGCCATGAAGGTGATCGTCGCCAAGACCGCGGGATTCTGCTGGGGCGTGAAGCGCGCCATGGACGCGGTGCTGGAGGCCTCGGTGCGCAACGACGGCCGGGCGGTGCAGACCCTCGGGCCCCTCATCCACAATCCGCAGGCCTTGGAACTCATCGGCAAGCGGGGCGTGGCCGTGGCCGAAGCGCCCGACAAGGTGCAGAACGGCACGGTGGTGATCCGCGCCCACGGCATCCCCATCCAGGATCTGCGGGGGCTGAAAGAGCGCCAGGCCAAGGGCGAGTTGACCATCGTGAACGCCACCTGCCCCGAGGTGGCCAAGGTCCACCACAAGATCAAGAAATGGAGCCCCAAGGGCTACTTCACTGTGATCCTGGGCAGCCACGGCCATGCGGAAAGCGTGGCCCACCGCAGCTTCGCGGAGCACGGCTCGGTCATCGTGGCCAGCATGGCCGAGGCCGAGGCCCTCACGGACGAGCAGCTGAAGAAGGTGCTGGTGGTGGCCCAGACCACCTTCACGGTGAAGGACTACCACGCCATCACCGACTACCTCCGCGGCCGCGCGGGCGACGCGGTGTTCGAGAACACCATCTGCGAAGACACCTGGATGCGCCAGGACGAGGCCAGGGAACTGGCCCGCACGGTGGATGCGGTGATCGTCGTGGGAGGCAAGGCCTCCAGCAACACCAAGCATCTGGCGGAACTGGCCCACCACTACGGCAAGCCGGTGCAGTACGTGGAGACGGCCTCGGAACTGGATCTCGCTGCCTTCACGGGCCGGGAAACCGTCGGCGTGCTGGCCGGCGCCTCCACGCCGACCTGGCTGGTGGACGAGGTGGTGGACGTGCTCGAGCAGCTGGGCGATGGTCCCAGCCGCTGGCGCAGCTTCCTCCAGGGCGCCTTCGGGAGCTCCTCACTGATGGCCATCGGCGCGGGATTGATGACCCTGGGCGTGCACCACTGGCTGGGCCTGCCCCTGGGCTGGCGCTATCCCTTGCTCACGGCCGCCTACGTGCTGGCCATGTACCTGCTGAGCCCCTTCCTCGATCCCTTGGGCCTGGGCGCCAAGGGGCCTGCCCGCGCCCGGTTCCTGGAGCGCAACCGCAGGGTGCTGCTGGCTTCGGCCCTGGCGGCCCTGGCGCTGACCTTCGGCCTGGCCGCCAGCCTGGGCGGCAAGGTGCTGGGCATCGTGGCCGCCGCCTCGCTGGTGGGGGCGGCCTACAAGCAGCGCGTCCGCCTGGGCGGCAGGGAGTGGGCCTTGCGGCGGATTCCCGGTTCGAAGGATGTGGTGGTGGCCCTGGCCCTGGCCACGGTGGCGGTCATCACCCCCGTCTGGCAGGAAGGACGGGCCTGGGATCTGCGGGCTTTCGCGGCCATCTTCCTGGTGGGCGTGCTGGCCTTCGTCCGCACGGTGATCTACGAAATCCACGACATGCAGAACGATCAAATCGTGGGCAAGGAGACGTTGCCCATCCTGCTGGGGAAGCGGGCCACCCAGGCGGTCCTGCTGGGCCTGCTGGGTACCCTGCTGGCGGGCACCCTCTGGCTCACCTTCGACAGCCGGAGCCAAGGACATCCCCTCGCGGTGGCCCTGGTGCTGGTCATTTGCGCAGCCTACCCGATGCTCTACCTCTGGCTCTACCACGAGCGCTTCACCACCGGGCGGAACCGTTTCGAGCTGAGCGTGGATATGAGTTTCTACCTGGTGGGACTGCTGGCCCTGGTCTGATTCTGATAGCCTGGGCGCACCTTTCCTGAGGAGTGCCCATGCGCATCAAGTCTCTCGCCGTGCTTTCCGCCACTGCCGTTCTGGGCGCCGCCCTGGGCTGGGCCGCCGCCGCGGCCAGCTACCAGAAGACCGGAGTCGTGAAAGAAGTCTCCGCCGACAGCTTCACTTTGGATTTGGGCAAGGAAGAGTGGCGCTTCTATACCGATGGGAGCACCGCCGGCAAGGATGCCGTCAAGGCCGGCGACAAGGTGACTGTCACCTACAAGCAGGTGGCCACCAAGATCGAAGGCAAGGGCGGCGACAAGAAGGATGCCAAGGGCGCCAAGAAGAAGTAGCCGCAGCCGGGACATCCAGCGGAGAGGCCGCCTGGCGCGTCCTCTCCGCTTGTTTATGGAAGGATGGGAGCATGCGGAACTGGGTGCTGATCACGGGATGTTCCACGGGCATCGGGAGGGCCCTGGTGCCGCTCTGCCGGGCCTCGGGCTGGGGCGTGGTGGCTACGGCCCGCAGGGTGGAGAGCCTGGCGGACCTTCCGGCCGGAGAAGACCTCCGCCTCCTCGCCCTGGATGTGGCCGACGCCGACAGCATCGCCCGCGCCGCCGCGGCCTGCGCGGACCTGCGCTTCAAGGCCCTGGTGAACAACGCGGGGTATGGCCAGGTGGGGCCCCTGGAGCTGCTCCGCGCCGAGGAACTGCGGGCGCAGTTTGAAACGAACGTCGTCGGCCTTCACCAGGTGACCAACGCCTTCCTGCCCCTGCTGCGGCGGGAGCCCGGCGCGCGCATCCTGCAGGTGGCCTCGATGCTCGGCCGCCTTTCCATTCCTCTGGGAGGAGCCTACAACGCCTCCAAGCACGCGGTGGTGGCCCTGGCCGAAAGCCTGCGCCTGGAGGTGGGCCGGGAGGTGGCTGTGGTGCTGGTGGAGCCCGGCGCCATCCGCACCGCCTTCCGCGACAGCCTGCCCCTGGTCTGGGGGGACCTGCCTCAGCGCTCCCGGGGCACGCGGTACGAACCGGTCATCGCCGGCTACCTGGAGAGCCGCAAAGGCCAGGCCGAGCGGTATGCCATGGACGCGTCGGCCTGCGCGGCGAAGCTGCTGCGGGCCCTCAATGCCAGGCGCCCGCCCCGCCGCCTGGTGATCGGGTGGGATGCCCGCTGGGTGGGCAGGCTCAAGGCAGTTCTGCCCGCCGCCTGGTGGGAGGCCCTGCTGCGCCGGATGTACGGCCTGGGCTGAATGCCGGTATGAACCATCAGTCGGACTGCCGGCCGGGCTACCGGTAGGCGCCGCAGCCCACCATCCAGCCGTCGTGGTACTCCACGTACGACGTTTTCGCCTCGATCTTGCCAGTGACCGGGTTGGGGTATTTGTAGTCCACCCAGCCGCTTCCCTTGGTCCTGGCAACGTGCAGCATCTCCTGCAGCAGAAGCTTGCCGTCCGGATCCTTCAGGCCCCACCGGTTCACGCCGACCAGCTGGCTCTGATAGCCGATGGCCTTGCAGGTGCCGGCCATGTCGTAGACGAAGATGTACAGCTCCTTGCCGTCCCGTGAGTGGAAGCGCCCGTGGCCCTGGCTGGTCGCCTGCAGGAGAGCCTCCTTTCCCTGTGTTTTCGCGTAGGCGATGGCTTCCTTCACCAGGGCCTGGGCTTGGGCCCGCTGGTCCTGGGCCGGCAGGCTGCAGGCGAGGCAGGCCAGGACCGGAATCCATGTGGGATGGCGGGGCATCGCGGCTCCTTCAGGGGCATCTTCCATCCTAGCGGCCGCCTCCGGGGAGGGCGTGAGTCCTGGGACATCCATCCGTCTCAGGTTCCCCTTGGTCCGTTTCGGGCCAGCCGGCCTCTGGAGCGCGGGATCCGCCGGTTAGCTTGGCCGGAAAGGGGGCTTCATGTCCGATCCATCCACCCGCAGGCCCGACATCGACGGCCTCCGCGTCATCTGCATCCTCTTGCTGCACCTCTACCACTCGGCCCGCATGTTCAACGTGAACGATCCCTGGCACGTGAAGTCGCCGCGGCTTCTGGCGGCGCTGAACGGCCCCATGGACCTCCTCCACATGGTGCGGATGCCGTTGCTGATGCTCATCGCCGGGCTGGCCACGGCCTTCGCCCTGCGCCGCCGGAACCTGGGCGCCTTCGCCTGGGACCGGGTGAAGCGGCTGCTCCTTCCCCTGGTCTTCGGCATGCTGGTGATCGTGCCGCCCCAGGTCTGGGTGGAGTGGGTGTGGAAGGGGCAGTACGCGGGCAGCTATTGGTCCTTCTGGCCCTCGGTGCTGCGGGGTGCCCCCTATCCCAAGGGCAGCCTCAGCTGGCACCACCTCTGGTTCGTGGCCTACCTGTTCGCGTTCTGCATCCTGGCGCTGCCCCTCTTCACCTGGTTCCGCAGCGCCTCCGGCGCCCGGCTCCTGGGACGGGCGGAGGCCTTTCTGGCCCGGGGGGCGAATCTCTGGTGGCTGGCGGTTCCGGTCATGCTGGGCCGGTTCCTGCTGCGGGACCATCCCGAAACCCACAATCTGGTGCGGGATCCCAAGAACCTCGTGTTCTACGGAGGGCTGTTCCTGGCGGGGCACCTGATGGGCCTGCTGCCCAGCCTCGACGGGCGCCTGAAGGCCCTGCGCCACTGGCATCTGGGCCTCGCGCTGGCCACCCTGGCGGGGGTGTGCCTGTCGGACAAGCTGCCGGTGCCGCTGCGCTACCTCGTGTTCTATACCGGTATCTGGGCCTCGTTGTGCGCAGCCCTGGGGTACGGCCGGGCCCACATCACGCGCTCCACGCCCCTGCTGCGCCACGCGCAGGCGCTGGCCTATCCGTTCTACATCTTCCACCAGAGCGTGATCGTGGTGCTGGGCTGGTGGATGCTGCGTTTCCAATTGCCGCCCTGGCCCTTTTTCGGTCTGCTGACCCTGGCCTCCTTCCTGGCCACCTGGGGCCTTTGCGAGGCCGTGGCGCGCATCGGCTGGCTGCGCCCCTGCCTGGGCATGGGCCCAGCAAATCCGGGGGGTCGTCCGGGTTCGCGGCTTGGCGCCATACTGCCAGGCGAGGCCCGCTGAATGCAGACCAATCCCCCCGCTCCCACCACCTGGCGATGGCCCAGGTTGCGCCTGCGCTGGGCGCTCCTGGCGCTGGGCCTGTTCCTGGCCAATGCCGCGTGGCGGGCGGTGACGGTGGACCTGGACCTGCGCGCCTCGGGCTTTTCCACGCCGTTCTGGGAGCCCCTGGTCTGGGAGCTCAGCTCCGCCCTCGTGGTCTGGGCGCTGCTGCCCCTGGTCATGACTGTCGCCGCGAACGCCCCCTGGCGCGAGGCCGGGCGGCTCCGCTTCCTGGGCTTCCACGCCCTGGGCAGCCTCCTGTTCTGGACCCTTCATGTGGCGGGCATGTGGGGGCTCCGGATCGGGATCTACCAGTGGCTGGGCCAGGGGCCCTACGATTATGGGCGGACGGCCTACCGGGTGCCCATGGAGGGGCTCAAGGACCTCATCAGCTTCGCGGCCCTGGCCCTGCTTTTCCATCTCCTGGAGGCCCGCCGCGCCCATCAGGTGCGGGAACTGGTCGCCGCGCGCCTGGAGGCGGAACTGCGGGAAGCCCGGTTGCAGGCCCTGGCCGCGCAGCTGGATCCCCATTTCCTGTTCAACGCTTTGAACACCCTGAGCAGTGTGATGTATGAGGATCTGCCCAAGGCGGACCGCCTCATCGCCGCGTTGGGGCAGATGCTGCGGGATGGGCTTCAGGCCGTGGGGCCCACCTGGTCCTTGGACCGGGAGCTGGAACACCTTCAGCACTACCTGGCTTTCGCCGAGGCCCGCTTCGGCGACCGGTTGCAGGTGGAGCAGGCCGTCGCGCAGAGTCTGGGCCGAATGCCCGTTCCCCGGTTCGCCCTGCAGCGCCTGGTGGAAAACGCCCTCAAACACAACGAAGGAACCCCCGGCCTGGCGCTCCATGTCCGGGTGGAGGCCCGGCTGGATGGCGGACTGGCTAGGCTCTCCGTTTCGGACGACGGCAGGGGCTTTCTGGATGCGAGGACCGGCGGCCTCGGCCTCGACAACCTGCGCCGGAGCCTGGCCCTGCTGCACGGCGACCGCGGATGGCTGGAAGCCGGCGAGGCGCCCGGCGGGGGCGCCCGGGTCGCCCTGACCCTTCCCCTGGACCTTGCCTTGGAGGAGGCCCGTGGCTGAGTTGTTTCGCGCGCTGGTGGTGGATGACGAGGCCCCGGCCCGTTCCAAACTAAGGCGGATGCTCACGGCGGATGCCCGTTTCGTCTGGGCCGGCGAAGCCTCCGACGGCCTGGAGGCGGTGGCGAAAACCCGGAGCCTCCGGCCGGACCTGCTGATCCTGGACATCCAGATGCCGGGGCTGACGGGTTTCGAGGTGCTGGCGGCCCTGCCTTCCCCGCTGCCGCAGATCATTTTCTCCACGGCCTTCGATCAGTACGCCCTGGATGCCTTCGAGGCTTCCGCCGTGGACTACCTGCTGAAGCCCTACGACGGGGAACGTCTGGCCCGCGCGCTCGACCGGGCCGCCTCCCTGCTTGCCGCCGGTAAAGCCGGCGGGCTGAAGGGCCTCCTGGGCCACTTGGCCCATTTCCCCCTGGAGCGACTGCTGGTGGAAGGGGAGCGGGGGCTCGAAGCCCTGCCTTTGAAAGCTGTCCTTCGCCTGGAGGCCGACGGCAAACGGGTGCGGGTGCATACCGGCGCGGCGGTGTTAGAGGTGCGGCGCGCCCTGAAGGAACTCGAAGCGCGCCTGCCGCCCCAGCGCTTTACCCGCGTGCATCGCGGCACCCTCGTGGCGCTGGAGGCCGTGCAGCGGCTGGAGCCCTGGGACCACGGCGACGGGCTGCTCGTCCTGAAGGACGGAAGCCACTGCGTGCTGAGCCGCACCTACCGGGCCGCGTTCCTGGAGCGTTGGGGCGCCGGGGCCTGAGGCGCGTCGATCTCAGACGAGCAGAGATTGAGGAACGCCCCAGTCCGTCCGGAGTTCCCGGTGGAACAGGTGCCATTCCAGGCTGCGGGGCCCCTCGCCGTGAAAGGGCAGGGGCGGGTTTTCGTCGCCCTGTTTCAGGAACGCGAGGCTGGCTTCGATCACGCGGGAGTCCCGCAGGAGGCGCCGGTGGCCCAGGCCCTCCATGCTCAGGAGGCGGCCCCGGGGCGCTGCCGTGGCGATGGATTCGCCGTCGGACCAGGGCACTTCGCGGTCCATCCGGTCGTGGATGACGAGCATGGGCGGGGTGAGGCGGGGGGCCAGGCTGTGCAGGCGGATGCGTTCCGGGGGAAGTCCGGCGCGGCGGGCATAAACCTCGAAGGCACCGGGGTGCTCGGATTCGGGGAAACCCAGCAACGACAGGACACCGTGATAGAAGGGATCGGGCCGGGCCGGCGGCGCCAGGAACACGGCGCGGGGCACCTGCAGTCCGTGATCCATGGCCACTGCGATACCCGCGGCGCCCAATGAATGGGCCACGACACCATGGATGGGGCCTACCTGCGCCACCAGGTCCAGCGAGGCCTGGGCCCAGTCCAGGGGGCCGCTGCGACGGCCCTGGGAACCGCCATGCCCTGGCTGATCGAAGGCCAGCAGAGAGAACCCGGCTTGGGCCAGGGGTTCGACGAAGGCGTGAAACTGCGATCCCTGGCCCTCCCAGCCATGGAGGCAGAGCACTGCGGGCCCTTCGCCCCAAACATGGCCACGCAGCCGCAGCCCCTTGGACTGGAAGTGGAAGGTGCGTCCGGTGCTGAGCAAGGCGCGCTCCACCTCGGTCTCCCGCCGACGTCGGGGTGTCGAGAAGAGGCGCTCCGCGCCCCGGAAGGCGAGGTCCTGGGAAACGAGGCGCAGAGCCCTGAAACCCAGCCGCAGGGCCCGGATTCGCAGATCGTTGGGATTTGGCCGGGCCATGGGAACCTCAGAGGGAGGGGAAACGGGTTCCGGCGGCGGCGTAGGTCCTGAGCCGCTCCTTGATGGCGCGACGGGCCATGGTGAAGCTGCGGTGATCACGGTGGAGCTGGAAGGCGCCATTGGCACCGAGGGCCAGCGCCCCGAATTCGAAGGCCAGCTGTTCGGGATCGGCCCCGCGAGAAAGCTCACCCGACTCTTTGGCTTCGGCGATCAGCCGCGCCAGGCTGTCCCGCCAATCTCCCATGCAAGCGGCCACCATGTCCTTCACGGGGCCGGGTCGGCTGTCGAATTCCACTGACACCGCCGCGAAGAAGCAGCCGCCCCGGAACATTTCCCGTTCGGCGTAGTTGAGCCACGAGGCCAGGGCCGCGCAGAGGCGTTTCAGTCCGCGGGGCGCAGCGAGCGCTGGTGCGAAGACCTGCTCGATGAACAGGGCCCGGGCGGCCTGCACGGTCGCCAATTGGAGTTCCTCCTTGGAGCCGAAATGAGCGAAGAGACCGCTCTTGCTGAGTCCGGTGGCCTCGGCGAGTGAACCGATGGTCAGGCCCTCCAAGCCGCTTACCGAGGCCAAGTCCATGGCCTCCTGGAGGATGGCCTGCCGCGTGAGCGCACCCTTGTTGGCGGGCAGCGGAACGAGGGCTTTGGGTGAGGTGGGGGTCATGGCGGTTTCCGTCGGTTGTTTAAAAATAGAACGATCGTTCGTGCTGTCAAGCCGCTTTCCAAACAGCATCCGCAAGTCCAGCCCGGGGTGAAGTTCGACCGGACGGAGTTGATCCGGCGTGATTCTGAGACACTGATGGCATGCCTGAAGATCGCCTTTACCTCATCGACACCTTCGCCTTCATTCTCTCGGTATCGGCTGCGCCGATACGCGAGACCTTGCCGTTGAGAGGAGAGGTGGCCCGTGGCTGAGGATCGCCTTTATTTGATCGACACCTTCGCGTTCATTCTCTCGGTATCGGCTGCGCCGATACGCGAGACCTTGCCGTTGAGAGGAGAGGTGGCCCGTGGCTGAGGATCGCCTTTATTTGATCGACACCTTCGCGTTCATTTTTCGGGCGTACTTCGCCAATCCCCGGCTGAAGAACGGCGCGGCCTACACATTCACGCGGCTGGTGCTGCAGCTGCTGGAGAAGCACAAGCCTTCGCACATCGCCTGCGTGTTTGACACGCCCGAACCCACCTTCCGGCACGAGATCTACCCCGACTACAAGGCCAACCGCGATGCCATGCCCGAGGATCTGCGCCCGCAGATCCCCATGATCCGGCAGCTGGTGGAGGCCCTCTCCATCCCCATCGTGGAGCTGCACGGCTACGAGGCCGACGATGTCATGGGCACCCTGGCCCGGGAATCCGCAGCCATGGGCCTGCCTGCCGTCATCGTGAGCCCCGACAAGGATCTGCTCCAGCTGGTCGACGACGAGCTGCGCATCCAGGTGCTGAACACGAAGGATGGCGAAGTCTGGCACGACCGCGAAGGCGTGAAGGCCCGCATGGGCGTGTGGCCGGAGCAGGTGGTGGACTTCCTCTCCCTGCTGGGCGACACCTCCGACAATGTGAAGGGCGTGTCCGGCATCGGCGAAAAGGGCGCGGCCCAGCTGCTGGAGAAGTTCGGCAGCCTGGACGGTGTCATCGCGGCGAAGGCGGAACTGAAGCCCAAGCATCGGGAAGGCCTGGAGGCCTCGCTGGATCCTGAGTCCGGCTGGCTTCTCCTCACCCGCCGCCTGGTCACCGTGGTGACGGACTTGAAGCTGGCCCTGCATCCCAAGGATCTGGCCTACTCCGGCGTGGACGAGGCCCGGGCCCGGGAGACCTTCAAGGAGCTGGGCTTCCAGACCCTCACCAAGGAATTCACCCAGAGCGCTCAGCAGTCCGGCAGTGCCCGGAGCTACCGCGCCGCGGCGACCCTCGAGGATCTCGAGGCTGCCGTGGCCGCCTGCCGCGCCGCGGGGCGCTTCGGGCTGGATACGGAAACCACCAGCATCGATCCCGCCCGGGGCCACATCGTTGGGCTGAGTCTGGCCTGGGCGCCCAACGAGGGTCTGTACGTGCCGCTGGCGCACCTCAGGCCCGCCACGGCGGATACGGAGGGCTCCCTGCCGGGGCTTCTGCCGGACAGCGGCCTGCCCGGGACCCTGCTCGACCTGCGGGGCGACGCCGTGGCCTTCTTCGCGGAACTGGCGCCCCACCTGGATCCGCGCAACCTTCCCTTCGCCGGGGCCCAGCGCATCCTGGCGCCGCTGCTGGCCGACCGCGCTGTAGGCAAGTGCGGCCAGAACCTGAAGTACGACCTGCAGGTCTTCGCGCGGCACGGGATGCCCGTGGAAGGGCTGGCCGACGACAGCATGATCCTGAGCTTCCTGCTGGAGAGCGGCGTTCGCCACAACCTGGACGACCTCTCGGTGCGCCTGCTGGACGTGAAGCCCATCGCCTTCGAGGAGGTGGTGGGGAAGGGCAAGGCCCAGAAGCGCTTCGACGAGGCCGTGTTCGAGCAGGCGGTGCAGTACGCCGCCGAGGATGCGGATCTGGCCCTGCGCCTGTGCGACAAGCTGCGGGAGAAGCTCGCGGACGAGCGGCTGAAGCGCCTGTACGCGGAGGTGGATCTTCCCCTGGTGGAGGTGCTGGCCGCGCTGGAGGGCCATGGCGTCAGGCTCGACCTGGAGGTCCTGTCCCAGCTCGCTGCGCGCATGCATGGCGAGCGCGAGCGCGCCTCGGCCCGCGTGATCGAGCTCGCCGGGGAGCCCTTCAACCTGAACAGCCCCGCCCAGCTGGGCGCCATCCTCTTCGGCAAGCTGGGGTACAAGCCCGTGAAGTTCACCGGAAAGACCAAGGCGCCCAGCACGGACGAAGACGTGCTGCAGGAGCTGGCGGAAAACCAGGGCGCCGAGATCGCCCGCGAACTGCTGCGGCACCGCCAGATGGTGAAGCTGCTCGGCACCTACGTGGAGGCTCTGCCCCAGATGGTGAACCCCGTGACGGGGCGCGTGCACACCAAGCTGCACCAGGCGGTGGTGGCCTCAGGCCGGCTGGCCTCCAACGACCCGAACCTGCAGAACATTCCCATCCGCACCGAAGAAGGCCGCGCCATCCGCGGGGCCTTCGTGCCCGAGCCCGGCTGGGTGCTGCTGGATGCGGACTACAGCCAGATCGAGCTCCGCGTGGTGGCTGCCCTGGCGGAGGATCCCGTGCTGCTGGGCGCCTTCGCGGCCGGGGAGGACATCCACCGGCGCACGGCTTCCGAAGTCTTCAACGTGCCCATGGAGCAGGTCACTTCTGAGCAGCGCAGCGCCTCGAAGGCCGTAAACTTCGGCCTGCTGTACGGCCAGGGGGCCTTCGCGCTGGCGGCCAACATCGGCGTCAGCCAGAAGGAGGCCAAGGCCTTCATCGAACGCTACTTCGAGCGCATGCCCAAGGTGGCCGCCTGGATCGAGGGCGCCAAGGAGAAGGCTCTGGCCGAAGGCCTGGTGCGCACTCACTGGGGCCGCATCCGCCGCATCCCCGAGCTGGAAAGCCCCAACAAGCAGTTCCAGGCCCAGGGCCTGCGCGAGGCCGTGAACACCATCGTCCAGGGCACGGCCGCGGACCTCATGCGAAGGGCCATGGTGCGCCTGCACCGCAGCCTGAAGGCCGAGGGCCTCCAGGCGCGGCTGTTGCTGCAGGTCCATGACGAACTGCTCCTGGAGGCGCCGCCGGGGGAAGTGGAGCGGGCCTCGAGTCTCCTGAAGGAGGCCATGGAAGGGGCCGACGATCTGGGCCCCCTGGGCGTGAAGCTGGCCGCTGAAGTCCGCAGCGGCGGCAACTGGCTGGCCTGCAAGTAGGGGCCGCTACTCCGAGCTTTCGAGGGCGTCCTCGAGGCAAGGGTGGTGGTGGTTGCGGATGGCGTGGATGGCCAGGTCGTAGTTGGGCTCCTGGGTGATTTCGGGAACCAGTTCTGTGTGCGTCACGATGCCGTTCTCGTCCATGGCCACGACGGCCCGGGCGAGGAGGCCGCGCATGGGGCCATCCACCAGCGTGACGCCGAAGGCCGTTCCGAAATCCGGGTGCCGGAAGGCCGACACGGGTTCGGCACGGTCCAGGCCGTGGGAGCCGCAGAAGTAGCCCTGGGCGAAGGGGAGGTCCATGGAGACGCAAAGCAGCACCGTGTCCTTCAGGTCGGCCGCCAGGGCGCTGAAGGTCATCATGCTCTTGGCGCAGGTGGCCATGTCCAGGCTGGGAAAGATGCTCAGCAGCACCCGCTTCCCCTCCAGATCCACGCTGGTGACCTCTCTGAGATCCGTGCGGGTGAGGGTGAAGAAGGGGGTCGGCTGCCCGGGAAGAGGCAGCTCGCCGCAGGTGTGGATGGGACTCCCGTTCAGGGTGATGACAGCCATGGGTACCTCCCGGCCCGAACATGCTACTCCGAAGATTCCCGGCCCGGGCAATTCATTTTCTACCAATCAGTCATCTTCGACTTGAACCGCCCCGGGAATGCATCGTCTGGCCCCTGGCAGGCTGGCCGGAACGGCGGCTCTCCTCTAGGCTGGGGGCATGCAAAGCCTGAACCTGAGGTGGAAGTGGTACTGGGGGATCTGGGGCCTGATGGGGCTCTACATGGCCACCTGGGACATGGCGCTCTATCCTTCCAGCCCCGTGCTTCGCCTCCTGATCATGAACCTGCTTCAGAACGGGGCCTGGGGCCTGCTGGGCCTCTTCCTGCTCTGGCTGGCCAACCGCCATCCCATCGAATCCTTCGGCTGGGCCCATGCGAAGGTCTGGTGCCTCCATCTGCTGGTGAGCGTGGTGGTGGCCGCCATGGGACTGCTGGTGGCCTACTTCATTTCTCTGCTGGTGCAGTCGAGCGAGTGGAAAACCCTGGACTGGCCCATGATCCGCAAGGCCCTGCCGCGGTTCTTCCGTTCCTATTTCCACACCAATCTCCTGTTCATGTGGGCGGTGGTGGGGGGCTTCCACGGGTTGCGGCTCTACCGGAAGTACAAGACCCGGGAAGTGGAGGCCGCCCGCCTGGAAGCCCGCTTCGCCGAGGCCCAGAATCTGGCCTTGCGCATGCAGCTGCAGCCGCACTTCCTTTTCAACACGCTCAATTCGATTTCCGCCCTGGTGCCTTCCAATCCCGAGGGCGCGGACGAGATGATCGGCCGTCTGGGGGATTTCCTCCGGAAGACCCTGGATGCTCCGCACGATCAGTTTGTGCCGCTGGGCAGGGAGCTCGCCTTCATCCAGGACTACCTGGCCATCGAGCAGATCCGCTTCCAGGACCGCCTCCAGGTGGTGATCCAGATCCCCGAAACCCTCATGGACCTGCCGGTCCCCTGCTTCATCCTTCAGCCTCTGGTCGAGAACGCCCTGAAGCATGGACTCTCGGACCGGCCCCAGGGGGGAACGCTGCACCTGGGCGCCGCCCTCGAGGCTGGAAGGCTGATCCTCGAGGTTCGGGACGACGGCGAAGGCTACCTGCCGGGCCGGGAGGGGGTGGGCCTTGCCAATGTGAGGTCGCGGCTGGAACTGCTTTATAAGGGCAGGCACGGCCTGGACATCAAGGGCAGCCGGGGCCGCGGCACCCAGGTGACGCTCCGCCTCCCCATAGATGTGGACTCTGGGGAGACGCCATGAACCTCCGCGCCCTGGTGGTGGACGACGAACCGCTGGCCCGCCAGCGCATCCGCCATCTGCTGAAGCGGGTCACGGACATCGAGGTGGTCCAGGAATGCGGCAATGGTCTGGAGGCCTTGAAGGCCATCGAAGACCTGTCGCCGGACCTGGTCTTCCTGGACATCCAGATGCCCGAACTGGACGGTTTCGGCGTGGTGGAGGCGGTGGGGGCGGCCCGCATGCCGCCCACGCTGTTCGTCACCGCCCATGATCAACACGCGCTCCGGGCCTTCGAGGTCCACGCCCTGGACTACCTGCTGAAGCCGTTTTCCGCGGAGCGCTTCCACCAGGCCCTGGAGCGGGCCCGCCGCTGGTGCGCGCCCCACTTGGCCGGAGGGGCTCCGGACCTGGCGGCCCTCATCGAAGGCGTGCGCCTGGAGCGCCCCTGGGTGGACCGCCTGCTGGTCCGGCAGGGAGACCGCCACCTGTTGGTTCGGACCTCGGCCATCCAGTGGATCGAGGCCGAAGACAACTACGTGCGGCTGCATGTGGAGGGCACCTCCCACCTGATGCGCCAGACCATGACCGGCCTGCTGGCCCGGCTGAACCCCGCTCAGTTCCGGCGCATCCACCGCTCCGCCATCGTGAACCTGGACTGCATCCGGGAATTCCAGCCCTGGTCGGGCGGGGATCATCTGGTGATCATGCGGGACGGGACCAAGCTCACCTTGAGCCGGACCTTCCGGGATCAGTTCGGGGAATGGCTTTGACCGGGCCCTCTCGGCGATACTGAAGGTTCGCGGAGGCCCCATGAAAATCCTGCTCCTCGGCTCTGGCGGCCGGGAACATGCCCTGGCTTTGAAACTCCGGGCCTCGTCCGCGGCCGTGGAACTGGTTTCGGCCCCCGGCAGCGATGCGCTGGCGGAGCTGGGCGCCTGCGCGAAGCTCGATCTGGAAAAGCCCGCCGAGGTGGCCCAGTGGTGCGCCGCCCACCGGCCCGACCTGGTGGTGGCCGGGCCGGAGGTGCCCCTGGTGGCCGGCGTGGCGGATGCGGTGAGGGCCCTGGGCATCCCCGTCTTCGGGCACGATGCCGCCACGGCCCATCTGGAAGGCAGCAAGGCCTTCGCCAAGGCCTTCATGCAGCGCCATGGCATTCCCACCGCCGCCAGCCACACCATCAGCGACCTGGCCGCCGGCGAAGCCCTCATCCGCGGCTGGGCCCACGGCTACCCCATCGTGCTGAAGGCCGACGGCCTCGCCGCGGGCAAGGGCGTGGTGCTCGCTCAGACGCAGACCGAAGCGCTAGAAACCTTCCGGGCTTTCATGGCTGGCCAGTTCGGCGATGCCAGCCGCACCGTGGTCTTCGAGGCGCCCCTGGTGGGGATGGAACTGTCGCTGCACGTGCTGGTGGACGTGGATGCGGGCCATGCCGCCTACGCCCTGCTGCCCGCCTGCCAGGACCACAAGCGCATCTTCGACGACGACCGGGGCCCCAACACCGGCGGGATGGGCGCCTTCGGCCCCCTGCCGTTCCTGAGCCCCGAGGACATCGAGCGCATGCGGACGGACCTGGTGGAGCCCACCGTCAAGGGCCTGCAGAAGGACGGTCTCGTGGCCCGCGGCGTGCTGTTCCTGGGCGTCATGTGGACGGCGAAGGGGCCGGAGCTGCTGGAATACAACGTGCGCTTCGGCGATCCCGAAACCCAGGTGCTCATGCAGCTGCTGGACGAAGACCTGGCTTCCCTCCTGTTGGAAGTCGCTGAGGGGCGCTTCGTGGCCCGGCCCCTGAAGCTCAAGCCCCATACGGCCATCGCCGTGGTGCTGGCCGCGGAAGACTACCCCGAAGGCGCCAGGAAAGGCGTACCCATCCATGTCGGCGAGCCCGCCGTCACCCTCATCCACGCCGGAACCCGCAAGCAGGATGGACAATGGCTGACGAACGGCGGCCGCGTCATGAACCTCGCCACCTCCGCGCCGGATCTGACCGCGGCCCGCGCCGCCATCGAGGCCGCGCTGCCCCAGGTCCACTGGCCCGGCATGCAGGTGCGCCGCGACATCGGCCTGAAGGCCCTGCGCCACGCCCAGGCGGGAAAGACCATTCAGGACGCCTGGTAGACCTTCGGGATCAGCCCTGGTGCCGCAGCAGCCAAACCAGGGTGGCGAGGGCCAGGGCAAGCAGGGTGAGGGTGCCGGAGGCGCGATGGATCCGGGGGTAGGCCGCGTGGCTGCTGCGAGCCTCCCGCCAGGCCAGGGCCTTGCGGCCCAGCAGCAGGGTGGTTCCGGCGGCCGCGAGGACGGCCAGCCAAAGGCCCAGATGCATGGGCAGCAGGGCCCGGGGGTGGAGCACCAGGCGCAGTCCGATGATCGTGAAGGCCGCCAGCATGAGGTGGCCGTGCAGGCGATGGTCGCCCCGACGCACGGCCTGAAGGGCCAGCGGCAGCAGCAGGGCCGCCGGGATCAGCAGGACATCGAGCATGGGGGCAAGCCTACCGTGGATGGTGCCGGGGACGGGTCATAGGGGCATGACTTCCATGCGTTTTTCGCCTTCCCAACGGTAGAAACCTGAGCCCGTCTTCCGCCCCAGACGGCCGGCCGCCACCAGCTGGCGAAGCAGGGCAGGGGCCTTGAAGCGGGGCTCGCCGAAGGCGTCGAAAAGCACGTCCGCCACGCTCTGCATGGTGTCGAGGCCGATGAAATCGCTGAGGTGCAGAGGCCCCATGGGATGGCCGCAGCCCAGCTTCATGCCCGTGTCCAGGTCCTCCACCGAGGCCAGCCTCTGTTCGGCGCAGCGCATGGCATCCAGGAGATAGGGCACCAGCAGGCGGTTCACGATGAAGCCGGGCGCGTCCGGCGCCAGGGCCGGGGTTTTGCCCAGATCCTTCACGAAGGTCTGAAGGGCCGCGAGGGTCTCCGCACCCGTGGCGAGGGTGCGGACGATCTCCACCAGGGGCATGGCCGGCACGGGATTGAAGAAGTGCAGGCCCGCCAGTCTGGAAAGGCGCTGAGGCGCGAGGACCGGACTGAGCTGGGCCACGGAGAGGCTGGAGGTGTTGGTGCAGAGGATGGCCTCGGGGCCCATCGCCTGGTCGAGATGGGTGAAGGTCTGCAGCTTCAGATCCAGGCGTTCGGGGATGGCTTCCACCACCAGATCGCAGGCGGCCAGATCATCAAAGGCGAGCGTGCCGTGGAGCCGCTGGCGCCATTCACCGCACTGCGTTCCGGTGGCCTTGCCCTTGGCCAGGGCCCTTTCCCAGGCCTCGTCGATGCGCTTGAGCCCCCTGGCGAGAAGGGCCCCGTCGGCCTCCTTGATCCATACCTGGAAACCGGATTCCGCCGCGCACTGGGCGATGCCGGCGCCCATGAGTCCGCAGCCGACGACGCCCAAGCGTTGAATGCCCATGCCTGCCTCCTGGAGTTCCGAATGGATGGCATTCATTCTCCTGGAAATCTCCCGGTGCCGGGGCGCCGACCTCCGGTAGAATCCGCCCATCGGAACGGGAGGGATCGTGAGCGGCTCCTTGAAGGATCTTCTGGCCCATCAGGCCTGGGCGGACGCGAAATTCTTCTCGGCCTGGCAGAGGTCGGGCCTGTTGCAGGACGAGGAGCTGAGGATCCGGGCCGATCATCAAGTCACGGTTCTCGAGGCCTTCCTCCAGCTGCTCAAGGGCGGAGACATGGCGCTTCCCGAGCGGCCCACCGCGGATTGTCTGGAACTCCGCGCCCGTTGCGAAGCGGCGCACGAGGTCTACCTGGCCCTGGGCCACAGCCTGGATAAGGCCACGCTGGAACGGACCCTGCGGGTGCCCTGGTTCCCGGATCCGCCCTGTGTGCTCAGCGTGTCCGACATCCTCATGCAGGTCTGCATGCACAGCCAGCATCACCGCGGGCAGAACATGGCCCGCTTGCGGGCCCTGGGCGGGCAGGTGATCAACGTGGATTACATCATCTGGCTCTGGAAGCAGAAGCCGGCGGCGCGCTGGTCCTAGGCTAGATTTCCAGGTAGGTGTGCAGGTTCCGCTCTTCGGTGAGCAGGGCGCGAAGGGCTTCGGCGGCGTCGTTCTTGACGCTGGCCTTCCGCTTGGTCTGGGGCCCCTGGATGAGCACATCGGGATCGTAGTGGACGCTGCGCAGCACGTGGTTGACGGTGTCGCCCTTCACGATGTGCTGCACCTTGAAGGTGTCGTCCTCGTGGACCATGATGTGCGCCTCATTGGGCGCGCCGAAGAGGTTGTGCCGCATGCCCAGGATGTCCTGATAGGCGCCCGTGAGGAAGAAGGCCACGTAGTAGGCTTCGCCGCCGCGGGGCTCGTGGAGCGGGATCTCGTCGCGGACATCCTTGAGATCGATGAACTTCTCCATCTTGCCGTCGCTGTCGCAGGTGATGTCGCAGAGCGTGGCCGACAGGCCCGGCTTCTCCTTCAGGCGATGGATGGGCATCACCGGGAAGAGCTGCTCGATGGCCCAGTGGTCGGGCATGGACTGGAAGATGCTGAAGTTGGCGATGAGCTTGTCGGCCAGGCTCTTGTTGAGATCCTGGAATTCCTCGGGCACGTACTTCAGGCTCTTGTTGCTGAGGATGCGCGAGAGTTTCCGGCAGACTTCCCAGAAGAGCGTCTCGCCCTTGGAGCGGTCCTCCAGGCCCAGGTAGCCCAGGTTGAAGAGCGTGAGCATTTCATCTTTTTGCGTGATGGCGTCGTGGTACATCTCCGAGAAGTTCTTGATGGAGATGTTGTCCCGCGTGTAGGCCAGCTCTTTGAGGATCTGCGGCTCGTTGCCGGTCAGCGTCACCGTGTACTTGGTGTGGGTGGTGTCGATGAGGCCGATGATGTCGACCACCACCACCTGGTGGTAGGCCACGATGGCGCGCCCCGATTCGCTCAGCAGGTCCGGCATGGGCACCTGCTCCTGGGCGCAGATGTCCTTGGTGGTGTAGACCACGTCGGCGGCGTACTCGGAGATGGTGTAGTTCATGGAGCTGCTGAACGTGGTTTTCGATCCGTCGTAGTCCACGCCCAGGCCGCCGCCCACGTTGAGGTAGCGGATGGGGACGCCCATCTTGCGGAGCTTGGCGTAGATGCGGGTGGCCTCCTTCATGGCCGACTTGATCTTGCGGATGTCCGTGATCTGGCTGCCGATGTGGAAGTGCAGCTCGATGACGCTGTCCAGCAGGTCGCGCTTCTCCAGCACCTCGATGGCGTCCAAGATCTCGCGGGTGGTGAGGCCGAACTTGGCGTGGTCGCCGGCGCTGGTCTCCCACTTGCCCGAGCCCTGGGCGTTGAGCTTGGCGCGCAGCCCGATGAGGGGCTCCACCTTCAGTTCCTTGGCCACCTTCAGGATGAGCGGCAGCTCGGTCATCTTCTCGACGGTGATCACCACCTTGCGCCCGGCCTTGCGGGCCAGCAGGGCCATGCGGATGAAGGCTTCATCCTTGTAGCCGTTGCAGAGCACCAGGGCTTCGGGGTGCAGGTCCACGCTGAGGGCGATCATCAGCTCGGGCTTGGAACCGGCCTCCAGGCCGTAGTGGTACTTGTTGCCGGCACGGACGATCTCTTCGACCACTTCCTTGATCTGGTTGGTCTTCACCGGGTAGACGCCCTGGTAGCCGCCCTCGTAGCCGAACTCGATGATGGCGTGGCGGAAGGCCTCGTTCACCTCGATGACGCGGTGGGCGAGGACCTGGGGGAACCGCAAGTTCACGGGGGTGCGAATGCCCTTCTTCTTCAGGTGCTGGACGATCTCGTAGACGTCGCAACTGAGGGACTCGTCCTTCGTGGGCGTGATTTCGAGATGGCCCTTGGCGTTGATGCCGAAGTAGCCATTGCCCCACTCGCGGATGCCGTACAGGCTCGCGGCATCCTGGACCGTCCAGTGCTTCATGGGCATCCGAGGGGCCTCCTCAAACCGGGGCGGCCACCTTTGGCCGGAAGTTTGTTTATATGGGAAAAACCCAAGGCTTCCAATGAAAAATTCAAGGGCCCAGGATTCGGAGCAGGGTGGCCCGCCAATGGCGGTCCCGCACGCGCCTCAGGGCGGTCCTCCGGATGCCCTTCCGCCACTGGGCCGCGCCGCGGGGCAGCTCCGCCGCCGGAAGGGTGTGGAGAGGGCTCGGGCCGCCCCAGAGGGCAGGATCTCCCCAGACCGGGGCCCGGTTCCAGGGGCAGGCCTCCTGGCAGGCATCGCAGCCCGCGGCCCAGCGGCTGGAGGCCAGGGCCGCGGCCACCTCGGGCGGAGGCTCGGTCTCGGTCTCGATGGTGTAGGTGGTGAGGCAGCGGGCCGGATCCAGGCGGAAGGATTCCAGGGCGCCCGAAGGGCAGGCCTCCAGGCAAGCGGTGCAGCTTCCGCAAAATTCGGCGAGGGTGGGCGGATCCGGCGGCAGGTCCACCGAGAGCAGCAGCACGCCCAGGAAGCCCCAGGAGCCCGCCTTGCCCAGGATGAGGAGCGTGTGCTTGCCCTGCCAGCCCAGACCGGCACGGGCGGCCAGCTGCCGCTCCAGGAGAGGCGCCGTGTCCACGCAGACGCGGCCCTCCAGGCCCGGCCATTGGGCCTGGGCGGCTTCCAGGAGCCGCGCGAGCCGCGGCTTCAGGATCATGTGATAGTCCGGCCCCCACAGGTAGCGGCTCAGCTTCAGGCTTCCCGGCGCCGCGCCTGGAACCGCCTCCGGCCGGGCGTAGGGGAAGAAGCCCACCAGGGCGGTGCGGGCCTGGGGCCAGAGGGCCCGGGGATCCAGCAGGACGGCGGGATCCAGGTAGGGCAGCAGGGCGCCCCGGCCCTCCTGGAACCAGGCCTGGAGGCGGGCTTCCTCCGCCGCGAAGGGCTGGCAGGAAGCGAAGCCAGCGGCGGAGAATCCCGCCACCAGGGCCTCGGAACGAAGCCAGGCCTTGAATGCCAGTGGATCCGGGTGTTCAACTGGCACGCGAAGGTCACCTCCCATGGACATTCTTACCCTCGAGTTGCTTGACGTCACGGTCTTCCAGGCCCTCCTGGAGCTGCGCGGCCTGCTCCAGGACCGCCCCGGCGAGGCCCTGCGCATCCGGGGCGAGGAGGAGCTGCTGCGGGTCAACGTCGTGAGCTTCCTGGAAAAGCAGGGGCGGACGGTGCGGGTCAGCCGGGCGGGCCGTCCCTGGGAACTACAGGTGGCCCCGGGGCCCCGGCCGGTGCCGGTGCTCAGCCCCGTGGCGCCCCCGGAGCCGGGCGGCCCCGCGCCCTTGCCCGCGCTCCTGCCCGTGCTGTTGCTGCGGAGCGCCTTCGCCCCGGGGGACCGGGCCCTGGGGCGAAGGCTCCTCCTGGAGACCTTGGCGCGGCTCGACGCGGGCACGCCCTGGCTTTGCATGGCCCACCAGGCGGTGGAGCTGTTGGAAGATCCCGGCGCTGTGGCCCTGTTGGAGGGGCTGCGGGGCCGGGGCATTCCGGTCCATGTGTCCGCCGCGAGCCTGGCCCATGGGGGGCTGGAGTCCGGCGGATTCGAGGCGGTTCCGGACGAGGGCTGGCAGAAGCTCCTGGCGCGGGGCGGAGTGACCGTCCTGTAAAGGAAAAGAGGGTAGGCTGGATCTGGAGCCGACCAGCACCCCATGAACCTTCCGAACCTTCTATCGCTCGCCCGGATCCTCATGGTCCCCATCCTGGTCGTGGTCCTCATGACCAAGGTGACCAACCACGAGGTCATCGGCGTGGTGGTGTTCTGGGTGGCCTCCATCACCGACTGGCTGGACGGCTACCTGGCCCGCCGCTGGAAGCAGGTGACCACCCTGGGCAAGCTGCTGGATCCCCTCGCGGACAAGCTGCTGGTTTCCGGGGCCCTCATCTCGCTGGTGGAGCTGAACCTCGCTCCGGCCTGGATGACCTTCCTCATCATCGCGCGGGAATTCGCCATCACCGGGCTGCGCGGCATCGCCAGCGAAGAGGGCATGACCATTCCCGCAGGCACCGTGGGCAAGTGGAAGATGGGCTTCCAGGTGGCGGCCATCTCCTGCCTGATCCTCGGCCCCCGGCTTGACTACTGGCTCTACGAGTGGACCCACAAGGAGATCTTCCACTTCTTCATTCAGCTGAACCGTCCCTACACCTTCTTCTGGGGCATGGGCGTCCTGCTGCTCTGGGGCGCGGTGATCCTGGCCATCTGGAGCGCCATTTCCTACTTCCACGGCTTCTGGAAAGTGGTGGGGCCCCGCATCATGACGGGCAACAGCCACCTGACGGGCCACGAGGGTTCCGAATGATCCGAAAGTATCTCCTCGCAGGCCTACTCTCGGTATCCCCTGCGGGGATACGCGAGACACTCGGTAGGGATGGGTCCGTTTGCCGACAGGGTGGGATTCGATGATCCGAAAGTATCTCCTCGCAGGCCTTTTCACTCTCCTGCCCCTGGTGGTCACGCTCTGGATTCTCAAGGGCATCTTCACGGCCCTCATCGGCATCTTCCGCGGCCCGCTCACCTGGCTGGCCCACCTGGTGCACGTGCCCGATCCGCCCACCTGGGGCCTGGCGCTCTGCTCGGCCCTGGCCACCGGCCTGCTTCTGCTGCTGGTGGGCGCCCTGGTGGGGAATTTCATCGGCCGCCAGGTGCTCACCTGGCTCGATGAGCTGATGATGCATGTGCCCGTGGTGAAGACCATCTACGGGGCCACCCGCCAGCTCATGGGCGCCATCCAATCGGGGCAGGGGGGCAGCTTCAAGGACGTGGTGCTGGTGGAATGGCCCCATCCGGGTTCGCACACCCTGGGCTTCGTGGCCAGCCGCGATTGCTCCTGGGCCATGGCCGGAGGAGAAAACATGGTGGCCGTCTACGTGCCCACCTCGCCCAATCCCACCTCCGGCTACGTGGTGATGGTGGAGGCGGCCCGGGTGCGGCCCGTCGATATCAGCGCCGACCAGGCCCTCACCTGGGCCGTGAGCGGCGGAGTGGTGGTGCCCGATCCCAACCGGGGCCGGTGACGTGGACCGGGCGCTGGAGGGCAGGCGGATCCTGGTGACCGGCGCAGGCAGCGGCATCGGCCGCGTGGCCGCCCGCCTGTTTCAGGAACGGGGCGCCGATCTGGTGCTGGCGGGCCGGCGCCTCGATGCCTTGCGGGAGACCGCCCCGCAGGCCCAGTGCGTGAAACTGGACCACGCGGACGAGGCAGCCGTGGCCGCCTTCGCGGCCACCTGCGGTCCCTTGGATGGTCTGTTCCTGGCGGCCGGCGAACTCCGGACGGGTTCCGTCGAATCGACTTCCACGGCGGATTTCGAGGCGGTTCTGACCGCCAACCTGCGGGGGCCGTGGCTTCTGGCCCATCACCTGGGGCCGCTGCTGCGGGAGGGCGCCAGCGCGGTGCTGGTGGGCTCCAACATCGGCCTGCGCGCCATCCCCGACAGCGCCGCCTACAGCGTGGCCAAGGCCGGCCTGCACATGCTGGCCAAGGTGCTGGCCCTGGAATGGGCGCCGCGCCGCATCCGCTGCAACGCCATCGCGCCCGGGCCGGTGCACACGCCCATGGTGGACGCGCGCCTGGCCGCCAGCGGGCATCCCGCCCTCGACCTGGCCCGTCTGTCGGGGGTGAATCCGCTGAAACGGATGGGCGCCGCCGTCGAAGTCGCGGCCCTCGCCGCCCATCTCTTGAGCGGTGAAAGCGCCTGGACCACTGGCACGGTCATACCGGTCGACGGCGGCGCCGACGCTGTCTACTAGTGGTGTCCGCTCGAAAGACCAGGTGCGATCTCAACGCCCATGGACACCACGGGGCGGGGGGCTGGGGGCGTGGCAGCGCCCCCAGCGGGGTGACAGCATGGGCGCGGTCCCGCGCCCATGCGCCAGAGGGGCCATGCCCCGATGGAAGGGTGCCTCGCCAGCTCCCCTGAATGATCCAGTTATTTCCGGCGAGGCACACTAGCCCGTGGTGATCTGGACATCCACCGGGTTCTTGAAGGTGTCGTAGAGCGGCGACGTGCGCTGCACCTGGGCGTGGAGCTGCCTGATCTGCTCCGGGGTTCCGTTGCAGGCGAGGTTGACCTTCACCCGGATCTGGGAGAGCCCCGGCCGGATGGCCGAATCCAACTCCATGAAACCCCGCAGATCCGTATCCGTTTCCAGCTCGAAGCTGAGATCGGTGATGTCGATGCCCATGGCGGCCGCCGAGTAGGCGTAGGTGACGCTCAGGCAGGAGGTGAGGGCGTGCAGGGCGGTTTCCGCGGCATTGGGAGCCAGGTCCGTGCCCAGCAGGGCCGCGGGTTCGTCGCCTTCCATGAAGAGGGGGGTGGAGCGCAGGTGGTCCATGCCCATGCCGTGGAGGGAGTCGAACGTGCTGTGCGAGTGGGCCCGGCTGATCCATTTCGATTTGGATCGGAACTGGAACTTGCCCAGGGCCGGGTTCGATTTCACGCGATTGACGAGGACGTTCAGTTCCTCGACGTTCACGCCGTTGCGCAGGGTGGTGGTGGTGCCCATGAGTCCTCCTGTCAGGATGGGCGCCTCCAGACGGACCTCAGGTCGCGGCTGGAGGCGCTGGGACAGCATCCACAGGGTCCCCGGCGGATCGGCGCAGGGTCCTGGGGATGAAGGGTCCCAACATGGGGCCATTTGAGCTTGAATCAAGGTCGCAAAATTCAATCCACCTTGGCGCGCTACTCCACGAAATCGAGATCCCGCCCGTGGGTCTCCGGCAGGCCCCAGAGGGCTCCGAAGGCCAGGGCGAAGCAGATGGCGCCCACGGCCCAGGCCGCGCCCACCATTCCCAGGGAGCCCCGGAAGTACAGGAAGCCCCCCGTGATCAGGGGCACCGCGCCCCGCACGAAATTGGGCACCGTCGTGGCCACGGTGGCCCGCAGGTTGGTGCCGAACTGTTCGGCGGCGATGGTGACGAACACCGCCCAGTAGCCTGTGGCCAGGCCCAGGTAGCCCGCCAGGACGTAGAAGAGCGGAGGCGTGAACCCGCGGACGCTCAGATAGACCACCACGCCGCCCAGGGCTGCGGCGATGGACCAGCCCACCACCTTCTTCCGCGTGTGGTAGGCCTGGCTGAGGAAGCCGCTGAGCACGCTGCCGAGGGTGATGCCGGTGTAGCAGAAAGCCACCGCCGTGCCCGCGTTCACCTTGCCCGCGACCTTCAGCACCGGCGCGAATTCCGGCGAGAACGTGATGAGGATGCCCACCACGAACCAGGTGGGCAGGCCGATGAGGATGCAGCGGATGTAGCGCCCCAGCCGGTTCCAGTCGGTGAAGAGGCTGAGGAAGTCGCCGCGGGCCACCGTGGCCTCGTGGGTCTTGGCGAACATGAAACTCTCGCGGATGCCCACCCGCAGGAAGAGCAGGGCGATACCCAGGCCGCCGCCGATGGCATAGGTGGCGCGCCAGGGGAAGAAGTCGCCCACCAGCTTGGCGGTGACGGCCCCGAAGATGCCCACCGCCGCCACGATGGCCGTGCCGTAGCCCCGCAGATCCTTCGGCAGGATCTCCGACACCATGGTGACCGCCGCGCCCAGCTCCCCTGCCAGGCCCAGGCCCGCGAGGAAACGCCACAGCGCGTAGGCCGGCACCGAATGGACGAAGGCGTTGGCGAGGTTGGCCACGGAATAGAGCGCGATGCTGCCGAAGAGGGTGGAGAGGCGGCCCTTCTTGTCGCCCAGCACGCCCCAGAAGATGCCGCCCAGCAGCATGCCCACCATCTGCCAATTCAGCAGGCTGGCGCCCACTTCGACCTGAAGGGCGGGCGGCACGCCCAGCGCCGTGAGGCTGGGCTGGCGCACGATCGGAAAGAGCAGCAGGTCGAACATGTCGACGAAGTAGCCGAGGGCGGCCACCAGGACAGTGAGGTTCAGGACGGTGCGGAGCCGGTTCTGGGTCATGGTGCCTTCATTGAAGCACAGGGACCGGACACAGAAGCACAGAGACCGGGCACACTGCTTCCATGTCCGAACCGGCCTGGCCCTCTCCCCCCGCAGGCCCCTGCACGCTGGCCGCATCCCTCGACGTGGAAGTGGCCATTCTCGGCGCCGGCATCCACGGCGCCGCCCTGGCGCGGGAGTTGACCCTGCGCGGCGTCAGCTGCGCCCTGGTGGACAAGGGCGAGGTAGGCGGCGGCACCAGCCAGTGGTCCAGCCAGCTGCTGCACGGCGGCATCCGCTACATGCTCACGGGCGACATCCCGCAGATGCGCGAGGGCCTGGCCGAGCGCGCCGCCTGGGCCCGCATCGCGCCCCGGCGCTGCCGCTGGGAGGCCTTCTGGATGCCCCACCGGTTCTGGGCCGAGGGGCTGGCCCACCGCTTCGGCATCGGGCTCTACGACCACTGGGGCGCCGACCGCCCCGGCTGGCCCGCAGAGCTGCGGCGCGGCCGAGTCCCCTCCCCGGTGTTCGAGGCCGATCCCCGCAGCGCCAAGGGGCCCTTCCGCGGCGCCACGGCCTACGCGGACCTCATGACCTGGGACCGGGATCTGACCAAGGACCTCGCAGCGTCGAGCGAAGCGCTCCTCCTGGACCACCACGAGCCTGGGGCCTTCGCCGAGGAAGGAGGGGCCCTGATGTCGCTTCAGCTGCACGACCGGAGGGACGGCACGCCGCGCACCCTGTCGGCCCGGCGCTGGGTGTTCGCCCTGGGGCCCTGGACCGACGGCGCCCTGGCGGCCTGGTTCGGCGACACCCGCAAGCGGCTCCGCCTTTCCTCGGGCATCCATCTCTGGTTCGACGCCGTGCCCGGCTGCGAGCGCCCCTGGGCCATCCGCCGTCCCAAGGGCCGCATCCTCTTCGTGATCCCCCGGGACGGCCTGCTCCAGGTGGGCACCACCGAACGCGAAGTGACAGACGGATGGGTGCCCATCCAGGATTCCGAACGGGAGGAATTGTTTCAGGCCCTGGAGGAGAACCTCCCAGCCATCGCCTGGCGCCGGTTGCCCGTTCGCGCGGAAGAGCTGGGCGTGCGGCCCCTGGTGGCCGCCGGAGGAGCCACCAGCCACCTCAGCCGCGAGGCCGTGCTGGAACCGCATCCGCATTTCCGGAACCTCACCTTGGTGCTGGGCGGCAAGCTCACCACCGCCCGGGCCCTCATGGACCGCCTGGCCACCGGCCTCACCGGACGCCCCTGCGAAGCCTCCAAAACCAAGCCCCTCCGTCTTTGGGATGGACAGGCCGCCGGAATCCGGTAGAATCATTCTCTCAGTGCGGTCCCGTAGCTCAGCTGGATAGAGCATCAGACTACGAATCTGAGGGTCGGGCGTTCGAGTCGCTCCGGGACCACCAAAAAAAGCCCCCCTGAAGCCCAGTGCTGACGGGGGTTTTCGCTATTCCGCCGGATTGTCGAAAGACCTGCCGCTTCGCCTCGAAGTGGATGCTTCAAAGTCGATCACCCGCAGCGAGGACGCCAGCCGCAGCGCATCGACCAGGCGGGAGGTCCCAGGTCCGGAGTGTGATCTTAAATCCGCGCCGTGTGGTTGTAACCTTGCAACGGCAACGCGCTCATTCCCACGGCGAAATGGGCCGAAAGAGGGTTCATGGGTCTCGATCCTGCCTTGATGATATAACCCCGATGAAGGATGACGGATGCAAGACAATCACGCGCCCCTCCCCTCTCGGCAAGGCAGCCATCCTAGCCGGAGTTCGGGAGGAAAGAGCTCTCCTCACCTCCATAGTGGGCGAGTCGCTTCGCGCAAACTGGCGTTGCTACAGGATCTTCGTCGCCAATTAAACGTACTGACGCAAGAACGCGACGAGCAACGCCTCGTGCTTCACATCAATAAGCTGCTCCTGAACAACCTGGACCCAGAGCAACTTTTCGAGGCCATCTCTTCGGCTTTGTGGGAGCGCACACATCACCACTACATGACTCTTGCCACTCTAGAGTCGAGTGGCGGCACGGATAGGCTTAGATCCTTGGACATCCCCCTTTCCAGGGGACAGTTCAAGATCGGCGACCAGATACCTGAACTCATCGAATGGATTTTTGAAAAGCAGGACGTCCAAGAGATCGAAATTCTCGGTCCGGATCGAATCGAGACCTTCCCGCATCCGGAGATTGCCCGGATTCTCAAGCAGGAGCACATTCAGTCGATCTGCATGATTCCACTGTTCTCGCGGGGCAAGAGGATCGGGGGGATGAGCCTGGGGAGTCAGAAGGAACATCACTTCGAGGGCGCGATTCTCCGACTTCTGGAACTGGTCGCTGGCCAGATCGCCCTTGCCCTGGACAACGCCCTGGCCTTCCAGGACATCCGTCACTCACGCGACAAGCTGGTGGAGGAGAAACTCTATCTGGAAGAGGAAAGGGCTCAGGACTTCTCGACACAGGAGATGGTCGGGGCCAGTCCTTCCTTTGCGAAGGTTCTGCAGCAGATTGAAACCGTGGCCCCTTCGGACGCCACCGTGCTCCTGTTGGGGGAAACCGGAACTGGCAAGGAACTGCTTGCGCGAGCCATCCATGAACGCAGCAGGCGGAAGGCACGCACCTTTGTGAAGCTCAATTGCTCGGCCATTCCCTTGGGCTTGGTGGAGAGCGAACTGTTCGGCCACGAACGGGGAGCCTTCACAGGGGCCATCGCCCGCAAGGTGGGCCGTTTCGAGCTGGCTCACCTGGGATCCCTGTTCCTGGATGAGATCGGTGACCTGCCGATGGAGCTCCAGCCCAAGCTTCTGCGCGCCATTCAGGAGCGTGAATTCGAACGCCTGGGCAGCACTCGAACCCTTCACGTCGATGTGCGGCTGATCGCGGCCACTCATCAGAACCTGGCACAGATGGTAGAGGACGGGAGCTTCCGTCGGGATTTGTTCTACCGCCTGAATGTGTTTCCCGTACGGGTTCCAGCCCTGCGCGAGCGCAAGGAGGATATTCCAAACCTGGTTCGCTATTTCACTCAGAAATTCGCCCGGGCCATGGACAAGCGAATCGAGCGCATCCCCGGGGAGGCCATGGAATTCCTGGTCCGATGGCCTTGGCCTGGAAACATCCGGGAGCTGCAGAACCTGGTGGAGCGGTCGGTGATTCTCAGCCCAGGTCCCGATTTGCATGTGCCCATGAGTGAGATGGCGCTTCCTGCGGAACCACCGTCTCCGAGCGCCGCTGCCCGGACCTTCGAAGACCTTGAACGCCAGGGCATTCTGGATGCCTTGAAGGCGAGTGGAGGCGCGGTGGGGGGACCTCAGGGGGCCGCAGCGCGCCTTGGGCTGAAACGCACGACCCTGCATTCCAAGATGAAGCGGCTCGGGCTCGACCGGAACAAGTGACGGCATGAAGTCGTCGGATGTCCTGTCGTCTCACCGAGGTCGTGTTTTCATTGGGGGTTGGTTGACTCGATTATTTAAAGATCCATTAAAACAAGACTTTAAATAACCCGAGGGAAATGGCGTCGGGTGTGTCCAAGGAATCCATGGCTGGAGAACCTTGGATGCCGCGAATCCTCATTCGATTCGCGGCATTTCTATTGGCCACCGCACTGGCGGACAACAAGCGGCTTCGACAGCAGCGCTGGACTTCTCGCGCCAATACGACGCGACGCGGCCTCGGCCAGACCAAGTGACGAAATGAAGTCGCGAGACGCCATGTCGTCTCGATTCGACGAAATGGTTGTCAGATCTGGAAAAACATTTTGATTTAAATGTTAATAATAAAAAACTTATTTATTTTCGACAAGTTGGCATCGGGTTCGCCCTAAGGACTCCATGAACGGAGGCCCTGTGTGTTGAGAATCCATGTCGAGAACCAACCAGATGCCGTGCGGCTACGCCTGGAAGGGAAGCTCATTCATCCCTGGGTGGACGAACTCTTCAGGGTATGGATGGATATTTCGCCCCGAATTCCCGGCCACTGGGGCGTGTCGGTGGACTTGACCGAGGTTTCCTTCGTGGATGCCCGCGGCAAAGCCATGCTCGCGGCCATGCGCCGCGCCGGCTGCTCGCTACTGGGTCCAACCCCATTCATCGAAGCCGTCATCGAGGAAGTCGAATCCCTTTCCAAGGATTAACCCATTCCCCTGTGTGGAGATTTTATGAATCAGAAACTGCTTTTCCTATCGCCGCTCTGCCTGCTCCTTGCCTGCGGGACGAAACACGAGACGACCGAAACCGCTAAAGCCAACATCCAAGTGGCCCAGCCCAACCATGTCCAGGAACTGGAACGGATTGGCGTCAGTGGCACCCTGATCCCCCAGGGCGCGTCTTCCATGGTGGCCTTCCAGGTTCCTGGGCGAGCAGTCAGGGTTCTTCAGCGCGAGGGTGATCCTGTACGCAAGGGTCAGCTCCTCGCTGAACTCGATGCTGTGAACCTCACTCACGCGCTGGAAGCTGCCCACGCCCAGGTGGAAACCGCCCGGGCCGGGGCCATTCAGGCAGATCAGGAATTCCACAGGATGAAGCAGTTGTTCGACAGCCAGAGTCTGGCTCCGAATGATTTCGCCAAGTTCACGGCGGCCCGTGACGCCTCCCGCCAGCAGCTTCAGCAAGCGATCGCGGGAGAAGGCGTGGCCCGCAAAAACCTGACCGAAGCCAAGCTGGTGGCCCCCATCCACGGGTTCGTGGTTCGGCGCATGGTGGAGCCCGGTGTGATGGTCGGCGCAGGCCAGCCGGTTTTCGAAATCGCTGCACTGGATCCCATCGAAGTGAACGTTGGGGTGCCTGAGACCGACGTGAATCTGGTCAAGGTGGGACAGTCCGCCACGCTGACGGTTCCGGCCTTGCCCGGCCGGACCTTCCAGGGGACGGTAAAGCTGGTGAACGTCTCCGCCGATCCGGCGACCCGCACCTACATGACCCGCATCCTCGTGGCGAACCATGAGCGCGAACTCAAGGCGGGGATGGTGGCTGAGGTCTCCATTACGGGTACCCGCAAGCTGGACATGCTGCTCCTGCCCACCGAAGCCATCGTTCGCGACCCGCAGGGCGCCACCCAAGTGTTCCAGTACTTCCCCGACCAGCAGCGGGTCTACTCCAAGCGCGTGGAAGTCGGGGCTGTGTACGGGCGCAGCGTCCAAGTGCGCTCGGGCCTCACGGGGAACGAGTTGATCGTGGTCGCCGGCCAGAACGCCCTGCGTAACGGCATGGGCGCTGATCCCGTCAAGGGGAGCAAGTAGACATGAATAAAGCCATCAAAGCTTTTCTACGCTACCCGACCATCACCGCCATTCTCGTCATCATGGCCGTGGCCATGGGCATCCACGCCCTGATGGGCATGCCTCGCACTGAGGATCCCACCATCACCATCCGAACCGGCATCGTTGCGGCCATGTACCCTGGGGCCACCACGGAACAGGTGGAGAAGCAGATCACAAAGACTCTGGAATCGCACATCTTCAAGTTCCAGGAAGTGTGCAAGGAGAAGACCTACTCAACCAGTCGCCCCGGCCTCGCGATCATCAATGTGGAGCTGGAGAAGAACGTCAAGGTTCCGGATGTGTTTTGGGCGAAGCTGCGCCACGAGATGAACCAGGTGAGGGCCCAGGAACTGCCGAGCGAGGTGATGGGGCCTGTGGTGAATTCGGATTTTGGAGACACCGTGGCCATGCTCATCAGCGTGAGCGGCGAGCGTTACGGCTACCGGGAGCTCCGCGACTACGTCGATACGATTCAGGACTCCCTGCGCACCGTGCCCGAAGTCGGAAAGATCGCAGTCTACGGCCGGCAGAATGAACAGATCTGGGTGACGAGCAGCCTTGAGCGCATGAGCCACTACTTCACGGACCCCCGGCAGATCGCGGGAGCACTGAACCAGCGGAACGAAGTCCATGCCAGCGGGAGCGCCCGCACGGATAACGGCAAGATTCCTCTCCACACGACCGGATTGTTTAATACGGAAGATCAGATCAAGAAGGTGATGGTCGGCCAGTCCCCGACCGGGCAGCCAAGCTACATCGGGGACTTCGCCAAGGTGGAGCGGCGTTACCAGGATCCGGAATTCATGGTGCGCTACGATGGCAAGCCCGCCCTCATCATCTCCGTGGAGATGCAGAAGGGCCACAACATGGTCGAGATGGGCGAAAAGGTCACGGAGGTGCTCAACCACCGCGTCAAGCCCCTCCTTCCGCCCGATCTCCACCTGGACTACATCGCCAACCAGCCGGAGGTCGTGCAGGAGCGGATGTCCCACATGGGACGCGAGTTCCTCATCGCCATTGGGTGCGTCATCGTGGTAACGGTCCTCCTGTTGCCGTTCCGTGTCTCGCTCATTGCGGCCCTGGCGATCCCGACCACCATGTTGACGACCATCGCCGTCATGAACGCTTTCGGAGTTCAACTCCACCAGGTCTCCATCGCGGCCCTGATCGTGGTGCTCGGCATCGTCGTGGACGATGCCATCGTTATCGCTGACAACTACGTGGAACTCCTGGACCACAAGGTCCCGAAGGCCGAAGCCGCCTGGCGGTCCGCCACGGAAGTGCTCGTGCCGGTACTCACCGCGACCCTCACGATCATCGCCTCCTTCCTGCCGCTGGTCATCCTCTCCGGCAGTCCCGGCGAGTTCATCCTGGCCCTCCCCATCACGGTGGCGGTGGCCCTTTCCGTGTCTTTCCTCGTGGCGGTCTTTGTCACCCCACTTCTTTGCCGGACCTTCATCCACCAGGGCCTGCACGATCACGATGCAGAACCCGCAAAGCACGCGAAGAAATTCAATGCCCTGGATCTCCTCCAGGTTGCCTACAAGAAGGCCATTACCTACTTCATGGCCAAGCCCATGCTGGCAGTAGGGCTGGGCGCGGCAGGGATCGCCCTGGGTGGCCTCCTGTTCCGGTTTGTCCCTCAGGAGTTCTTCCCCAACGCGGAACGGAATCAGTTCGTTGTCGACCTTTGGATGCCCCAGGGGACCCGCATAGAGGCCACGGACGCCACGATGAAACGCATTGAGGGCGAACTTCTCAGGGACAAGCGGGTGACTCACCTCGCTGGCTTCGTGGGGCAGGGCTCCCCCCGCTTCTACTACAACGTGAACCCCCAGCAGCCCGATCCAGCCTACGGCCAGTTCATTGTCAATACCGTGGACGTGAAGGCCACCACGGCACTTGTGGCGGAGCTCCGGACTCGCCTGGCTCGTCTCACGCCCGAAGGGATGGTGCTGGTTCAGGAGCTCCAGCAAGGACAGGTCATGGAAGCGCCCATCGAGTTCCGGATCTCTGGAGATGACGATTCGAAACTGAAAGCCATCGGCGAGCAGATCGGAGACATCCTCCAGAAGGACCCCCGGGCCCAGTTCCTCCACACCGACTACCGGAACGATTCCCCCATGGTCAATGTGGACTTGAATACGGAGCTGGCCAACCGCCTGGGCATCACCCACATGGGCGTGTCGAACCTCCTCAACGGCGCCTTTGACGGCACGCCCGTCAGCACCTTCTGGGAGGGCGACCGGGCCGTGAACATCGTCCTTAGGGTGGATCCAGAACACCGCGCCACCTTCGATGATGTGCGAAACACCTATGTGGGCTCTTCCTTCACGAACGGGAAGGTTCCCCTTCGGGCCATCGCGGATCTCGCTCCCGCGTGGCAGACCAGCCGCCTCGTGCGCAGGAACGGCGTTCGCACGCTGACCGTCCGCTGCCTTCAGGCCCCGAAGGCCTATGCCTCCGACATCCTCAAGGCGGCGCTGCCGAAGGTGAAGGCCATTGCCCTTCCTCCCGGGTACCACCTCGAGCTGGGCGGCGAGTTCGCCAACCAGGAAGAAACGCAGCCTGAAATGGTGGGCGCCCTCGGCATCAGCCTCCTGGCCATCTTCTTCATCCTCATGATCCAGTTCCGGAACCTGTCAGAGCCCCTGGTCGTCATGGCGTCCATTCCCCTTTCACTCTTTGGCGTGGTCGTCGGCCTCCTCCTGACTCGCAATTCCTTCGGTTTCACGGCCTTCATGGGCATGATCAGCCTCTGCGGGATCGTGGTCCGGAATGCCATCATCCTCATCGACTACATCAAGGAAAAAATGCACGAGGGGATCCCCCTCGTTGAGGCCGCCACCATGGCGGGCGAACGCAGGCTGCGCCCCATCTTCCTCACCACCATGGCTGCTGCCGTCGGCGTCACCCCCATGATCCTCTCAGGCTCGAAGATGTGGAGTCCATTGGCCAGCGTCCTCGCGGTCGGCTTGATCTTCTCGATGTTCTTCACCCTCCTGGTGGTTCCGGTCATCTACGTGCTCGTGTTCCGGCCCAAGGAGAATGCCTCTGCCGGAAGCAGCATGGCTTCGATCATCCCGATGGGGATCCTGGCTCTGGCCCTGGTCCTAGCCTCCCCGCTCAGTGCGGGGGCGCCGGAGCCCAGGAACCTGACCCTGGAGACGGCCGTAGCCAGTGCCCTCGACCACAGCACGGGGGTTCGCATCGCCCGGGCCAAGGTCGAAGAAGCCTCAGGGAAAAGACGCACCGCGCGAGCCGATTTTTTCCCCCAGCTTTCAACCGATGCCACTTGGTTGAAGCGCAACGACCAGCCCTTCATGACCATTCCGGTAGGTTCTCTGGGAGCCGTTCCAGGCATGGGCCCTTTCCCGACTGAGGACATCAGCCTAGGCCAGGGAAAGACGCATCTTTTCATCCAGAACCTCACCTTGAGCCAGCCTCTCACCCAACTGTTCAAGATCCACCACGGGAATGAGGTTGCCTCAGCGGAAGAGCGGGCTGCCAAGGCCGAGTTGCGCAAAATGGAATCCGAGATCGCCTTCCTGACGCGCCAGGCCTATTTCGGCCTTCTGATCGCCCAGGCCCATATCACTGCCGCTCAGGTTGGCGTAGCCGCAGCAGACCTGCAGGACCTGGATGCCAAGGAAGCCGTCAAGGCGGGCAATGCCCTGAAGGTCCTTTCGACCGGAAGTCGGGCCAAGCTCCTCCAGAACCGCCACAAGCTGCTTTCGGCTCAGGCCACCGCCGCCGATCTCACCTCAGAGCTCAACGACTTGATGGGTGAACCCCTCCAGACGCCCCTGAACCTGGCCCCGGTGTCCTCGGATGCAAGGCCGCTTCCGACCCGCGAGGCGTTGCTGAACCAAGTCCGGCAGTCGAATCCCGATCTGGCCGCCGCCCAGGCGACGCTGGAAAAGAGCCGCAGCGGACTCAAGGCCGGCAAGGCGGAATACATTCCCGAAATGGGCGCCTTCGTCCGTCGGACTCACCAGGATGGTCTCCCTTTCGTTCAGGCCAATTCCACCTCCTACGGCCTTTCGTTGAGTTGGAATATCTTCGATTGGGGTAAGCGATCCGGTGTGGTCAAGCAGCGGGCCGCCCTTGTGAACCAGGCATCGAGCAACTACGATCACGTCCGCAGCCGAACAGAGATTGATCTCGACAAGCTGCTTCGCAAGCTGGAGACCGCGCGCATCCTGGCGGAGGCTGCCGATGAGGCCTGTGTCATGAACGTGGAAAAGGCGCGCCTGGCGGGGAATCAGCATCAGGCGGGACTCATCCCGGCCTCCAAGAAAGCAGAAGCGGATGCGGAGGCCAAGGCGTCCGAGGCCGACCTTCTGGCCGCTCGGCTGGGATTGGACCTTACTCGTGCCGAGCTGGATCGCCTTCTCGGCGGAGGCCAAAACCTATGACCCAAGTCAAAGACGATCAGGGCATGTCCTCGCCGACCTCCAACTCCAGACTGCCACTGCTCAAGGCATCCATCCGCATCTTCGCGGAAAAGGGGTTCGAAGGGGCCTCGATCCGGGAGATCGCCGATGCCGCGGGAGTCAATAGCAGTCTCATTTCCTTCCACTTTGGCGGGAAGGCTGGCCTGCATGCCGCCGCGCTTCACCTCGCAGCCCGCATGGCGCGGCACACCGCGAAAACACTGCCCATACCCCCATTGCCCGCGGGCCCATTTGCGGGCAAGTCTGCGATGCTTCGACAAGCGGTCACCGCCCTTCGGGCCTACATTCACGAATTCATCCGGATAAGCCTCCACCTCCATTCCAGCCTTCCACCAGAGAAGGATCCACAGCTGGAGCGATCTGTCCTGGTGCTCATCGCAAAGACCATGATCTACCCACCTGAACAATCCATGGACAACCTTTTGGAAGCGGTGCAGCCGCACATCGATTACTTGCACCGTTGCCTTCGGGTACTCAGATCCGAATTGGATCATGACGGGTTGGTGCGGATGGGGATGAGCATTCATGCGCAATTGCTGTTCTTCCTGTGCCACCAGGACATCCTCGCCCGACTGCTGAACGAGCCACCCTGTCACGAGGACGACTTGCCCCGTCTGGTGACCCACTTCCTCAGGTTCAACCTGAACGGATTGGGCATACCGGAAGAATTCCTCGAGATTGAATCGTCATGAGCTGAAGTGTCGAAATCCAAGCCATGCCTGGTCCCCAGACGGATGGCATCTTCAGGGGACGATTCCCGTCACGACCCAACTGGCAAGGAGTGAATCGGGCGTAAAGTCCACCATCTGGCCCACCTCGAAAACCCAGCAGGGAGGCAAGGTCGCGGTTGGCCGGGGCGGGGCCGGTTCGCCGGCGGTTGTCGGCAGGGCCGCTGAAACGGCAGTACGCGCCCGATGCGAGGCGATGCTGTGCCGATCGGCCTCACTGCGCCTTGCCCTGCAGGTTGTTCAACACGCTCCAATCGGGGCTGGTCTTCGGCACCATGGTCTGGCGGAAATGCCAGTAGAAGCCCCCGCCCGCGAAGGCGGGCACGCGGGGGACACGGTAGCTGTAGAAGCGCCGCAGCAGGTCGGCCCGGACTGCTTCGGAGGCTGGGACGCCTCCGCCCCAGCCGAATTCTCCGATGGCGAGCTGGGCTTTGGGGAAGCGGGCCGCCAGGGCGCCGAAGAGGCGGTCGAGTTCTTTCTGGGTGAGCCGGTGTCCCTGGTTCTGGTCCTCGTAATAGCTGACCAGCACCAGGCTCAGACCCTCGCGCATGCGATGCCCCTTGGGGATGTTGGCGTCGATCCAGGGGATGAGGCCGTGGCCCCGCGGGGGTGAAACGTCGTGGTAGAAGGTGAGCGCGGTGTTTTTGCCCGCGGCCTTCACGGCGTCGAACATGGCTTCGACCTTGGGCATGACGTCGGATCCCAGCCAGTTCCCGTTGATTTCGTTGCCGACTTCCCAGATGGACACGTAGGGCCCCAGGGCCTCGAGGTATTCGGCGATGCGGGCCCGCACGGCCGGGAGGCTGGTGGCGGCCATGGCGGATGAATCCACTGGAAGCCCCATCACGTCCGCCGCGAGGGAAAAGGCCCGCGCTGAAGGGGCGTAGTCCGGGGCGGCGGGGTGTCCACCGGTTGGCGGATCAAAGACAAGCCGGACGGTGGCACGGCGGGGCAGGGCCTTCAGCGCATCCACCTGCTGGGCCGTGTTCAGGGTCGGATCGTCCGAGGTGACGCCCCAGAGCCAGGGAGCGGGGGCCGCGGGGGTGGCCCGGCCCTCCCCGGCGGTGGACAGCGCGAGGGCGGCGCAGGAGAGGATCCAGCACCGGAGGCCACGGCTGAGGGCCGCGCGGAGGCCAAATACCAAACCCGGCAACCAGTCGAGTTCCGTCCTCATGATCGGCTCCCATGATTGGAAGAATACGCCACCTGGCTGCGGAACAAGGAATGAAGATGTTTTTCCGAGAATCTATGATCTGAAGGCAATTTCACGATTTGGTTACCTGAGTGGAAACTCCGAAGGTTCAGCGTGGTCCCAGGATGATTTGTGTTAGCAATGTAAATATTAATGAATTAAACACTAATGTTAGCAAAAAAAATATATCTGGGTCTATTGACAGGTTTTTTCCGCTGCTCGATGATGAAAAAGCGAGGCTGTTGTGAAGGTTGTCCAGTTGCTGATTGACACAGCGTAAACAAAGACACCTCCACGTCTACTGATTTTTTACCAATCAGACCGGCCATCGAAACCGGCATAGCCAGAACGGCCTTCCAGCGGCGGCCGCGGCGGGCTTCATTCCAAAACCAGTAAAGGCTCGCGGTTACCGCGGGTAGACGCTCATGGACCCCATGTTTCAAGTGCTCTTCGGCCTCGCAGTCTTCGTGAATGTGCTGGTGTTCGTGAGCAGTTGCGATGACGCGTTCATTGATGCCTATTTTTGGATCCGCCAGCTGTTCCGGAGCCTGACGATCCGGCGCAAGCATCCCCGCCTGCGCCTGGAGGCGCTTCGTGAGGGGCCGGAGGCACCCTTCGCCATCATGGTTCCCGCCTGGAAGGAATTCGACGTCATCGCCAAGATGATCGAAAACACCAACGCGACCATGGAGTACCGCAACTACCTGATCTTCGTCGGAACCTACCTCAATGACGGCGAAACCCAGGCTGAGGTGGACCGCATGGCCCGGCGGTACCACAACGTGCGGCGGGTGGATGTGCCGCACTTCGGCCCAACCTGCAAGGCCGACTGCCTGAACTCGATCGTCGATGCGGTGTTCCGCCAGGAGAAGGCGGCGGGCCGGCTGTTCGCCGGGCTGGTGATCCACGATTCGGAGGATGTCATCCATCCCCTGGAGCTGAAGGTCTTCAACTACCTGATCGATCGCAAGGACCTCATCCAGCTTCCCGTGCTCAGCCTGGAACGCGATTGGAACCATTGGGTGGCCGGAACCTACCAGGACGACTTCGCGGAATGGCACTCCAAGGATCTGGTGGTGCGGGAGAGCCTGACCGGCCTCGTGCCCTGCGCCGGCACGGGCATGTGCTACTCCCGCCGCGCCATGGGAGCGCTCATGGAAGCGACCGGCGAGGCGCCATTCAACACGTCGACGCTGACCGAGGATTACGATTTCAGCTTTCGCCTGAAGCAGTTCGGCCTGAAGCAGGCCTTCGTGAAAATCCCTCTGCAGTACAGCCAGCGCATCAAGGATTGGCGCGGTGAGCGCATGGTCGAACGCCATGATCTGCTGGGCGTGCGGGAATACTTCCCCTCCACCTTCCGGACCGCCTACCGCCAGCGGGCCCGGTGGATCCTCGGCATCGGCCTTCAGGGCTGGGAAACCATGGGCTGGAAGGGGGATCTGAAGGCCAAGTACTTCATGTTCCGGGATCGCAAGGGCCTGTTCACCAGCCTGGTCACCATCCTGGCCTACCTGTTGTTCACGGCCCTGGGATCGGTCCTGGTCCTCCAGCATCTCGGGGCCGGGGGCCTCCGTCTTCCCGCCAGTTTCGGGCCGGGCGGGTGGCTCATGGGCCTCATGCAGGTGAACGCGCTGTTCATGCTGAACCGGGTGGTTCAGCGCTTCATTTTCGTCCGGCGCCTCTACGGCTCGGTTCACGGCTTGCTCGCCATCCCCCGGATCCTGGTGAGCAACCTGGTGAATTTCGCCGCCGCGGTGCGGGCGTGGCGGCAGTACCTCGGCCACCGATTCTCGGGCCGGGCTCTGACCTGGGACAAGACCGCCCACGCCTATCCGACCAGCGCGGACATGCAACCCTTCCGCCGCAAGTTGGGCGAGATCCTGATCCAGTGGAACGAACTCGACAAGCCGCGCCTCGACGAGGCCCTCCGCGAGCAGGAAAAGACGGGCCGCCGCCTGGGGACCATCCTGATGGAGCGCCACGGCCTTTCCGAAGCCAATCTGGCGGATGCCATCGCCAGCCAGTCGAACCTGCCGCGCAGCATGCTCCACATGGATTCGCTCGAACGGACGCAATCCCTGTTGCCGCATGCGATGGCCATCCAGCATGGATGGGTGCCCTTGGGCATCGGGGAAAAGGAAGAGCTGCTGCTCGGCGTTTCGGCGCCTCCTTCGGAGGAGGCCCAGGCCGAGGCCCTCAAGCATCTGCGGGTGGCTCCGAAATTCTTCATCCTGACGGAAAGCGAGACCGCCCGCGCCTTGGCCTACCTCATCACGGGCGGCCTCATCACGGACGGCGCGACGGACGCGGCCGATCCGGCGGCCTCGGGTCCGCTGGGCCGCTTCCTGGGCCTGAAGCTGGGCGAGATCCTGCTCCAGTGGAATCAGCTGGAGGAACACCAGCTTCGCGCCGCGCTCGAAGAGCAGGGCAATACCGGCAAGCGCATCGGCCGGGTGCTCATGGACCAGCAGGGCCTTTCCGAGGCCTGTCTGGCGGACGCCATTGCCTTCCAGGCCAACCTTCCGCGGAAACGGCTGGACATGGCGGCGGTCGAGCAGGCGCGCAGCCTCCTGCCCAGGAACCTGGCCCTCCAGCACGGGTGGATCCCCCTGGGCATTGGGAACAACCACGAACTCCAGATCGGCGTCGCCAATCCACCGGAGGAACGCACCTTCGCTGAGCTGCGCGAGCGTTTCGCCGAGTCTTTCACGGTGATGCCGCAGTTCTTCATTCTCACGGAAAGCGAAGCCGCCTGCGCCCTGGCCTGCATGGCCCTCGGCGAGCCCGCGGCCGGGGATCTGGAGGCCGTGGCCTCAGCAGAACAGCACCTGGGGTTCTCATTCCGGAACGGCCTTCCCCGGGCCCAGCTGCGGGAAGCCCTGGCCGGCTATGCCTACGCCAGCCACGGGAACCTGCGGGCCTTCCTGCGGGTTCGGGGGCTCGTCGAAGCTGGTCTGGAGGAGCACTCCCTCCTTGAAACCCATGTCCCCGCCGGCATCCCGTTTCCAACCGTTGCCGGATCCTGTTGAATCTCCCAGATCCGCCCTCCTCCGAGCCCCTCTATGCATCGACGCGTCACCGGCCTTCTGCCCGCCTTCCTCGCCGGTCCGGCCCTCTTGGCCCAGGCGCCTGCGCCCCTGGACGGCGAGCCCTACCGCCTGGCGGAAGAGGCCTACCGGCTGCAACGGAACCAGGACCAGAACGGCGCCCTGCACGCCGCGGAGAGCGCCCTGGCCCTGGCTCCCGGCCACCCGCAGCTGCTGGCCCTCAAGCGCGAGCTGCTGTTCGCCATGGGGCGCCTGGAGGAGGCCGAGGCGGTGAATCAGCGCCTCCTGGCGGGGAACGCCGAGGCCCGTCTCTTTCTGGTCTACCTGAGGCAGCGCCAGGGCCGGCTGGCCGAGGGGCTCGAGGCGGCGGGCCGCCTCTCCGCCGATCCGGCCGCTCCGACAGACATCCGCCAGAAGTCGCGTTCCGCCCTGGTGGATCTGCTGCAGGCCCTGGGGCGTCCGGGGGAGGCGCTGGCGGCGCTGGAGGGGCTTGATGGCGAGCCGGCGCTGGCGAATCAATCCCGCCGGGCCTTTCTGGTGCTTGCCAGCGGCCGCCCGGAAGCCGCTTGCGCGGAGTTCGAAAAAGCCCTGGCGATGGGCCCGGCGGCGGAGCAGCGGCGCACCCTTCTGCAGGGCCTTTGCGATGCCGCCCGCGGGGCGAAGAAGAAGGACCTTGAGTTGAAGGCCCTGGAGGCGCTGCGCTCGGATGATCCGAAGGACCGCCGCGTGGCGCTGGACCTGGCCTACGCATACCTGGCCCGCCAACGCGATGCCGAGGCCCTGGCGCAGTTTCGCGCGGCCCTGGATGCCGCCAGTCCCTCCGGCCCGTGGCTGGATGCGGGCTATGCCGCCAAGCGGGCGGGACAGAACGCCGAGGCCGCCGAGTGCTTCTCCAGGGGCATTGAGGCCCGGGAGAAAGCCGGCGAGCGCGACCCTGTGCTGGATTTCGGCCTCCGCCGCGAGGTGGAGGGTTTGAGCCGGAATGGGGGGCTGGTGTCGAGCACCGCCTACCGCCAGGGCGGCCTGCTTCCGGGTGTCGAGTCCCAGCAGAAGGTGCTGCAGCAGGGCCTCGAGGCCTATTGGCAGCCCGAGGCCCTCGCGCGGAATGGCCGGATGGTCCAGGTGTTCCTGCAGGCCTTCGAGAACCTCTACTCCGCCGGGGCGGGCACGACGGGAGGCCCGACCCTTCAGGGTGCCGTTGGCGTGCGGGTCAAGCCCTTTTCCTCGGAGAACCTTGTCGTGACGGCGCAGAAGCTGATCAAGGCCGGCCGGTTCGCCATGGACGACTGGATGTTCCGGGCCGCCTATTCGCTGGACCGGGGGTTGGATCTGCGTCCCTGGCAGCCCGATTGGAATTACTGGAGCTTCTACACCGAGGGGGCCACTTTCGCCAAGACGGGCCAGTACGTCCACCAGGCGGAAATCCGCGCGGGCCACGCCTGGCGTCTGCCCGCCGGCGACGGCAGGAATGTCCTTTCTCCCCATCTCGTGCTGGCCGGAGACTACGACAACCGCCTGCAGGAAACCTCCGCTGGCGGCCTGGGCGCAGGGGTTTCGCTGCGCCGCTGGTTCCGGGAGGACCGGAGCCACGCCCCAGCCAGCTGGGTTGAACTGACGGTCCAGGGGCGCTCCAGGCTCGGCAGTGCCGGGCGGGGCGGGGGGCTGTTCGTCACCCTCACCTGCTGGTTTTAGGATGCCGGCCATGGTGAACGGAACGGCAATGGCGAAGAAGGTCGTGTGCGTCATGGGCACCCGGCCCGAAGTGATCAAGATGGCCCCTGTGGTAAAGGCGCTCCAGTCCGCTGGATTGGACGCGAGGGTTCTGGCCACGGCCCAGCACCGGGGCATGCTCGATCAGATGATGGACACGTTCCAGCTGCGGACCGAGTGGGATCTCGATGCCATGCGTCCAGGCCAGACGTTGCCCGACCTCACGGGCAGGCTCATTCCGGCCCTGGCGGAGGTGTTCCGCTCTTCCGGCGCCCAGGCGGTGCTGGCCCAGGGAGACACCACGACCGTGTTCTGCGCGGCGCTGGCCGCCTATTTCTCTGGGATTCCGTTCGGCCACGTGGAGGCCGGCCTCCGGAGCGGAGATCTGCTTTCGCCCTTTCCGGAGGAAGGCATGCGCCGCCTCACGGCGCCGCTGGCCCGCTGGCATTTCGCCCCCACGGAAACGGCCCGCGCGGCCCTGCTGCGGGAAGGCACTCCGGATTCCAGCATCCATGTGGTCGGCAACACCGTCATCGACGCGCTTCTCGAAACGGTGGCTCGGCCGGACCTGGCCCTGCCCCCGGTGGTCCGCCCCCTGAAGGCGGGCGAGCGGCGAGTGCTGGTGACCCTCCACCGCCGCGAGAATTTCGGCGAACCCCTCCAGCGCATTCTCGGTTCGCTGCGCCGCTTCGCCCAGCGCCACCCCGAGGCGGGTCTCGTGTATCCCGTGCACCCCAATCCCAACGTGGCGGGTCCAGCCAGCGAACATCTGGCCGGCTTGCCGAACGTCCAGCTGATCGAGCCTCTCAGCTATCCCGGCCTGGTGGCGGTGATGCGGGAAGCGCATCTGGTGCTCACCGACAGCGGTGGCATCCAGGAAGAGGCGCCCGCCATCGGTAGGCCGGTGCTGGTCTTCCGCGACGTGACCGAACGCCCGGAGGCGGTGGAGGCCGGGGGGGTGCGCCTGATCGGCAGCGATCCGGACCGCTTCGATCAGGAGGTGGAAACCCTCTGGAATGATCCGGAGGCGTATGCCGGCATGGCCCGGCCTCGGTTCCCCTACGGGGATGGACGCTCCGCCCAGCGCATCGCCTCCGTTCTCATGCGGGATCTGGCTGAAGCCTGACCTCGTGGCGCAGCCTATCTTCAGAGGGCCCTCCCTTTCATGATGGATGGGATCGACGGCCTCGGCCGGCGAGGGAGTGTGCATGCGTGTTCCTAGATGGTTCCGGGGCTGGGTGTTCCTGGTCCTGTCCCTCGCGGGCGGGCTGGCTTCCGGGGCGGATGCGCGACCCCTTCCGGCGGCCGCTCCTTCCGGACCCCGGGTGCTCGCCATCCTGAACGTGCCTGAAGAGAGCCTGGAGAAGCAGGTGAATATCCTGGCGATCCTCCTGGGGCACTTTTCCACCCAGGTGACGCTGGTGAAAGCCCAGGACTTCGTGGCCCCGGCAGGCGCGGGGCCTTCTCACGTGGTCTACTTCGGAGGGCTTTACACCGAGATGCCGGGCAGCGTGGCGGACTACCTCCAGAAGCGGCAGGGCCGGACGCTGGTCATCGGCAACGGCATCCAGCGCGTTCCCTGGGCCGCAAGCCGGATCATCGCCGCCACGGACGCGTTGTACGACGGCCTTCAGGCGGGCGAGGGCATGCCCAGGCTTCAACTCGACATCAGGCACCTGATGAAGAAGGTCGAGGCCGGATCAGGGGCGGCTTGGATGGTCCACGCCTGGGCCTTTCTCGACGGGGCCAGCAAGCCGTTCTGCGTTTCGGATGGCGACCTGTTCTACCTCGCGCCAGTGGCTCTGGATCAGGAGATCCTGCCCGTCGTCGGCGAGACCCTCTTCGCCTTTTTCGATCAGTCCGCCGCCCGCCCCTTTCCGCTCGTCTACCTCCGTTTGGAGGACATCCATCCCAACACCGACGCCCGGAGCCTTCTCGCCATCGGAACCTACCTGAAGGAGAAAAAAATCCCCTACATGGCGGGCGTCATTCCCACGTACCGGAATCCTGAAACGGGGCGGCTCAAGCAGCTCTCTGAGGCTCCCGGGCTTGTCAAGGCCCTGCGGTTCATGCAGGAAAACGGCGCCTCGATCATCCTGCACGGCCACACCCACCAGTACCGGAATTCGGAAACGGGCGAGGGGTTCGAATTCTGGGATGTGGAAAGCGACCGTCCCGTCTATCAGGACCCGGACGAACCCTCGAACCGGCCCGTCAGCGCGGAGGACCTTCCGGAGTGGCTGGCCAAGGGGAAGGCCTATGAGCAGGCCTACGTCCGGTCCCGCGTCCGGCAAGGGGTGCGAGCCCTGGCCGCCCAGCGGCTCTATCCCCTGGCATTCGAAGCGCCCCATTACGCCATGTCCCAGGCTGGCTACCGCTGCCTTTCGGAATTCTTCTCAACCTACGTCGGACATCTGCAGGTATCGGACACCACCTGGAGAAACCAGGTTTCGACCTTGCATCTCAGCCGGCCAGCTTTCCTGAATGGCATGGCGGCCTACCCCGAAAACCTGGGTTTCGTTCCGGGCGACCAGCCGGAAGCCGCGGCCCGGATCCGCGGAACAGCCATGGAGCGCTCCCGGTACAGGGATGCCTTGCTGGGCGTGTTCTACCACCCCTATCTCGGCTTGGAGAAGCTGAAGGGACTCATCACCGAGCTGGAAAAAGTCCCGGGAATCCACTGGGTGGACCTCAAGCGCGAGGAGAACTGGGTGCGGATCCCGGGGCTCTCGATCCAGTCCAGTCCTCGCGGGATCTTCGTTGGAGACCGCAAGGTGAAGGGCTCCGCGAGGTGATTCATCTCGTCTGGAACCTCCGCGAGAATTCCTGGAGCCTGATTTGGAGGCCACGTCCGGTCCACGCCCGTGTTTGATTGCTGGAGCCGGTGGGGCGTCAATGCCAGGAGAACCGTTTCGCGGCAAGGCTGAAGGCCAGAGCGGTCCAGGCCACCACCATCACCAGACCCGGTGCGTGATCCAGGAGCGGAGCGCCATCGTTCATCACACCGCGCAGGGCCCGGAGGAACGGCGAGAGCGGAAGCACCACCACCGCTCGCTGCATCCAGGACGGCGCCGTCTCCATGCTGAAATACACGCCTGAAAGCATCAGCATGGGGAAATACAATGCGTTGGAAAGAATGCCGTAGCTCGCGGCCGTGCGAGCGAGGCTGGCCACGGCGAATCCCATGGACATGAAACAGGCGCAGCCGAGGGTGAGCAGCAGGAACAGGCTGACCTGCGAACCCTGGTTGTGGATGCCGAAGGCCAGCCACCCGGTGGCCAGGAGCAGCGTGGCCTGCACCATCACCACCAGCCAGCGTTGCATGATCTGACTGGAGAGGAAGATCCAACGGGGCAGGGGGGTGACGGCAAGGCTGCGGAAGAAGCCCTGTTCGCGGTAGGTCACGTTCACCATGCCGAGGCTGAAGAGGCCGATCGACACGAGGTTCAGGCCGATGAGGCCCGGCAGCAGGAAGGCGGCGTAGCGGGGGACGCTCGGGCGGCCGGAGCTTTCCATTGACACGGGTATCAGCTGGGCAGGGGTTCCGCTTCGTTTGGCTTGTTCCAAAAGGAAGACCTGCTGCACCACCTGGGCCGCATGCCGCCCTTGGGCCAGGCGGTCATGGTTGATCCGAAGGCGATAACCCGCTCCCTCCGACTGCATTTGGATGGCGGTCTCACCGCGTCGCCAGCGAGCCTCGGCCTCCTTGGCCTCGACTTCTTGCACATGCATGGAGACCTGCTCCAGGGCCACTCGAAAGCTGGCATCTATGCTGCTCTTCTGGGAGGCCTTCACCCAGACAAGGCTTGGTTCGGGGTTGTCCTGGATGGTGGCCCCAAGGGCCAGAAACACGAGCACCGGGAAGAGGAAGGTCCAGAACAAGGTGCCACGGTCCCGGGCGTAGAGGCGGCACTCCATGAGGAATTGGTGGATGAACATGGCAGCGGCCTTAGTCCCTCAGATGGCGGCCGGTGCGCTGAAGGAACACATCCTCCAGTGTGGGCTGCCGGACATGAATCTGCCGGAAGCTCAGCCCGGTCTCCTTCGTGAGGTCGAGCAGGGGCGGAAGCAAGTGCTTGGGGTCGCGGGTGGGGATCTCCCAGCGATGGGAGCAGGCTTTGATGGGCTGACGAAGCTGCGCGGCGAAGGCGGTCGGATCTGGTTCGGGCGAATCGAAGGTGAGCTCCACCACGCTTGGATGTTCCAATTCCTGGATGAGCTCTGAGGGACGGCCTTGGGCAAGGAGTCTGCCGCGGTCCAAGATGGCGACGCGGTCGCAGAGAGCTTCAGCTTCTTCCATGTAATGGGTGGTGAGGATCACGGTCCGCCCTTCCCGTTTGAGACCGCGCACCACTTCCCAGAAGGAGTGACGGGCCTGGGGGTCGAGGCCCGTGGTGGGCTCGTCCAAAAACACCAGTTCGGGATCGTTCACCAAGGCCATGGCCAAGGCCAGACGTTGCCGTTGCCCTGCCGACAGGGTGCCGTGGTAGTCGTCAGCTTTGTCTGTAAGCTGAACCCGTTCCAACAGGGCCGGCGTGGAAAGGCATTGCGGATAGTAGCTCCCGTACAGGGTCAGGGCCTCCCGGGGCGTGATCTTGTTGTAGAGGGCGTTCCGCTGGAGTTGCACACCCATGCGCGCCCGGATGAGGGGGCCCTGATGCTGCCATTTCAGGCCGAGCACCTCGATGGTTCCCGCATCAGGCGGAATGAGCCCCTCGATCATTTCCAGGCAGGTGGATTTCCCGGCCCCGTTGGGGCCGAGGATGCCGAAGACCTCGCCTTCGGCCACCTCCAGGTCCAGGGCATCGATGGCCTGGACCTGGAGGAAGCGCTTGCAGAGGCCCTGCACCCGAAGGGCGGGCTGGGTCATGGCGGTTGGCTAGAAACGGGTCTTGAAGGTGTAGCTGAATTCGAAGCGCAAGAAATGGCCGGAGTCATCGCCGGAATAGAATGATCCCGGCGTGAAATGCTCATAGAGCACGTGACCCTTCAATGACGGGCTGAACCGGTAGTCCGCGCGGGTCTGCCAGAGCAGGCCGCGGTCCTTGCCATTGCTGAAGATCGGACCCGGCGCAGCCGCGGGAGCTTCCATCGCGGCCATTTTGTAGAGGGTGGCGCGGAGGTCCAGGGCCTTCGTGGGGCTGCATTTGAATTCAGCTTCCCACATGCTGTTGTTGGTGGCGTAGCCGATGGCCTTCTCCGGCGCCACGGAGATGACATAGAACTCGCTCCACTTGGGCCAGCGGCTGAAGATGGGATCCCAGGCCGTGATCTTGTCGGAACTGCGATCCTGTCCGGACTGGGCGATGTAGGCCAAGGAAACCGAGGGTTTCCAGCCGCCTTCGAAGGTTTTCTTCGTGCGGGCATACCCGCCCCAGGCGCTGATGTCCCTGGCATGGTCGAGTGTGCCCGGACGAGCATCCTGGGTACCCTGCTGGCCCGCGGCCTCCGCGCTCAGCGTCCATCCGCCCTGCAGGTCCTGCACCACTCGGCCTCCCAGGGTGTGGATGCGCCTGTCAGGCTGGAGGGCCGGCGACGTGACCGCCCGGTAGTCCTTCTTCTCCGTCTTGTAGAAATAGTAGCCTTCCAGGCTGGTACCTGGGATCTCCCGGCCGGTGTAGTAGAGGCCAAGACCCTGCTCATCCCATTCATTGAGCAGGACTTTTTCCGCTGGATTCTTGATTTCGTTGACCACCGGAAGCTTGTCTTCCTTGGGATCAGAAATGACCAGGAACTCCAGCTTGGACTTGCTCCAGGTGAAGGTGGCATCAATGGCGTTGAAGTAGGTGGTGCGGGAGCCGTCGCCTGAACTGCCGTCGAAAAGGACGAAGCCTTCGCCGCGCATCAAGTTCTGGCGCCCCACCCGCACGGAAAAGGCGGGAGAGAAGGTGTAGTCGAGGTAGAGCGTGTCAAAGACGACTTCACGGCCGTTGTACCGGAAATTCTCAGGGCGGGTGGTCTTGCGGTTTTCGCTGCAGAGGCCCGCAGAGAGTTCCAGATCCTTGGTCAGGTTGGCGGTGAGCCAGGCCCGGGTGCGGAAACGGTAGTGCGTGCGGTAATCCGCCTTGGCATTGTTGTGATCGGCGATGTTGTCCCAGTCCTCAGAGCGAACGCGCTCTTCGAAACCGAATTCATATTTGGAATCGCTTGGGGGCGTCTGGCTCAGGCATGGCGTGGCTCCCAGGAGCGAAAGGATGGCGGATGCAGCCAGGGCCGCATGGGGGTGCTTTGGTTCCACGGGGAGATCTCCAGGAAGGTGGTTGGGTGCGTGACTCCGGAAGGTGACCATAGGGTCCAAATCGAAGGAGGCACCCGATTGCAATCGCAAAGTCCGAGCCAAGGCATTAGGCGTATTTGGTGTTAATCAAGTTTATCTTTTATAGTGTTTAAAATAATCGATCAGGCGATTTTCATGGCCAGGCATTTCAAACTGAAAGAAGCTCCTTCATGTGGCAAGGGGGTCTTTCATCAAATGATGGCGCTTGAGCTTCCGCCACAAAGTGACGGGGCTGATATGCAGCGCCTCAGCGGCCTTGGTGCGATTGCCGCTGAAACGCTCCAGAGCCTCCTGGATGATGGTGATCTCCCGTTCTTTCAGGTCGAGGCTGCCGCCATTGCATTTGATCCGGGGCCGGTTGAGGACCTCGGGAGGCAGGTCCCGCGCGGCGACGGCATCGCCACGAGCCACGATCACGGCGCGTTCGATCACATGCTGAAGCTCACGCACGTTCCCCGGCCAGGGATACCTGATGAGCAGGGCCATCGCCTCCGAGCTGATGGAACGGATCTCCTTCTGAACCCGGGCGGAGGACCGCTGCATGAATTCATAGACCAGGGGAGGGATGTCTTCCTGCCGGGCCCGCAGTGGCGGAGTGAGGATGGGAAAGGCTCCGATGCGGAAGTAGAGGTCGGAGCGGAAGGATCCTTGGGCCACCGCCTCGCGCAGATCGCGGTTCGTGGCTGCCACGATGCGGGCCCGGACCTTGAATGTGTGCTCGTCACCCACCCGGCGTGCTTCGCGGTTTTCCAGCACCCGCAACAGCTTGGCCTGGGTAGACAACGGCATCTCGCCGATTTCGTCCAAAAACAGGGTGCCATTTCCCGCATGTTCGAAGAGGCCCACTTTGTCCTTCACCGCGCCGGTGAAAGCCCCCTTCTTGTGGCCGAAGAGTTCCGACTCCAGCAGGGTTTCCGGCAGCGCCGCGCAGTTCACCACCACCATGGGTTCTGCAGCGCGTCCGCTGTGTTCATGGATGAACTGGGCGATGAATTCCTTGCCGGTGCCGCTTTCGCCCACAATCACCACATGGGTATCCAGGGGCGCCACCTGGGCGGCCATACGCAGGACCTCCTCCATGGCCGCGCTGCGCACGATGAAGCGGGCGGAGTCGGGCATGTTGGCGACCCTGGCCCGCAGCAGATCCATCTCGGGCTCCCGCCCGGTGAGGATCCGTTCATAGCGGAGGAGCTTCTCCTGCTGGCTTCGGGTCGCAGCCTGGAGGGACTGGACCTCCTCCTGGAGGCCGGAAAGGGTGAGGCGCGGCCGGCCCTGGTCGGTCAGGAGGTAATCCGCCCGGATGCCTTCGAGGGCTTCGCCCCAACTCCCGGCGTCCTTGCCAATGACGCGGCAGCGGGCGTCGCCTTTGGCCACACACTCCACTTCCTGAAAGTAGATGTCGTGGCCTGCGCAGGCTGTGGCGAAGCCAGTGGCGTAGCCCAAGGTGGCCCAGCACACGCTCATGGCGCCGCGATCGAAATGTTTCAGGTGTTCGGCGCCCTCGTGCGAGTTGTGCCAGAGCGCTTCCATCTCGAAATGCTTGCGGCCTGGTTCGGAACTGATCTTGAGCGGTTCCACTGTCACCAGCCCTTCCAGGGTGTGGAGGGTGCAGCCCATGAGGATGCGTTCTTCGGGACTGAGATTGGCCAAGCGTTCTTTCAAGGAGAGCGCGTCGTGGCACCCCTGGGCGAACCCGAAGCGGATCCTCACACGGCGCCCTGTTTCGAGCCCCACCGTATTGATCAGCTCCTTGCGCAGCAGGCCAAGGGCCGCCGTGCTTTGAATGACCATGCGCTCGTCGCCGAGGCGGATGACTCCGGTCTCGTGGTCGATGTCGAACAACTCAAGAAGATGAGAATTCAGCAACCTCACAGTCGACTCCATGGACGTGCCCAGATCCTTTGGCGCGCGTCACGCAGCACCTTCGCCGTGCAGGCTCATGCTACTTCGTCGAACCTGAGAAAAGGGTCACCTCCAGGGCATTATTTCTCGTTGGGCCATCGATATGTTCGGAGTGCCAGAGCGGGAAGATGCAAAGAAAGCCCTCGACCAATCTGCCCGGAAATTGGATTACGGTTGATTCCCAATACAGTCGAAATGCAACGCAAAGCCTCGCTTCAGTCGGCCTGCCGACCTCTTCCCGCGCCGCCCGTGAATGGCCTATTTCCGCCTGAGCACCTCCAGTTCTTGATAGGGTGCCAGGCCGCGCGGGCAGGCTTTCTCACATAGACCGCAGTTGGTGCAGGCCAGGGCGCCGCCCTCGGCCGCCTTCTGAAGCCGGCCCGCCTTGGCGGCCACCATGATGCCGCGGGGGCCAGGGAAATCGGGGCCCTTCCGAGTCACGAGGGGGCACCGCCCCATGCACTGCTCACACTCCATGCAAAGCAGAACCTGTGAGCTGCCCCTAAGCACGAGACGCACCACCAGCCAGCCCAGCACGGCCATGGGAAAGAGGATGCACGCGGCGTAGAACGCTTCGGCCATCAGTGGACTCCTCCCCCCGAGAGCGAGCGGGTCTGGGTGATGAGGCCCGAGGGACACCAGGTAAAGCAGATGCCGCATCGGGGGCATTTGCCTTTGGCGTAGACCGGGTGGATATGGCCGCTGGGGGCCACTTCCAGGGTGATGGGCAGGTCGCTTCCGCTGATGACGCTGGCGCAGCCGGAGGTGCAGCGTGTGCAGAAGGGATGCAGGCAGCGCTGGATGCCAAACCGAAGCCCCTGGTCCGAAGCCTGGCGAAGGCGCAAGGCCATGTCCACGGATTCCGCGTAGCGATCCATGCGTTTCAAAAAGCGGAAGCCCTTCACGGCCTTGCCCTCCACCTGGACTTCGAAATCAGCCAGGTCGCCGGGGCGCACCTGAATGCGCCCCTGCTCCATGGGCTTGAGAATGCCCACCATCCGCCCACCGGGTTCGTAGGCAAAAACAATCAGGCGGCCGCTCTTGGTGGTTTCGGCCACGGTGATCTCCACCCCTTCGGGACTGAAACGGAAGGCCCCCCGGATGGGTGCCTCGAACGTGGGGTAGGCCCCAGGGAAGCGCTCTTTGAAAGGAGCTTGTGCGATCAGGGCGCCCAGAGCCAGTCCCGTGATGATCGCGGCGAGGAGCAGGAAGGCCTTACTTCGCATGAGTGGCTCCCGCTGGCTGCGGTGCCTTGAGCTGGCGGATGGCCCGGAGCAGCGGCAACTCCAGGACGCAGGCCTTCTCGCAGGCGGCGCATTCAAGGCAGAGGGCCGCCGCGTGGCGGGCCTTCATCCGATAGGTGACGACTTCTTCTGAAGGGGCCAAGCCGAATTGGGTCACCGCCTGCCGCAAGGGCAGATGCCGCTCGCCGCGCGTGATCTCGAGCTCGGGATCCAGGGCCAGCGCCTTCCGAACGTTCAGCCGGATGTTCGTGGCATAGATGGGCAGATCTGGATCATTGGCCAGCTGGGCTGCCACAAAACCCTGAGGATCGATGCCCAACGCGCAGGCCGCGCCGCAGGCTTTGCAGTCATAGCATGTGAGGGCCCAGGGTTGGCGGTTGGCCAGGGCATGGCCGCCCAGCAGCCCCAGGAAGATCGTCAGCAACAGCATGGCTGTGGTGTTGAGGGTAAGGGCGGGGCGCTTCATAGAATCCAGACCAGAAGGCCCACCAACAGGCCACCCGCAAGGCCGCCGAGGTGGCGCAGACGGTAACCAAACAGCCAGTTGGTGCCCAAACCGGAGACCAGCCCGAAGCCCAGGCAGGTGGAGAGCGTGGACAGCCGATAGGCGCCGCCACTCACGCCTCCGAAGCGGATGACCAGGGCCGCCGCAGGTACGCCGAGGAAGATGCCCAACGCCTGAGGACGGCTCGACCAGAAGTCTGGAATGCGCAGGCGCCCCTCGCCGATGTTGCCCACGCCGCCGAGGGGGCTGGGACCACAGCTTCCCGCTGCACTGAGGATGAAGGAGACCAGCAACACGGGGGCCGCCAGTGGGAAGGCTGTGGCATGGGCAACCTTCTCGCCGAAGAGCAGCACGCCGGGAATGAGGGCCACAGACATGATGCGCCCGCAGGGCATGGCCAGCATCAGGGGCAGGAAGACCACCAGGATGCTGACGCCGACGAAGCCCAGGGGCGTGTGCCGCGCGAGACCTTCCAGCAGCCACAGCAGCGCATCGAAGCCACCGGAGGCCGAGAGGGCGCCAGCCACCAGAAAGCCCGCGATCATGGCGGAAAGGGGATGGAGGATTACACCCGCCAGCACATTCGCCAGGGAGAGCCGGGCGAGGGCCATGATCATCAGGGTGCTGACGGTGAGGATGACTTGGAGCGGAATGCGGGGGCGCACGATCATCACCAGCGCCAGCATCAGGACAAAGACTGCGAGCGCCGTGTAGCCCTGATCGGGCACGGTCACGGAAGGCTCAGTGGTGGCGGGCGGGCGCATCTTCAGATCCCGGCCGTGAACGAAACGGATCAGGGCCATGGTGGCAAGGGTCAGCACCAGGGTTCCGAGCTGGCTGGGATCGCCAAAGGATCCAGCGGGGAAACGGCCCATGCCCTCACCCAGGAGGCCAATGCCTCCGAGGGCCGACGGCACGCAGCTGGCTCCTGCATTCACCAGCATGCCGAAGACGACCATGGCCAGCATGGTGCGGTCGCCACTGCGTTCCGCTGCCTCCTGCCCCAGAAGCAGCGCGAGGGGCATGAGTGGCGCCGCCAGGATGCGACCACAGGGCATGGCGAAGATGGTGGGCAGGTTCACCAGGACCACCAGGGCGAAGGGGAGGCCCAGGCCGGTGCCCGTGAGACGCCGCAGCAAGGCGGATGCCGCGTCAAAGCCTCCGGCCGCCTGAAGGGCTCCTGCAAGGAGAAAACCCGCCACGGTGGCGGTGATGGGATGCAGGCTCGTGCCGCCCAGGATCTCTCCGAAGGCCGGCGGCTTTCCGAAGGCCAAGCGGAGGATCACGATGAGGGCTGCCACCAGCAGCAGGGTGGTCTGGAGGGTGAGCGCCCGCTGGGGAATCCAGCCCCGGATGGAGGCCAGGCAGGCGCCCAGGAACAGGGCGAGGGCCATGGCTCCGAGGATTGTCATGAGCAACCCTCCGGGTGATCGCAGCCTGCACACCCGCTCTGCCGTGGGCGGCGTGAAGTGCGCCACAGCGCCCAGCAGGCCAGAACCATCAGGCCGCCGGTGATGAGGTTGTCGAGCGCAGCCATCACGCGAGCCCCCGCACGAGCAGCGCGCTGGCGATCCCGCCCAGAAGGCCCCCTAGACCCACTGGATGGGCGTGCAGGGCCACATTGAAGGCGATGCCCACGAGCAGCCCGCCTGCAGCCACCAGCCACCATTCCCGGGAAGCCGTCAACCGGATCATTGAGGCACCCGGACAAGGGTTTTCCGTGCCTCTTGGCCGACTCGCACCGAGCGGGCGCCATAGCCCAATAGGTTGTCCAACCGGAGCATCAGCCAGTTCATCACCCGGGATTTCCGGGCGATGGCGGTCACGGCCAACCGGTGCACGAAGTAGTCCTTCTTGTTGTACGGACAGGCGCCCACACAGGCCATGCACTTGGGATTGGTCTTGATGTATGAGAAGCACTTCGTTCCGTCCACCTGCCAGCGGAGCAATCCGTTCACCAGGGCGGGATCCCCCTGGGGGACCGCCCTGGGTGGGCAGGCGTCGGCGCATTTGGCGCAGGCCCGGCAGAATTCCTGGATGCCAAGATCCACCTGCCTGTCCGGGATCAGGGGCAGGTCCGTGGTGACGATGGGGAAGCTGCCTCGGGGGCCGAAGGCGGGATTCACCAGCATGCCGTTCTTCCCCAGTTCGCCCAGGCCCGCCATGATCGCGAGCGGGACGACCTGGACTTCGCTCCAGCGGCCGAAGTGCGCCCGCGCCGGATAGCCATAGCTGCGAATCAGGCTGGCCAGTTCCACAGCCGTGCGACCCCCATCGGAAAAGAATTCGAGGGTTTCCCGGTACTCGTTGAGGGTTTCCTCTGGGATCTGGGTCGCAGTCTGCACCTGCCGCCCCGAAAGCACCGCGGCCACTTCTTCGGGAATCGAGGAGTAGAGGCTCTGCCAGGGAAGAGGCGCGGTGGGATGGCTCAGCTTGTAGTCAAGCCCCTTGCCCAGCACGATGGCGTAGCGGTGCTTGAGCCGCACGGGGTTGCCCTCGTTGTCCTTCTGGAACACGAAGCGCGGATCCAGCTCGGTGATGCCCACCACATCGGCACCCAGGGCTTTGGCATCAGCCTTCAGCTTCTGGGTGAGAATTCCGGGGTTGATCACTTCCACGCGGTTGGGCGACACCTCGCCGTCGCGGCTCACGCGGTGGGAGACCTTGCCCACGCAGACATCGAAGATGGAAAAGGTCATGACGTCCTTGTCAGAACTGGCCTGCTTCTTCTCGATCTGAGTGAAGATCTCGTTGCCGGGCTGCGTGCTGGCGTCATATGCCTGGGTGCCGGTGGTGAAACGCCGGATGTCCTTCCGGGGCAGGCTGGCTTCCGAGGGGATTACCAGTGAGGCCGTGAACAGGGCCGTCACGGCCAGGCCCGCCTTGAGGCCGCGACGAGCATAGAGGCTCTCGAGCGCGCCCCGGCGGCTGAGGGCCAAGAGCAGAAGGATGAGGCCGATGATCAGCAGGGTGGCGCCCAGGGAAACGGCCACGGCCCTGAATTCGTGTTCTGCCAAGGCGGTGGTGGCCAAGAGGATGCCGAGTGGAATGAACAGCGAGAGAAGGAGCACCCACAAGAGGGTGTACCAGCGCATCCGGGGTCGAGTGGGATCGGTCATGAATCATCCGGGGATAGCTGCGGCGCGGCCGGGACGGGCCCGGTCGCGCCGAGGGGGTCAAGCGTTGTCTTGCGCGTTCCGGCCGGGGCGGAAGAACACCAACACCGCTGCGCCGGGCAGTGCCCAAATCAGGAACAACAGAAGGAAGCGCCATGCGGCCTTCGAGCACGAAATCATGAGCGTGTCGACGAGCGCCCAAAGACCGAAGGCGACCAGGCCGATTTCCACGGCCCAAAGCAGTCCTTCGTACCACTTCATTTGGAAGTTGACTTTTAGATTCAGCATGGTCGCCTCACTTCTCCTCTTTCCACTTCTTCGCGGCTTCCTTATAGGTCAGGACGCCCCTCTCGTACTTGGGACTGCGGGGCGGGAAGACGTTCGCATCCGTGTGATTGCTGCCGCCCGCGAAGGCCTGTCCGCTGTCCAGAAGTGCCTGGGCTTCTTCCTTGGAGATCGTCTTTCCGGGAAGCGGAAGCTCAGCGGGAAGCGCTCCCTTCTCGAAGTCGTGATGGACGTTGCGGCTGCGGCCGTTGGCATCCAGAAGCCGAGGCTCGATCTTGCCCCATTCCACACCCTTGTACGTGAGGCCGACCTTGCCCATCTTGGCGCCCTCTCCGGCGGCCCAAGCTTCGGCCGTGGAGCGGTCTTCCTCGGTGTAGATGTAGTTGCCGACGTAGTAGGGGAACTGCATCTTGAAGCCGGGGTTCTCCTGAACCCACCGAGCGGGACGATTCTTCACATGGCCGGCCTCGGAGGAGTAGTCAAAATCAAGCCAATCCTCGAGACCCACGCCGCGCACGCTGCCGAAAAGGTAGGGCGCCACTGGGCTGTGGGCGATCATGTAGTTGCCCAGGCGGTGGAAGAGGGTATCGGGTTTGTTGTAGGGGCATACGCGCAGGCATTCGTTGCAGCAGTTGCCACCCAGGTTCCCGGCGCGGAAGCGCACGCACTTGTCCTTATCCACCTGCCACATGTTCACGCCGTTCTCCACCGTGGGCTCGCCCATGGCGATGGAGCTGACCGGGCAGGCCCGGGCGCAGCGGTCGCAGTTCGCGCACATGCGGGTGATACCGTAGCCTTGATCGGGATCCCCTGCCTTCAGGGGGAAGTTGGTGAGCACCGAGGCGCTCTTGAAACGAAGCCCGCCTGCGCTGGGAACCACAGCATCTGACAGGCGACCGTACTCGCCCTTGCCGCTGTAAACGGAAATGGGAGACTCGACGGAGTCGTAGTTAATGCCGCCAAAGCCCACCCGCGCCACGTAGCCCATGTCGCGCAGCATCGCGGCGAGGCGAACGGCTTGCCAGGCGCTGGTTGAGTAAGCCTGGCCGCTCTTGGCGACGGACCACCAGGAATTCCCAGGATCGTTGTGCACACGGGTCCAGTCCTGGTCGACGAAGAGTTGGATGGCGTACTTCAGTTCCTTCACTTCCTCCAGAGGCAGCGGCGTGCCCTTGGTGATGAAGTCGTGGCTGTAGAACCATCGGGGATCCACCTCGGCGATGGCCACATCCATGGAGCCGAGCCATTTCCCGATGCCCTTGACCATCAGGGAGTTTTCTTCGGGCGTGTAGCGAGCCTTCTCGTAGCCCAGCTGCTTGGCCACTTCCGGCAGCAGCATGTCGCCTTTGTTCCAGCCCAGCTTGGTGCCCCTGGCTTCGCTTTCGTAGTTCACCCACGGATATTTGACCGGGGCTGCGGGCTCACCACCGTGCTTCTCCACCCCGCGGTAGCCATCCAGGGCCGAGGCGCCCCCGAAGAGTGCGCGGGCCAAGGGATAACCCGTCACGAAACTGGGGCTCTTCCCGCGGGCGCCACCGATGCCGTTGACTTCCTCGGGATCGGTGTAGACCCGACCGTGATTGGCGATCTGGGGACCGAGGGCGCCGGAGTACATGCGGCCCCACCCGTGTTCCATTTCGCTGAAGCGGTGGACTTCGCCGACCACGTACTGAGGTTTCTTGGGGACTGGGAAGGGCCCGAAGAGCAGCCCGAAGATGAGGGTCCAGAAACCGACGACACCCAGGTGCGTATTGCGACGCGCCGTTTCCGTGATGGGGAAGTTCATGCCCCACCAGGCCAGAGCCAGCGCTGCCGTCACGAAGATCGACAGGAAGGCGTATACGTTGAAACGTGTGGCCACGAACAGGATGAGGGAGGCCCCCATGGCCGACCACAGGATCGCCATGAGGAGTTTTTTGTTGTGTTTCACGTGGCGTGACTCCTTAGATGTCCCCGCCTCAGGGCAGGGAGGTTTGGATGGAGGAAATCCGCAGAGCCGCGAGGCCCTGGTAAAGCATGAAAAGCCCCGCGCCCACGGCCGCCACCTTGCCGATGTGGCCCAGCCAGCGGCTTCGCGGCAAGTGGCCCAGGAAGCCCAGGGGCAGCACGTAGAGGGTGGTGGCGGCAAAGAAGGCGAGGAAGAATGCGAGACCGCCCGCCACCTGGGTACCGCGCTCCATGGCGTAGGCCACAGCCAGGAGGAAGGGAGGGCAGACGCTGATGCCCGCCATGAAGCCAAGGATGGCGGGGAAGTGGCGATGGTTCATGAACCGGTAGCCCGCCCGGCAGAACCCAAGATGCTTGAAGCCCCAACCTGTGCCGTGCATTACCAGCAGCAGGGACAAGAGGATCCATAGCACGATGCCCACCCGGCGAAAGGACGGTGGCAGGGCTGATCCCAGCAGGCCAGCCAGGATGCCAACCAGGCTGTAAGCGACGAGGCGCCCTCCGAGGAATTTCCCCACAAAGGGCCAAAGGCTGCCGCCACCTCGCCCAAGGGTGAAAGGGAGAATCAATGGCACGCAGCTGATCATGCACACGGGGCCAGTGGAGAGGCCCAAAAGGAAGCCGTTGAGCAGGGGAGTGATGGGCAGCATTGGATCCTCAGTGCGCATGCGCCGTGGCGCCCTGGATCATGCTTTTCCGGACTTCTTCGGGGACCCGGTCCCAACTCCAGGCTGGCTCGAAGGTCACCCGCAGGTCCGCCGTGTTGAGCCCAGGCAGTGCGAAGAGGGCCTTGCGTACATCCTGAACGATGGCGTTTCCGAAAGGACAACTGGGGGTGGTGAGGGTCATGAGGATGTCGACGTGCCCGGGCTTGGACTGCCTGGCTTCGTAGATCAGCCCAAGGTCCACGATGTTCAGATTGAGTTCCGCGTCCTTCACTGACCTCAGGGCGCTTTGGATCTCAGCCTCGGTGGGTGCCGGAGCCCGGCTTACGCCGCCGTCACGCTTCCAGTTGTGAGTGGATTTGAGGGTGGGCTTGGAAAAGGCCATGGCTCCCACCAAGGTGGAAACCCCGAGGACTGTGGCCAGGAATCCCCACTGGAGCAAGCGCGATGGACTGGATGACATGCGGAGACCTCCCCGATCCGATGCACCAAAATCCGTTACGTCGGAACAAACGAGGCGCCGGCATCGCTTCGAACAATGCAAATCGAGGGCCAGGAATGTTGAATGAAAATGTGTATATAAATATATATATAATTAATTTTAAAAAATACGAGTCAAAGGTGATTATTGATGGGCATTGCAAGATGAAATGCAACCCTGCAAGAGGCAGGAGTCTGGGTGAACCAGGCCAGCCTTTGGGGGCCACCGGGCATGGGTCTCGGAGAGAGGCTGCTGACCCTCAGCTGGAACGGGATCAGGACAACGTTGATTTCAAGAGCCCCCCTGATGCCGTTGGGACCGCCAGACCACGCCGGGCATGGGTCTCCACCCAATGTCGCTCAGTTGGATTGAATCTCACCCACCTGGCTTCCCAAGCCGATAGAGGGGTCTGGCCGTAAGGAGGTCCCATGTCCATCCGAACCTGTGCGGCCGCGGCGGCGGTGCTGGGCCTGGCTGCCTGCACCTCCAGCACCACCACCGAGGTCCAGGTGCAGAACACTGATGCGGCCTCGCTGAAGGCCTCCCCTGCGGGAGTGGCCACCACGGTCTTCACGGACCTGGAAAGCCTCCGCCCCGACAGCATCGCCGCGGGCTCCTCCAGCGGCGGCTGTGTCACGGTGAGCACCCTCAGTCCAAGCAGCTTCCGCTACACCTTCACTGGGTGCTTGTCGGCCAATGGCGGCATCATGACCGGCACGGTCACGGTCACGGCCTCCGGAACCGGGACCGTGGTGAACAACGCCCTCTTCGATGTGGTCGTGACGGACGCCATCGGCGCCTGGCATTACGCCGGCACCAAGATCATCACGGTCAACACCTCGGCAAAGACGGCTTCGCTCACGATGCCTGAGGGCCAGCCCTTCACAGTCTCCCGCCAGGTCACGGCGGATGCCTCCAAGAACAAGACCTGGGCCTACACCACCAGCCTGCAGGCGGATTGGTCCAATGCCAACGCCGTGAAGTTCTGGGGCACCTACGCCTTCCACCAGACCCAGCCCGCGGGCGATACCGTGACGGTGGCCATTCCGCAGACGGCGCCGCTCGTCTGGTCGCCCGGTTGTGCCTATCCCAGCTCAGGTGTGTTGAGCTTGTCCCTTCCACCGGCCGCCGCCGAGGTGCGCTTCAATGCCTCCATCACCGATCCGGGCGTCTCGTTGGGGTGTGGCGTGCTCACCATCAACGGCTACCGGCTGGTGTTGGGGCAGTGAGGTCTCTCCGCCCAGGTGTTCCTTCGAGCTAGAAGCGCAGCACGACGCCGAAGCCGGTGCCCTGCCGGTCCAGCCGGATCTCGAGGTCGTCCTTGACCGAACCGTTGGGCACATCCAGCTTTTCCGTGTCCGTGAACACGCGCACGCCCAGCCACCGCACGGGGAAGTAGCGCAGGTCCGCTCCCGCGTGATGGTAAGTGGCGCCCTTCGCGCTGAGCAGGTGGTAGTAGCCCTTGGCGACGATCCGTTTGTCGAAGGCATTGAAGCCTGTGGAGAGGCCGATCTGCGGAATGGGCAGGGGCACTTTCTCGGTGACGGGAGGGACGTAGGCCGTGGTCAGCGGTTCATAGGCGGAGGCGGTCATCCTGAGGTCCCACACGCGCGCCCCAAGGTCGATGCCGATCCAGAACTGGGGCCGCGCGAACGCGCGGATGGTCCAGTTGAAGGTGTAGTTCCGCAGCTTGACGTCTGAATCGACCAGGGCCCCTGCATGGAAGGTGGAGCCGTTGAGCTGCACGTCCTTCTGGATGAAGTTGTGGCCGCGGTAGTCCTGCTCCTCGCCGGAGAATTCCACGGCGAAGCGGGGTCCCTGGTACTCCAGGCTGAGACCGAGCTTGGTGGAATCCTTCTGGAGCCCGAAATCGTTCTGGAGGTCCACCCTCAAAGGCTTTCCGTTCTGCACGCCGTTGAAGTGGCCCTCGAAGGTGGGCCCCACGCGATGCAGGTCGAACTGGAAGGTGCGGTCCAGATCCCCGGACAGCAGGGGCGCGCAGGTGACGAGGCCGAGCACCAGGGTGGTCCGGTTCATGTCGGGCTCCTTGTCGATACCCCCAGATCGGCACCCCGGGGCCCCGGCATGCATTCCGGCCCGAATGAGGCGGGGCGCCGCCGGAGCCTTGCCGGCCCGGGGGCCGGAATGGCCAAAAGGCCCGTAGAATGGGCGTTTTGACCGCATCGAACCGGCTCTGGCGGCGGCTTAGCTGCGGGATTCCTGCATCCCCGGCCAAACGATTTGCATTCTGAATGCTTGATCTCATCCAAATTTGAGGCAATATCCAAGCGGCAAGGCGTTCGCGCCGCACCCATCAACAACCCGCGCCCGATGGCGCTTTCACACAGGAGGCCTCTCTTGGCCGAAAACCTCTCCAAGGCTGAAATCGTCGATGTGGTCGCCAAGGCCGCCGACATCACCAAAACGGCTGCTGCCACGGCGATCAACTGTGTCCTCGAGACCATCGCCACCCACGTGAACAAGGGTGGAAAGGTCGCTCTCGTCGGCTTTGGCACCTTCAGCCAGAAGAGCCGCAAGGCTCGCACGGGCCGCAACCCCCAGACGGGCGAGCCCATCAAGATCGCCGCCTCGAAGTCCATGAGCTTCAAGGCCTCGAAGGCCGCCAAGGCCGCCAAGCCCAAGGCGAAGGCCACCAAGCCCGCCAAGGCCGCCAAGAAGAAGTAAACACTTCGCACCGCAGAACAGGGGCCTTCCGGCCCCTTTTTTTGTGTCTGCCGCCGGTGCCGGCGGCAGGCGGAACCGGGCCGGGGATCTCACTGCTGGACCGGCGCCCACCCACGCGGAGCCCCGTCAGAGCTTGTCACATGGTCAATCGGCAGGAATACTGCCTGTAAATTATGTATTACCGGGATACGTCAATATATCTAAAGCCCATAAGCTGGTTTTCAGCCAGCCGGGTTCATATGCGACGGGGGGATGTGGGGTGGGGGCTTCGAGAGATGTCCGGACTGGGCATCTTTTGATAACGTCTTTGTTTCCAAAAAATCACATAAAAGAGTGCATCTCCAAGTGTTCTGCCACACACTTGCCCATACCTTTTACCGATTTTTGATGGACTCAGGCTGGACGCCCGTTTAGCTTGAATTCGTCTGCTACATCCCCAAGCGACCGGAGCCCCGCTTTTTCAGGTCCCCTGGTGGATAACCCTTTCATCCAGCCCCTTAACCCCCCCACTCATATGGAGTCCTCCCATGAAGATCAACCGCATCGCCGGTATTGCCGCGCTGCTTACTGCCGGGTTCGCCCAGGCCCAGGCCCCCTCGGTCAAGTTCGACGGCGCGCTGGTGGAGTTCTGGTATACGCAGATGGTCGACAACAACCTGCGCAACAACAGCCTGCCCTCCGTCGCAACCGCGCCAGGGCTTGGCAAGTACTACGACGGAATGAGCAGCTCCCGTTTCACCGAGAACACCTTCGCCATCAAGCGCGCGGAAGTCTACATGAGCGGCAAGGTCACGGATGACGTGAGCTGGAACGTCATGTTCGACCCCAACAACAGCAACACCACCACCGTGCCCAATAACGTGCTGCAGGATGCCGTGATCACCTGGGTGCCCGCCAAGGGCTTCACGATCAAGGCCGGTCAGTTCAAGATGCCGACCACCTACGAGGCGACCATCGTGTCCGCCCGCGAGATCCTTTTCTTTGACCGCAACCAGCTGAACCGCCAGTTCGGGGACAAGCGCGACCGCGGTGTGTGGCTCTCCTACGGCTACGGCGATCCCCAGGGCTTCCAGGGCAAGGTGAACCTCGCGGTCTCCAACGGCACCACCGAAGACGGCAGTGGCGGCAAGAACAACGACAGCAACGCCCAGAAGGATTGGACTTTCCGTTTCGAGGGCGGCTTTGGCCCCCAGCACAAGTTCGGCGCCTACTACCGTGAGGGCGTGTCCGCCCTGAAGACCTCGACCTTCTCGCCCGCTGTCGTGAACGCGGCCTGGACGGTGAATGCCCCCACCGCCCAGCAGGTGAAGGACAACGCGGACAAGACCACCCTTCAGGGCGTCTACTATGCCTTCGACAACACCGACTGGCACTTCGATGCTGAGTTCGCCACGGGCCTGCTGGGCCGCCGTTTCGCCTCCCTGAACACCTGGAGCCGCGAACACCTGGACCAGAAGTACCTGGGCTACGCCGTCACCGGTGTCTACAAGATGGGCGCCCACTGGCTGCTGGCCCGCTATGACATGCTGAACTACAACTCCGGCGACAAGTGGTACACCGCCTACAACCCCTACAAGGAAAGCGCTCCTGGTGTGGCCACGGGCAATGACTACACGCCCAAGTACACGGAGATCACCGTGGGCTACAACTACCTCTTCGTGCCCACCAAGCAGACTCTGGGCAAGGTGAAGCTGGACTACATCCTGCGCAGCAAGAATTTCCTGGCCCCCCGGGCCGGCCAGACGGGCGAGCAGGGTGGAAGCAGCGTCGTCGCCTCCCTGATGGTGGCTTTCTGATCTGATCTAATTAGCTGATTTCTTTGCGGCTTTAAAACCACGGGATGCCTGGGTCACAACCCACGGATCCCGTGGTTTTTTTTGCGGAGAAGGGTGTAGACTCCCGGGCACCATCCATCCCTATCCTTTTTGTTCTGGAGCAGCCATGCGAAAGCACCTCCTGGCTTTGGGCGTCGCCGCGGTTCTGTCCCCCTCTCTGCTGGCCCAGAAGATCGGCGTCATCAACACCATGAGCGGCGCCGAGGCGCCCATCGGAGAGAACATCACCAACGGCATCAAGCTGGCTGAAGAGGATCTGAAGAAGAAGGGCTTCAACCTGCACCTGGTATGGGAGGACGACACGGGCAAGCCGCAGATCTCCATGAGCGCCATGGAGAAGCTGGCCACCAGGGATAACGTGACCGGCGTGGTGGGTCCCTACACTTCCGCATGTTCCAATGCCGTGGCCAAGCTGGCGGAGAAGTACAAGGTGCCGCTCCTGATCCCGGCTGCCGCCAAGGAGGAGATCACCCGGCTGGGGCTCAAGCATGTCTTCCGCATGAATGCCCCGGCGGACAAGTACGCCTCCAGTCTCATCGATGCGGCCCTGTCGCTGGGGAAGCCGAAAAGCATCGCGTTTGTTTACGAGAACACCGACTTCGGCACCTCCACGTCGAAGACGGCCAAGGACTATGCGGCCAGGAAGGGCCTCCAGGTGCTGGGCGACGTGGCCTATCCCAAGGGATCGGCGGACTACCGCTCCAGCCTGGCCCAGATCAAGTCGAAGAATCCGGACCTGGTCTTCATGGTGTCCTACGTGGCCGATGCCATCCTGCTCATGAGGCAATCCAAGGAGGTGGGGCTCCAGCCCCAGGCTTTCCTCGGCGCAGGAGCCGGGTTCACCACGACCGAGTTTGCCCGGGAGAAGGCCATCTCCGAGGGCGTCATCTCCTGCACCCAGTGGACCGATGATGTGAACTGGCCCGGCGCCAAGGATTTCGGCGCCCGCTACAAAGCCAAGTTCGGCAAGGAGCCCACGTACCACGCGGCCTGCGCCTACGCCTCCATGGTGATCATGGCGGAGACCGCGAGAAACGCAGGCGGGGACCGCGCCAAGACCCGCGACGGACTCAAGAGCGGCAAGTGGAACGGCATCATGGGCGAGGTGCAATTCGCCGACTACGACGGATTCAACAACCAGAACAACCACACCATGCTGGTGCAGCAGATCATCGCGGGAAACTATGAAACGATCCTGCCCGCGCCGTTCGCCACGAAGAAGCCGGTGTTCCCCTTCCCCAAGTGGAAGTGAGGTTGATGCCGTCCGGGGGTTCCGCGCTGCGCGCGAACCTTTGGATCCCCGCGCACCAGGCCGGCTGAGCCGAGCTGGCGCTTCATCCCCAAAGGTCGCGCTCCCATGGCCGTCTTCATGCAATCCTTCCTCAGCGGCATCCTGATCGGCGGGGTGTACGCGCTCATCGGCATCGGATTGACGCTGATCTTCGGCGTCATGCGGATCATCAACTTCGGCCATGGAGACATTCTCATGGTGGGGATGTACCTCACCTACGTCCTCTTCACCTGGCTGCACATCGATCCCTTCGTATCGGTGCTGATCACCTTCCCGCTGATGTTCCTGTTCGGGGGCTTCCTCCAGAAAGTGTTCATCAACCGGGTGCTTCATGCGGTGGCCCAGAACCAGATCCTGCTGACCATCGGCCTGGGGCTGGTCATGAGCAACACCGCGATGCTCATCTTCACTTCCGACTACAAGATCCTCACCACCTCCTACTCCTCCTCCACGCTCCAGGTGGGCGGAGGCGTGACGGTGTCCACACCGCTGCTCATCTCCTTCGCCATCACGGCGGCGGTCACCGCGGCGCTCTATTGGTTCCTGCTCAAGACGGACACGGGCCAGGCGATCCGGGCCACGGCTCAGGACCGCGAAGCCGCCCAGCTCATGGGCATCAACGTGAAGCGCATGTCCATTCTCGCCTTCGGCCTGGGGTCCGCCCTGGCCGGCACGGCCGGGGCGCTGATCTCGCCGACCTACTACATCTTTCCCCAGGTGGGCGGCGGCTTCACCTTGAAAGCCTTCGTCATCACGGTGCTGGGCGGAATGGGAAGCGTGGTGGGGGCCACCCTGGGCGGCATCCTCATCGGCATCACCGAATCCCTCAGTGCCGTCTACATCTCCTCCGGCTGGAAGGATGTGGTGGTCTTCGTCCTCTTCCTCCTAGTGCTTCTCTTCAGGCCTTCAGGCCTGATGGGCAAGTCCCGCACCTGAGGTGGGCGCCATGGCCAATCCCGTCCTCAAGCCCGTCGCCGGAATCCTGGTCCTGGGCGCCCTCTTCGCCCTTCCCAGGTTCGTGGACAGTCCCTATGCGCTGCACATGATGATCCTGCTCTTCATGAGCATCTCCCAAGGGCAGAGCTGGAACATCCTGGGCGGTTACGCGGGGCAGCACTCCGTGGGCCATGCGGCCTATTTCGGCGTGGGCGCCTACACCACCATGATGCTCATGCACGCCCAGCAGGTCGCCCCCTGGCTTGGCGCCTGGGCCGGCGTGGGGATGGTGGCCGTGGTGGCCCTGGCCATCGGCAGCATCTGCTTCCGGCTGAGGGGCCCTTATTTCGTGCTGGCTTCCATCGCGGTGGCGGAGATCCTACGCCTTTCCGCCATCAACCTGACCGGCCTCACCAACGGGGCTGAGGGCATCCTGGCCACGGACCTGCCGCCTTTCAAGATCGGCGCCACCGTGATCACGGATTTCTCGACCAAGGTCCCCTTCTACCACGCCGGCCTGGCGCTGGCCCTGGCCACCATCACCATCACCTATGGGGTTCAGCATTCCAAGCTGGGGTATTTCCTGCAGGCCATCCGGGAAGACCAGGATGCCGCCCACTCCTTGGGCATCCCCATTTCGCGCTACAAGAACATCGCCCTGGTCCTGTCCGCGGCGCTCACCTCCCTGGCGGGGAGCTTCTACGGCGTCTACGTGGGGTTCGTGGATCCTCCCACGGTCCTGGGCCTGGATGTCTCCGTCCAGATCATGCTCATCTGCATCATCGGAGGCATGGGCACCCTTTGGGGCCCGGTGTTGGGCTCGCTGGTGCTGGTGCCGCTGTCTGAAGCCCTGAGGAGCAACCTGATCACTGAGGCCCTGGTGAAGGCTGGCGTGGTGAATGCGGATTCCCGGACGGGCCTGTTCCTGAAGGAGAACCTTTCGCACGCCCATGTGCTGCTCTATGGCGTGCTGGTGGTGCTGGTGATCCTCTTCATGCCGGACGGGCTCATGGGCTTCTTCCGGAAGCTGGCCTCGCGCCGCCAGCGAGAGGCGGTCTGATGGCCATCCTGGAGATCCACAAGATCAGCAAGTTCTTCGGCGGCCTGGCTGCCAATTCCGATGTGTCCTTTTCGGTGGAGCAGGGCGCCATCATGGGGCTCATCGGACCCAACGGGGCCGGAAAGACCACCCTCTTCAACTGCATCACGGGCTACTACCCGCCTTCCAGGGGGGACATCCTTTTCGACGGCCAGCGCATGAACGGCCTCGAGCCCGACAAGGTCTGCATGCTGGGCATGGTCCGAACCTGGCAGAAAGTGAGGCCCCTGCCCAAGCTTTCCGTGGTGGACAACGTCATGGTGGGGGCCCTGGCCCGCACTTCCTCGCTGAAGACGGCCCGCGCCCTTGCCATGGAGCAGCTGAAGGTGGTGCGACTGGAACACCGGGCGGGCTTCCTGGCCGGAGGATTGCCCATTGGGGAGCGGAAGAAGCTGGAGGTGGCCCGGGCCCTGGCCACACAGCCCAAGCTCCTGCTGCTTGATGAGGTGATGGGCGGCCTGAACCCCGCGGAGAGCGAGGAGATCATCCAGCTCATCCTCGACATCAAGGCCCGGGGGCTCACCCAGATGGTCATCGAGCACGATATGAAGGCCATCATGCGCATCTCCGATCGCATCGTGGTGCTGACCTCGGGCGAAAAACTCATGGAGGGACCGCCCCAGGAAGTCGTCAGCAACCCCGAAGTGATCAGCGCCTACCTGGGTGAGAGCCATGCTTAGGGTGGAGAAGCTCAACTTCGCCTACGGCGACCTCAAGGTGCTCTGGGACGTGGATCTGGAAGTGAACGAGGGGGAAATCGTCACGGTGGTGGGCGCCAACGGCGCCGGAAAGTCGACCACGCTCAAGAACATCTCCGGTCTGGTGAAGCCGGCCTCGGGCAGCCTCAGCTTCCAGGGCAGGGACCTCACCCGGATGCAGCCCCACCAGGTGGTGGAGGCGGGGTTGGTGCAGGTGCCCGAAGGCCGCCGCATCTTTCCGGAGATGACGGTGATGGAGAACCTCCGCATGGGATCCTACGTGAAGGCCACCCGGGCGGACCGGCAGAAGAACATCGACTGGGTGTTCGAGCTGTTTCCCCGGCTCAGGGAAAGGGAGCGGCAGCTGGGGGGCACCATGTCCGGAGGGGAGCAGCAGATGCTGGCCATCGCCCGGGGCCTCATGGCCAATCCCAAGGTCTTGCTTCTGGACGAGCCTTCGCTGGGCCTCTCCCCCTTGCTGGTCAAAAACATTTTCGACATCATCATCGGCATTAACCGGCAGGGCGTTACCATCCTTCTGGTGGAGCAGAATGTCTACCAATCCCTTCGTGTTTCGCACCGGGCCTACGTGATGGAAACCGGGCGGGTCGTGCTCACGGGCAAGGGGGACGAACTGCTCAACAACGATCACGTCAAGAAAGCCTTCCTAGGCATGTAAGCCCGGCACCATGTGAGGAGCACCGATGGCTACCGTCCAGCAGTGGATGACCAAGAATCCCATCACCATCGATCAGGATGCCTCCATCATCGAGGCCATCCACCTCATGAAGGAGAAAGGCATCCGCCGCCTGCCGGTCATGGCCAAGGGCGCGTTCACGGGTCTGATCACGGAACGGATGATCAAGGACTACACACCGGGCAAGGCCACGTCGCTGGATACGTGGGAGGTCCATTACCTGCTTTCCAAGACGCCCGTGAAGGACGTGATGAACCCGGCCCCGAGGCGTGTGACGCCGGAAACCGACCTGGCCACCGCGGCCCAGGAGATCCTGGACCACAAGCTCTACGGCCTCTGCGTGGTGGATGCCCAGGGCGAGCTGGTGGGCATCATGTCCGTGGGGGACATGCTCAGGGCCGTGGTGGAATTCGCCCGGGCCGCCAAATAGCCTCCAGCTTGTGCGCCAGCGGCCGGGTCCGAGGGGCCTGGTGGCTGGCTTGAGCCGGACCATTCCGGGTTGACCACCACGGTGAAAGCCCGGGAAGATCGATAGGCATTCCCTTTCCGGAGGCACCTTGGGCTTCGCTCAGCGTTTGCATGACATCCGCCATGGATTTGAGCGGCCTTTCTGGATCGCCAACATCAGCGAGTTGTTCGAGCGGCTCTCGTACTACGCGGCTTTCGCCTCGCTGGCCCGCTACCTGAATGAATCCCTCGGGTTCCCGGTGCAGGACGCCAGCAGCCTGACCGGTGTTTTCGGCGGCCTTGTGTGGTTCATGGCCGCCTTCGGGGGCGCGGTGGCGGACCGCCTGGGCTTCCGCCGGGCCCTTTCCCTGGCCTACCTGATCCTCAGCAGTTCGTATTTCCTGCTGGGATCGCTGGGGGCTTCCTGGATGGTCCCCGTGCGGGGGGCCCTGCCTCTGGGGGGCCTGGTGGTGTTCCTGCTGATGCTGCCCGCCCTCGGCGTCGCCCTGGTGAAGCCCGCGGTGGTGGGAACGACCGCCCGGGCCTCCAAGGAAAATGTGCGGACCATCGGCTATTCCATCTACTACACACTGGTGAACATCGGCGGCGCCGCCGGCCCTTTCGTCGCCTCCTATGTCCACCACCACATGAGTGTGGAGAACGTCTTCCGCGTGGCGGCGGTCAGCGTCTTCGCCATGTTCTTCGCGGTGCTTCTGCTCTTCAAGGAGCCGAGGAAGGAGGGGGATGCGCCTCCTCCTTCGCTGCTGGAAACCGGGAAGAACTTCCTCACCGTGATCTCCAATCCCAGGTTCATGCTCTTCCTGATCATCTTCACGGGCTACTGGGTGGTCTACTGGCAGGAGTTCATCACGCTCCCCCTCTACGTGGTGAAGTACATCGACCCGAAAGCGGATACGGAACTGCTGCTGATGACCGGCCCTCTCGTGGTGATTTCGCTGACGGTCCTGCTCAACCTCGCCACGCAGAAGATCGCCTCGATGAAGGCGGTCACGCTGGGGACCCTGATCTCGTCGCTGGCCTGGATCGTGCTCATCTTCAAGCCGACCGTGACGGGGGTGATCCTCACGCTCGTCTGTGTGGCGCTCGGCGAGATCGTGCAGTCCCCACGGTACTACGAGTACATTTCCCGGTTGGCTCCGGCGGGCCAGCAAGGCACGTACATGGGGTTCGCGTTCCTTCCGATCGGCCTCGGTTCGCTCATCGGCGGCTGGTTCGGCGGGAAGCTGATGCACCATTTCGGCGAGGTGCGGCACCGGCCCACCGGCATGCTGTGGACCATCATCGGCGTGGGCCTGCTCACGGCGGCGCTGCTGTGGGCGTATGACCGCCTGCTGCCTGCGGGCAGTGACGAACAGACGGCTGCTTGACTCCCGTACCCTGATTTCCGATCGAGGGGCGGCTGAGCTTTATGCCAAGTCGGCATCGGCGATCGAGATCCACCACGGAGACCTCTGTGCCTCCGTGGTGGATCCTTGGCGACTGGATGCGAAACGGTATTACAGGTTCTTCGAGAGGAACTCCCACTTGGTCTGGTTGACCGCCCAGATCTGCTCGGGGGTCCGGGGCCCATGTTCGGCGCCGGGAAGCAGGACGAACTGGAGCTGGCGCCCGGCTTTCTGCAGGGCATCGATGAGCATGACGCTGTTCTGGGGGTGCACGTTGTCATCCAGGGTGCCGTGGAAGAGCAGCAGCTTGCCGGAGAGATCCTTGGCGGCCTTCTGCACAGAGCTGGAGGCGTAGCCGGCCTTGTTTTCGCTGGGGAGGCCCATGTAGCGCTCGGTGTAGATGCTGTCGTAGAGGCTCCAGTCGGTGACGGGCGCCCCGGCGATGCCCAGCTTCCAGGCTTTGCTGTGGGTGAGGGCGTAGGTGACCATGAAGCCGCCGTAGCTCCAGCCATCGAGGCAGAGGCGGTCCATGTCGGCCCAGCCCTGGGCCTTCAGCCAGGCATGGCCATCCAGCTGATCCTGCAGTTCCTGGGCGCCGAGATTGCGGTGCACTCCGAAGGCGCTGGCGGCGCCCTTGGCGGAGGCGCTGCGGTTATCGCAGACCCACACGGCGATGCCCTGCTGGGCGAGGAACTGGAACCAGAGCATGTCCCGGCCGAAGGCGTTGCGCACGGAAGCCGCGCCGGGGCCACTGTAGAGGTACTGGAACACGGGGTATTTCTTTGAAGGATCGAAGGAGGTGGGCAGCACCAGCATGGTTTCCATGGGGAAGCCGTCGCGGGTCTTCACCTGCTGGAAGCTGACCTTGCCCAGGGCCAGTTCCTTGAGCTTCTCGCTGGGGTTGGCGTCGATGAGCCGCAGGCTTTTGCCGGAGGCATCGTGAAGGCTCTGCTGGGCCGGGGTCAGGGCGTCGCTCCAGGTGTCCAGGAAAGCGGTAAAGGCAGGGTTGAAACGGACCCTGTGGGTGCCGGGTTTCTCCGTGAGGCGGGCAAGACCCTTACCGCTGAGGTCGATGCGGTAGGCATCCAGACCGATGGGGCTGCGCTCGGTGGCTTCAAAGTAGAGCTGCTGGGTTTTGGGATCCACGCCGTGGATGCGGCGCACGTCCCAGTTTCCCGCCGTGACCGGGGCCAAGAGCTGGCCGGTCCGGCTGTAGTGGTAGACATGGTGGAAGCCCGTGCGCTGGGATTCCCAGAGGAAGCTCCCGTCGGGCAGGAAGTGGGGCAGGGGCAGCCGCTCCTGCCAGGCTTTGCTCTCCTCGCGGACCAGCACCGCGGATGAAGGACCCTCGTAGCGGCGCAGGTCCAGCCAGGACTGTACCCGGTCCTGGTGGGCCGCGAGAAGGTGGCCGGAGGGATCCCATCCCACCTGGACGATGAGCGTCTCCTTTCCCGGGTAGGGTTCGGCCATCCAGGTGGTGTGCCCCGCGAGGTCCACCACGCCCAGCCGGGCGATGGGGTTCGGATCCCCCGCCTTGGGATAGCGGGCCCTGTGGGCCTGTTGAGGCTGGAAGCGGTCATCCATGAGGGTGAAGACCGGCACCTTGGTTTCGTCGAGGCTCAGGTAGGCCAAGTGCTTGGAATCCGGCGACCACCAGAAGGCTTTGAAACTGCCGCGGCCATAGACTTCCTCCTGATACACCCAGTCCAGGCGGCCGTTGAACACGGTCTCGTTGCCGCCTGAGGTGAGCCGGGTTTCCCGTCCGGTGGCCACTTCCACGCAGTAGAGGTCATTTCCCCGCAGGTAGGCCACCTGGGCGCCATCGGGGCTGAGGCTGGGCTCATCCGGCTTGCCTCCGGCCAGACGCTTGGCGCTGGCGGCCTTCACATCCACGACAAAAAGCTGATCCTTCACCTCCAGCAGGAAGGCGTTGCGACTTTCATTCCACGTGAAGGCGCCCCGGCCGAGAGCCGCCTTCGCATCGGCGTCATTGGCCCCAGCGGCCACCAGGGCCGCCTGGAGCGGGGCCGCTTCCAACAGGGGCTTGGCTTCCCAGGAACGGGGATCCACCCGCAGGAGGGCCACCTGGTCCTTGTCCCGCTTCGTCTGCAGCAAGGCTCCATCCGGCAGCCACTCCAAGCGGGTGGTGGGCATGCCCGCATAGGTCTTCTTGAGGGTGGGATGGGCGAGTGCCTCCAGGGTGAGCCGTTCACCCCCTTGGCCGAGGAGGCCGGAGACGAGGAGGAGAAGGGCCAGGCTGGCGCGGATGGACATGGGTCTCCCAGAGAATGCTTCTATATATATCGCAAGGCGAGGCGTTTCGCATGGATGTCTGGAAATTGAGACATCGGGTTTCCGTTCCGATGGATGGAACAACTTAACTGTTTGTGGCGAGGGCTTATGCCGACGTGGCTGAAACGATGGACCCCACGATCTCTGGCCGGGAAAATCCTGGTGGTCGGACTCGGACCCCTTGGCATCGTGTTTCTGGTGTCCTGGCTGGTTCTGGTTCCGGCGGTGGAGGATGGTTTTCTCAGGGCCCGCAAGGACGAGATCCGGAACCTGACGGACACGGTTTTGGGGCTTCTCGCGTCACAGGAAGCCCAGGTTGTGGCGGGCACCATCACCCGGGAAGAGGCCCAGAAAAGGGCCCTGGCCGTCATCCAGTCCACCCGGTACGCCGGAGGCAACTACTTCTATGTGTTCACGCCGGAACCCCGCATCGTCACGGTGCCCATCCGCCCGGAGATGGAGGGCAAGAAGGTCGATGACTTCACGGATAAGCAAGGCACCCGCATCTACATGGAGTTGAACCGTTTGGGCGGGCAGCCGGAGGGCGGCTACCTCAAACTCTGGTTCGGAAAGCCAGGCGTGGAAGGCGTGTTTCCCAAATTGAACTACGTGAAACGTTACGAGCCGTGGGGTTGGAACATCGGTACCGGTGTCTACATCGATGATCTGCAGGCCCAGGTCCGGCTGTACACCTGGTCCATCCTGGGTGGACTGCTGTTTCTGTCGGGCCTGCTGTTTTTCGTGGTCCGCAGCAGCGCACGGCGCATGGTCCGCCCCTTGGCCGATCTGGTGGACGGCTTGCAGAACAGCGATCTTACGCGGGAGATCCGCATCGACAGCGAGGATGAGATCGGCGATGCAGCCCGGGCCTTCAACCTCTACAACGCTGGGTTGCGGAACCGCATCCTGGAGGTGTCCGGCTTCGCCGGGCGCGTGGCCTCCGGAAGCACCGAATTGGCCGCCAGCGCGGAGGAAATGACGCGGGCGGTGGATGAGATCGCCCGCGTCAGCGAGGACTTGAAGCAGGCCGGAGAACGGGTGGCGCAGGCCATGGCTGGGCTCTCCCGGGAATCAAGCCTCGTGGTTCAGCACAGCCAGGAAGGCGGCCAAGAAGGCCAGGCCGCCGTAGCCGAGACCGTGCGGAGCGCGGAGGCGGGCCGGGCGGCCGTGGACGGCATGGGCGAGATCCAGGGCGCCACGGCTCAGATCGTCCAGGCCGTGCGGGTCATCCAGGAGATCGCCCGTCAGACGAACCTGCTGAGCCTCAATGCCGCCATCGAGGCGGCCAAGGCCGGGTCCATGGGCAAGGGTTTCGCCGTGGTGGCCGAGGAGGTGCGGAAGCTGGCTGAGCGCAGCCGCACCTCAGCCAAGGAGATCGAAGCGTTCATTCAGCGGGCGCAGGATGCCGTCGAGGGAGGGGTCGCAAGCGTGCAGGGCACGATGCAAAGCCTCGAGGCCATCCGAGAGCGCATCCAGCAACTGGCCAGCCGGGTCTCCCAGATCGGCACCTTCGCCCAGGGACAGGCGGGTACCAGCGCCGAAGTCACGCGGATGATGGATCAGACCAGCAAGGGCCTGGTCCAGAACGCCACGGCCACCCATGAGCTGGCTGCCACCGTCCAGGAAATCGCCAGAACCTCCGAGGACTTGGCCCACGTGGCTGAGGGGCTGCGTGCCTTGGCAGGCAGTTTCAAACTTTAGAGTGCGCCTTCTTCGAGCAGGATCTCCACCCAGGCCCTGGTGCCCAGAGGGAGCCGCTCCAGCCCCATGTGCCCGCCCAACAGGTCGATGATTCCGGCGGCCAGCGGCAGGCCAATGCCCAGGCCGCCCCGCTGCCGCCGGAATCCTTTCTCCTCCTGCTCGAATGGGTGAAGGAGGCGCTCCCAATCCGGCGGCAGGCCCGGGCCCTGATCCTCGATTTCGAAACGAAGGTGCCAGTTGGCGCCCTCCGGCCGGGTGGTCATGGTGAAGGAAATCGTGCCCCGGTCGGTGAACCCGACGGCGTTGTCCAGGAGAGACTCCAGGGACTGGCACAGGCGGGTCGCATCGCAGTAAAGGGGCCGGGGTAGGGCCGGAAGGTCCGACCGGAAGTCGAGCCCCTTGGCGCCGGCCCAGGATTCGGCGGTGCGGGCCAGTCTGGCAAGGTGGGGGCCCAGGTCGCTCAGGGTCATGCGCGTGGGCAGGGTGCCGTGGGCCAGGCTCGACAAATCAAGGAGGCCCTGCACCAGGCGGCCGAGGTGCGTGGCTGTGGTCTGGGCCAGCCCGAGGATCTGCTCCTGCTCCGGCCTTGGATCCATGTCCTGCAGCAGCTGCAGGTGGCTCGCCAGGATCTGCAGGGGCGTCCGCAGTTCATGGTGCGCGTTGTCCATGAAGGATTCCTGGGCCTTGCGGAGCCTTTGCTCAGCCTCGATGGCCCGTTTCTGTTCGCGGATGATGCGGGACTTGGCTGTGACCACGCTGAAGAGCGTGACCCAAGCCATCATCACCCCGCCAAGAGTGGCCAGCACGAAGATTAGGACGAGGTGGGCTTCGGACAAAGGAAGACCTTGGCGAACATGATTTCTTGCAGGGCGTGGATGATCCCGACGACCGCCCATGGAATCAGCAGCAGGCTGGCCGGGAGCGTGCGGAGAAAGTAGTTGGAGCTGGCGTTGAAGATCAGGCTGCCCGTACTGTACACCAGCAGCGCCGCGAGCATCCAGAACGTGGGAAGGCTCGTCAGTTCGACATCTTCGCTGGTCTGCATGAGGGTTCTCAGTTCCCAGGTGACCAGGCCCAGGTACACGACGCTCATGGTCGACGTGAAGATCGAGTTGCGCCACCTCATGCCGTCGAGTTGGGCGCCGGCAAGCGCGGCCACGAGTCCCGCCGCGAGGCAGGCGCCGTACACTCCACGCCGGCCCCGTGAATCCGGGGCCAGCAGGAACAGGGTCCAAAGCATGCCTGCAAAAACGACCGGGCCCGTCAGGTGCCGCAACCATTGATTGTTGCGGCCAAGATAGGCCATGGCGATCGCGATGGCGCCTTGCACCAGATCGAAGGCCTGGATCCAAAGGAAGGTCCGCATCCAAGGCGGCTTCTGGTAGCCGGACCTGAAACGGGACCAGGCGAAGGCCAGCATGGGCGCGAAGATGGATGGATCAGCCAGATAGAAAATGATCCAGAGGCAGACGGCTTTAGCTGTCACAGGTGCCGCGGGGGGTTAGAGCCGGGAGCCGCCACAGATGGGGGGGCAATCATGGGAGTTCTGGACGAAAATCGCCTCTTCCGCATCCATGTCCACACCGCTGGCATCCACGGCCACCATCACCATCGTGGGCGATCCATCCGCGTGCTGGGCCCGGTAGACCCGGATGCCGGCGGCGCCGGGCTGGGCCAGGAGGTGCTCAAAGGCGCTGCGGTTGAAGGTGGAGGAGCGGTGCTCCCCTGCCTTGGACTTGGAATGATGGGCCTGGACAAGCTCAGCAGCCTCCTTGCGAGTGATGCGGTGCTCGCGTTTGGGATCGAAAGCCTCAGACATGTTTGCTCCTTGGAAGTGGTGCGGTTGCTGGGGGCTTTGGGCGCACGAGGCTCACTGAGGCAGGTGCGGCCGGGTAAGGTTGCGATGTCCGGTGGAAGTCACCAGCAGATTGTCCTCAATGCGGATGCCGCCGCAAGGGGTCAATTCATCGATGAGGGTCCAGTTGAATGCCGCTTTGTGTTCGTTTTCGCGGAAAGGACGAAGCAGCATGGGGATGAAGTAGAGGCCTGGTTCCACGGTGAACACCTGGTTCACATCGATGTCACGGGTGGTGCGCAGGGTCGGATGCTGGGGCGGCGGAGGCGCCGGAGCGCCCTCCGGCGACCCCTGCCGGCCGGCGACGTCGTGCACCTGGATGCCCAGATGATGGCCCAGACCATGGGGGAAGAAGGGGCGGGTGAACCCCTTTTCGACGGCCTCCTCGGGGGCGACTTCCAGGATGCCGCTCTCCTGCAGCAGCCCGGCGATGAGCAGGTGCCCCTGATGGTGGAGTTCGCCATAGGGCATTCCTGGCTTCACCAGGCCGCAGAGTTTCAATTCGATGGTCTCCATGCCCTTGATCAACGCCGCGAAACGGTTGTCGCAGTGGGGCGCCGCCACCGTGCGGGTGATGTCGGAGGCATAGCCGCGCACCTGGGCGCCGGCGTCGATGAGGAGCACGTTGCCGCGCTTGATGGCGCGTTTCCCTTCGTAGTGCAGGATGGCGCCCTTCTCGTTGAGGGCCACGATGCTGCCGTAGGGCATCTCGTGATCCACGATGCCCGCGGCCTGGATGTAGGCGTGATGGATGTCCAGCTCGCTGCCTCCGGCCAGGAAGGCGGCCCGGGCCGCCTCGTGGCCCCGGGCGGCGATGACCGTGGCCGCTTCGATGCAATGAACTTCGTAGGCGGATTTGGTGGTGCGGTTCCAGTCCAGTCGGGCGGTCAGCAGGGCCGGGTTCACCTCGAGGCCAGCGGCCTCGGCGCGGTCGGTTTCATTGCCGATGTAGGCGGCCTTCTTGAGGGAGCCCAGACGCTTCCAGACCTCTTCGACCGTGCCCACCTCTTCAATGTCGAATTCCGGGGCCCAAAAAGGCTGGCCCAGGGGTGCCTGTTCATACCAGAAATCCTCGGGGGCGTAGCGGATCAGCCGCGGACGCTGGCCGGGGCGCACCACCAGCACATGGTGAGGACCCGCGAGGGGGCACCAATGGGCGAAATGGGGCGTGGGCCGGAAGGGGGCATCCTGGTCGTCGGCGAAGTGGGTGTAGACCTTGCCGCTGGAGATCACCAGGGCGTCGAAGCCGGTCTTGGCCATGGCTTCGGCCGTGGTGCGCTGGCGTTCGGCGGCGTGGACGTGGAAGAGGGGTGAGAGGTCAGTCATGGGCCGTCCTGGTGAGGGTTCAGGGTGTCAGAGGTGGGGGTGTTAAAAAGGTCACAGAAACCGCAGGGGCTTCTCTTCAGGCGCAAATCCATGCCGCACGGCCTTCTCGAAGAACAGCGCCAGGCTCTCCCGCTCGGCCTCGCCGAAGGTATAGCTGATGTTCTCGGTGAGGTATTCCTGCAGCTCGATCTTGGTCCAGCCGATGGTGCGCCGGGCCTCCTCCACGATGACCGGCAGTTGGGTCAGGCCGATTTCGAGGCTCTTGTGGAAGAAAGGCGCCACCCCGCCGGGAACGGGCAGGTCCGGGGCATCCTGGCGCACCAGCCAGAGGGCGAACACGAAGGGCAGGCCTGTCCAGCTGTGCCATTCCTCGGCCAGATCCAGCACGAACAGCCCCTGCTTGGGAGCCCGCATGGCCGCGTCGCCGATCATCAGGGCCGCATCATTGCCGGCCAGCATGGCGCCCAGGTCCGGGCCCATGTCCTGCACGGCGGGGGTGACGCCGTAGCGCTCCCGCAGCAGCAGCTGGGCCAGCACGACACTGGTGCGGCTGGAGGTGTCCAGGGCCAGGCTGCGGATCTGTTCGGGCGGCACCTTGGACAGGATGACCACGCTGCGGACCCTCTTGGGCGAGGCGATGCAGAGCCCCGGCACAATGCGGAGGTCCGGGATCCGCAGATACTCGATGGAGCTGACGATGCCCGCATCCACCTCCCCGTCCCGCAGGCGGTCGGCGCAGGCGGACGGGTAGTGGAACTTCAGGTGGAAATGCTCCCAACCCAGCCCGTGCTTGAAGCCATGGTTCAGGGGGGCGGCGTTCAGGTAGTCGATGATGGACAGGCGGAAGGGTGAGGCGGCCATGACACCAGTCTAGGGCCTGTTTTCAAAGTGGGATGTGGCCGCGCAAAGGGCGCCGCCCAAGCGAGGCCAGGAAAGCGACGAAGGCGATAGCGGGACTATCGACGAGGAGCTTGACGCAGCATCGCGCTGGGCGCCGCCCTTTGCCCTCCGGGACGTCGCCCAGCCGCACCCCTGGCTGCGTTGGCGGCCTCGAACGATGTCCCGCATCGCCCTTCGGCCTCCGCCTCGCCATGCGCGCGGCTGGACGGCGTCGCGGCTCGCATCCACTTTGAAAACAGGCCCTGGGCGAGTCCATGCGATGATTCCCTCATGCTCCTCTGGCACTACGAGCTGAACACCCCCATGGGACTCATGCGCGCCGCCTTCGACGGCCGGGGCAGGCTGTCGGAACTGGTGCTGGCGGCCTTCGACCCGCGCCAGACCAGCCCCCTGCCGCCTCGGGAGCAGCGGGAGGCCAAACGTTTCCTGGACAAGCAGGTGGAGGCCTACCTCCATGGCACCCTGCGCACCTTCACCGTGCCCCTGGATCCCCGGGGAAGGCCCCATGAGCTGTTGGTGTGGGAGGCCATGCGGGCCATCCCCTATGGCCAGACTCGCCGGCCCGCTGACCTGGCGGCCTGGCTGGGCCTGGACGAGGACTTGATCGTCATGGCCTGCGCGGCCAATCCCATCACCCTGCTGATCCCTTCCCACCGGGTGATCCTGCCGGGGGACGGCCCCCTGCCCAGGGCCCTCCGGGATCTGGAATCTGGCCTGGGGTGGCGGAAACCATGAATGGATGCTTCTGAGGCGCCCACGCAAAAACCCTGAGGTTCTGACATGCTGATGGGCATGCCTGGAGTCTTTCATCTGATCGAGTCGCCCACCGGGGACCTGGGCGCCGAATTCAATCTTGAAGGGAAACTGGTCCAGCTCATCCGGTTCCATGGGGCCAGGCCTCCCCTCGCTGCGGGCCCCGTCCCCAGGAGCCTGCCCTTCCTGAAGCGTCAGCTGGAGGCCTATTTCTCGGGGAATCTGAGGAACTTCAACATCCCCTTCGAGGCTGAAGGCACGGAGTTCCAGCGCCGGGTCTGGAAGGAACTCCAGAAGATTCCCTACGGCCAGGCCATCTCTTACCTGGAACTGGCGCGGCGGCTGGGCGACGAGCACTGCATCCGTGCCGCGGCCCGGGCCAACGGGGCCAATCCCATCTCCATCCTCATCCCCTGCCATCGCGTCATCGGTTCGGACGGCTCCCTGGTGGGTTACGGCGGCGGTTTGGACATGAAGGAGTTCCTGCTCCGCCTGGAAGGCGTGCTCCCCAAGGCGCCCCCTCAGCCGCGGCTTCCGCTGGAATGGGAGTAAGAGCTTCAAAAGCTGGAACACAGAGGGTCACGGGGAAGGGCTTGATCCTTCAACGCCTTTCGCCCATTCCACCCCTCAGGGTTTTCTCCGTGTCCTTCGTGTTCCAGTCTTTTCCGAGCGCCAAAATTCCAGCGGCGCCCTTCGGAGGACATCCCTCCCGCAGGCTCCTAGCATGGGGGCATGCGCTGGTCGGATGAGCACCTCTACGAACGGATTCTGGCGAAGGACGCGACCTTCAACGGCCGGGTTCTGACAGGGGTCCTCACCACGGGGATCTACTGCCTGCCTTCCTGCACAGCGAGGAAACCCCTGGCCGTCAATGTCCGCTTCTTCGAGGATGAGGCGGCGGCCCTGGCGGCGGGGCTCAGGCCCTGCAAGCGATGCAGGCCGGATGCTTTCTACCGGGGTGAGGATGCGGGTCTGATGCGGCTTGAAACCACGCTGGCTCAGGCGGCAGAGGATCCGGCGGCCTTTCCCGAGGTGGAGGCCCTGGCCGAAAGCACGGGCGTGGGCGCCACCAAGCTGAAGGACTTGTTCCGCGACCATGTCCACCTCCAGCCCGCGGCCTTCCTCCAGAGGGTGCGCATCCAGAAGGCCTGCGTCCTCTTGGCGGCGGGGGGGACGGATCTGTCGGACCTGGCTTTCCGATGCGGCTATGAAAGCGCCTCGGGGTTCCACGAGGCCTTCCGCCGCCAGACGGGCCTGAGCCCGGGAGCCTATCGGTCCATGCTCGGCGCGGATCGGTTCGCACTGCCCATGCCCGAAGGCCTCAGGGTGAGGGATGTGCTGGCCTTCCACGGACGGGATCCCCTGAGCGTTTCCGAGCGGGTGGATGGCCGGACGCTTCGCAAAGCCTTTCTTTTCGATGGCCGCCCCTCGGTGCTCAGCCTCGCCTTCGGCGAAACCGGGGTGGAGGTGAGCCTGGTCGGGTCCTCCGGTGCGACAGCCATGGCCAAGGCTCACGGGGCCGCCCTGCGGCTGCTGGGCTGGACGGGGGACCCTTCGGGCTTCGAGGCTGCCCATCCCAGGTTGGCGCATGGGCGCGAGGGGTTGCGGGTGCTGTTCACGCTGGATCCCTTCGAGGCGCTGGTATGGGCCATCCTGGGCCAGCAGGTGAACCTTTCCTTCGCCTACGCCCTGCGCCGGGACCTCATCCGCCTGGCGGGAGTCCCAGCGGGGAAAGATCTCATCGCCCATCCCGATGCCCGCCGCCTGGCGGTCCTGAAGGTGGAGGACCTCCAGGCCCTGCGCTTCTCCAAGCGCAAGGCCGAGTACCTGCTCCATGCCGCGAGCGAGGCCGCCAGCGGTCGCCTGCGCCTGGAGGACCTCGCCACGGCCACCGGGGCCGCCAGGGCCCTGCAGTCCCTGCGGGGCTGCGGCCCCTGGACCGCCCAGTACGTGCTGATGCGGGGCCTGGGCTTCCGGGACTGCGTGCCCGTGGGCGACGCGGGGCTCACGCTCGCCTTGCAGCGCTGGTTCCGCCTGGAAACCCGTCCCGGCGCCGAAGAAACCCAGCGCTTGATGACGGCCTTCGCGCCCCACCGCAGCTTGGCCACCTTCCACCTCTGGGCCAGCCTGAAAGGGACCCCCGCATGAACGGCATCCACACCTTCGACACCTCCCTGGGGCCCATCCAGGCGGCCTTCGATGCCGAAGAGGCGGTCATCTACCTGGGCTTCGCCGATCACGAATTCAGGGACTCGCTGATGGCCAAGGTGGCTCGCCTGGGGCCGGTGGCAGGGCCTGGCGCGCGGGCGGTGGCGCGCCTGAAGGAGCAGCTGGAAGCCTACGCGGCGGGACGGCGGAAGGCCTTCGACGTGCCCTTCCGCCTTCACGGCAGCCCCTTCGAGCAGCGGGTCTGGGAGGCCCTGCAGCGCATCCCTTTCGGTGAGACCCGCTGGTATGGGCAGTTGGCCGTGGACTTGGGCGACCGCAACCTGAGCCGCGCCGTGGGCCGCGCCAACGGCGCCAACCCGGTGTCCATCCTGGTGCCCTGTCACCGGGTGATCGGCGCCAACGGCATGCTCACGGGCTATGCCGGCGGGCTGGCCCGGAAGGAGCAGTTGCTGCGGCTGGAGGGCGCCCTCAGGCCGTGATGGGTCTCAAGGGGCCCCGCTCCAGGGCCAGGCGGGTTTCCCCTTCGGCGCCCAGGGCGTGCTTCAGCACGGCGAGGCCGCGCTCCATGTCCACCTCGCCGCAGGTGAAGAAATCCACCGCCGCGAAGCGGTGTTCGGGCCAGGTGTGGATGGCCAGGTGGCTTTCGGCGATGATCACGGCGCCGCTGACGCCGTAGGGGCTGAAGTGGTGGAAGCTGTGGGTCACCACGGTGGCGCCGGAGGCCTCGGCGGCCCGCAGCATGGCGCCGGTGACGAGGCCGAGATCTGCCAGAGCCGTGGCGTCGCAGCCGGTGAACTCCGCCAGCAGGTGGCGTCCCAGGGCGGTCATGAGCGCCTGGTCAGCAGGGCCACGCATTCCACGTGGGTGGTGAGGGGGAAGAGGTCAAGGACCGCCAACTGATTCAGAGACCAGGCCGGGGTCAGGCGTTTCAAGTCCCGGCAGAAGGCGGCGCCATCACAGCCCACCAGCACCAGGGTGCCCGCCCCGGCGCTGAGGAGGCGGTCGCAGAGGGCGGGTTCCAGCCCGGCCCGGGGCGGATCCAGGAGGATGACGTCCGCCGCCTGGCCCAGTTGCTCGGGCACCCAGGCGGCCACGTCGGCCACCAGGCATTCCGCCTTCAGCCCGGCGGCTTCCAGGTTCCGGCGGGCCCAGGCCACGGCGGCCTCCCCGGATTCCACGAGGATGCGGTGCTGGAAGCGTCCTCCCAGCAGGGCCGAGAAGAGGCCCACGCCCCCATAGAGGTCGAAGAGGGTGGCGCCCTTCACATCCCAGGTGTCCAGCAGGCCGCCGAAGGCCTCGGCCGCCCAGGGCGGGCTCACCTGGAAGAAGGCGCCGGGTTCGTGGCAGAGCGTGGCCCCTCCCAGGCAGTGGCGGATGGGTTCCTCGCTGCGGTGCCAGCCGTCGGGCTCCAGCATCCAGGTGCGCCCGCGCTCATCGGTGGCCCAGACCAGGTCGGCCGGGGTCCCTGTGGACAGTTCCCAGCGCCCGGACCGGCCCGGCAGAACCTGGCCCTCGAGGGCGGCCTGGAGGCGTGGGATGGCCGCGGACAGGGGGTCCGCCGCCGCGGGGCATCCGGTGACCGGCACCAGGGCGTGGCTGTGGCGGCGGAAAAAGCCCAGGGCCGCGCCGTCCCAATGCAACTGGATGCGATGGCGGCGGGCCGTTTCCGGCGCAGGATGCCAGGTCCAGGGCACCTCTTCGCCCAGTTGGCGCCTGAGCAGATCACTGACCATCTGATGCTTGAGGGCCGCGGTGTGGCGGCCCGCTTCCCAAAGGTCGCAGCCGCCGCAGGTCCCGGCCACAGGGCAGGCGGACTGTCCCCGTTTGGCATCCCGGGTGACCCAGCGCGACACCCGGCCCTCGCCATGGCGGGCTTTCCAGATGACGGTGGCTTCCACGACTTCACCAGGAAACAGGGCGAGGGGCGCCTCCAGCAGCAGGAGGCGGCCATCCTCGGAGCGGCCCACGCCCTTGCCGCCCCAGGCAAGCCTTTCGACGACTCCCTTCCAGCTTTCCGTCTGCGCGGGGGAATTCCGATAAGCTGGCCTTGCCTTGACGTTCGGATTCCTGGAGCCCGCTTCCCTCTTGCGATTCACTGTCGCCATCCCCCCAGAGCACCGTAACACCCTCCAAGCCCAGGTGGCCGGGGAGATGCAGCGCGCCCTAGCGTTCCAGGATGCCGCGCCTGCGGACGTGGTGGTGGGGCTGGAGGGGGAGGGACACTTCGCTTCCTGCTCCGTCTGGACGGGGGCGGAGGCCGCCCTGGCCCTGGTGAGGGCCGGATGGGAGCGGTTCAAGGACCGCCGTTCCATGGAGCGGCTCCACGAGGTGGGCCGGGCCCTGGCCTCGGAACAGAACCTCGACCGCCTCATGGATCTCATCCTCACCCAGGCGCGGGAACTGCTCCAGGCCGAGGCGGGCTCCATCTACCTGCTGAGCGGCGAGGCCCCCAGGCGGGAGATGCTGTTCGCCCACACCCAGAACGCCAAGGTGAAGCTGCCCTTCCACCGCGTGACCATGCCCGTGTCCCTGCGGACCCTGGCGGGGTTCGCGGCCCTCACGGGCCAGTGCCTGAACATCGAGGATGTCTACCGGATCCCGGAGGATTCGCCGTTCACTTTCAACGACAGCTTCGACCGGCAGGCGGGTTACCGCACCACCTCGGTGCTGGTGGTGCCCATGCAGGATACCGAGGGCGAGGTGCTGGGCATCCTGCAGCTCCTCAACCGGATGGAGGAGGATGCCGGGGGCATCGGGACTTTCTCCGCCGAGGATGAGCGCCTGGCCCAGAGCCTGGCAGGGCAGGCGGCCGTGGCCGTGCGGAACGCCCAGCTGCGCGGGGAGATCGAGCTGCTCTTCGAGGGCTTCGTGGCGGCCTCCGTGACGGCCATCGAGGCGCGCGATCCCGTCACCAGCGGCCACTCGGGCCGGGTGGCCGACCTGACCGTGGGCCTGGCCGAGGCTGTCAACGCCACGCCCAACGGCGCCTACGGTGATCTGCTCTTTACGGACAGGCAGCTGCGCGAGATCCGCTACGCCAGCCTGCTGCACGATTTCGGCAAGGTGGGCGTGCGGGAGCAGGTGCTGGTGAAGGCCAAGAAACTGGAGCCCAGCCAGCTGGAAATCATCCTTCAGCGTCTTCGGCAGCGGGAGCTGGAACGGGCCCTCGAAGAGCTGTCCCAGGCCTGGAAAGGCGGGGAGTCCTTCGACCGGGCCCGCTGGGACCAAATCCTCGTGGACCGGCAGGCCGAAACCGAACGCCTCATGCAGCTCATCCGCCAGAGCAACGAACCCACGGTGATGGCCCAGGGCGTGGCCGAAGGCCTGGGGCTCGTGGAGGAGCTGACCTTCACCCATTGGTCCGGAGAGCGGCGGGGGCTCGTGGCACCCGAGGACATGGCCCGGCTGCGGATCCGCAAGGGCAGCCTCTCCGAGGCCGAGCGCCTCGAGATCGAAAGCCACGTCACCCACACCTTCCGGTTCCTGGAGCGCATTCCCTGGACCCGGGACCTGGCCGGGGTGCCCGAGATCGCCTATGCCCACCACGAGCGCCTGAGCGGGAAGGGGTACCCCCGCCGCCTGGGGGCCCAGGAGATCCCGGTGCAGAGCCGGGCCATGGCCATCGCCGATGTGTTCGACGCCCTCACGGCCCGGGACCGTCCCTACAAGGGCGCCGTGCCCCTGGACCGCAGCCTGTCCATCCTGGAGGAGGAGGCCCGGGACGGGGCCATCGACCGGCCCCTGCTGGACCTGTTCATCGAGGCCAGGATTTTCGAGCGGACCGTGCCCAGGACCTGACCGGGGAGCTGGCTTGGGGCCCGAGGGTGGAGGATGGAAGCTGGACGGGTTAGGCTAGAGGATTGGAGTGCCCATGTCTGAACGCGAGCCACGCACCATCGACCTGCAGGGGATCATGGACCTGCTGCCGCACCGCTACCCCATCCTGTTGGTGGACCGGATCCTCGATTATGAGCGCAAGGAATGGATCCGGGGCCTGAAGAACATCAGCTTCAACGAAGAGATCTTCCAGGGACACTTCCCCAGCCGGCCGGTCTTCCCCGGCGTCTACATCGTGGAGGCCATGGCCCAGACCGGTGGCTGCCTCCTCATGCAGGAGTACGAGGACCGGGCCCGGAAGGTCATCTACTTCATGGGCATCGACGGCGTGAAGTTCAGGAAACCGGTGCTTCCGGGTGATCAGCTGGTCATGGAAGTGAAGGTGATCCAGTTCAAGGGCCGCATCTGCAAAATGCGGGGCGAGGCCTTCGTGGGCGGCCAGAAGGTCGCCGAGGCGGAATTCATGTCCATGCTGATGGACCTGGCGGAAGGGGAATGACCATGGGCGCGCAGATTCATCCGAGCAGCGTGGTCAGCCCGGAAGCCCGCCTGGGCGAAGGCGTGGTAGTGGGACCCTTCTGCGTCATCGAAGGCAATGCCGTCATCGGGGCCCGCACGCTGCTGCGGAGCCACGTGGTCATCGGCCCCCACACGGAGCTGGGCGAGGACAACGACATCTATCCGCACGCCACGCTGGGCATGGGGCCCCAGGACCTCAAGTTCAAGGGGGCGCCCACGCGCCTGCAGGTGGGCCACCGCAACGTGATCCGTGAAGGCTGCACCCTGCACCGGGGCACCGAAGGCGGCGGCGGGCTGACCACCGTGGCCGACGACAACTTCATGATGACGGGTTCCCACGTCGCCCATGACTGCCATGTGGGCAGCAAGAACATCTTCGCCAACTCGGCCACCCTGGCGGGTCATGTGGAAGTGGGCGACGGCTGCAACATCGGAGCCTTCTCCGCCGTCCACCAGTTCTGCCGGGTGGGCGATCACGCCTTCATGGGCGGGTTCACGGTGGCCACCCAGGACGTGCTGCCCTTCATGAAGACGGTCGGCGCCCGCGACACCAAGAGCTACGGCGTGAACAACATCGGCCTGCAACGGAAGGGATTCTCCCTTGAGGTGATCGAGGGGCTGAAGAAAGCCCACCGCCTGCTCTTCCACGCCGGGTTGTTGCGCGACGAGGCCATGGCCCAGGTGGAGAAAGAACTGGGCCAGATCGCCGAGGTGGCCTACCTCCTGACGTTCATCCGGGAAGCCAAGCGGGGCGTGCATCGTGGCTGAGTCCACGCGCCGCCACGCCACCCTCGCCATCATCGGCCTGCCCAACGCCGGGAAATCCACGCTGCTGAACGCCCTGCTGGGGCAGAAGCTGGCGGCCACCAGCCAGGTTCCCCAGACCACTCGAACGAGGGTTCTCGGCGTGGTGGACCGGGGCGACGTGCAGCTGGCTTTCCTGGACACGCCGGGCATCCACCTGCCCAAGCACGCTCTCAACGAGCGCATGATGGCCCATGTGGAGCAGGCGCTGGAAGAGGCGGACCTGCTCCTGTGGGTGGTGGACGCCGACGACTATCTGGGTACGGGCGAACACGCCCTGGCCAAGCGCCTGCGCAAGCTGGGGCGCCCCACCTACCTGCTGCTGAACAAGATCGACCTGCTGTCCAAGGGGCGCCTCCTCGAGAAGGTCGCCACCTACAAGGACCTGCTCCCCTTCCGGGAGATCGTTCCCATCGGCGCCAAGATGGGGCTGAACCTGGACCCGCTATGGACCATCCTGGAGCGGGACGCGGTCCTGCCGGGCTGGCTGCACGGCGAGGAAACCTTCACCGATCAGACGGAGCGCTCCCTGGCCGCGGAGTTCATTCGCGAGAAGGTGCTGCGCAAGACCCGCGAAGAAGTGCCCCACGGCGTGGCCGTGCTCATCGAGCAGTGGCTGGAGCCGGGCCACGAGGACTACCCGGGGGACCTCGGCCCCGAAGGCGTGTTTGTCGCGGCGCAGATCCTCGTGGACCGCGATGGCCATCGGAAGATCATCCTCGGCAGCGGGGGGGAGATGATCAAGGACATCCGCCAGAGCGCCCAGCGGGAGCTGCGCAAGCTGCTGCAGCGCCCGGTGCGCCTGGAACTCTTCGTGAAGGTGGATGAGGGCTGGCGGGACCGGCCCGAACGCCTGGACCGCCTCTCGATTTAAATGGAGAGATCCGTGGCGCGGTGCTGCTCCGTCAGGGGGGCGAGGCCGTCCGTGCCCGTGACGGAGGTGTACTGGCCTCTGGCCGGATCGAAGGCGAAGACTTCCCCAGTTTCGATCTTGTAGACCCAGGCGTGCAGGTGCAGCATGCCGTTGGCCACGGCCTTGGCCACGGCCGGATGGCTGCGCAGGTGGTCCAGCTGCACGAGAACGTTCTCCTCCACGGTGGCGTGGAGCAGTTCATGTCCCTTCAGGTGGCCGTAGCTTTCCCACATGATCCGCTCCGTGGAGCGGGCGTGGGAGAGCCAGGCTTTGGTGGCGGGCATCTCGTTGAGCTGCTCGGGCTCCAGCAGGGCCTTCATGGCCCCGCAGTTGGAATGGCCGCAGATGATGATGTCCTTCACCTGGAGGCTGGAGACGGCGAACTCGATGCCCGCGGCCATGCCGCCCATGCCGTCATAAGGCGGGATGAGGTTGCCCACGTTGCGGAGAATGAACAGTTCGCCCGGCTGCGTCTGCGTGATCAGGTTCGGGCTGATGCGCGAGTCCGAGCAGGTGATGAACAGCGTCTCCGGCGTCTGGTCCTTGTCCAGCCTTTCGAAGAGATCCTTGTGGGAGCTGAAAATCTGCGTCTGGAAGTGGTGGATGCCTTGGACGAGTTTCTGCATGCCCTGATTCTATCTGAGGTCAGCGACCCGGAATCAGAATCAGAGGCTCAGATTCGCCATGTGCTCTTCGGGCGTGATGGGAACGTTGGGTTCGTCGTGGATGATCTTGCCATCGCGGAGCTTCACGATGCGGTGGGCGTGACGGGCGATGTCTTCTTCGTGGGTCACCAGGATGATGGTGTTGCCCTTCTGGTACAGGTCTTCGAAGAGGGCCATGATCTCGATGCTGGTCTTGGAGTCCAGGGCGCCCGTGGGCTCGTCGGCCAGCAGGATGGAGGGATCGTTCACCAGCGCCCGGGCGATGGCCACGCGCTGTCGCTGGCCGCCGGAGAGCTGGTTGGGCATGTGGTCGCTGCGGGTGCCCAGGCCCACGTTTTCCAGAGCCTTCAGGGCCATCTGGTGGCGCTCGGCCGGAGTCTTGCCCGCGTAGATCAGGGGCAGCTCGACGTTCTGCAGGGAGGTGGTCCTGGCCAGCAGGTTGAAGGTCTGGAAGACGAAGCCGATCTCCTCGTTGCGGATCTGGGCCAGATCGTCATCGGTCATGGCCGAGGCCAGCTTCCCGTTCAGCTCGTAGGTGCCATCGGTGGGGGAGTCCAGGCAGCCAATGACGTTCATCATGGTGGACTTGCCCGAACCGGAGGGGCCCATGATGGCCACGTATTCGCCGCGCTGGATCTCCATGGAGACGCCATCCAGGGCCCGAACCTCCATGTCGCCCATCTGGTAGATCTTGGTGATGTCGGTCAGGCGGATCAGGGGTGAGTCGGTCATGAATCCCTCGAATGGAACCCTGGCAGGTTACCTCACTATACTTCGCATCGGGGCTGGCGCGGTTTAGGGCTTGGAAAAGTTTCCCGCTACAATCCCGAATTCCTACTTGGCTTGGCGATGAGCCCTCACTGGCTGGCAGGTTCTGGACCCCGATGATTGCTACCTTGATTCGAACGCTGGGTCGGCCGCTGTTGCGGCTGCGGTACCGCATCCACCGGGAGGGCGGATTGCCTCCCGCAGGCAAGGGGCAGGGCGGGATCCTGTTCCTGGCCACCCATCCCTCCCTGGTGGATCCCTTTCTCCTGATTTCCGAACTGCACCCGCGCTTCGCCCCCACCCTGGTGGCCGGCCGGGACCACGCGGCCCCCGCCCCCATGCGCTGGCTGGCCCGGCTCCTGGGGGCCCGGGCCCTGCCGGACCCCAGCCAGCACGGGGCCGCCTGCCGGGAGATGCTCAACGCCGAGTTGATGGCCCTGGCCAGGGCCCTCACCCAGGGGCGGAACCTGCTGCTCTTCCCCGGCGGGCGTCTGGCCCGCCAGAAGACCGAGGATCTCGCCGACAACAGTGTGGTGGAGGCGATCCTGAAGCAGGCCCCCGGCACCCGGGTGGTGGTGGTCCGGCTGTCTGGGCTATGGGGGAGCCGGTTCAGCGCGGCCTCGGGAAAGCGGCCCGCCCTGGGGCTGGAGCTGGTCAAGAGCCTGGGGCATCTCTGGGCCAATGCCCTGTTCTTCATGCCCCGCCGGGAAGTCCACCTCGTCTTCGAGGAAATCGAAAACCTGCCGTTGGCGGCGGGTCGCGCGGCCGTGAACCAGGCCATCGAGGCAGTCCTGAACCGGGATGCCACTCCCAGGACTTTCGTGCCCTACCTGGTCTGGAAAGATCACGCGCCGCGGACCCTGCCCGAGCCGCCGAGGCCCAAGATCGAGGGGAATCCGCGCAACGTGCCCCCCCAGGTGCGGGAGGCCGTGAGGAAGCATTTGCAGACCCTGACGGGCCGGACGGACATCCAGGAAGGCCAGTCCCTCGTGGGCGACCTGGGCTTGGATGTCCTCGACCACCGGGAACTGGAGGTCTGGATCCAGCGGGCCTACGGCTACGTCTGCAGCGATCCCGCCTCGATCCAGACCGTGGCGGACGTGCAGCTGGCAGCCACGGGGGCCGCCGTGTCCCTTCGCCAGGGCGAACTGAAGGCCGTGCCCCACGCCTGGTTCCACTCCCGCACGGACCTGCCCATCGACATGCCCCATGGGGACACCATTCCTGAAGTCTTCCTCAAGCAGGCCAAGCGGGATCCCCGCCGGGTGGTGCTGGCAGACCAGATGGGCGGCGTGAAGACCTACCGCGACGTGCTCACGGCCGTCCTGGTGCTGAAGCCCATCTTCGAGGCCCTGGAAGGGAGCCACGTGGGCTTGATGCTGCCTGCCTCCGGCGGCGCCAGCATCCTCTACCTGGCCCTGCTCTTCGCCGGGAAGACGCCTGTACTGGTCAACTGGACGGCGGGATCCCGCAGCATGGCCTACGGGCTGGATCTGGTGGGGGTCAAGCATGTCGTCAGCGTGTCCACCCTCATCAACCGGCTGGATGCCCAAGGGGTGGATCTTTCCGCCGTGAAGGACCGCCTGCTGCTGCTGGATGAAGCCGGGAAAAAGATCAGCCTGCCCACCAAACTGGCAGCGGCCTTCCGGGCCCGCTTCAACTGGGCCTCTCTGCTCGAGGCGAAGCCCCCCGAAGTGGCCGCGGTGCTGTTCACCAGCGGCAGCGAAAGCCACCCCAAGGCCGTGCCCCTTACCCACGGGAACATCCTGGCCAACATCCGGGATGCCGCCCAGGCCCTGAACTTCCGGGAAGACGAACGGGTGATGGGCTGCCTGCCGCCCTTCCACGCCTTCGGCCTCACCACCACGACCATCCTGCCCCTGCTGTTGGGGTTGCGGGTGGTCTACCATCCCAACCCGACCGAAGGCCGCATGCTGGCCCGCATCATCGAGGCCTACCACGCCACCCTGCTGGTGGGCACGCCCACCTTCCTGGGGGGCATTCTCCGGACCGCCGAGGACCGCCACCTGGAATCCCTGAGGATCGTGGTGTCCGGGGCGGAGAAGTGCCCCGAGCAGGTCTACGCCACCCTGGCCCGGCGATGGCCGAAAACCACGGTGCTGGAGGGCTACGGCATCACCGAATGCTCGCCGGTGGTGTCCGTGAACCGGGAGGACGATCCCCGCACCGGGACCATCGGCAAGCCCCTGCTGTCCGTGGAGTGGGCGCTGGTGGATCTGGAAACCGGGCGCCGCGTCGAGCCCGGGCAGCCAGGCATGCTGCTGGTGCGGGGCCCCAGTGTGTTCTCCGGCTACCTGAACCAGAATGTGGAATCCCCCTTTGAAACCTTCGAGGGGCGCCAGTGGTACCGCACGGGAGACCTTGTCTACCAGGACCGCGGCGCGCTGGTGTTTTCGGGGCGCCTCAAGCGCTTCGTCAAGCTGGGCGGTGAGATGGTATCCCTGCCTGCGATCGAGGAGGCCCTGTCCCGGCGCTTCCAGAACGATGAGGAGACCGAGCCCCTGCTGGCGGTGGAATCCTCCCCGGAGGATCTGAACCCGGACCTGATCCTTTTTTCCGTGGCGGGCATCGCCCGGGACGAAGCCAACGCAGTCATCCGCGCGGCGGGGCTCTCTTCGCTGCACAACATCCGCATGGTGCGACAGATCGACCAGATCCCCACCCTGGGCACGGGCAAGACCGACTACCGGGCCCTGAAGGCCCTGTTGGCGGAGGCGGCGGTCTAGTCTTCTAGCCTTCTGTTTCGATCAGAACCGCCAGGCCCAGGCCGCCGCCGATGCCGATGGCGGCCACGCCGAGGCCGCCGCCGCGGCGCCTCAGTTGATGGACCAGGGTGCAGACGATGCGGGCGCCGGAGGCCCCGATGGGATGGCCCAGGGCCACGCCTCCGCCGGCCGCGTTCAACCGCTCCGGGGGGAGGTCCAGCTGGCGCTGGCAGACGAGCAGCTGGGCCGAAAAGGCCTCGTTGATCTCCCAGAGGTCGATGTCCGCCACGGCCAGGCCTCGGTCCGAAAGCAGGCGCTTCACGGCGAAGGCGGGTGCCTCGCCCATGTCCATGGGGTCCACCCCCACTTCGCTCCAGCCCAGGATCCGGGCGAGCGGCTTGGCGCCCTCGGCCTGGTTCCGGCGGGCCAGCAGCAGGGCCGCGGCGCCGTCGGACAGGGCGGAGGCGTTGCCGGCCGTGATCTGGCCCTGGGGATCGAAGACGGGGGCCAGGCGGGCGAGGGCGCTCGCGGAAACGCCGGGCCGCACCGACTCGTCATGATCGAGTTTGGGGTGAGGCGCCAGCTCCGAGCTGAAATCGCCAAGGGCGGCCCGGCGGTGGCTTTCGACGGCCCAGGCATCGGCTTCGGCGCGCGTGATGCCGCGCTTCCGCACCAGGGCCTCGATGGTCTCGCCCATGAGCAGGCCGGTGACGGGGCAGCGGAGGCCGTCCTGATGCATCACGTCCGGCGCCTGGCGGTGGCCCATGCGGAACCCCCAGCGCAGCCCAGGCACCAGGTGGGGCGTGTCCGACATGGCTTCGCTGCCGCCCGCGAGGATGGGGGTATCCGACTGGGGCAGGCGCTGGCAGGCGAGGATGAGGGCTTGGAGGCTGGAGCCGCAGGCCATGTTGAGGGTGAAGGCTGTGGTGTCCTGGGGCAGGCCCGCTTTCAGGGCGAGGGTGCGCGCCGGGTTCATGCCCTGGGTATGGCTGCGGGCCATGCCCCATAGGAGGCTCGAAGGACGGGGCAGAGCGGGGTTCCCGGCCAGGTCTTCCACCACGGCCAGACCCAGGCCCACGGCGCCTAGTCCGGCCAGGCTTCCGCCGTAGCGGCCCTGGGGCAGCCGCCTGGCGGCGAGGATGACGCAGTCGTGTGCCTCTCTCATGGGGCGGGATCCCAGTCGTCGGGCGTGGGTTCCCGGGGACCCAGCCGGGCATTGGGCGGGAACCAGGCGTCCCAGAGAGCCAGGTGCCGGGCCACGTATTCGCGGCCCCAGAACCGGAACCGGGCCGCCCAGGGGCGGTCGTCCGTGCGCGCCGGCACGCCCCAGGCCATGAGACCCATGGAATCCGCCAGGTAGAGGGCCCGCGGCAAGTGGAAATCCGAGGTCACGATCACCACCTGCCTCTGCCCGAAGACGGCCTGGGCCCGCCGGAGGCTGTCCCAGGTGCGATTCCCCGCGTAGTCGCTGACGATGTGGGTGGGCGGGACCCCTTGTTTGACCAGCCAGCGCCGCATGGCCTGGGGTTCGTTGTAGGTGGCGTGGCGGTTGTCCCCCGAGACCAGGAACCAGCGGATTTTGCCGGTCCGGTAAAGTTCCAGGGCTGTTCGCAGGCGCCCCTCCAGGATGGAGGTGGGCTCGCCATCTCCGTAGACGCCTGCCCCCAACACGAGTACGGGACCCCCTACCACCGGAAGGCCGTCGGCGGGATAGGTCTGCTGATGGTGCATGGCGGGGAACCTTCCCAGGGTCCAGAGCAAATCTCCCAGGAAGACCAGCGTTGGGACCAGGATCAGAGGCCACCGGCGTTGCCAGCAGCGATGAAGGAAGGCGGAGATCGGCATCGTGAGTTAGCATAGACCTTTCGTCCGCCCAGCCCCATGGACCTCCGATTTTTGCGAGCCCCGTTGATGAACATGAGCCCCTATTCCGCAGCCTCCCCTTTCCGGGGTGCCCTGTCAGGCCATTTGAGGCTGCTGATGCCCCTCACCTTGGTCCTGGCGGCTGGAAGCACCGGCTGTTTCCGGGCCACGGGCATCTCAAGGCCCTCGGTGGCCGTGGAGGAAATCCCGCCCTCAGGTGGCGACCGGATCGCCGGCCTCAAGGCGACATCGGGTCCCGGGGACTTTTTTCTGGGTAACGATTCCGTGCAGCTGGCGGTGGATGGCGCAGCCTTCGGCGACCGCGAAGGGCAGTTCGGCGCCCCATCGGGCGGGGGCATCCTGGATGTGGGGTCCATCTCGCTCGACCAGAGCTTCCACCGGGTGTCCATGCCGACGGACCTGTTGGAGCGGCTCGGCCCCGTGGCGAACCAGGATCCGGACCTGCCGCTGGTGTTCGACCGGTACGTGCCGACCACGGGCAACAACTCCGTCCGCCTCGACATGCAGGGCTACCTGCTGGATCCCAAGGGGAAGCTGGGCGCCGGCACCGATGGTTCGGGCCGCGTGAATGGCGTCTCTGTGCAGCACCGGATCATCCTCAACAAGGGCGAACTGTTCTTCACGCTGGAAACGACGCTGACGAATGGAAGCGGCGCCACGCTTCCGCTGCGAAACCTGGGGGATCACCTCTCTCAGCACGGCGGGGGCTTCCGCTTCAATGTGCCTGCGATTTCTGATTTTTCCGGAGCCCCCATCAACACCTGGGGCGTCGAGATCCCCGGCTCGGATTTCGCGGCGCCTTTGACCAGCAGCGTGGTGGCCCCGATGGTGGGCCTCATGGGCGCGGAATCCGCCGGCAGCACCTTCGATTCCCACGCTTCCCTGGGAATCATGCCTCTGGACGTGGATTCGCTGCTCGTGGCTTCGGATCCCCAGCATGCCCTGACGGAAAACCGCCCCCTTTTCCCCGCCCGCCTGGTGGTCGGAAGCCCCGCAGCAGACAGCCTTCCGAATGGCCAATCGCTCCAGTACCGCCGGCGCCTCTACGTTGTGGGCGGGGCGAGCTACTCCGCGCTGGTGCCGGCCCAGGCCACCACGGTCATGAACGAGATGACCCAAGCGAAGGCCAGCTTGGGGAACAAGGACGTGGGCTACCTGGCCTACAGCTCGTTCGGCACGGCCACCCGCAATGGCGCGCGGCAGACCGAGTTCCGGTTCGAGCGCTACACCTTTCAGGGAACCGACCCGGAGAATCCCGCCAACCTGACCAACGCGGCGAATTGGCGACTCGAGCGGGTGGAGTGGCGTGAACCGGTGGATATTTCTCCTTCCAACATCGCGATGGGCCTGCTCCTTCCCGCGATTCCCAATGGTTCCACTGGACTGACCCAGCGTTACCGGCTTTCGGCGCGGAACGGAGTGGAACAGAGTCCCTTCCTCTACCTGGGCACCAACAACCTGGACTCCACCCGTCCCTACTTGCCCACCCCCATCACGCCCTCCAAGACCCAGCTCTGGCAGGTGCTCGAATCCTTGAGCCCCGAGCGGGGGGACGTGCTGGATGCCGCAGGGAACGTGGTCCGGAGCAAGCAGACGGCCCATGCCTTTTCGGCCCGGCAGGCCGGGACCCTCGAAGTCGGCGGGATGAATCCCCTGCGCTTCACCTTCCAGGGTGTCGGGAATCCCGATCCGTCCATGCAGCGCGTCCGGCAGATGTCGAGCATCTATAGCGAAATCCTCAAGGCCAAGTATTTCGTGGGGCAGAATCTTGGAGCCTACCAGTACACCGCTGGAAACCAGGTTTTCGGCACCGCCTTCGGGCCGAGCGCCGCGACGACGGTGATGTACTTCCCGCCCGGCGACTATGTGGCGTTCGCCACCCGCGGGCCCATGTCCCACCTGGATTCCCTGCCGGTGAATGCCTCGGACACCCAGCTGAACACCTCCCATCCCTTCGTGGTCTTCACGCCAACTCTGCCTGCCGGATGGACCTCCTTCGATATGCCTGGTCCCACCCAGGCGACTACCGGAGGGCTCAACCCCGGCGAGATGCTGAGTTCGGCCCTGGCCGAAGGCGTGCAAGTGGTGGCCCGGACCGAAGAGGACGTGTTGACGGACCCCAAGGCCCTCCGCGACGAGTTCCGCGCCGAAATCGACACGCCCGTGGTGACCGATGCCCAGAGGGTGCCCCTCGGTTCAGATCCCTTCGTGGTGGGCGCTCGCAGCGCCTCCCTGGGAGATGGATTCGCCACGGCCCTCTTCACGCCCGCGCCCACCACGGATCGCCATGGCGGCGCCCGGCCTTCCAAGGGCTGGAATCTGGCCGAATTCATCACCCAGGCCGAAGGCGCCTACACGGTCATTCACCGGCCCCGCGGTCCCCAGGGCCTGTTCACGGTCCGGGGTTTCGATCCCAAGGTGGCGATCGGCACGGGCGTGAACAGCTGGTGGACCCAGACCGGTCCTGCCTCCCTAGGAAAGCACGTCGGCGATTTCGACGCCCTTGAACTGCTGCGGGCCGAAGGTTGCGATCCTGCCGATCCGACGGCCTGGTACACGGAGTTCTCGACCGTCCGCTCCGATTGGTTCGCGCTCCTCAATCAGCAGACTCCGACGGCCTTCACCAAAGGGCTGGGCCTGTCCTCGGCCCGGTTCAGCCTGGACACGCCTGTGGGCTTGGCACGCACCTACCTGAAGGTGGGCAGTGCCGCGCTGGACCAGAGCTCGCTCGGCCCCGTGCTGACGGCCCTGCAGACCGGCGCCGCGGTGGCTTCCACCGGACCGCTCCTGGATGTGTCGGTCAACGGTGTCGGTCCTGGCGGGCTGGTGGCGGGACCCGCCGCGACGGTCACCCTCAACATCTCTCTTTACGCGCCGGACTGGGTGCCCGTGGATGAGGTGCGGGTGGTGGTCAATGGCGGCACCCCGATCGCGGTGCCCCTGGCCAGCTTCAAGGTTTCGGCCGCGGATAACCGCCTTCGTTCCGCCTCGGTGGACATCCCCATGCCCTCCGGGAAGGATGCCTGGCTGGTGGTGGAGGCCGGCGTGCCGCGCACCCAGACCGGGCCCTATCAAGCGGGCACGCCGGGAAGCAACAACGGGACGCCCTGGAACAAGATCATGAAGGGGATCTATCCCATCGCCATCACCAATCCCATCTTTGTGGACGTGACCGGCGGAGGCTACACTCCTCCGGGACTCTGATTCGGCGGGAGTGGCGATGGCGGACTGGCTTCCGGAAAGGCTTCCGGAGGATATCGACGCAGAACGGTCGTTTCTGGCCACCTGCTGTGCGCCGGGCGCTGGCTTCATCGCCAGCGAGGCGGTCTTCTCCTTGTCCGAGGAGGATTTCGTCCACCCGGCCCACCGGGCGGTTTTCCGCGCCCTGAAGACGCTCATCGAGGCCCAGGTCGAAGTCAACTCCCTCACCCTGAAGGATGCGCTCGACCAGGACGACAGTCTCAACAAGGTGGGCGGCTATCCGGGCCTGGTGGAACTGCTCGCCGGCGAGGATGTGGAGCGGCCCCAGGTGCTGGCCGACGTCATCCGCCGCAAGGCCAAGCTGCGCAGGCTCGTGCACCTCGGCGCCCAACTGGTCCGGCAGGCCGCGGAAGAGGACGAGGCGCCGGAGACCCTGGTGGATCAGACCGCCCAGAGCCTCTTCCATCTGGCGCAAGGGGATGCCAAGGCCAAGGGGCTGCTGTCCATCCAGGCGGTGGCCGACGACGCGATGGAGCGGCTCGCGGACCGCATGGAGGGCCGTCTCTCCCCGGGCATCCGCGTGGGCTTCAGCCGCTTCGATGAGCTGACCCAGGGATTCCAGCCAGGCAACCTCATCGTGCTGGCTGCCCGCCCGGGCATCGGCAAAACGGCTTTGGCTTTGAACTGGATCCTCAGGGCCGCCGAGGAGCGGAACGGCCAGCCGGGCCACTGCGGGGCCTTTTTCAGTCTGGAAATGAGCCACGAGGAGGTCTTCATGCGCCTGCTCTCCGCCAAGAGCCAGACGAACATGAAGGACCTGCAGTCCGGCCGCGCCACGGGACGTTTGGACCATGTCCTGAAAACCCGGGACGAGATGACGCACCTGCCTTTGTTCATCTGCGACCTGGCCTCCATCACCGTGCCCCAGATCCGGAATATGATCGTGAAGCAGGGCAGCCAGAGCAACCGGAAGATCGATTTTGTCATCATTGACTACCTGCAGCTGCTCAGCAGCCCCGAAGGCAGCCGCGGCGCCAAGCAGAACGAGGCGGTGCGCATCGGCGAAATCAGCCGCGCCCTCAAGATCATGGCCAAGGATTTCGGCATTCCCGTGGTGGTGCTGTCGCAGCTGAACCGCGAAGTGGAGCACCGCACGGGCGGGCGCCCCCAGCTCAGCGATCTCCGGGATTCCGGCGCCATCGAGCAGGATGCGGACATGGTGGCCTTCATCCACCGGAAGATGATGCCCTCGGCCACGGAGGAGCCCGATCCTTCCGCCGAGCTCATCGTGGCGAAGCACCGCAACGGCCCCACCGCCATCATCCAGCTCCACTTCCAGGGCGAATTCGCCATGTACCGAGAGCTGGTGCGGGAAACCTCGTACAACGGATAAAAAAACCGGCGGCCAAGGGCCGCCGGTTTCCGGTCCGGGATGGGTTATTCGAGCCCGAAGGTCGAATTCTCCAGCTCCTTCTTCTCGGTATCGCCCCCCAAAAACAGGGGCGATACGCGAGACCTCTCCTTCGATCGCGCCGGAGATTCGTTGCAGACTACTCCAGCCCGAAGGTCGAATTCTCCAGCTCCTTCTTGACGAAGGCCATGAAGAGGTCGCCGGTGGCGCCGTCGATGATGCGGTGGTCGAAGCCGAGGCTGCTGAACATCATCTGGCGGATGGCGATGAAATCCGTTCCGTCGGGGCCGGTGATGACCACGGGGCGCTTCACGATGGCGCCCACGCCCTGGATGGCCACCTGGGGCTGGTTGATGATGGGCAGGCCGAAGGTATCGCCGTAGACGCCGGGGTTGGTGATGGTGAAGGTGCCGCCGCTGACTTCGTCGGGCTTGAGCTGCTTGGTGCGGGCGCGCTCGGCCAGATCATTCAGGCTGCGGGCCAGGCCGCCCAGGTTCATCATGTCGGCGTTCTTCACCACGGGCACGATGAGGCCCCAGTCCAGGCTCACGGCGATGCCCAGGTTGATGTCCTGCTTGTAGACGATGTTGTCGCCGTCCACTGAGGCGTTGGCCACGGGATAGGCGCGCAGGGCCTTGCAGGCGGCCATCATGACGAAGGGCATGAAGCTGAGCTTGGTGCCGAACTGGGCTTCGAAGGCCTTCTTGTGCTTGTTGCGCAGCTGGGCAACGTGGGTCATGTCGATCTCGAAGACCGTGTAGACATGGGCCGAGGTGCGGCGGCTGGCCACCATGCCGTCTGCGATGATCTTGCGCATGCGGGTCATGGGTTCGACTTTCACCCGCTCGCCGGCGCCGAAGGCGGGGACCGCGGGGGCCGGGGGCACGGACAGGGCGGGCGTGAGGCCCATGGTCGGCGCCGAGGGGTCGTGCACGGCGGGAAGGGCGGGGGCGATGTTCGCGGCAGGCGCGGCTGGAGCTGGGCCCTTGGCGAGGTAGGCTTCGAGATCCTCCTTGGTGACACGGCCAGCCTGGCCTGTGCCCTGGATCCGCGCGAGGTCCACTCCGTGCTGCTTGGCCATCTCGCGCACCAGGGGGCTGCTCTTGGTCCGGAGGCGGCTTTCCAGGCTGTTGTCATCTTCTTCGGCCGCGCGGGCCGGGGCCGGGATCGAGGCGGCCGAGGCTGGAACGGCCGGGGCGGCAGCCGGGGCGCTCGCGCCGGCGGGCTTCTCGGAGGCATCGCCGATGCGCGCCACCACGGTGCCCACGGGCACGGTGACGTTCACATCCACGAGGATTTCCAGCAGGGTTCCGGCGGCGGGGGCGGGGATCTCCGCGTCCACCTTGTCGGTGCTGATCTCGTAGAGGGTATCGTCCTTGGCGATCACGTCGCCCACCTGCTTGTGCCACTTCAGCACGGTGGCCTCGGCAATGCTCTCGCCCATCTGGGGCATGACGACGTCAAAGGCCATGATTCGCTCCTGTGCGGAATGGGGGTGGCGTTTCGCGGTGGTGGTGGGTGATGGACTGGAAGGCGTGCGCCGTCTCCAACAGCGCGACGTCGGTAAGGCTGGGCCCGATGAGTTGGATGCCGACGGGCAGCGCGTTGGTGAATCCCGCCGGCATGGATAGGCATGGAAGGCCCGCCAGGGGAGCGGTGACGGTGTAGGCATCGGCCAGGTACATGGCCATGGGATCGTCGGTCTTCGCGCCAAAGGGGAAGGCTGTCCCAGGGCTCACGGGAGTGGCCAGGACGTCGACGGATTCAAAAGCTTTTTCAAAGTCCTGGGTGATGAGGGTGCGGGCTTTCATGGCCTTCATGTAGAAGGCGTCGTAGTAGCCCTTGGAAAGGCAGAAGGCTCCAAGGAGGATGCGCCGCTTGACCTCGGGTCCCAGCCCCTGGTCGCGGGTTTCGGCCATCATGTCGGCCAGGCGGGAGGCTTCGGTCCGGTGGCCGAAGCGGACGCCGTCGAAGCGGCTGAGGTTGCTGGACACCTCGCTGGTGCAAAGCAGGTAGTAGGTGTCGATGGCATACCGGGTGTGGGGAAGGCTGACCTCCCGAAGCTCGGCGCCCCGGTCGGAAAAGGCGCGCAGGGCCGCTTCGAGGGTGCTTCGCACGCCGGAATCCAGCCCCTCGGCGAAGTACTCTTTGGGTAGCCCGATGCGGAGTCCCTTGAGTTCCCGAGGCCGCAGGCCGTGGAGGGCTTCGCGGCGCGGAAGGTCGATCGAGGTGCTGTCCATGGGGTCCCGCCCGGCCATCACTTGAAGGGCCAGGCCAATGTCTGCGGCGCACCGGGCGATGGGGCCCACTTGATCGAGGCTCGAGGCCATGGCGCTCAGTCCGTACCGGCTCAGCACGCCATAGGTGGGCCGGAGAGCCGTGACGTTGCAGAAGCTGGCCGGCAGCCGCACGGACCCGCCTGTGTCGCTTCCCAGGGCCAGAGGCGCGTAGCCGGCGGCGACGGATACCACGGAACCGCTGCTGCTGCCCCCGGGCACCCGGGCGGTGTCCCAAGGGTTCCGAGCCGCTCCGAAGGCGCTGTATTCGCCGCTGGAGCCCATGGCGTACTCATCCAGGTTGGCCTTGGCCACGGGAACCGCGCCCGCGGCCAGCAGCCGCGCGACCACGGTGGCGTCGTAGGGGGCCCGGTAGCCCTCCATGATGCGCGAGCCACAGGATACTTGCAGGTCCGACCAATTCAGGTTGTCTTTCAGGATGAAGGGCAGACCCAGCACCGGAGACCTCTCTCCAGCGCGGAGGCGGGCGTCGGACTTGCGGGCCAAGGCGAGGCTAAGGGGTTCGTCACTGGCGAGGACGGCGTTCAGACGGGCGTCCTCCCGGGCGATGCGGCCCAGGGACTGCTGAACCAGGGCTTCGGAGGACAGGTCGCCGGCATCAAGCCCTTCGCGCCAATCCACCGCCATGCCCACTGCCATGCTTGCGCCTCCAGAGCCTTCTACTTTGCCATCGAGGCGAGGTCACAGCCAGCCCGGATCGGTGGGAATCGAGCGGGATCCCCTGGGGCTCTGACCCCAATCTGAAGCTCGGGACCTGCGTTCAGGATGGAAATAGGCTACCATCCTGATGCTCAAGCCCTGTCCTTCCATCCTGCTTCGATGCGCTGGTCACGGGCCTTCTCTGGAATGCCATGAACCCATTCACTGTGCTGGAAATTTCACCGGACGCTTCACCGGAAGACATCAAAGCCGCCTACCACCGGCTTGCGAAGCGGTGGCATCCCGACCGGTACACTGGCGCGGAAAAGGCCGAGGCGGAAAACCGGTTTCGCGAACTGGCGGAAGCCTTCAGCATTCTGAAGGATCCCGGGAAGCGGTTGACGCTCCAGCAACAACTGCCCAAACCCCAGCCGGGCGCCGTCTCCCCCTCCGAGGTGGAATCCCCCCAGGAACGGACGCCCGAGGATTGGGCCGCCATGGCCAAGGCAGCCTTTGAAGAAGGCCACAATGACCAGGCCCGGGCCCTCATTCATTACGCCATCCGGATGGATGGAGAAAAACCCCAGTACCATTCCCTTCTCGCCTCCATCCTGGAGAAGGAGGGCAGCGACCTCCGGGCCGTGGTGAAGGCGCTCGAAACGGCGGTGAGGCTGGCTCCCCGGGATGTGGAAAGCCACATCCGCCTGGCCCTTCACTTCCAGACGCTGGGCATGGCGGCCCGGTCGCAACGGCACCTGCAGGCGGCCCGGGAGATTTCTCCCAACCACCCCAAACTGCGGGCTTCCGCGCCAAAGGGCACGAAAAACCAGGCTGCGGCGGGCCAGAAGGGCAAGCTCCCCGCTCCGCCTCCGGGACTCCTGGATCAACTTAAGGACCTGTGGGGCCGATTGACGGGAAAGGGCTGATCATGGACATCCACGCTGCGGGCATATCGGATGTGGGCTGTGTCCGCAAACAGAATGAAGACAGCTTCCTGGTGGATCCAGCCTTGGGGTTGTTCGTGGTGGCGGATGGGCTGGGCGGCCATGCCGCGGGTGAAATCGCCAGCCAGATTGTGGTGGATACCGTGGCCCGCTTCGTGGCCGAGACCGTGGAGAAGGATCGCACTTGGCCCGTGGAATATGATCCTGCTCTCACCTATGACGGGAACCGCCTGAAGGTGGCCCTGCTTCTCTCGGACCAGGCCATCGCCGACGACATCCGGCAGAACCCCGAACGGGAAACGATGGGATCCACCGTGGTGGCCGGGCTGTTCCATGGCCAACGGCTCACCTTGGCCCATGTGGGCGACAGCAGAGCCTATCTTTTGGATTCAGAGGGTATCCGGCAAGTCACCCGGGACCATAGCTGGGTGGCGGAACAGGTGGCCAACGGCATCCTGACGCCCTCTGAGGCCCGCGTACACCCCTTTCGGAACGTCATCACCCAGGCCCTGGGCAACGGGGGGGACCTGGATGTGGAGATCCAGACCCTGGAGCTCTCCAAATCGGAGCGACTCTTGCTATGCTCCGATGGCCTGTCAGGAATGATCGGCGATAAACAGATCTGGGATATCGTTACGCAGTCCGCCGATATCCAACAGGCAGTCGAATCATTGATTTCCAAGGCCAGGGAACACGGTGGTGAGGACAATATCACCGCTGTCCTGGTGGGATGGGATTCGGAAGAAGCCTGACGCAAGCACAGTAAACCTTGACCTAATTCAATCCCGCGATACTCTTTCCATTACCTAAATTCTCCAAGTGAGGCGTCCGGTGGGTCTTTTCGGAAGCAAAACCAAAAGTCTTGTCGGCTTGGACATCGGCTCCAGCTCGGTCAAAGTCTGCGAACTCCAGCTGATGGGCAAGGGGAGCAACGTCCGCTACCGGCTCCAAAAATTGGGGCAAGTGGGCCTGCCTTCGGATGCCATCGTGGATGGCGACATCATGGATAGCAACGCCGTAGCATCGGCTATCCGGCAGGTTCTCTCAGAACAGAAAATCAAAGCCAAGGAAGTGGCCATCTCCTTGTCCGGTCAGCAGGTGATGGTCAAAAAAGTGACATTCCCCCTCATGAGCCAGGCGGAATTGGCTGAGTCGGTGCGATGGGAAGCCGAAAGTTTCTTCCCGGCCGGCCAGGGGTTGGACTCGTACGCCTTGGACTATTACCTGATCGAGGAGAGGGCCGGCGAAGGTAATATGGATGTGGTGCTCGTGGCCTGCCGCAAGGACAAGCTGGAGGCCTATGTCAGCTGTGTCGCCCAGGCGGGTTGCAGTCCCAAGGTGGTGGACGTGGACGTGTTCGCGGTCCAGAACGCCTACGAGGTCAACTCGGCCGGCGGAAGCCGGGATGAAGTGGTGGCCCTGGTCAACATGGGGGCGACCTTCACCAACCTCACCATGATGGTCGGTGGGAAATCGGTGTTCTGGCGGGACATGGCCTGGGGCAGCGGCCGCTATTCCGAAAAGCTGGTGGAAGACTGGGGCCTCTCCAGGGATGCCGCCGAGTCATTAAAGCGGAACAAGGCGGCCGAGGGCCGGGAGCCTGAGGAAATTCAGCCCTCTATCAATGCGGTTTCCGATGCTTTCGCCGATGAACTGACCCGGACTCTGGATTTCTTCAAGAGCAGCTTCAAGGTGGACCGTCTTGACCGCGTGCTGGTCTGCGGTGGGGGTTCCATGATCCACGGCCTGCTGGATGTGCTCGGCGACCGTCTGCGGGTTTCCGTCGACCGCTTCAATCCCTTCCAGCTCATCGAAGTGGATGGCCGCACCGAGGACCCCGTCACTGTCCGCGAGATCGGTGGCGGCGCTGCGGTTGTAGTCGGACTGGCCTTGCGCCAAGTGGGGGACCGATGATCAAGATCAACCTGCTCGGTGATGCCCTGGCCCAGGCCGGGGGGAAAAAGGGCGGCGACAAGTCCGCCTCGGAGCCAGTCCAGGTCTACACAGGCGAGGGCGGCAGCCGGGCCAGCCTGCCCATCGCGGGCGTGGTGGTGGGGCTGCTCTTCACGGCCCTGGGTGGCGTCTACTATCTCTGGTTGAATGGCGAATTCGCCAAGGCGGAGAAGAAAAAGGCCGATCTGGAGCGGGACAAGAAGCAGTACGAACCCTATATCGCCCTGGAAAAGAAGTTCCGCGAAAAGAAGGACGCGCTGCAAAAGAAGGAAGAGGTGATGACCACCCTCAAGCGCCAGCAGGCTTTGCCTGTGCATCTGCTCGAGGAACTGGCGAACAGCCTGCCTGACGATGTCTGGTTCAAGAAGGTCTCCCAGAAGGGCATGGCCATCACCATCGAGGGCGAGGGCAGGAACTTTGAGTCCATCAACTCGCTCTACGGGAACCTCCAGTCCCGCACCCGGTGGTTCAAGAAGATCAACTATCCCGGCGCCAAGCGCGGGACCAGTGGATCCTTCGAATTCACCATCTCCTTTGAACTCCAGAACGCCGTCTGAGGGTAGGCTATGAATCCCCAACTTCAGAAACAGATTGGCGTGGGTGCCCTGGTCGGCATTGTCCTGGCGGGTTTGGTTTATTTCCTGCTGGGCGGCAAGCGGTCCGATCTTGAAGCCGTCAACGCGGATGTCAAGGTCCTCCAAGCCGACGTGGATAAGGGCAAGCTGCTGAAGGCCAGCTACGAGAAGCTGCGCGAAGAGGTGGCCAAGCAGGACAAGCGCATCGAGGAACTGATCAAGATCATGCCTACGGATGCGGACTACGGTGAAATTCCCTACCGCATCAAGAAAATTGCTGATGATGCGGGCATCGACCAGGTTTCTTTTTCGCTGAAGCCCGAACGGAAAGACGCCTACTACACCGAAAAGCCCGTGGAGTTCGAGTTCCGGGTGGGCTACCACTCTTTCGGCCAGTTCACGTCGCTCATTTCCGGCTACGAGAAGATCATCAACGTCTCCAATATCGAGTTCAGCCGGAAGACCGACAGCCGCAGCGTCTATCCCGCGACCGTGAAGTGCATTATCAGCGCGTTCGTATACAACCCTGAGCCTCCCCCGGTGGAGGCCGCGAAGAAACCCGCCGCCCCCGCCCCGAAGGCCGGCAGCAAAGAGGACTGAGGGACTGCCATGCTGCGAAGAATCTCTCCGATCATCCTTGCCGCAGGCGCCGCGCTGCTGGCTCAGGCCCCGCCCAAGGCCGCGCAAGCGCCTCCGGCGGCCGCTCCCGCCCCCGGAACCGCGATTGAGGATGTCGCCGCCATCAAGGCGGTGCCCTACCGGCCCACCATCCAGCGGGATCCTTTCTCCGCGCCCAGGGATGAGCGCCCAGCGGATGCCCTGGATCTTCTGGATGACATCGGCGTCAAAGGCATGATCAAGAAGGATGGCAAGAATTTCGCTGTCGTTACGGACAGCCGTGGCAATGCCCGTTGGCTGCCCGTGGGCCATCGCTTCAAGGACGGGGAGATCGCCGCTATTACCGATAAAGAAGTGATTTTCCATCAGTGGGATGTCAATACCACCAACCGTTCTGTATTCCGAACTATCAAGAAATCGTTCAAGCGTGAGGAGGGTAAACGATGAATGCTCGCCTGAGTTCCTTGCTGGTGGCAGGGGGCGTGGTCCTGGCGGGGATCCACACGGGATCCCTCCATGCTTCGCCCGTGATGGAAGGGGCCGCCAGGGCCACCCTTTTATCAACTTCCCTGGAGATTGACGGCGCCGGGGCCAAGCTTTTCCTCCGGGTGCCGGGATTGATGTCCCAACCGGGCGTCCAGGTGCTTTCCAATCCCCATCGGGTGGTCTTGGACCTCCCCGGAGTTGATCGCGGGGTGCTGGTGACGCGCAAAGACCTGGCGCTTCTGGTCCATCCGCTGATTCAAAAGGCCCGTTTGGCCCAATTCGCCACGGAGCCGAAACCCATCACCCGGCTCGTGCTTGAGGTGGCTTCCGGCACTCAGGTGGCGGTGCGCACGAACCTCGAGGGTGTCCAGTTGCTTTTGACCCCTGGGGAGGGTCGCGTCCAGGCCCGGTTTGAAGGGACGTTCCAGGCCCCGGCCGCGCTGAATCCTCCAAGGATGGAACAAGCCGCCATGGCCCCTCAGCCGGCGCCACTGCGGAAGGCGGAGACTGTGGCCACGGCCCAATCCTTGGCGCCGCTCCCGGCGGCCACCAGCCCCTTCCAGGCGCTTCCCCAGCTGATCGGCTCGACTGTTCTGACGGCGGCGACGCCAGAGGCGATTCAGGTTCCGGAGGCTGCCAAGCCGAACTCCCCCACGGCGGCCACGGCCCATGCAGTCGGCCGGACGCTGGGTGATACTGCCCCCAAGTATTCCGGATCGAAGATCACGATCGCCTTGGCCAACACGGACATTCGTGAATTCCTTCAGATCATCGCGGACACCGGCAAGTTGAACCTGGTCCTCGACCCTGATGTCCAGGGGAGCTATGGCTATCGTTTTACCGAGACCCCCTGGGATCAGGTGTTGGATGTCACCTTGAAGAATGCCGGTCTCGGGAAAGAGATCCATAACGGCGTGCTTCGCGTCGCCAAGATCGAAAAGCTGCAAAAGGAAGAAGAAGAGCGGAAGAAGCTGGACGAGACCAAGGCCTTGGCCGGCGACCTCCAGACCATCACCCGCCCACTGTCCTACGCCAAGGTCGGAGAGGTTCAGAAGATCCTCAAGGACATGCTCTCCAAGCGTGGCTCGGTGATCCTGGATGACCGCACCAACACCCTGATCATCACGGACCTGCCCCGGCACGTCTCGGTGGTCTCCGATTTGATCGACACCCTGGATGTTCAGATCCAGCAGGTGCAGATCGAGGCCCGGGTGGTGGAAGCCAACAAAGACTGGCAGCGTCAGTTCGGGGTCAAGTGGCCCACTTCGAACAATGGATCCGTGGCGATCACCAGCGGGAGCTCGACCAGCAGTGCCGGCACACCCTGGGTGGCTGGTAGCTCGCCTTTCTGGAACGGCGTGAACATCAATGACCCCGGCTCCAAGAATAGAGCTTGGGCCGCCTTTACGCCGGGCAAGGAGGGATCCACCTCCATCACCGCTCCGGCCGGTGAGCTGTGGCTGTCTTTCCTCAGCGACCGTTTCAGCATCAATGCGGTCCTGCAGGCCATGGAAAGTGAGGGCACCCTCAAGATCGTATCGTCGCCGAAGGTCGTGACCCAGAACAACAAGAAGGCCACCATCCTCAGCGGTGAAAAAATCCCGTATCCGACCCAGCAGGGCGGCGCGGCCGGCGGTGCGATCACGGTGGCCTTCATCGACGCGAACCTGCAGCTTGATGTCACGCCTCAGATCACCAACGAAGGCACGATCATCATGGATTTGAAGGTGGAGAAAGCCGAAGCGGATTTCACCCGCACGGTGAACGGAACCCCCACCATCCTCCGGAAGAACATCGAGACGCAGGTTCTGGTGCGGGACGGAGGCACGGCTGTTCTGGGCGGTGTCTACATCACCAGCACTTCCGCCGGCTCGACGGGCGTTCCCTTCCTGTCGAAGATTCCCCTGATCGGTTTCCTGTTCCGGAACAACTTGAAGCAGGACAAAAACGTCGAGCTCCTGATCTTCATCACCCCCCGCATCCTTCGCCAATAGCCTGGATGCCAGCCACGAAAACGGCCCCGCAAGGGGCCGTTTTCAATGGTGAAAGCGGGAAGGCGCTATTTCGCGATGGGGAGGGTCCTCACGAGGCGCTTGCAGCTGTTGCAGAGGATGGTGAAGTTGTCCGCCTGCTCGAAGTGGTATTTGAAACCGGGATCCTCGTCGGTCTTCTCCAGGCGACCGAAGCGGTACTCGGCAATGCGCACGCTCTGGGGGGCGGTCAGATCGGCGCCGCAGTGGGTGCAGGAGATGGCTGCCATGCTTGCTCCTTGGGAAGGCTGGGATTCAGAGGTGGAAGAATTTCCAGAGCCCCCAGCTTATCAGAGCCAGCGCGGCCAGGCCGACGAAGACCCGCAGCAGCACCTTGCCGAGGTGATATGCGACATAGATCACGATGAGCGCGGCCAGGATGGCCAGAACCACGGTCAGGGTCATGATGTCCGCCTGCCTTCCTGCCAATGGTGGAACCCCTGCTGGGCTCTTATTCCCGTGTGGCCCGCGTCAACCAAGGCTCTGAGGGCCGAAGGCGGCTGGAAACGTGCCTCGCCAGCGGCGGCGAGCCCTTCGGCGATGCGCAGCCGCAGGTCCAGGCCCACCCGGTCCGACAATTCCAGGGGCCCCACGGGATGGCCGTAGCCCAGGGTCATGAGGGCGTCCAGATCCTCGGCGGAGGCGATGCCGGCCTCCAGGAGGCGCATGGCTTCCAGGCCCTGGGCAAGGGCCATCCTGGCCGCGGCGAATCCCGGCTGATCGCGGACCTGGACCACGCGTTTCTTCAGGGCCTTGCCCAGATCCCCGGCCTGTTCCACCCATCCGGGCAGCGTGCCGGGCGCCACGGCCATTTCAACCACGGCCATGCGGGGCACGGGCACGAAGAGATGGAAGCCCACCAACCGGCCGCTCAGCTTCGATCGCAGGGCCAATTCCGAGATGGAGATGGCCGAGGTGCCTGTTAGAACCAACAAGCTGGCTGCTCCCCATTCGCTTGCGGCGGCCAGGGCGGGATGTTTGATCTCGATGGCCTCGGGGAGCGCTTCCAGGAAGGCCGAGGCCCCCTGCAGGGCCGCCGGGCCGAACCCTTCGGCGGACAACCGGCCGGCCGCCATGCCCCGCTCTGCGGAAGACATCCGCCCCCGCTCCACAGCCCTGTTCCAGTCGGTATGGATCCGCTTCAGGCCTGCCTCTGCGTGGGCCCGGTCCCTTCCGAGCAGCCTGGTTTCAATGCCGCATTCGGCGGCCCATCGGGCCGTGGAAAGCCCGAGGGTTCCCGGGCCCAGGATGGCCAAGGGGCCGGTCACGCGCACCCTCCCAAGCCGCGAATGGCCCCGTTGGCAAGATCTGATTCCATGGGTCCTTCGGGCATTGTTTCGAGCCTCCACCCGCTATGATGAACGGAAAGGGCCGACAGTCCATCACCTCAACCCAGCCCAATGCGTCCGGGCCATCACGCCTCATGCTCATCGATTACGCCGCCATCACTCATCCGGGCAAGATCCGGAAGAACAACGAAGATGCCTACCTGCTGAGCGCGCTGGATGGCGAAGAGCCCATCATCAATGGGCAGGCCCGGCCCTTGAAGGTGGGCGAGCCGGGGCTCCTGGTGGCGGTGGCAGATGGCATGGGCGGCGCCGCGGCTGGCGAGGTGGCCAGCCATGAAGGCCTGGCGGCGGTATCGCTGTTTCTGTTCGGCCACTGGGGCAGGCTGGCCCCCGACAAGGTGATGGAGACCGAGCTCCTCAAGGCGTTGAAAACCGCCGTGGAGCAGGCCAGTGACGCGGTGCTGCGCTACTCGGATGACGACCGAACCGCCCGGGGCATGGGTTCCACCCTCACTGCGGCGGTGATCTGGAAGGGGGCGGTGTACGTGGCGCAGGTGGGCGATTCCCGGGCCTACCTGTTCCGGCAGGGCCGGCTGCATCAGATCACGGAAGATCAAACCCTGGTGAACGATCTGGTGGCGCAGGGGGCGCTCACCCGGGAGCAGGCCCGCATCCATCCCCAGCGCAACATGATCACCCAGGCCCTGGGATCTCCGCAGCCTCTGCGCGTGGTGCTGACCCGCCTGGTGCTCCGCAGGGGGGACCGCCTGCTTTGCTGCTCCGACGGCCTCCACGGGGAAGTGCACGACGACCGCATCGAGGAGGTCATGGGCCAGGTTCTCAGCCCGCGGCGCAGCCTGGAAATGCTGGTGGACGAAGCCCTCGTCCAGGGCGGCAGGGATAACATCACGGCCGTGATTCTCGCCCTCAATGATCCCAGCCTGCCGCTGCCGGCGCCGGATGAAGGGCTTGATTTGTACCATCCCGATCCCACCTCCCGCGGGCGCGGATTGTGGGATCGTTTTCTTCGTTTGATTGGAGGCGGCGCCTCATGAGCATGCTGCAGGGAAGTGTTTCCCTTAAACGCTTTCTGGTGTTGGGCCCGGTGCCCGACGAGAAGGACCTTCAGGCGGGCCTCGAACAGGACCAGTTCAGGCCCTTCCAGGACGGGCTCGAAGAAGAGCGCATGGGCTGGTGCGATTGGCGGAACCCGCTCATCACGCCGCCGGACGCGGACTGGGTCAGCCAGGAACGCTTCGCGGTCTTCGCCCTGCGCATCGATACCCGGCGGGTGCCGGCGGCCCTGTTGAAAGCCCATGTGGACCTCCGCCTGCAGACCCTGCAGAAGGAGAAGGACCTGGCCTTCGTGGGGAAGGAGGCGCGCATCTCGCTGGCGGACGAAGTGAAGGTCGAACTGCTGCGCAAGGTGCTGCCTGCGCCCAAGGTGGTGGAGGTGGCCTGGGATCTCAAGAACGGCATTCTGTGGACCACGGCGTCCTCCAGCAAGACCCAGGGCGCCCTGACCTCGCTCTTCATCAAGTCGTTCGGTTGCGAGATCCACCCGCTGGCGCCGCTGGTGCTCTCGGGCCGGCTATGCCCCGATCTCTCTGTGGAAGCCTTGATGGCATTGGACCCGCTCGATCTCGAACTTGAGGAGGCCTGAGGTGAAGCCTCTCGAACTCATGGAACAAGGCCGTTTCCTCGGCGAGGAATTCCTGCTGTGGCTTTGGATGCGCAGCATGACCGAAGGGGGCGCCAGCGGCGAAGAGGGCGATGGCTCCGGCTGCTTCGTGGACGATGCCATCCAGCTCACGTCCGAGCGGGGCGAAGTGAAGGAGATCTCCCTCCGCAAAGGCAATCCGGCCGAAAGCCGCGAGGCCTTCGAGTCCCTCAGCCGCGGCATGCGGCCCTCCAAAATGAAGCTGCGCATCCTTTCCGGCGATCTGGAGTGGGTGTTCACCCTCAATGCCGCCACCCTGGACATGGGCACCCTCAAGCTGCCGCCCAGCACCGGCAAGGCGCCTCACGAGCGCCTGCATGACCGCATCTTCCTGCTGGAAGAGGGCGCCGGGCATCTGGAGCGCCGGCTCAAGGTCTTCCTTCGCGCCCGGGCCGAGGATCCCGATGCCATGCTGGAATCCATGCGCGGCTGGGTTCGCGTGGCCCGCTCCGGGGAAGCGCTCGCCAACGGCGAGGCGCCTTGGGAGGCCTGAGCCTCGTGTTGCCGGTCTGGGGCCTTTGGCTTCCTGCGCTCGTGGCCGCGCCAGTGGCGCAGGATCCGGCGCCGGCCATGGTCCAGGCCCGCACGCCGGAAGGCCGCACGATCTTCCTGCGCCTGCAGTTCAAGAAAGGGCTGAGCGTGGAAGGCAAGGCCCTGCCCAGGGCCTTCCTGGCCAGGGGCGCCGATGGCGGCGGCTGGGTGCCCTTCGAGAACCTGACGCCGGACGGCAAGCGCTGGGCCCTGGCCGCGTTCTTCCCTGACGACCAGTGGCGGCCGGAGGAAGTCCGGCACCGCGTGCGCCACGCCGAGATTGAATCGGTGTGGACCCTGGCGGCGCTGTTCACCGGGCACGGCCAGAACTATGACCGCCTCATGGCGGAGAACCCGGATTTTCCTGACAAGCTGCGGGAAGGCGATGTCTGGCGCATCCCCCGGAACCTGCTCTCCGCGGATCTCGGCGGTCCAGGGCGCGGCCCCGACCGCACGCGGCCCGAAGATGAACTCGACGACGAATCAAGGGTGTCCGCCTACCGGGGACTGCTGTCCTTCGACGGCGACGCCCAGGGCAAGTTCGCTGCCTACCGCCTGCGGAAGGGCGAGGCTCTGTACTCCAGCGTGGTCATCCGCTACACCGACCGGGTGGATCCCAAGGGCGTGAACGAGCTGGCGGAACGCATAGCGAAACGCAGCGGCATCACCGATGTGCGCGGCATCCAGCCGGGCCAGCTCATCAAGATCCCCCTCGAGTATCTGGCGGACCCCTTCCAGCCCGAGGGCAGCTCGCAGCTGGCGGAGGAGCGCGAGGTGCGCGCCGAAGTGCGCCGCATCGTGCGGGTGGAGGCGGGCCCCAAGCTCAAGGGCGTGCGGGTCATCCTCGACGCGGGCCATGGCGGCGTGGATCCCGGCGCCCGCGCCAACGGCATCTGGGAATCGGATTTCGTCTACGACATCGCCATGCGCGTGCGCCGCCTGCTCGAACAGGAAACCGAGGCGCAGGTGAGCAGCACCATCCGCTATCCGGCCCTCGGGTTCAAGAGCCGCGAGTCCATCGCCACCCCCAGCCGGGCCGCGGACATCCTTACCACGCCGCCCTTCGCCGTGGATGGTGAAAGCCCGACGGCGCTCAGCGTCAACCTCCGCTGGGTGCTGGCCAACGATTGGTTCGCGGCTTTCCGCCAGGCCAAGGGCGACGCCCAGAAGACGCTCTTCCTGAGCTTCCACGCGGACAGCCTGCACCCTTCGGCCCGGGGCTCCATGGTTTACGTGCCCAGCGCGGCCCTGGTGCCCAGCGCCCACGCCATGGGTCTGGCGAGGGTGGGGCGGGTGGCCGAGGCCAGGCGTTCGGCCCGCGTGGCCTTCAGCAGCCGAGAGAAGCTCCAGGGCGAGGCCCGCAGCCGCCAGTTTTCCGAAGCCCTTCTGAAGGCCCTGCAGAAGGAGCGCATCCCCGTCCATGCCAACCGGCCCATCCGCAACGTCATCTACCGGGGCGGAGGCAAGTGGGTGCCCGCAGTCATCCGCTACAGCACTGGTGCCACCAAGGCCCTCGTCGAAGTGGCCAACCTCACCAACGAAGAGGATGCCGCCAGCTTGCGCGACCCGGATTTCCGCGAACGCTACGCGGCCGCGGTGGTGAATGCCATCCGGGCGTATTATCGGAAATAGGCTGTGCCGGGAGGGACCATGCGATGCCTCGTGGTGGCTCCTTGGATCGTGTTGTCGCTGTTGCTCGCGGCAGGATGCCGGAACCCGGAGCCCACCCCGCCGCCGCGGGCCCAGCTCATCGTGCGGTTTCTGGACCGGGATGCCGTGCTCAACCTGGCGGAGGCCCCCCCGGCGGGGCCCTGGCGGGTGATGAACGCCGGCCTTTGGGAGCCCTTGGAAACCCGGTGGAAGGCCGGACCCGTGCCCATCGGCGCCGCCGTGGTGGGCCGCACCGCGCCGGATTGGGTGCTGCTGGAGGATCCTTCGCGGGATACCCACCGCGTGGTCGTGCGCGGACCCGGTCCCGAAGATCTCGCGCGCCGCAATGAGCGCATGGACCCCGACGAGCGGGATGCCCTGACACTGCTGGGCGTGCTTTGGGCCCTCACCTGGGCGAGGCGCTGAGGGGCCTGCTCAGCTAGAATGGCCCTTCCCTGATCGGCCATCACGGCCCCACCTTTCGCTGAGGCATTCATGACGACCAATCCCCTGGTGGGCATCCTGATGGGCTCCAAGAACGACTGGGAGACCATGCAGCACACCGCTCTGACCCTGAAAGCCCTGGGGATTCCCTTCGAGGCCCACGCAGCCAGCGCCCATCGCACTCCCGAAAAGGTGGTCGAATTCTGCAAGGGCGCCGAAGGGCGCGGCATGAAGGTCATCATCGCGGCCGCTGGCGGCGCGGCCCACCTGGCCGGCGTCTGCGCTAGCAAGACCCATCTGCCGGTGCTGGGCGTGCCCATGAAGGGCTGGGCCACCGAGGGCATGGACGCGCTCCTGTCCACGGTGCAGATGCCCTCGGGCATCCCGGTGGGGACCCTGGCCATCGGCAAGGCCGGGGCCATCAATGCGGCCCTGCTGGCCACCTCGATCCTGGCCCTGGGCGATGCCGGCATCCGCGAACGGTACTTGAGCTACCGGCAGGCCCAGACCGAAAAGGCTTTGGCGGATGACGATCTGGTCCTGCCCTGATCCGTCCTTCCCGGCGGCGGACGTTTCTTGGAGCCCGATCGATGGATCACGTGCACCTTATCACCTTGTCGGATCGTGCTTCGCGGGGGGAGTACCTGGACCAGTCGACACCGCTGCTGACCACTTGGCTCGAAGGGCAGGGCGTGAAGGCCGTGAGCGCGGCGCTGATGCCCGATGAGCCCAGCCTGCTGGAGGCGGATCTCCGCCGCGCCGTGGCCCAGGGGGTGCCGCTGGTGCTCACCTGCGGAGGCACGGGATTCGGATCCCGGGACACCACGCCCGAGGCCTCCCGCCGGGTCATCGAACGCGAGGCCCCCGGCGTCTGTGAACTGATCCGGGCCAAGGGCGGGCATCCCTTGGCTTTCGCCAGCCGGGCCGTCTGCGGCATCGCAGGACGCACCGTGATCCTGAACCTGTCGGGCCGGCCCGCCGCCGCCCTGGAGCAGGTGCAGCTGGCCTGGCCTCTGCTGGTGCATGGGGTGGCGGTCCTGCGCAAGGAAGGCGCGGCGGGAGGGCCTTGCACATGAGGGGCCGCATATGAACGTTTGGGCGCGGGTCAACCACGTGGGGTGGGTGCATCTCTGGCGGCGGCGGGAGGATTTTGAAGCCGCCGAGCCCTCGGCCCATTTCCTGAACGGCCGCACGGACCCCCGGTGGCTGGAGCTGGCCCTCACGGCGGACCAGAAGATCGGTCTGGAAGCCGGCGAGCTGGTGGAACTGGAGGATCCGGGCTACTTCGACGACGAAACGTAAAGGCTGCGCGGGTTCTGGCCACCTGGGGGTGGGATGAGGCGGCCGCCCGTGAGATGGTTGAACCAGTCCTGTTGATGAGGCCCGGAATGACCGATGTGCAGTCGACCTTTCGCACCCTGAACCGCCTCGTGGGCTTCACGCCCCTGCTGGCGCTGGATGTCCTCTACAAGGGCGAGCCCCGCCGCATCTACGCCAAGGCCGAGAATTTCAACTTCACCGGCAGCATCAAGGACCGCATGGCCCTGCACATCCTGCGGCGGGCCCACGCCAGCGGGATGCTCAGGCCCGGAGCCGCCATCGGGGAAGCCACCAGCGGCAACACCGGCATCTCCTTTTCGGCGCTGGGCCGGGCCTTGGGCCATCCCGTGACCATCTTCATGCCGGATTGGATGAGCCAGGAGCGCAAGGACCTGATCCGCTCCTTCGGCGCCGAGGTGCGCCTGGTGAGCGCGGCGGAGGGCGGCTTCCTGGGCTCCATCCGGCTCAGCGAGGAGTGGGCGGCCCGGACGCCGGGTTCCTTCCTCCCCCGCCAATTCGCCAACGAGGCCAACGTGGAGGCCCATGCCACCACCACGGGCCCGGAAGTCTGGGCCCAGCTGGGCTCGCAGGGGCTGAGCCCCCAGGCCTTCGTGGCCGGAGTGGGCACCGGTGGCACGGTCATGGGCCTGGCCCGTTTCCTCAAGGCCCAGAATCCGGCCATCCAGGTGCATCCGGTGGAGCCTTCCAACTCGCCGACCCTCCACACGGGCCACAAGGTGGGGAAGCACCGGATCCAGGGCATCTCAGACGAGTTCATTCCCGCCATCGTGCAACTGGACCAGCTCGACGACATCCTTTCCGTGGATGACGGCGATGCCATTCTCATGGCCCAGAAGCTGGCCAGCCGCGGCCTGGGCGTAGGCATCAGCAGCGGAGCCAACTTCCTGGCGGCCCTCCAGGCCCAGGACCGCCTGGGCCGCGACGCGGTGGTGGTGACGGTCTTCAGCGACAGCAACAAGAAATACCTGTCCACCGACCTGATGAAGGAGGAGCCGGCCAAGGAGGGTTTCCTCAGTCCGCAGATCGAACTCATCGGCCTCGGCCACTCCATCCGCGTGTGCGAACTCTGCATCCAGGGCAAGCATGCCGGCGCTTGCGGTTGCTGAAATCACGCTTCTGGGGGAGCCTCCACCTGGGCCTCCAGGCGCCGGAAAAGCGCCAGAAGGGCGCAGCTCAGCCAAAGGTTCAGCATGCCGCTGGTGAAGTTGAACACCCAGAAGGCCGGGTGCTTCAGCCGCAGCAGCGCACCAGGGCCCAGGTTCGCGTCCGCTGACGGCACCAGGCGCTCCATGGCCCAAAGGGACAGGCCTTGGTAGGTCAGGGCCACCAGCATCATGGCCAGCACGGCCTGGACGATCCGGGGCCAATGCCGCGCCATGGCGGCCTGGCTCCATTTCAAGGCGGACAAGAGTCCCTCCCCGCGCAGGAGCATGCGCAGGGGGGCCCAGCCGAACAGCGTCATGATCACGATGCCGGGAATGATGAACATCAGCACCCCGAGGCCGATGGCCATGCTGAGGCCGATGCGGGCCAGGAAGGTGGGAAGCCAGCGGCGATCGAAGGCCTCCCGCCAGGAGGCCGTGTTCAGCATTTCCGCATCCAGCCGGGCCTGGAACCGCGGGATGAAATACATCTCCAGCGGCAACAGCCCCACGAAGCCGAAGACGGGCTGAAGCAGCGGGTTCGGGCCCGCTCCCGCGGCCAGTTCCAGGGCCGGGCCCAGTTGGGCGAGGAACGTGGCCAGGAGCGCCAGGCCCAGGAACTGCCAGGGGTGGCGGCGGAGCAGCGAAAGGCCCTCGCGAAGGGCCCCGAGGTGGGAGGGCAGGGGTGTGCGCATCCCTACAAGCCTACTGCCTGGCCTGGGCTATCATCATCGGCATCATGTCGTACGAAGCGCCCTGCCTCCTGGTGGCCAGTCCCGCGTTGCTGGACCCCAACTTCCTCCACAGCGTGGTGCTCATCGTCGAGCACGACGAGGAAGGCGCCCTGGGGCTCATCCTGAACCGGCCCCTGCCGCTCTCCCTGGCCCAGGTCTGCGAGGAGGGCGGCATGGCTTTCCAGGGCTCGGAGGAGGCGACCGCCTGGCGGGGCGGTCCCGTGGATCCCCAGCGCGGCATCCTGCTGTCCCAGGGCGGCCTGCCCGAGGAGGAGGACACGGTGGTGGACCTCACCCACTTCGTGAGCCACCGCAAGGACCTTCTGGAGACCCTGCTGAACGACCCCACCGCCCGCTACCGCCTGTTCCTGGGCTACGCCGGGTGGTCGCCGGGACAGCTGGACCAGGAATTGTCCCTGGGCGCCTGGATGCGCCGCCCCGTGGTGTCCGAATGGCTCATGCACCCCGATCCTTCCGGCCTTTGGCAGGTGGCCTTGGCAGCCGGGTCCTAACCTGGTTCGATGTGATCAGGGAACCGCCCGGCCATCGGGCATCTCAGAACCCCACAAGTAGCGATCGAAGTGGCTGGTGAAATCCTTCCCAGTGATGGCCTTGAGCAGATCGAGCAAATTTTGTTCGGAGACGTACCGCCACTGGATATTGGCCGGGATGTTGGCCAAGAATTTCAAGAACAATTCTTCTCCGATTTTTTGCTGGAGGTCGTAGAGGAAGTAGGCGCCTTTGTCGTAGAGCAACTGGTTTCGGATGCCATACTCCCGGTTCTGCGCAGAGGCGAGTCTAACTCGGTTCGCTCCCGCGATGGAGCCGGCCTGCCCCGCCTCCTTGGCTTCCTGCTCCCAGCCCTTTACTTTTTCCATGAAGTAGGTCCGGCCCTTGCCCTTTGAGTTAAGCATGGCCAATGCGGAAGAAAATTCTGCAAAAGCTTCCGTGACCCACTGATCCTCTGGAGTGGCCATCTTTACCACATGACCCCACCACTGATGAGCTATCTCGTGTGCGATGCGGTCGTTGATTCCTCGGGCGACCATGCGTGCGATGTCATCACTCAGGACATTGAATGCCTCCCGAGTGATGTACATGGTGCCCGGAGGGGCTTGGCCAAACCCATAGTCCTGAACCTGAATCATATTCAGGGCCTGGAAGGGGAATGGGCCAAGGACCGATTCGTAGTAGTCGATGATCTTATGCGAGAGGCGAGCGAGGCGGTCGGTGTTGCGAGTCTCCGTGTGATAGGTCCAGACTCGCACCGTGCGCGGACCCTGCTGGATCTCTTGCATATCGAACCGGCCTGCATCTACAACGAAAAACTGGATCGGCCGGTCGATGCGTGTCTCCAGGATGGCGAGTCCGCCCTCCTCGCCACGTTTGACCCAAGTGCCAGGCATGATGGGAATGTGGGGGCGCCGGACCCGTGCGATGGCATGGACGGTGTAACACTGCGCCCCCATCTCGGGCTGCGGAAACCATGGCCAAAGCCCCAATTGCCATCGCGAGGCATTTCGCTCCTCCCAGATCAGGTCGCCTTCAATGTCGAAGGCCAGATTCATTGGGTGAAAAGCCTGGGTGGGTTTCGGCAATTCCACCAGCAGGCGGCCTCCGCCGTGGTGGAATCGAAGGGGCGTCCCATCCTCGAACCGTACCGATTTAAGCCGGACTGGACGCTCTAAATCGAGCGCGTTGACCAGGTCGAGTCCGATGAGAGTCAGTCCATCTCGGGTAGGGGTAATGGTTTCCATTACCTTCAACTTGGCGGATCTCTCACTAAGGGCGGTGAGATCAATGTCGAGATGGGAGAGGATGAAGGGGTAGGTTGGGACCTGACGGGCCGACCAGCCCACCGTTTGTTCACTCAGCTGGACTAATCCCGAAACCGTTTTGACAGATAGGCCTTCTTGACCGGGGGAAGCGGCGAGATGACTGAAAATGAGGTCCTGCTTGCCGCCGCTCATCTCCGCAATCAGACTGACGGCCTCAGGATCATTGGCCGCGACCAAGGCCATGGTCTGTGGCACCGAAGCCCAGGCAGGGTTGAGCGTTGATGTCTTGCTTGTTGGATGGAACAGATTAAGGAGTCGCTGAAAGGCTTCTTCGTCCCCACTGCCGTTGGCTTCGGGGAGGGCTGGGAGGGGTCGGCCAGCCACCCAGAGCAGTGCTTCTTTGACCGAATCCTTCACCACGAGCCCCCCACCTGGAACAGGCTCGGCGTGCAGTGGCGTGTTGTTTCTGATGTTGAACGCGAACGAGGCCGCTTCCAACGGCTCTTCGGAAAGGTAAGTAAAGCTTGCGCGGCCTGTGAAGTGGTAACCGAGCAGTTGATCTCCACTCTTAAACTCGGTCAGTTGGCCTGAAGAAATGTCCAGGATTCCGCGGCCAACGGCGATGGGAAACCCCTGCACTGGGAAGCATTTGGCTAATTTGGGGGGAAGACTCACCATTCGGGAGAAAACCAGAGGCTGCTCTGCATGCAGAGACAGCCATCCGGTGAGCAAAGTCAGCAGGAGTGTGAAGAAGCGCATGAGATATGAAACCTCGGCAAAGAGCATGGAAGGGTAAACTTTATGCCGTTTCCGGGCAAGTGTCTTCCTGGGAAGGCGGCAGCCGGCGATCCATAGATTTGAGGACCGAGAACCCACCGCACTATCCGCTAGTCTCACCCCATGCGAAGCATCGTGTGGTTCCGGGGAAAGGATCTGCGGGTGGCGGATCACGAACCGCTGGCGGTGGCGGCCGCCGCGGGTGAGGTGATCCCGCTGTTCGTGCTGGATCCCTGGTTCTTCCAGCCGGAGCGGGCGCAGGCATTGCCGCATCGGATGCAGTTCCTCCTGGAATCGCTGGGGGCGCTGGAAGCCAGCCTGGCGCGCCTGGGATCCAGGCTCCTGGTGGTGCCGGGTCGCAGTGTGGAGGTGGTTCCGCGCCTGGCGGCCCACTGGCGGGCGGATCAGGTGCTGGCCCACCGCTGGGTGGAGCCCTTCGGCCGCGAGCGGGATCGCCGCGTGGATGAGGGCTTGGCGCGGCAGGGCATCGCCTTCCGGCTTTTCGAGGGTGAAACCCTGCTGCCGCCCGGGTCGGTGCGGAATGGGCAGGGGACCATGTTCCGGGTGTTCACGCCCTTCAGCCGGGCCTGCAGGATGAGGCTCGATCCGGGACCGGCGCGGCCGGTTCCGGGAGGCCTTCCTCCATTGCCGGGGGACATTGAAGCTGCCACCGTCGCTGTCCCTACCCTGCAGGAGCTGGGCCTGCCGTTGAACCCAGGCCTGCAATCCGGCGGGGAAGGGGCGGCCCAGGCGCGGTTGAAGGCCTTTGTTGGCGGTCCCATTAAAGCCTATGAGCCTGACCGGGATCGCATGGATCGACCCGGCACTTCCCGGCTCAGCGCCGATCTGAAATTCGGAACCCTTTCGGTGCGCACGGTGTGGCAGGCCGCTGCGGCGGTGGGTCCAGGCGAATCCGTGCAGCGTTACCACGACGAGCTGCTTTGGCGGGAGTTCAGCCACCATCTGCTGTGGGAATGGCCGGACCTTTTGAGCAAGTCCTTTCGCCCGGAATTCGAAGGCTTTCCCTGGCGCGAGGACGAGCGGGCCTGGCAAGCCTGGACCGAGGGGCGCACCGGGTATCCCGTGGTGGATGCCGCCGCCAGGCAACTGCTGGCCGAAGGATTCGTCCACAACCGGGCCCGCATGGTGGCCGCCAGCTTCCTGGCCAAACACCTGCTGCTGGACTATCGGCGGGGCGAAGCCCACTACCTGCGGTGGCTCACCGATGGCGACTGGGCCCAGAACAACGCGGGCTGGCAGTGGAGCGCCGGTTGCGGCTGCGATGCCCAGCCCTGGTTCCGCATCTTCAACCCCGTGGCCCAGGGGCTGAAGTTTGATCCTGAGGGAGCCTACGTGAAGCGCTGGGTGCCGGAACTGGCGTCCTGCCCCACGGCATTCATCCACGAGCCCTGGAAGGCGCCCAAGGCCCTGCGGGCCGGGTGGGACTACCCTGTGCCCGTGGTGGATCACGCCGTGGCCAGGGCGCGGTTCCTGGCCACGGCGAAAGGGCATCTCCGGCGAGGAAAGGCCTGATAGAGTGGAGTTGTTGGTTCTATCCACTCTGCTTTAACGACTTACGGGTAACTCATGCATACAGTTCGGTTCAATGGCAAAACCCCGGGCACGGCGGAGTGCGACCGGGAAACGGCGCTGCTCGCCGCGAGCGCGAAGGCCGAGGTGCCTCTTCCCCACCGCTGCGGTGGCCACGCCCGCTGCGGCACCTGCCTCGTCACCGTGGTGGAAGGGGGCGAGCATCTCAGCGAAAAGGGCGCGGCCGAATCCCGCGTGCTCCTGGCCCTGAAGGCCAATTCCGACCAGCGGCTGGCCTGCCAGACCTGGGCCCGGGGCGATGTGAGCGTTAATTACTAAGCGGGAAAGACTAGGCCAAATCCAGCCGGAAACCAAAAACAGGCAGTTCGCCCTGCATGAAATCCAGGTCCTCGGAGCGCCGGAAGCCCATGCCCTCATACATGGTCCAGGCGATCTGCATGGCGCGGGTGGTGTGGATGATCACCTGCCGGTGGTGGCTCTCTTTGGCGAGGGTGATGCAGGCCTCGGCCAGAGTTCTCCCCACACCCATGCCGCGGGCCTCGGGGGACACCGCCAATAGCCGGAAGCCCGAGGCCGCCTTCTCCTGGGTGGCGGTGCCGCCGGAGCCGTACTGGGCCATGTCGGCGAAATAGACGATGCCTCCGAGGAGGGTTTCCCCGGCAATGGCCACCAGGAGCCTTGCCCCCGGTTTCTTCACCATCAGGCCGATATGGGCCAGCATGTCGTAGTAATTGGGTTGCTCCTCCGGACTGGGAAAGCCGTCCAGGCTGGTGTAGACGGCCACCATCAGCTGCCCCAGACGATCGAACTCGTCGGGCTTCGCGTCGCGGACGGCAAAAGAGGTTCGAGGATCGTCGTCCATGGTCAAAGCGGCCTCCAGGCCTGACTATAAGCACTGGAAAGGGAGCGAGGCAGTCCGGAATCCGCACTGCGCCGGTCTTGGCCTGGAATCGAGGTATGCCATGAAGAGCTACGGCCAGTTCTGTTCGATCGCCCGCGCTCTGGAGCTTCTTGGCGAGCGCTGGACCCTGCTCGTCGTGCGCGAACTCCTTTGCGGAAGCCGCCGTTTCGGTGAGTTCCAGCGGGGCATCCCCCGGATTTCCCGGACCATGCTTTCGGCGCGGCTGCGCGAGCTGCTTGACGGCGGCGTGATTGTGCGGGAGGAAGAAGCCAGGGGGCCTTCGTACCGCCTCACTGCGGCCGGGATGGAGCTGGCTGGAACCATCCGTGAACTTGGAACCTGGGGCCAGCGATGGCTGCCCCGCAGCCTGCCGCGTGGAGAACTCGACTTGGAGGCGCTCCTATGGGACATGCAACGACGGGTGAGGCCGGAAGCGCTTCCTTCCGAACCGGTCCTGGTCCGCATCGAAGTCTCTGGGGCTGGGCGGCGCGAAGCTCGCCGCTACCTGCTCCTGCGCCGGAGCGAAGTCTCGCTGTGCTCGGACAATCCTGGTTTTCCCGAAGCCCTGCATGTTCGCGCCCCGCTCCAGGTGCTGACCGGGTGGTGGCGAGGTGATCTTTCCATCGCCGAAGCCCGATCCGCAGGGCTGCTCATCGAGGGCAGGCGGCCCTGGGCGCGAGCCTTCCCGGGATGGTTCGGGAGGTACCTGTTCGCGGAGATCCCACCGGTTCAACCCTAGAGGCCGATCTGCCGTCGTCCTTCCATGGCGCGATCCAGGGTGAGTTCATCCGCGTATTCGAGGTCGCTGCCGATGGAACGGGGCCCCCTCCGCGAACCGGCGCAGCCGGAGAGCGGGAGCACAGCGCGGGGCGCTGTGCGATCGGGGGGTAGTCCAAGGGGCCCCATCGGCTATCCGATCTGCCGTCGTCCTTCCATGGCGCGATCCAGGGTGAGTTCATCCGCGTATTCGAGGTCGCTGCCGATGGGGAGCCCCAGCCCGATGCGCGAGGTGCGCACGCCGATGGGCTCGAGCATGCGGGCCAGCCAACTGGCGGTGGCCTCGCCATCCACCGTGGGGTTGGTGGCCAGGATGATCTCCTGGATGGCGCCGTCCTCCAGCCGCTTGAGCAATTCGCGGATGCGCAGTTGATCCGGCCCGACTCCGCGCAGGGGAGAAATGAGGCCCCCCAGCACGTGGTAGCGTCCCCGGAAATGGCCGCTGCGCTCGAAGCTGAGCACGTTGGAAGCCTCGGCCACGATGACGAGGCTGGCCGGGTCCCGGCGGGGATCCAGGCAGATGGGGCAGGTGGGCTGGTCCGTGAAGGCGCCGCAGATCTGGCAGAACCCCACCTTTTCCGCGGCCTGCTGCAGTTGGCGGGCCAGGTGGGCCATGGCTTCCGGCCCCTCCTTCAGCAGGTGCAGGGCCATGCGTTGGGCGGACTTGGAGCCTACCCCTGGGAGTTTTTGGAGGCTTTCGACCACGGCCTCGAGGGGTGGCGGCAGTTTCATGGCGCAGGCTCCGCACGGGCATCAAGATTCACCATGGAGACACGGGGACCGCAGAGGGTTTCACAGAGAAAAGAAGTGCATTCTTCTCCGTGCGTCTTCCTCCGCGTTCTCAGTGCCTCCGGGGTGAAGTCCATTTGAAGATCTCAGAGCCCGAGGCCGGGCAGGTTGAGGCCGGCGCCCATGCCACCCATCTGCTTCTTCATGGCCTCGTCGGTCTTGGTGGCGGCATCCCGGAAGGCCGCCAGCAGCAGATCCTCCAGCATGGAGGGATCCTCGGGATCCATGGCGTCCTTGGCGATGGAAAGCCCCACCAGCTCTTTGGAGCCGTTGAGGGTGACCTTTACCAGTTCGCCCCCGGCGGTGCCTTCGACGCGCAGATTCGCCTGGGCCTCCGCCAGCTTGGCCTGCATCTGCTGGGCTTGTTTCATCAGAAAGCGCATGTCCATGGCGTCAGCCTCCAGGTGGGGTGTCTTGGGGTGGGCAGGCCGGTTCCAGCGGGTGCGGCCAATGAATCCGGCGCAGGCGGTTGGCCAGCCAGAGCATGAAGAAGTATCCGACAGGCAGCGCCGCCAAGGCGCATAGGGTTCCGCCGATGAGGTAGGACTTCAGGATGGGGCGCAGCAGGGTGGTGGTGGCCTCGAAGCCGTCCCAGGTCAGGAAACTGCGCCAGCCGATGGCGTGCCAATCGACTTTGGCGATGTTCCCGGTGCCAAACCGGCCCCGCACCAGGTTCCCCACCCAGGTGCTGGCGGTGGCGATGGGCACCATGGTCCAGGGGTTGTTCACCAGCATGGACATGATCATGAGGGGGCGGTGGAGGCGGCGGAAGATGATGCAGAACAGGAACACCATGCCGGTGTGAAGCCCCAGAAGCGGGTTCCACGCGATGGAGAGGCCCAGGGCGAAGCTCCAGGCCACCTGTTCGGGCGAGAGCTCCGGGTGCAGGATGTGGGCCTTGAGGCTGTTCCAGAGGCCCTTGGGCGTGGCCCTGGAGACAGGGGCTGCAGCAGGGGCTGGATCTGGCAGTTCAATGGGATCAGTCATGGGCGGAGGGATCAGTCATGGGCGAAGTGGTCGAATCCGAGGTCCGGCAGAGGGCGCGGCCCGTTCCCATCATAGACGAGCAGCGGCGCGACCCCTGGTTCCTGGGCACGGCCCACGGGGATCAAGGCCAGCCCGAGGGTTTTTTCGAGTTCATCCTGGGGCAGGGATGTCCCGAAACAGCGGGCATAGTCCTCGCCTCCGCGGAGCGCGTCCTCATCCAAGTCCGTCTCCACCGCGATGCTCAGGCCCGATGCCAGGGCCAGGTTGCGGAGGTCGCGGCTGAGGCCGTCGGAAAGATCCAGACAAGCGTGGATTTCCGGAATGGCCGCCAGGCGACGGCCCAGACCCAGGTTGGGCGTTGGCGCCAGATGGGCGAGCAGGTCGGAGTCAGGATGATCCGCATCCCACCGCTGCCCCGCCTGGAGTTTCCGGAACCCCCGCAAGCTGACGCCGGGGCGCTGGTCCACGAAGATCCGGTCGCCGGGCCGAAGGCCATCCCTTCGCAACCAGCGCCTGGCGGAACCGAAGGCGGTGAGGCCCAGCCCCAGTCCGGCCGGCCTGCCCACCGTATCCCCGCCCAGCACCAGAACCCCGGCTGCCCGGGAGGCTTCAGCCAGGCCCTGCAGGAAGCGGTCCAGCCAGGCGCCGTCGATCTCAGGCCCCAGAGCGAGGGTGAGGGTGTAGCCCACAGGCTTCGCACCGGAAGCGTCAAGGTCGGACAGGTTCACGGCCAGCAGCTTCCTGGCCAGCAAGTCCGGGGGATGCCAATCCAACCGGAAATGCTGATCTGATTCCATCACATCCGTGGTGACCAACAGGGTTTCTCCAGGCGGCGCGGAGGGCAGGGCGCCGCAGTCGTCCACGAGCCCCTCGCCTCCAGGCAGCAATTCCCGGATCCGGGCAAGAATTCCCGATTCCGCCAGGCTCATGGTTGGACCTCCGTCACAAGTCCAGTCTCCCACGCCGGGATGGGCCAGGGGAGGCTTGGTCCCAGGCTGCGGCGATGCTAGGTTGGTTGAATCCGCCCGCGACGGGCCCCCATTGAATCTCGAGGAGACGACCATGGCCATCACCAAAGTGTGGATCGAAGAAGGCTGCATCGTGTGCAACGCTTGCGAAGCCGAGTGCCCCGACGTCTTCCACGTCACCGACACCAGCTGCAACGTCAACGGCTCCGTGCGCGAGGACGGCCAGGACACCGAAAACCGCGACGAGATGAGCCCCCTGTCCGGCAGCTACGGCACGGACCTGGAAGCCAGCATCGAGGCCGCCGCCGCCGGTTGCCCCGTGGAAGTGATCAAGTTCGAGAAGGCCTAAGTCTGGAGTTGGTCTTCAGACCTCGGTCCTCAGTGACAGAACGGGCGCCTCTGGGCGCCCGTTCTGTTTAACGACTGAAGACCGAGAATCTACTCCTTCAGTCCCACGTTGACTTCGAATTCGCCGAATTCCGTCTTGAAGGGGATGGCGATGCAGGGAACGTCACCGCTGCGGCTGATCTTGTGCCCCTTGCCGACCACCACCGTGGGCACCGAAATGGAAAGGCTGAACCCGTCCTGGATGAGCAGGCGCCGGGCGTCGCCCACCACGATGTTGCCGATCTCGCCGATGGCGTCCTCCACGCTCTTGTCCAGGGCCTTGATCTCCTCCATGAGCATGTTGCTGGCGATCCTGCAGGCCAGGCCCACGGGGAAACTGAGGATGATCGAACCCGAAGTGTCGCCGGTAATGCCGATGATGGCCGAGATGTCGTAGGTGGTGATGAGGTCCTCTTTCACGGAGAGACCGGCCTTCTCGGCGGCAATGCTTGCCATCATCTCCAGGCTGCGGAGAGTGGATTCAATGAATGGATTGATGAATGCGACGTTCATGGGGCCCCATGGATGGACTGCACCCTCTTTCGGCCGAGGCGCATCCTCCCATGACTTCTGGCATTGAGCGGCCGGCCCGCTCGCGTCAACATGGCACGGATACTTGAGGAGCCGCCCATGCTGGACCGTCTGCAGGCCGATCTGAAAACCGCCATGCTGGCCCGGGACGCAGCGCGGACCCAGGTGCTGCGCATGGCCCTGGCCGCCTACAAGAACGAGGCCGTGGCCAAGGGGCTGGGGCCGCAAGGGGTCCTTCCCGAGGCAGAGGCCATCGCCGTCTTCAAGCGGCTGGTGAAATCCCGTGAAGACAGCGTGGCTCAGTTCGAGAAGGTGGGCCAAGGGGATCGGGCCGCCCAGGAGCGAGCCGAGATCGAGCTGCTTCGGCCCTATCTCCCGGCGATGATCGAGGGGCCGGCCCTGGAGGAGGCCGTGAAGGCCGCTATCGCCCAGAGCGGGGCGGCCTCCAAGAAGGATATGGGCCTGGTCATGAAGGCGCTCCAGGCCGCCCATGGCGGCGCCATCGACGGCAAGGCTGCCAGCGCCCTGGTGCAGAGCCTGCTGAGCTGATGCTGTCCGGGGGGACCGCTTGCTCGCTTCGCTCGAGATGTCCTCCCGGGCCCCCATCCCACGGCCAGGCCCACGGCCAGGCGAAGCTTGGCCGTGGGATCTGAGGCCGCAGGAGCGGTGGGTCATGGGCTAGACTTGAAGGTTCGAGGCCCCCATGAAGCAGTCGAAGCTCCTGATCCAGACCCTGCGCGAAACGCCGCGCGATGCCGATGTGGTGAGCCAGCAGCTCATGATGCGGGCCGGCATGATCCAGAAGGTGGCCGCAGGCATCTACAGCTACCTGCCCCTGGCTTTCCGGAGCATCCGCAAGTTCGAGGAGATCGTCCGGGAGGAGCTGGCCAAGGACGGCTGTCAGGAGCTGACCATGCCCGCGGTGCTGCCCGCGGAGCTGTGGCAGGAAAGCGGCCGCTGGAAGTTCTATGGCGACGAGCTGCTGCGCTTCTGCGACCGCAAGGCCAAGGCCGAAGTCGCCGAGCGCCGGGCCCGGGGCGAAAAGCCCGATGAGCGCGAGTTCTACAACTTCTGCCTGGGCCCCACTCACGAGGAAGTGATCACGGACATCGTTCGCAAGAACGTGCGCAGCTACAAACAGCTGCCCATGAACCTGTTCCAGATCCAGACCAAGTTCCGCGACGAGCGCCGTCCCCGCTTCGGCCTCATGCGGGGCCGCGAGTTCACCATGAAGGACGCCTATTCCTTTCACGCGGATGACACATGCGCGGACCGCGAGTACTGGGTCATGTTCAACGCCTACAAACGCATCTTCTCCCGGCTGGGCGTGAAGTTCCGCCCCGTGGAAGCGGACAGCGGCGCCATCGGCGGCAGCTTCACCCACGAATTCCACGTGCTGGCAGGCAGCGGCGAGGATGCCATCCTGAGTTGCAATGCCTGTGATTACACGTCCAACATCGAGAAGACGGAGGCTCCGGCGTTGCCCGCGGGAGACCCCGCGGGAGACCGTGGTGCGGCCTTCGAGCTGAAGCGCGACCATTTCTGCACTCCGGGGGTGCTGGGCCAGGTGGAACAAGCCGCCGGGATGAAGGATGCCGAGCACGACGGCATGCCCCTCAGCCAGACCAGCAAGTTCTTCCTGTACCGGGCCACCTTCGCGGACGGCTCCACCAAGCTGGTGGGCGCGGTGCTGCGGGGCGATCACGAGGTCAACCCCGTCAAGGTGAAGAACTTCGCCGGGGCCGCGGAGATGGAACTCATGCCCTTGGAGGAGGCCGAGGGCTTCACGGGCGCCAAGACTGGCTTCATGGGCCCCGTGGGCCTGAAGGATGTGCTGATCCTGGTGGATGCCAGCCTCAAGGGCGCGGTGAACCTCACCTGTGGCGCGAACCGCACGGATTACCACCACTTCGGCCTGGATCCGGCACGTGACCTCCCGGGCTGCACCTTCACCGACCTGCGGATGGCCGCGGAACACGACACCTGTACGCGCTGCGGGAAGGGCACCTACCAGGCCTTCCGCGGCATCGAGGTGGGGCAGGTCTTCAAGCTCGGCACGAAGTACTCGAAGTCCATGTCTTGCACGTTCCTCGACGAACAGGGCAAGGAGAACCCCATGGTCATGGGCTGCTACGGCATCGGCATCACCCGCACGGTGGCGGCGGCCGTGGAGCAGAACTACGACGCCGATGGCATCATCTGGCCCTGGCCCATCGCCCCCTACCAGGTGCACGTGGTCTGTCTGGATCCCGGCAGCGCCGAGGTTTCGGGCGTGGCCAGCCAGGTGGAGAAGGATCTCGAGGCCGCCGGTTTCGAGGTGCTGCATGACGACCGTGAAGGTCTGAGCCCCGGCGCCAAGTTCAAGGATGCCGATCTGCTGGGTTTCCCCCTGCGCCTGACCGTGGGCGCCAAGGGCCTGAAGGACGGCATCGTGGAACTGCGGGATCGACGCACCAAGGACGTGGTCAAGCTGAAGCCCGAAGCCGCCGTGGCAGAGGTTTCGGCGGCCCGCGACCGCATCATGGCCGACCTGGAAGCGGCGGGGGGGCGCTGATGGCCGAAGGCCGGGTCCACCTCACGACCTTCATCGAGGGGGTGCTGGTCCACGGACAGCAGACGCCCTTCGTGCTGCTGGTGCCGTCGCCCCACAGCCCGCACCGGGGCCTGCTCATGCCCGCGCAGATTCCCTGGGCCCCGGGCTTCCTGCCCACTTCCCTGCTGAACGCCCAGATCGAGGCCGCCTGGGGCATGCCTTTCCGCTTCGTGGACCGTTCCGTGCTGCCGGTGGTCTTCGACGAGCGCACCAGCCGCCTCCCGACTCCCTGGCTGCTTCGTCTCGAAGGCCTGGAAGGACAGCAGCGCCTCTACCTCAGCCATCTGTTGCGCACCAAGGCGCCAGAAGAAGAGCTGCCGCCCCCGCCACCGGGGGGCCAGTGGTTCAGCGAAAAGGGGCTGCAGAGCGCCGACCTGCTGCCTGGCGTGCGCCGCCTGGGCCAATCGGCCCTTCTGGCGGTGATGGAGGAGTAGGTCTTCGGTCTTCAGTCCTCAGTAAAAGCGACAACGGCGCCTGAAGGGCGCCGTTGCACTGAAGACTGATCCCTGAAGACTGGGGCCTGGATTACATCTGCTCGAAGGCATTGAAGAAGTAGCCGACCTCGAACTTGGCGCTCTCGGGCTTGTCGCTGCCATGGGTGGCGTTGCGGCCGATGCTGGCGCCGAAGCGCTTGCGGAGGGTGCCCTCGGCGGCGTTGGCGGGGTTGGTGGCGCCCATGAGGTCGCGCCAGCGGAGGATGGCATTGTCGCCTTCCAGCACCATGAGCGCCACGGGGCCTTCGGTCATGAAGGCTTCCAGTTCCGCGTAGAAGCCCTTGCCCACGTGCTCATGGTAGAAGCCCTGGCAGATGGCGGGCGTGAGGCGGGTGAGCTTGAGGCCGACCACCTTCAAGCCGCTCTGTTCGATGGCACTGACGATCTCGCCGATGTGGCCGTCCTTGACGGCATCGGGCTTCACGATGGCAAAGGTGCGCTCAAGCGCCATGATTCCTCCAGAATCCAAACAATCAGTGTGCCTTGTGTGGGTAAAATCGGCAACCTCGAAGCCTTGAAAGGTCGGACCAGCGCTGGGAAACGGGGGGCCGTCACGCTACAATCGATGGTTTACGCGACTGGACGGTTCCATGCTCGACAACATCCTTAAGAAACTCATCGGCTCCAAAAACGACCGGGAGCTGAAGCGGTTGTGGGCCAAGGTCCAGCATATCAACTCCTTGGAGCCCGGAATCTCGGCCCTCAGCGATGAGGATCTCAAGGCGAAGACGCCCTACTTCAAGGAAAAGCTCGCCAACGGCGCGACTCTGGACGACATCCTGCCCGAGGCTTTCGCAGTGGCCCGGGAAGCCAGCAAGCGCGTGCTGAAGATGCGCCATTTCGACGTGCAGCTGGTGGGCGGCATGGCCCTTCACGAAGGCAAGGTGGCTGAGATGCGCACCGGCGAGGGCAAGACACTGACCGCCACGTTGCCGCTCTACCTCAATGCCTTGGCGGGCCAGGGCGCCCATCTGGTGACGGTGAACGACTACTTGGCCCGCCGCGACGCGGAGTGGATGGGCCGGCTCTACAACTGGCTGGGCCTGAGCATCGGCGTCATCCAGCACGGCCTTGACGATCAGCAGCGGCGCGACGCCTACGGTTCCGACATCACCTACGCCACCAACAACGAGCTGGGGTTCGACTACCTGCGCGACAACATGAAGTGGGATCTTGCCGACTTCACCCAGCGCGGCTTCAACTTCGCCATCGTCGACGAAGTGGACAGCATCCTCATCGACGAGGCGCGCACCCCGCTCATCATCGCGGGCAGCAGCGAGGAAGACACTTCCAAATACTTCCGCATCGACGCCATCGTCCCCAAGCTCAAGGCGGAGACCCACTACAAGGTCGACGAGAAGGACCGCCAGGTCATGCTGACCGACGACGGCATCCACCAGGCGGAGCAGCTGCTCGGCGTGGCGAACCTTTACGACCCCACCAGCATCGAAACCCTTCACGGCCTCAACCAGGCCCTGCTGGCCCACAACCTGTACAAGCTGGACGTGGACTACATGGTGCGTCCCAAGGAGGACGGGAAGGGCATGGAAGTCGTCATCGTGGACGAGTTCACCGGCCGCGCCATGCCCGGGCGGCGCTGGTCCAACGGCCTGCACCAGGCCATCGAGGCCAAGGAAGGGGTGGAAGTCAACGCGGAGAACCAGACCCTGGCCACCGTCACCTTCCAGAACTTCTTCCGCATGTACAACCGCCTGGCGGGCATGACCGGCACGGCGGAAACCGAGGCCACGGAACTGCACTCCATCTACAAGGTGGACGTGCTCGTGGTGCCCACGAACATGCCGATGGTCCGCAAGGATTTCGCCGATACGGTGTATTCCACCCGGAGCGGCAAGAAGAAGGCCATCGTCGAAGAGATCCGCGACCTGCACGCCAAGGGCCAGCCGGTCCTGGTGGGCACGGCCAGCATCGACAGCAGCGAGGAACTGGCCGATTCGCTTAAGGCCGCCCGCATCCCCCACGTGGTGCTCAACGCCAAACACCATGAGCGCGAGGCGGAGATCATCGCCCAGGCTGGCCGCAAGGGCGCCGTCACCATCGCCACCAACATGGCGGGCCGCGGCACGGACATCATCCTCGGCGGCAATCCCGAAGGCCTTGCGCGCATCGAGGCCAAGAAGAAGGGCATCGCCCTCTACGACGAAGACGGTTTGGAAACCGCGGAGTTCGCGGCCCTGGTGGAGCAGATGCGCGAGCAGACGGCCGCCGAGCACGAGGAGGTGGTGGGCCTGGGCGGCCTGCACATCCTCGGCACGGAGCGCCACGAAAGCCGCCGCATCGACAACCAGCTCCGGGGCCGCGCCGGCCGCCAGGGCGATCCCGGCTCCAGCCGCTTCTACCTGTCCCTTGAGGATGACCTCATGCGGATCTTCGGCGGCGACCGCATCAAGAACCTCATGGGCGCCATGGGCATGAACGATGACGAGCCCATCGAGGCCGGCATGGTCACCCGCGCCATCGAGCGCAGCCAGAAGCGAGTGGAAGCGCACCATTTCGAGATCCGCAAGCACCTGCTCGAGTACGACGATGTGATGAACAAGCAGCGCATCTTCTTCTACGGGCTGCGCACGGAGATCCTCAAGGGCAACACCCGCGAGTACGTCCTCCGGGTGGCGGGCGAGATCGCTGAAGGCCTGGCCCATGATTTCCTGGTGGACAAGGGCGAGCGCGACCTGCCGGGTTTCCGAGAGCGTGTCGAGCAGCTCTTCACGCTCACGGGCGAAGAGGTGGACGCCATCGGCCTGCTGCCCCAGGCCCAGGCCAGCGAAGCCTTGGCCAAGCTGGTGCAGACCTACTACGAGGGCAAGGACGAGCGGCTGGGCGGCGAAGGCATGCGCAGCTACGAGCGTTGGTCCATCCTGCAGATCATCGACGCCGCCTGGAAGCGGCACCTCCTGGTCATGGACCACCTGAAGGAGGCCATCGGCTTCCGCGGCTACGGCCAGAAGGATCCGCTCGTCGAGTACAAGCGCGAAAGCTACGAGTACTTCGAGCAGATGCGCTTTGGCTACGAGGATGAAATCATTTCGTACCTCTACCGGGTGGAACCCCAGCCCGCCTATGTGCCTGACGAGGACTTCTTCCGCGGGCCCTCTGAAACCTTCGAGCTGGGGCCCGACGAGCAGGGCAATGCCCCGGACGGCATCCAGCGGGTGCTGCGCTTCACCGCTGGCGGATTGGAAGACTGATCTCCGTCTGTTCCTATCCAAGAAAATCGCGGGGGCCCATCGGCCCCCGCGATTTTCTTGGGCGCGGCCCATGGCCCTGCTGCAAACTAAGGGCATGGAACTCATCGTTGTGACAGGACTCTCAGGGGCCGGCCGCCATTCGGTGCTGGGCGCCCTGGAGGACAGCGGATGCACCGCCTTGGACAACGTGCCCCCGCGGCTGCTGGAGCCGCTGCTGGAACTGGAATCCAAGCTGACGCCGGGCCACGAGCGGCTGGTGGTGGGCATGGACAGCCGCCAGGCTGATTTCGCGCAGGAATTCGGCCCCCTGGTGGAGCGGTTGCGTGATGGCAATGTGCCGGTGCAGATTGTGTTCGTGGAGGCGGAGGAATCGGTGCTGTTGCGCCGCTACTCCGAAACCCGGCGTCCCCATCACCTGGCCCTGCTGGGCACGGCGGGGGAGGGCATCCAGCGGGAGCGCGAGCTGCTGGCGCCCATCCGGGCCATGGCCACCACCATCCTCGATACCACGGGCCTGAGTCTTTCCGAATTGAGACTGCGCATCGCCGCCCTGGTGCCCCAGCTGCCCACGCGGCAGACGGCCGTCCGGCTGCTCAGCTTCGGCTTCAAGCGGGGCGTGCCCGCGGACGCGGACGTGGTGCTGGATGCCCGGTTTCTGCCCAACCCTTTCTACGTGGAGGCCCTGAAGCCGCTTACCGGGCGGGATTGGGCCGTGCAGGAGTACTTGCTGGAGTCCCACGAATTCCGGGAATTCCTCGAAAGAGCCGAAGCCTGGCTGCGCTGGTCCCTGCCCCTGGTGCGCCAGGAGGGCCGCGCCTACCACACCCTCGCCATCGGCTGCACCGGCGGCCAGCACCGCTCTGTGGCCCTGGTGGAAATGCTGGCGCACCGCCTCAAGGGCGACGTGGCGGCCCTGACCATCCGCCACCGGGAATTGGACTGAGGGCTCCCGTCCCTGCTCAGCTTTCGGTGAAGATGACACCGTGCCGGGCCAGATCCTCGCGGATGAAATCCCAGGCGCCGGGCTCCTGGCCCAGGTATTCCGGCGGGCTGACGCCCTTCCGCGAGTAGCCGCCCTTGGCCAGCAGGCGCACCGCCGCTGCGCAGGTGTAGCCGGTGGTGCGGGCCATGGAGGTGGTACCTGTGGCGCGGTCGTAGCGGTCCAGCAGGTTCAGCTCCTTGCGCATGCGCTGACCGCTCTTCTCGCCTTCCACCACCACCCGCATCACAGTGAAATCCTCGTCGCCCTCCTCCATGAACCAGAGGGGAAAGAGCAGGGCGGTGGTCAGGTCCAAAGGGCTCACCTCCATCCCGCCCGCCAGGATCTTGTCTTTGCTGAAGAAGCCCGATTCCCGGAGCATGCGCATCTTGTCGATGTGGCCCGGGTAGCGCAGGGTCTTCTCCTTCATGGAAGGCACCTTGGGGAAGGTCTTGATGATGCTGCGCAATCCGTCCGTGTTGAAGGCTTCCAGCGTGCCCAGGCCCTCGAAATCCAGCAGTTCCGGCTCCGACAGGGCCGGCAGGGTGACGACGCGTCCATCCTTCACGTAGCGGGCCGGGCGGGTGTATTCCTCGATCACGTCGATGGGGCTGAAGCCGGCCTTGTATTCGTAGGGCCAGGTGCGGACCACGGGCAGCCCGCCCACCAGGCATTCGAAGGATGTGATGCGGTCCCACTGGCGGGAGAGGTCGCCCAGGATGAGGTTGCCGCAGCCGGGGGCCACGCCGCAGTCCACGATGGCGGTGAGGTTCTGGCGTTTGGCGAGGGCATCCAGTTCGAAGCAATCTTCATTGAAGAAGGAGATGTCCACCAGGGGCTTGCCTGCCTCCAGCACGGCCCGGGCCATGGCAAAGCCCATGAAGCCGGGCACGGCGCCCACCACCAGATCCGCGTCCGCCACCGCCTCAGCCACGGCTTCCGGCCGCGAGAAGTCCGCCCGCCGCGCCTCTGGCCCTGCTCCCTTCAGGCGGGCCAGGGCGCCGGGGGAGCGGTCGGCCACCGTGACCCGAAAATCCTGGCTGAGGTCCTTGGCCATGGCCCCGCCGACGCGGCCGGCCCCGAGAACGACGACGTGGAGCATGACGACTCCTATGAAATCAGGCCTTCACGCGGGGTTTCACCGCCAGGTACACGGGCCATCCCAGCGCCACCAGCAGGAGGCCGGGCCAGGAATAGCTGGGGCGGTGGATGAAGAGGGCGCCGACGATGGCGGTGGCGCCCAGGAGGTAGAGGGCCGGCACCACCGGATAGCCCCAGACCCGCACGGGGCGTTCCAGCTCAGGCCGCCGCCAGCGCAGGAGGAAGACGCCGCCCACTGTGAGGATGTAGAAGAGGATGGTGGGCAGCATGACGAAATCCAGCAACTGCCCGTAGGTTCCCGTGAGGGTGAGCAGGCAGGTCCAGAAGGCCTGGATCCAGAGGCCGAAGGCCGGCACGCCGTGGGCGTTGAGCTTGGCGGCGCTGGGGTAGAAAAGGCCGTCCTCGGCCATGCGCTGGTAGACCCGGGCGCCGGAGAGCACCAGGCCGTTGAGGCAGCCGAACATGGAGACAAGGATGCTGCCGGCCATGATCAGCCCGCCGCCGCTGCCCAGGAGCACCTGCAGAGCCAGGCTGCCCACCCGGTCCTGAGGGGCGTTGGCGATGCCGGTAGGCCCCAGCACCTTCAGGTAGACCGCGTTGGCCAGGAAGTAGAGCCCGCAGACCATGGTGGTGCCGATGAGCAGCGAGTAGGGAATGGTCCGCTCGGGCGCCTTCACCTCCCCGGCGATGAAGGTGACCGAATTCCAGGCATCCGCCGAGAACATGCTGCCGGTCTGCACCACCAACAGGGCAGTCAGGAAGGGCAAGGCAGGCGAGCCGTCCATGGGCAGGAAGGGCGCCTGGACGGGGGCCACCGAGGGTTCCAGCAGCAGCCCCAGCAGGATCAGCGCCGCGAGGCCGCCGATCTTGGCGACGGTGAACAGGTTCTGGATGCGGGCCCCCAGCTTGACGCCGTAAAGGTTCACGGCGCTGAGGAACAGCACCACGGCGATGCCCGAGAGGCGCGAAGGCGTCAGGCCCAGGTGGTAGGGGCCCACGCTGATGGCCTGGGTGACCCGCATCAGGGGCACGTCCAGGTGGGGGCCGATCCAGGCCGTGTCGGTGATGGCCGGGAAGAAGGAACCCAGGTACTTGCCGAACCCCACGGCCACGGCGGCGATGGTGCCGCATTCGATGACCACGAAGAAGGTCCAGCCGTAGAGAAAGCCGGAGACGGGCCCGTAGGTTTCACGGAGGTAGGTGTATTGGCCTCCGGCCTTCGGGAACATGCCTGCCAGTTCGCCGTAGCTCAGGGCCGCAAAGAGGGTGAGGACCGCCGTGAGGCCCCAGGCCGCCAGCAGGAATCCCCCCGTGCGTCCCGTGCGGACCATGTCCGCCGCGACGATAAAGACGCCCGATCCGATCATGGAGCCGGCGATGAGCATGGTGGCGGAAAACAGGCCGACGTGTCGGCGGTAGCCAGGTGCGTTCATGGGTTCCTTGGGTAGATGGATCCAAGCTACCACGGCATCCTGGAGGCATGGCACGATCCTCTACCTCCCTCCGGCTCTTCCTGGCCACCCTTCTTCTGGCGGCGGTCCCGGGCCTCGGCGGCTGGTGGGCCTGGAAGGGGCAGGGCCCTCTGAGGCGGGAGGCCACCGTCCTGGTGAAACGGGGCGCCAACATCAACCAGGTGGCGGACGAGCTGGAGCGGGACGGTGTCATCCGCTCGGCCTCGTTGTTCAAGCTCTGGGCCCGGTCCCGCAAGCTGCAGCTCATCCGCGGCGAATACGCGTTCAGCCCCCGGGCCAGCCTCTCCGAGGTGGCCGGGAAGCTGCGCAGGGCCGAAATCCACTACACCGCCGTGTCCATCCCGGAAGGCGCCCACGCCTGGTCCGTGCAGAGGCGGTTGAAGGATTTCGTGCCGGAGGAGGTCTTCTGGATCCTCTGGAAGAGCCCCAGACTGGCCAAGACCGCCGGTTTCGAGGGGGCGGAAACCCTGGAGGGCCTTGTCGCCCCGGCCACCTACAAGCTGCACCACGCCATGGAGCCGGAGGAGGTCATGCTCATGCTGGTGGAGGCCTTCCACGCCCAGGTGCGTCCGAAGCTGGGCGGGGGCGCGCTGCCTCCCTATGAAACCCTGATCCTGGCCAGCCTGGTGGAAAAGGAGACCAAGCTGGTGGAGGAACAGCCGCATGTGGCCGGGGTCTACAAGAAGCGCCTGGACATCGGCATGCGCCTGCAATGCGATCCCACCAGCCTCTATGCCCGCTGGCTCAGCGAAGACCTGCGCTTCACCGCGCCCACCGCCGCCGACATCCGCCGCGCGCACCGCTTCAACACCTACACCGTCAGCGGCCTGCCCCCCACGCCCATCGCCATCCCCAGTTCCACGGCCATCCAGGCGGCCCGGGAACCCCTCGTGGGCAAGGACCTCTACTTCGTCGCCACGGGGAGGGGAGGCCACAACTTCGCCCCCACCCTGCGGGACCACAACCGCAACGTGGGGGTGTACCGCCAGGAGATCACCCGCCAGAAACGGCTCGCCCGTGGCTAAGGTGCGGCTGGATCAGCTGCTGGTGCAGCTGGGCTTGTGCGAAACCCGCGCCAAGGCCCAGGCCCGCATCCTCGCCGGGGACGTGCTGGTGGGGGACCGCCCCGTGACCAAGGCCGGCACGGCCGTGGACGAGGCCGCCGCCATCCGCCTGCGGGGCGAGGCTCTGCCCTTCGTGAGCCGGGGCGGCCTGAAGCTGGCCGGGGCCCTGGACCGGTGGGGCATCGATCCCGGAGGGCTGGTCTGTTTCGACGCCGGCTCCAGCACCGGGGGGTTTACGGACTGCCTGTTGCAGCGGGGCGCTGCGAAAGTCTACGCCGTGGACGTGGGCACCAACCAGCTGCACTGGAAGCTCCGCAGCGATGCCCGGGTGGTGTCCATGGAACAGGTGAACCTCCGCACCTGGGACCCCGGCGCCATTCCCGAGCGCTGCGCCCTCCTGGTGGCCGATCTGAGCTTCATCTCGCTGCGCCTGGCCATTCCGCCGGTGCTGCCCAGCCTGCAGCCCGGAGCCGAGGCCGTGCTGCTGGTGAAGCCCCAGTTCGAGGCGGGCCGCGACGATGTGGGCGCGGGGGGCATCGTGCGCGACGGGGCCGTTCACCGGCGGGTGCTGGTGGACACCTGGACCTTCTTTGCGGGAACTGAGTTGCGCCCGCAAGCCCTGGCGCTCAGCCCCATCAAGGGCGGGGAAGGCAATGTGGAGTTCCTTCTGCGCCTCCGGTTGGGCGGGGAAGCTGGCGACCTTGGCGCGGCCTTGGCAGGCCAGGAACTCTAAGGGAGGCCTCGTTCCCTCACTCAGGCCCTGGACAAGCGCACGTCCACCGTGAAGGTGGTGCCCTTGTCCTGGGTGCTTTCCACCTGGATGCTGCCGCCCATGAGGCGCAGCAGCTCGTGGGTCAGGGCGAGGCCCAGTCCGCTGCCCCCGTACTGCCGCGTGATGCCCGCGTCGGCCTGGGTGAAGGGACGGAAGAGGCGCAGCAGCACCGCCGGAGACATGCCGATGCCCGTGTCTTCCACGGCCCACCGGAGGCGGAGGAGCGGGCCCTCTTCCTCCACCCGGAGGCGCAGGGTGATGCTGCCCTGGGCGGTAAACTTCAGGGCATTGCCCAGCAGGTTGTTGATGATCTGGCGCAGCCGCAGGGGATCGCCCAGCACGGCCGGAACCTCCGCCGGAAGGGCCATGATGAAGGCCAGGCCCTTGCCGGTGGCATCGGCTTTCCACAGGCTGGCGCAGTCCTTGGTGAGGACGATGGGCGAGAAGGCGGAACTTTCCAGGGCCATGCCGCCGGCTTCCACTTTGGAAAGATCCAGCACCCGGTCCAGCATGTCCAGGAGGTTGCGGGCGGCCTTCCAGCCGATCTCGGTGATCTCCCGCTGATCCTCGTCGAGGTTGGTGGTCATGAGGTAGCGCGACATGGCCATGATGGCGTTCATGGGCGTGCGGATCTCGTGGCTCATGGTGGCCAGGAACACGGATTTCAGCCGCGCAGCCTCATGGGCCTCCTGGGCCGCGGCGGCCAGGGTGGATTCCCGCGCCTGCTGGCTTTCCATGTTCTGGGCCACGCCCAGGTAGCCGAAGAGGCTGCCGTGGCGGTCCCGCAGGGCCGTGACCGCCAGCCGCACGGGGAGGAGTTGTCCGTCCGCCCGGCGGTAGGTCCAGGTGCGCACTTCGCTGAGGCCCCGCTGGGGCAAGGCCGAATAGACGGCAAACCCCTGGATGGGCACGCCCAGGGCGTCGCTGAGTTCCCGGCCCCGGGCCTCAGCCTCTTCCGGCAGGTGGAAGGCCTCGGGGGTCAAGCGATGGATCACGTCCTGGGCCTTCATGCCCAACATCTGCTCCGCACCGGTGTTGAACAATTGGATGACGCCCCGGGCGTCCGTGGCGATGAGAGCCACCTCCGTCGCCGCGTCCATCACGGCTTTCAACAGCCGCTGCTGGGAATCCCGCTCTTCGGCCAGACGGGACTGGATTTCCATCCGGCGGCGCACCAGCAGGAAGGCCAGGGCCGCGGCCCACAGCAGCAGGATCGCCACTAGGGCGAAACCCATCCACCAGGCTGGCCGCTGGGAAGGGGGCGCTCCGGGCCTCAGCAGCAACCAAGATATGAGGGCCGGCACGCTCAGCGCCGCCAGACTGATCCAGAGCGGTCCCGATGGCGCCTGCGAGGGCGGTTCGGGTTGGTCCGTCATGGAAGCTAGAGACTGGCCCAGTCGGTTTGGAGCGCGGGCGTCGCGCTGGGTTCTTCCGCGGGTGCGGCCTCCTCCCCGGGATCCTGGTTGGCGGACTGCCAGCGGCTGAAGGGCTCAATGGCGCTCTGACGGCCAGGCAGCGTGCCGTGCCCGGTGAAGGGCAGGAGGGCGGAGGGATCCGTGGCTGCGGCATTGATCAGCACGAGATCAGCCCTGCTCGCCCGCTGGAAGCGCTGGATGGCTTCGCGGTCGCGGGTGTAGAGGCTGTGGGCCAGGCCGCATTCGGCGGCGCCCAGCCAGCCCAGCGCTTCATCGAGCTCGCTGAAGGTGGTGAGGTTCACCGTGGGTCCCATGACGCGGTGGCGGAACAACTCCATCCCGGGAGTCACGCCCTCCCATACGCAGGGCTGCATGTAGATGCCGTGGCCGACGTTGCCCTTCACCTGGGCCGTGCGATGGGATTCATTCCATTGCTCTCCGCCGGCGAGCAGGGTGGCGCCTTCGGCCAGGCCCTTCTCCCAGTGCTCCCGGAAGGCGGTGGCCGAGCGGGCATTGAGCATGGGGCCGTAGGCCACGTCGGGATCGCTGAGAGGATTGCCCACCTGCAGGCTGGCTACCTTGGCCAGGAAGGCCCTTTTGAAAGCGGCGGCGCATTCCTGGTGCAACAGGATGTTGCCCAGGGCGGCCTGCCCCTGGCCGGCCTGGCTGAAGGCGGCAAGGGCGGCATCGGCGGCGGCCTGCTTGAGGTTCGCGTCGGGCAGCACCACCATGAGGGCTTTCCCCATCACCTCCAGGTTGGGCAGCACCAGATGCCGGCCGCAAACTTCGCCCACGTGGCGGCCCAGGCCGGCGGAGCCCACGAAGCTGAAGGATTGGAACAGGCCCTTGTCGATGCCGGCCAGGAAGTGCTTGCCGCAGCCGGCCCGGCCGCGGCCGTTCACGGTGTTCACCACGCCGTGGGGCAGGCCCGCTTCCATCATGGCGCGCAGCAGCAAGTAGGCGGCGGTGGGAGCGTTGTCGCTGGGTTTCCACACGACTGTGTTGCCGCAGAGGATGGCGGGGAGGATCTTGCGGGCCGGAGCCGCCAGAGGCGAACTGCCTGTGGCGAGGATGGCGCAGACGCCGATGGGCCGGCGGCGGGTTCCCTTGGCCAGGGGCTTCTTCAGGCGGGCCTCGGCCTCTCCGGCGAAGTACGTGCAGGCATCGATCGCCTGCTGCACTTCACCATCGGCCTCGCGGGGGGTCATGCCGATTTCCCGGGTGACGATGCGGGCCAGCTTGTCCCGGTGGGCGGCCAGGATGGCGGCTGTCTGGCTGGCCACGGCCTGGCGCCGGGCCAGCGGTGTGCGGGACCAGGGGCCGAAGGCGTCGGCAGCGGCCTTGGCCGCCCGGGCCACATCCTTCTCGCCGCTGTCGGGAAACATCCCCACAAGGTCGCGGTTGTCCGCCGCCGACTTGGATTGAATGAGCGAGAGATCGCCCTCCACTTCCTTGCCATTGATCATGTTGAATCCGATGACGCTTTTTCCCGCGGTGGCGGCATGAGGCGAGTTGGCTTTCAGATACATGCCTGGCTCCAGAGCGGATGCATTAAGGATAACCACAGCAAGTACCATTCCTGCACCTGTTCCCGCAGAGACGGTCTCCAATGGCGCGCTTCCAGCCTGTACACTGGTGGATTGCCGGAGTCCGGGTGTTCGACAACCTCTCCATCCCCACCATTCTCGTCAGCTACGTGGCCTTGCTGTTCAGCCTCAGCGTTCACGAGGCCAGCCACGCCACGGCGGCCCACTGGCTGGAGGATGACACCGCCGCGCGCCTGGGCCGCATGACCCTGAACCCCCTGGCCCACATGGACCCACTGGGCACCTTCGTCTTCCCCCTCCTGGGCATGGTCACTGGTTTTCCCTTCATCGGGTGGGCCAAGCCCGTGCCGGTGGATCCCCGCAACCTGACCCGCCGTTTCAGCCAGCGGGGCGGCTACGCCCTCGTGGCGGCGGCCGGGCCCACGTCGAACCTGATCCTGGCCCTGATCTTTCTGGCGGTTCTCCTGGTGCTGGTCAGCGCCGTGGGCCTACCCCCGGCCATGGAATTGCGCCTTTTCGGCCACGCGCTGCTGGCCCGCAAGGTGGAGAGCCTCCATGCACTGGAACTGGGGACGGGCATGACCCTGGCGCTGGCCCTCTGCGGCAGGCTTGTGCTCATCAACATCGGCCTGGCCTTGTTCAACCTCCTGCCCATGGGGCCTTTGGATGGCGCAGGTATCCTCCGGGGCATGCTGCCCTGGCGCTGGCTGCCCAAGTTCGACCGGGTCCAGCCCTGGATGGGGGGCGTCCTCATCGTTCTCGCCCTCACTGGCCTGCTGGGCTATGCCATCGGCCCCGTCTTCGGGGTGATTCTCACTGCGATCGAAGCGATCGCCCGCATGATCCTAGGAGCTTGATCCATGCAGCAACGCGTCCTCTCTGGCATTCAGCCCTCGGGCTCACAGCACATCGGCCACCTCGTGGGGGCCCTCGACAACTTCACGCGGCTGCAGGGCGAAGGCGAAGCCTTCTACATGATCGCGGACTGGCACGCGCTCACGTCGAAGTACGAATCCGTGGAGGAGATCTGGCCCGCGACGCAGGAGCTGACGGCCACCTACCTGGCGGCGGGGCTGGATCCCAACCAGGCCACGATCTTCGTGCAGAGCCTGGTGAAGGAACACGCGGAGCTGCATCTTCTGCTTTCCATGGTGACGCCGCTCTCCTGGCTGGAGCGCGTGCCCACCTACAAGGAAAAGCTGCAGAACGCCGTGGCCGATCTGGGCAGCTACGGCTTCCTGGGCTATCCGCTGCTGCAGACCGCCGACATCATCGTCTACAAGGCCCACAAGGTGCCCGTGGGCGAAGACCAGCTCTTCCACCTGGAACTGGCCCGCGAGGTGGTGCGCCGCTTCAACTTCCTATTCAAGCGCGAGGTCTTCCCTGAAGCGGCCGCGGTGCTCACCAAGACGCCCAAGGTGCCCGGCCTGGACGGCAAGAAGATGTCCAAAAGCTACGGGAACTGCATCTACTTGCGCGACAGCAATGCCGACATCCTGGAGAAGTGCACCCGCCAGATGGCGTCGGATCCGGCCAGGGTCCGCAAGGCGGATCCAGGCAACCCCGACATTTGCCCGGTCTTCGAGTTCCACAAGCTCTTCAGCGATGCCGCCACGGTGGACCTGGTGAACACCGAATGCCGCCGCGCGGGCATCGGCTGCTTCGACTGCAAGAAGCGCGTGGCGGAGGCCATCATCCGCCGCGTGGAGCCGGTGCGCGAAAAGATCGAGGACCACCTGGCCCGCCCCGGCGACATCGACGGCGTCCTCCGCGAGGGCAGCGCCCGCGCCCGCAAAGTGGCCTCGGAAACCATGGCCGAAGTGAGGGATGCCATGAAGATGCCGACACTCTAAGAACAGGTGCAGAACGACCTCTTGCGTTCTTCCCTGTCCCTGGTAGACTTTCCTTCTCGTGGTCCCTTAGCTCAGCTGGTTAGAGCATCTGACTCTTAATCAGAGGGTCCCCGGTTCGAGTCCGGGAGGGACCACCAGATCAACACCCCCGCAGTCGCTGAGCCTGCGGGGTTTTTGCGTACGCTCGCGCCCCGTCACATCTCACGGCGCTTCGCCTCTTGAGTTGAGGCGTTGCCGGTATATTTGATGGGCCCTTCCTCCATCTGGAATGGGGCGCCGCGCAGGGAACGACGGGAGGAATACCGTGGATTTGAAACGCACGATCATCGACCTCATGCCTGGCCCGCTGGTCCGGACCTTCGCCTCGCCCTACATCGCGGGGAAGGGCATTGCCAGCGGCGTGTCCAAGGCGGATGAGCTCCACAAGAAATCCGGCATCTATTCCACCGTGGACCTGCTGGCCGAGGAAGTGTTCAGCCGCGAAGACGTGGAAGCCACCGTGCAGGTCTACCTGCGCATGGTGGAGGCCCTGAAGGACCGCCCCTACGCCAGCATCAGCCTCAAGCCCACCTCTCTCGGCATCAACGAGAGCGAGGCGTACTGCCAGGAGAACCTGCGCCGCATCGTGTCCGCCGCGGCGGCCCACAAGATGCACATCACCCTGGACATGGAGGACCGGCATTTCACGGACGTCACGCTGCGCATGTTCAGGGCCGTCCGCGATGAGTTCGACAACTTCGGCATCGTATTGCAGAGCCGCCTCTTCCGCACCCCGGAGGACATCAAGAACCTGCACAGCAAGCCCTGCAAGGTGCGCATCTGCATCGGCATCTACCGCGAGGCGGCCGACATCGCGCTGCAGGAAAAGCCGGACATGAAGGAGAAGCTCTTCGAATACGTGCAACTGCTTCTGGACAACGGCCACTACCCGGAAATCGCCACCCACGACGAACCCCTGGTACGGCGCTGCATGGCCTACCTCGACCAGAAGGGCGTGCCCAAGAACGCCTACGAGTTCCAGATGCTGCTGGGCGTTCCCCGGCAGGAACTGCAGCAGGAAATCGTCAAGCGGGGCCAGATCATCCGCCTCTACGTTCCCTTCGCCGAGGATTGGAAATACGCCGTGCACTACCTCAAGCGCCGCCTGGCGGCCAATCCCGCCATGGCCCTCATGGTCATGAAGAACCTGTTCGGCAGCTGAAGCATTTTGGCATTGGCGCGGCTGGGGCCTTGGGGTAGTGTCCATCCGTGGGACCGTGTCCCACCCTTCTGGAGATTCCCATGAAGAAGTTCCTGGCCCTCGCCCTCGTGAGTTCCTTCGCTCTGGTTGGCTATGCCGCCGACGAGAAAAAGGCCGAGCCCAAGAAGGCCGCCTGCGGAATGGCCTGCTGCGAGAAGAACAAGAAGACCTGCAAGGACTGCCCCGACTGCGCCAAGAAGAAGGATGAGAAGAAGGCCGAGCCGAAGAAGGGCTGAGCGCCGCATCCAAGAGGTTCAAGCCCCCGGGGTGGTCCCCCGGGGGCTTTTGCGTTCCCGTGCCATTCGTGGTTGTCTGTTGGCATGAACGCAAGGACATGGGTTCCCGCAGCCATTCTCCTGGTTCTCACCGCCGGGGTCACAGCCGGCTGGGTGTGGACTCGGGAGGTTCCCCCGCCGCCCCAGGGCCAGGAGGCGGCCGCGGCCCCCAAGGCCAAGCAGGGCCGCCGCGGCGCGCCTGTGCAGATGCGGCTGGTGGATCAGACGCCCCTGCTTACGGCCCGGAGCCTGCTGCCCTTGGCCGTCACCTTCGAGGAAAAACAGCTGGCCCTTCAAGCCGAGCGCTTGGGAAACCATTCGGTGGATCTGGCCTTCTCCGACGCTCTCCGCCGCGCGGCCACCACCCCGGTGCCCAAGACGGCGGAACTGAAAGAGCTGTTCGAGGCCAAGACCAAGGCCCAGTCTGCCGTGGAGACTGGAGAGCAGATGGTGGCGCGCCTCTCCAAGCAGCTGGCCGCTGCGCCTGAATCTGCGAAAGACGCGCTGGAAGACCAGATCGACATCACCAAGGCCCAGCTGGAGCTGGACAAGGATGAGTTGGAGACAGCCTCCAACGACCTCGCCCAGGCCGGGGGCGACCCCCAGGCCAAGATCCGGCGCCTGAAAGAGGCCCACGAGGCCGCGGACCGGGAATCCTCCCAGGCCATGGCCGCAGCCAAGCCGCCGAGCGCCTTTCAAAGCAGCAGCTTCATCGGAAGGCTGGTGGAGTGGCGGGTCCAGCGGGACAAGTGCGTCAGGCTGGAAAGGGCCCAGGCTGAAGCCCAGGCCAAGGAACAGGCCCTGGCCAAGCGCCGCGGGGAGATCGAGGCCCAGGCCAACAAGGAGAAAGAGGAGCGAGAGGCGGCCCGCAGTACCGCGTCGACGCTCATGAAGGGGGCCAGCCGGGGCCTGGACCGGGATGAGGCGAAGGCCGCTGTTTCCTCTCTCAAGCAGTTCGGCGATGTGCAGCGCCGCCTGGCCAGCATGGCGCGGCGGATCCAGGACCAGCAAGGGCTGGTAGAGGCCTATGGCGCCTGGCTGGGCCTGGCGGATGGCTATCGCAACGCCGCCCTCCACAAGCTGCTGGCCCAGGGCCTGGAGATGCTGGGAGTCGTGCTCGCCGCCTACCTGCTGGGCCTGCTCATCGACTGGACCCTTCACCACTCCAGATCCTCCAAGGAGCGCACTTCCGCGGGGGCCTCGAAATCCGTCCTGAAAGTGATCATCCGCGTGATCGCGGTGCTGGCCATCGGGTTCCTCATCGTGGGCGTGCCCGCCCAGGCCACGACGGTTTTCGGCCTCGCCGGCGCCGGTCTGACGGTGGCCCTCAAGGATTTCATCGTGGCCTTCTTCGGCTGGTTCATCCTCATGGGGAAGAACGGCATCCGGCTGGGCGACTGGGTGGAGATCCGCGGCGTGGGCGGGGAAGTGGTGGAAATCGGGCTGCTCCGCACGGTGATCCTGGAGACGGGCAACTGGAGCGATGCGGGCCATCCCACCGGGAGGCGCGTGGCCTTCGTGAACAATTTCGCCATCGAAGGGCACTTCTTCAACTTCTCCACCTCCGGCAAGTGGATGTGGGATGAACTCCACGTCGTCGTCCCCGCGGGCCAGGATCCCTACGCGACCATCGATGGCGTGCAGAGGCTGGTGGAACAGCAGACCGAGGCCAACGCAAAGATCGCCGAGGCGGAGTGGCAGCAGACCGCGGCCCGCTACAAGGTGAAGGCCTTCTCGGCTGTTCCGGGGGTCCAGGTGATTCCCGGGGGCAGCGGCATGGAGATCCGGGCCCGCTACCTGACGCGCGCCTTCGAGCGCCACGAGACCAGGCTCCGCATGAACCAAGCCGTGTTGGAGCTCATGCACGGGCCCCGGGCCGGCGCTTAGCCCCCGTTTCCCCTGTGGTACCATGGCTTTTTGCGGCCACAGGCTTCGCCTTGTTCCGAGCCTGGGCCGCTTGATTCTGGAAAGCCTGGCCAAGGCTCCGGGATCCCTACCTCGTTCCGGAGACCCATGATCTCGTTCTCGAATGTCAGCAAGCAGTACGGCAAGCAGATCCTCTTCATCGATGCGGATTTCCAGCTCAATCCTGGCGAGAAGGCCGGCCTGGTGGGGCCCAACGGCGCAGGGAAATCCACCTTGTTCCGCATGATCATGGGCGAGGAATCCCCTGATGACGGCTCGGTCACCCTGCCGAAGAAACTCACGCTCGGCTACTTCCGCCAGGAAGTGGACGAGATGTCGGGGCGCCCGGTGCTGGACGAAGCCATCGCGGGCAGCGGACGCCTGGGCGACCTGCACCATGAGCTGCTCGAACTGGAACACGCCATGTCCGACCCCGACCGCGGTGATGAGCTGGAGCAGATCCTCGATCGCTTCGGCCATGTGCAGGAGGAGTATCAGCACCTGGGCGGCTACGAGCTGGAAGCCAAGGCCCGGGCCTGTCTGCACGGCCTGGGCTTCGAGGACGCCCAGATCGACGGCGACGTCGGCGCCCTTTCCGGCGGCTGGAAGATGCGCGTCTCCATGGCCAAGGTGCTGCTGGGCAACTTCGACGTGCTGCTCATGGACGAGCCCACCAACCACCTGGACATCGAATCCATCCTCTGGCTGGAGACCTTCCTGAAGAACGTTCCCGCCACGCTCCTGATGACCAGCCATGACCGCGACTTCATGAACCGCGTGGTCACCAAGGTTCTGGAGATCGACGGCGGCGATATCGTCACCTACTCAGGCAACTACGATTTCTACGTGAAGGAGCGCGAGCAGCGGGAAGCCAACCAGGAGGCTGCCTACGCCCGCCAGCAGGCCAAGCTGGCAAAAGAGCAGCGCTTCATCGAGCGCTTCTCGGCGCACGCCGCCAAGGCCGCCCAGGTGCAGAGCCGCGTGAAGGCGCTGGACAAGATCGAGCGCATCGAGCCGCCCAGGCGCCGCCGGGTGGTGAAGTGGGAATTCCGGAGCCCAGGCCGCTCCGGCGACGACGTGCTCATGCTGGAGGGCATCAGCAAGGCCTACGGCCAGCGCCGCATCTACGACCAGTTCGCCTTCCACATCCGCCGCGGCGAACGCTGGTGCGTCATGGGCAAGAACGGCGCCGGCAAGTCCACCCTGCTGAAGATGATCTCCGGGGCCGTCCAGCCCGACGCGGGCAACGTCAAGCTGGGCGCCAGCCTCAGCCTGGGCTACTTCTCCCAGCAGGCCCTGGACCTGCTGGACCCCGAGCTCACGGTCCTTGAACAGATGCAGAAGGATTTCCCCATGGAGGGCCTGGGCGTGCTGCGAAACCTGCTGGGCGCCTTCCAGTTCTCGGGCGATGACGTGGACAAGAAGGTGCGCTCTCTTTCCGGCGGCGAGAAGTCACGCCTGGTCATGGGGCGCATGCTCTTCAATCCTCCCAATTTCCTGGTGCTGGACGAGCCCACCAACCACCTGGATCTGGCCACCAAGGAAATGCTCATCGAGGCGCTCAAGGAATTCGAGGGCACCATGATCTTCGTTTCCCATGACCGCAGCTTCCTGCGTGGCCTGGCCAACCGGGTGCTGGAACTGGGCGGCGAAGAGCATGAAGGGCCCGTGCTGTTCCAGGGGTCGTACGCCGAGTACGTCGAGCGCATGGGCCGCGAGGCGCCGGGCGTCCACAACTGATCCTGGCGGATCAACGAGGCCGTTTCCAAGACCGGGTAGTCAGCCAGCGCGGTTGGGGGTCCACCTGCTGGGTTCTTCCACGCCTTAGTTGGTGGCTTGGTACTCCCAGGTGGGAACGATCTGGATGTCGCTGCGGACGGACTGGGCCAGGAAGCATTCCTTGTGGGCTTCATGGTGGAGGTTTGCAACCACCTCATCGGTGGGCACCCCTGTTCCGCTGAAGACGACCTGGGGGGCGAGGGTTACCCGAATGATCCACTCCTTGCCGTTTTCGCCGCGCGCCATCAGGCCCTCAGCCTGATCCACATAGCGATCCACGCAGTACCCGCGGCTGGCGGCGATGCTCAGGAACCACAGCATGTGGCAGCTGGACAGAGCCGCGACGTAGGCTTCTTCCGGATCGACGCAGCTGGGGTCCGAGAAGGGAACCCGCACGACATGGGGTGAACTCGACGCGGGCACCTCCGCCCCGCCATCGAAGCGCCACCGGTGCACCCGGCTGTACCGGTTGTCGAGGAAGGGCTGCGCATGGCGTTGCCATTCGATCGTGGCGGTATGGATGCCCATTCATTCCTCCTGGGGGCTGCACGCGGCCGCAAGGACAATTGCCCGGGTGCCGTCGAGGTGTTTCTTGATCGCTGCCAGCGCAGTGTCTGTGTCTCTAGCGGCAGCTGCGGAGATGAGGGCCCGATGCTCCTGATCCCATTCGCGCTGCCTTGCGCGCGGGGAGAGTTGCTGAAGGCTGAACCGTTCGACCGGGGCGCGGAGTTGGCCCAGGAGCGCCAGGCTCTGTGGGCGGTCCGCGGGGGCGTACAGGGCTTCATGGAAGGCCCGGTCGCTGGCGATCCAACCCAACCGGTTCTCCTCATGGCGGAGCTGAGTCTGAATGAGCTGGAGGCGCCGAACGGACGCCTTCGTGTGTGCCGGAATCGCCCGCCGCAGCAGGTCGCCCTCGATGAGCAACCGCAGGTCGAACAGCTCCTCCACCTGGAGGGGCTCCAGCCCTTTGATCCGTGCACCCCGGTAGTGCTCAACCACGATGAGGCCCTCTGCGTGAAGTTGAGCGAGTGCTTCCCGAATCGGAATTCGGCTCACGGCGAATTCGGAAGCGAGTTCCTCCTGGCGGAGCGTTTCACCCACTGTCCAGCGGCCAGCGTTGATTTCGTTCCGGAGGCGCTCCGCCAGGGCACCTGCGGTGGTGATCGCCTTGATGCAGGGGGTGGTTCGAAGGATCATTGAATAATTGTATCCAATTTTTGAAAACCATCAATCTCTTCCCCGGCGCCACAAGGTCGGCTTACCTCCGCCCTGGGTGCTTTTCGTGGAAGGCCCTCAGGGTGGGTGGTGGCGCACAGCTAAGGGTGATCCACTCTCCGGTGCGAGGATGGGCCAGCTCCAGCCGGTGGGCGTGCAGCAGGTAGCCCAGGTCGCCGGGCAGGGCGCTGCTTCCGGGCCGAGGCGTGCCGCCGGGGCCGTAGAGAGGGTCTCCCACCAGGGGGTGCCCTGCCCAGGCCAGATGGATGCGGATCTGATGCGGGCGGCCAGTGCGGATGTCCACGTCCACGAGGGTTCCGTTTTCCTGCCGCTCAAGCACGGACACGCGACTGAAGGAGGGACGTCCATGCTCGGAGGCCGCATGGAGCAACCCCAGAGGAGGGTAGGGCACTTCCCCGATAGGCGCCTCGATCTCAAAGGTGTCGGCCAGGGGGTGTCCGGTGCAAAGGGCCCGGTAGATCTTGCGGGTTCCATCCAGCTGGAAGGCCTTCTGAAGCGGCTTCCGGGCGGCGGCGGTGGGGGCGAAGAGCACGACGCCGGATGTTCCTCGGCCGAGACGGTGCATGGGGCTGGCCTCGGGGTGCCGCCGCCGCACCAGGGCCAGGAGCGTGTGGTCCTGGTACTCGCCGCCCCCCGGTAGCGTGGGCAGACCGCTGGGTTTGGCCACGGCCAGCAGATCCCCGTCTTCATAAAGGACGGCGGTGGCAAGGGGCGCTTCAGGCTCCACCCAGGGCGGACGCTTCCAGACCAGACGCTGGCCCTTCCGGAGCAGATCCGTCGGCTTGGCCGGCTGGTCATCAAGGAGAACCTGACCTGCCTGGATCCGCTCGATCCATTCGGAGGCCGAGGCGCGAGGGTGCTTGGCAGCGAGGTGGGCGCAAACGGTCAGCCCCGCTTCGGTGAGGCTGATCTGGTCTTGGTGGGAAGCGCCTTGGTTAGGCTTGGGCATCGGGTTCGGCTCGGGCATGGGATTCCGCTGGTCGCCGAGGAGGGTGGCTGGGTTGGATTATCGCAGCCTGAACCTCTGCACGGTTTCCTTGAGGCCCTCAGCCACCCGGGAAAGGCCCTCCGAGGTGGCGGCGACTTCGCGCACGGCACCCGCCATCTGGTGGGTGGCGCTGGCGTTCTCGTCCAGGCGCGAGGCGGTCTGGTTCATGAGGCGGCCCACGTTCTGGCTGGTGCGGGCCTGCCCCTCGCTCAGACTGCCGATCTCGTGGATGCTGCTGGACACCTGGGAGATGCGGGCCCGGATGGCTTCGAGGTGGTGCAGGGTCACATCCACGCTGGAGGTTCCTTCCTCCACCGCATTCTGCATGGCGTGGATGGTCTCTTCGATCTCCTTGGCGCTTTGTCCGCTGCGCTCCGCCAGAATGCGGACCTCTTCAGCCACCACGGCGAAGCCCTTCCCCTGGGCTCCGGCCTTGGCCGCCTCGATGGCCGCGTTGAGGGACAGGAGGTTGGTCTGGCGGGCCAGGCCCTGGATCACTTTCACCGCCTGGACGATGCGCGTGGTGGCCTGCTGGATGGCCTGCATGCCGTGCGCGGTGCCGCGGCCCGTTTCGGCGCCCCGGTCCGTGTCCTGGACGGCTTCGTCGGTCTTGGAATCCGTCTGCCTGGTGTGATCCGCCATGGATTCCACGTTGGCGTCCAGCTGCCGGAGGGCTTCGATGACCTCTCGGCCGGCCCGCCGCAGCTCCTCGCCGGTCTTGGCGGTGGCCTGGACCGTGCGGTTCATTTGTTCCGCGCTGGCGGCCAGTTCGGCGCTGCCTGAGGCCACCTGTTCGGATGCCTGGCCCATGTTGCCGAGGGCGGTGTTCAGATCAGACACCATGCGGTTGAAGGTGCCTGCCAGGCGGCCGATTTCATCCTCGCTTTCCACGGGGGCTTTCACGGTCATGTCGCCGGTGGCCACGCTGGTGATGGCCTCGGACAGGTGGTCCAGGGGTTCGAGGATGGCTGTTTTCACGCGGCGGGTGATGACGGCGCTGATGAAGACCAGCAGGAGGATCCCGCCGGCGGTGGAGAGCAGGCGGATGTTGCGCTGGGTGCGGTACAGATCCGCGGTGGACATGGAGACACCGAAAGAAGCCACCAGTTCGCCGGGCTTGCGGCCGCTGAAGGCCTCCACGCCGAAGGCGCCGTGGCATTGCGTGCAGGCCTCTTTCAGCCGCCCGGGGCTGAGCGCGTAGATCTGCGGCTGGCCGCTGGCATCGGTGAAATGGCCCACCTGCACGTCCAAGGCGGGGTTGCTGTCGAAGCGGGCGATGCTGGCCCGCTCGAAGGCCTCGTAGGCGGGATCTTTCGCGAAGCGTCCGCTCAGCACCCGGTGGAAGCTCATGCCGCGGGCCTGGCAGTAATCCTCCGCATCCGAATGGAACATGGACCGGGAAGCCACCGCCAGGGAACTCAGGTGGTCCTCAAAGGCCTTTTCGGCCTGCGAGGTCTGGTAGGAGCTGACGCCCCAGATGACCAGGCTCACCAGCAAGGCCAAGACGATGGATACCGGCAGGAAGAATTTAAGAGCCAGCCCTTTTCTCTTCATCGAAAGCCGCCCTTTGCAAAAAAGAATGACGGGTACGAGCCATCCTTCGGCGGATTTCAAGTTGGAGTTGAAAAGCGTCATCCATTCCTTCCGGCAATTGGATGTATGCCGGAAGCGTCCAAGTCCGAGATGATTCTCGTTGTCGTTTTTGGGGCTCGATCCGGATCGAAAGGCTTCTTCAAGAGGTCCGGTGTAGGCTGATCGGATCTTCCAGGAGAATGCCATGCCCTTCCACGGCGCTACCCAGCGGTGGCCGACGCTTCCTTACCGCCGCCCCCAGGAGGGCCGCGACTACTGGGTGGTGGACGGCCTTTTTCCGGATGCTGGAGCCGTGGCGGCGAGGTTCCGGTCCCGGCAGGAATGGGAACTGGGCTTTCCGCATACGCGGGAAACCTGGCCCGGCATGCGGTCGCGGCAGGCGTTGACGGAGGCGGAATTGGCGCCCCTTGAGGCGAAGGTCCGGGAGCTGACCGGCGCGAGGCGGATCTGGGCCGAGGCCGCCCCCGACGGTGCCTACCTCAACCACAACGTGGTACAGGTGGTGGGGGCCCGGGAATCCGGCCCCCGGCCCCACACCGATTCGCGGAAGCTATGCCGCTACGCAGCCGTGATCTACCTTACGCCCAGGCCGCCGGGGGCGGCGGGCACCACCTTCTACCGTCTGCGCCATCCCAACGGCACTCTGGGGGGCAACCTTTGCGCGCCGCCCCACGCCAATCTGCGGGAGGCCTTGGGCGTGGCGGGCCTGCCGCTCCAGGCCTGGCACCCGGAGTTGTCCATTCCCAACGTGTTCAACCGCCTGCTGCTCTACCGGGCAGACCTCGTCCATTCCGCCACTGGCTACTTCGGCCACGATCTGGCAACGAAGCGCATGACGGCGCTGTTTTTCTGGATGGCCGAATAGGCCCCTACTTCTTCGCCTTGTTCAGCCGGTCCACCAGTTTCTGGTCGATGTAGGCGGTCACCTCGGCGAGCTTGCCGGTGGCTTTGGCCAGAAGATCGGCGCACTGGGCCTGCATGTCGGCCACATAGGCCGCATCGGTGATGTCCCTGAGGTTGATGACCACGTTCCAGATGCCGCCGCGCACGCCCGCGAAGGCCATCTGGGCGCCCACGGCCGCATCGGTGATGGAGGCCACCTTGCCGAGCTTCGAGGCTTCTCCGGCCAGTTCCAGGGCCGCGTAGCTGGCCTTGGCGGTGTCCAGGGGCACGTCGATGGCCACCTTGAGGCCCGCCTGCATGGCGGCCTGGCGGGCGGCTTTCTGCTCGGGCGTGGCGTCGGGCAGGCGGCGGGCGTCCATGAAGGCGTTGAAGGCGTTGGTGTCGGCATCCACGGCCACCATGAGGCGGTCCTTGAGCGCCTGCGCCTGTTCCGCCACGGCGATGAGCTTGGCGTCTTTCTCCACGTCTGCGCCGCCCTGGGCCAGGTTGGCCACCATGCTGGCCAGGGCCGCGCCCAGGCTGCCGGCCAGGGCCGCGATGGAGCCGCCGCCGGGCGCCGGGGTGTCGCGGCTCACCTCGTCGGTGAAGGCGTGGACCTGCATGGAGACCAGCGCCTTCGGGTCGTAGGAGGGCAGCCCCAGCACCTTCTTCTCGACCTCGAAGGGAGCCACGTCATCCAGCCCCATGGAGAACACGGCGGTCTGGAGGATGTCCGTGGTGGGCACGCCCGTGGATTTGCCCATGGCCTTCAGGTAGTGCTTGCCGGAGGCCAGCAGGCACTGGAAGGGGACCAGGCCCACGATTTCGCTGCCCGTCACCACCAGGCCGCGCTCGTGGGCGAGGCTGCGGGCCTCCTCCAGCACCGTGTGGGGAGCGGTCTGCTTGTAGTCCGTGAGGTTGATGCTGATCTGCGCGCGGCGGTAGGTGTCCACGTACCAGCCGATGGCCTTGCAGTGGTCGAAGATGCCCCGGCGCCGCACCTTCTGGCCCACGGGGTTGGCGGGATCCACATCGTTGAGGCGCATGAGGCCCGGCAGATCGTAGCCGTGCGCCTTGGCGCAGTGGTCGACCGTCTCCTCGAAGGTGGCGCCGGTGAAGTCGCAGTTGCCGCAGGGGAAGGACCCTTCCGCGTAGAACATCAGTTCGCCGGCCTGGTAGTAGGGCTTGATGCGGCCGCGGCGGGCCACGCGGCCCTTCTCGCGCAGCTCGAAGGCGATGTCCGTCGCATGGTCCTTGCTGCCGGAATTGAGCGTGACGTTGTAGGCCACCAGGAATTCCCGGGCGCCGGTGATGGTGGCTCCGGCCTGGGGGTTGAAGGGGGCCGCGAAATCCGGCTGCCACTGGGGATCCTGAAGCTTCTTCGCCAGGCCTTCGTACTCTCCGCGGCGCACTTCCGCCAGGTTGCGGCGCTCAGGCCGGGAGGCGGCAGCTTCATAGAGGTAGACGGGAATGGCTAGCTCGCGGGCCACGCGCTCTCCCAGGCGGCGGGCCAGCTCGGCGCACTCTTCCATGGTGACGCCCTCGACGGGCACGAAGGGCACCACGTCCGTGGCCCCCATGCGGGGGTGGGCGCCATGATGCTGGGTCATGTCGATGACCTTGGCGGCTTCGGCGATGCAGCGGAAGGCGCCCTCCAGCACAGCCTCGGGCCCGCCCACGAAGGTAATGACGGTGCGGTTGGTGTCCGCCCCGGGATCCACATCCAGCAATTCCACGCCGGCGACCGCGGCGACGGCATCCGTCACCTGCTTGATCTTCGCGGCATCCCGGCCTTCCGAGATGTTCGGCACGCACTCTACGAGCTTGCGGGACATGGCTCCTCCAGATCCAGCAAGTCTAGCAGTGGCGCGGCCTGGAACCGGACCGACGGATATCACAGTGAATCGTGCCCCAGGAATTTTGACGCACTGTAAGAAAGGGATCTTTCAGCCGTGGATGAACACAGGTGAACACAGGTGAACACAGACGAACACGGATGCCTGGCGGCCCTTATCTGTGTTCATCCGTGTTCATCTGTGGCTCGTTTTTGACGCCGCTTACCACGTGGCCCGTGGGCCCCACGCGGGAGGCGGTCTCGCAGTAGCCGGTCTGGTCGTCGAAGAAGAAGTCGGGCTCGAATTCGCGGAGGAACTCCGCCTTCTCCAGGCCACCCAGGAACATGGCCTCGTCCACCTGGATGTCCCAGGCCATGAGGGTGCGGATGGCCCGCTCGTGGGCGGGGGCGCTGCGGGCCGTGACCAGGGCCGTGCGGATGCGCATGGGCGCATCCGCACGTTGGGCCTGGAGGGGCTTCAGGGCCTCCAGCAGGGGCTTGAAGGGCCCCGGGGGCAGGGGAATGGCGGCCCGGGCGGTCTCATGGGCCTGGAAGGCCGCCAGGCCCGACTGGGCGTAGATGCGCTCAGCCTCGTCACTGAACAGCACGGCATCGCCGTCGAAGGCGATGCGGATTTCCTGCGGGTGGCGGTCCGCGGCCAGAGCACTGTCGGGGTAGACCCGGGCGGCGGCGAAACCCGCGCTCAGGGCCGCGCGCACATCCTCCTCGCGGGCGGACAGGAACAGGGTGGCGTGCAAGGGGCGAAGGTACCGGTACGGCGAGCTTCCCCGTGTGAACACGCCCCGCTCCAGCTTCAACTGGGCCGCCTGTGCGCTGTGGAACACGCGCAGGCCGCTCACGGGATCATTGCGGGAGATGATCACGACCTCCACGAGGCCTGCGCCGCTCCCGTTGAAGGCCAGCAGCTTCTTCACCAGGGGGAAGGCGACGCCGGGTTGAGCGGGCACATCCAGGCGCGACAGCTGCAGCGCCATGTAGGCGCGGTCATCGGTCTCTTCGAAAACGCGGTTTTCCTCCTCGAAATCGAAAAGGGCCCGGGACGAAAGGGCGACGACGAGCTTGCCTTCCAGGGATTGGGACATGCCCCAGGGTAGCCCGGGGGGCCGTTTCGCATTTCCTCACAGATTCTGACCGGAGGGCGCGGAATGGGAATTCCATGAAGGTAATCTCAACGCGCACTGTTTTTATCTAGAAACTGATCCAAATTGAATGGAATTTAACAGGCGGCCTCCCGCGTGACGATGACTCGGCCAGCGGTTCTTGGGGGCTTGATGTCGCTCGAGGTGATGTACCGGTGTCTGCCACATGGGATCAGGTCGGCCTGGCGGGTTCTGGGGCTTGGCCTCTTCCTGTTGCGGCCTGGTGCCCTGAGCGCGGACGCGCCCTGGCCGGCCGCGAACACATGGCCGGTCTACGGAACGCAGCCCGCGGGGATGACCCCCGTAGCCTGGCCTGCAGAAGCTGCCTGGGCGACCTACACGAGCCGGGGAAGCTCTCTCACGGACCCGGCCACTTCCGATCCCAGCAACGGCGGAACCTCCCCCCAGAGTTACGTCAACGTCAGTTCCGGCTGCACCGACAAGACTCTGCCCAGCGTCTACTGGTCCTACAACAGCACCTCCAAGCGGATGTTCTTCCGCTTCCGCCTGGCGGCCCAGCCCAACACCTACGCCACGGGCCCCAGCGCCGGGTCCGCCGCCACCACGGACCCCTGGAAGTCTGCCATCTGGTCCGTGTTGATCGATATCAACGGGGACGGGTACCGCGATTTCGCCGTCCAGCTGAACGGAAGCACCGGAGCGCCGAGCACGCCCGTGGATCGAATCTCCATCATCTGGAGCGCCAACAAGGTCCAATCCCTCGACTACATCAGCACCGCAGGGATCTACCTCGTGAACCAATTCCCGGCGGCCTTCGTGGATGCCCCGGGAGGCAAGATCCTCAACTTCCATAGCGCCAATGCGCCGGATGTTTCCTGGCCCAATGGAAGCTCGGAAAGCACGTGGGACTATGGCATGACGCGCTGCTCGGCCGTTCCGGGTTCGGGCTGCACGGAATATTTCCTCGATTTCCAGGTGCCGCTGGCCTTGCTCGACGCCCGGTCCGTGGGAGGCCCCCTGGTGACGGAGGCCACGCCGGTCTCCTTCCTGTTCGCCACCTCGAACAGCCTGAACAATCCCTTCCAGAAGGATGTGGTCACCTCCGGGGACTACACCTACATCGCCGATCCCAATGCCCCGGCACCCTTCGGCGATGTGCTGACCGCCACGGGGACCACGATCCCCCAGCCCATTGTCTCCTCCATCTCCGCCAGCGGCTGCGGACCGGCGGCGCTCACGGCCCAGGTGGCCGATGCCCAGACTTTCTCCGGCGGCGTGGCCGTGACCACGGTGGCCTCGGTGCAGTTCTATGCCTATGCGGACCTCAATGGGGACGGGACGGCCAACGACGGCAGCAGCTGGACGCTCATCGGAAGCGGCGCGGCCAGCAGCAGCGTGCTGGGGCAGTGGACCGCCACCTGGAACACCAGCTCCCTGGCCAACGGGCGCTACCTGATCGGAGCCGTGGCCACCGATACCGAAGGCAACATCACGACCAGCTGGCTCGATCCCAGCTCGCCGCCTTCGCCGCCGAACTACACCAACCCCTCGGCGGTGGGGGCCGTGACGGCCTCCTTCACCAACACCTGCGGGCTTCCGCCTCCCTACGCCACGAAGAGCAGCGATGCCGCGGGTCCCGTGAGCGCGGGCGCCACCGTCAACTTCACCATCACGGTGTTCAACACGAACGCCTCGGCCATCACCGTGAGCAGCATCACCGACACCCTGCCTTCCGGATTCACCTACACGACGGCGGGCCTGGGGGGGACGCTCGGGGCCCCCAGCGGAGGCCCGGCCAACAACGCGACCGGCACCCTCACCTGGACCTTCCCCGCGGTTTCCGTTCCCGCCTCGTCGAGCAGGACCTTGATCTTCAGGACCACGGCGCCGGCCTCAGCAGGAACCTATAGCAACCTCGCCACAGTCGTGGCGAGCTCGGGAACACTGACATCCGGAAGCACATCGGTCTCGGTGGGCTCGCCCCGGCTCTCCTTGCTGAAGACCTTCTCGGTCAATTCGGCCAACCCCGGGGATACGGTCACCTGCACCCTGGCCTACAGCAACGATTCGCCCGTGAACATCACGGGAGCGGCGCTTTCGGACGTGCTGCCCGCGGGCCTCACCTTCGTGTCGGCCTCCGGCGGAGGGAGCTACACGTCGGGCACGCGGACGGTGGCCTGGAGCCTCGGAAGCATTCCGGCTGGCGGATCCGGATCCGTGACCGTGACGGTCACTGTGGACAATCCCTTCCCCTCCGGGGCCGCCGTTCCGGTCGTCAACACGGCCTCGCTCACCTCCACCGAGGCCAGCACGGCCACGGCCAGCGCCAGCCTGTACGTAAACGCCTCCCGGCCCGTGCTGTCGGTCCAGAAATCGACGTCGCCGGCCACCGTGGCAGCGAACAGCAACGTGGTCTTCACGATTTCCTACGCGAACACGGGCAATGCCACGGCCACGGGCCTCGTGCTGACCGATCCCATCCCGAGCGGGCTCACCTTCGTGTCGGCCACCGGCGGAGGGACGAACAGCGGAGGCACCGTCACATGGAACCTGGCGGATCTGGCGGCCAACGCCACGGGCTCGGTGACCGTGACGCTCAATGTGCCCAGCGGGTACTCGGGCGCCAATCCGCTGGTCAACACGGTCACCCTCGCAGCCACGGGAGTCAGCCCGGCCAGCAATTCGTTCTGGCTGGGGGTGAACCAGAGCGGTTCGGTGTGCAGCACCTACTACTTCTACGCCAGCACAGCGAACGTGGGCTTCGACGGCACCCAGAAAGTCGCCACCACCACCGTTCCCGGCGGCGCGGGGACGAACACGCAGGTGATCACTCCCACCAACCAGACCTACGTCGAGGCCGTGCGCTTCTACACCGATCCGGCCATCGCCAACGCCGTGAACCTCAGCGGCAACCTGACCACGAGCTTCTACCTGGACCGCGCGAACGGCGGCGGCATCACGATCCAGACCCAGCTCTTCGACTACGATTCCGCGACCGGATCCAAGATCCAGCTGGGGTCGACGGCGACCCAGTCCTTCACGGGCAGCACCAAGGGCGCACTAACCCCCTTCACGGTTCCTCTGTCCGGAACCCTGCAGAAGGGGCACCGCCTCCTGTGGATCTACAGCGTGAAATCCAACACGAACGGTTCGGACACCGTCTACCTCCAGTACGGCGGAACGGTGACGAACCCCATCAGCGGCGGAACCACCAACGCCAACGCCAACGCCAACTACTGCGTGACGCCTCCGGCCAACCTCATCATCGATAAGCAGGTGGACAAGCTGACGGCCGCCCCCGGCGACACCCTCACCTACACCATCCTTTTCTCCAACACGGGCCAGACCAATGCCACCGGCGCGCAGATCGCCGACACGCTCCCAGCGGGGGTGACCTTCGCCACCGCGAGCCTTAATGGCGCCGGGGTGTCGGCGGCCTCCGTCAGCGGCCAGATCTACACCTTCAATGTCCGCTCCTCAGACACGGCCACCTCGGGCCAGGTCACGGGCGGGCAGGCGGGCACCCTGGTGATCGCGGCCACGGTGAACAGTCCTCTGGCTTCGGGAATCACCTCCCTGTCGAACCTCGCCTCCCTCGTGAGCAACGAGACTTCGGCAGTCACGGATGCGGCCGCCACCACCGTCCTGAGGCCTTCCGTCACCGTCGCCAAATCGGCGGACCGCACCCTTGTCGGGCCCGGCGAGACTGTGACCTACACCCTCACGGCCCTCAACGGCGGAACCGGAACCGCCACCAGCGTCACCCTCGGCGACGTGCTCCCGGTCCAGGCCTACTTCGCCTATGTGCCGGGCAGCACCCGCGTGAACGGAGGCTCCGTGGCCGATTCCGTTTCCGGGGGGACCCTCAGCTACAACCTGGGATCCCTGGCTCCGGGCGCCTCCGCCTCCCTCACCTTCCAGATGCAGGGCGGCGCCTCGGGCACCTTCCCCGCGACCCAGACCCAGCTGTCCAACACGGCCACGGTCTCGGATGCGCAGACTTCGGGTTCCCGCTCCAGCAACGCGGTGGCGGTCACCATCAATCCCTTGCCCAACCTGAGCCTGACCGAGGCCATCAGCCCCAGCGGCACCCGCAGCCCCGGCGACACGCTCACGGTGACGCTCACCGTCGCCAACACCGGCGGCGCCAGCGCCTCCAGCGTGCTGGCCTATGGCACGGTTCCGTCCTACGCCGCCTTCGTTTCTGGGTCCATGACCCTGGGGGGGACTCCGCTCACCGACGGATCCGGCGATGACGCCGGCACCTTCGACGCTGTGAACAACCGGACCCAATTCAGCCTGGGAACCCTGGCCGCGGGGGCGACCCAGACCCTGGTCTACCGGATCCTCCTGCAGAACCCCATGCTCTCGGGGAGCACCGCAGTGACGCCCACCTCCCAGGTGGTGGCCGCCAATGCCGCCACCAAGTCGGCCAGCGCCACCGCGACCGTATCGGCCTCGGCGGTCCTGTCCCTCGTGAAGCTGGGGCCTTCCACGTCTCCATATCCGGGTTCAGTGGCCTCCGCCGCCAGCGCGGGGACGGCCCTTCAAGTCAGCGATCCCTCCGCCTTCTCGGTGAACCAGTACGTCCTGGTGTCCGGCCAGGTCCGGCAGATCACCGCCATCTCCGGCGACACCCTCACCCTGAGCAGCGCGGCCACCGTGGCGCAGAACGCGCCCGTGATCGGAAGCCTGACCTACACCCTGCAGTACGCGAATTCAGGAACAGCCGATTCGGCCAGCGCGACCCTGGTGGACACGCTGCCGGCCGGGGCGGTCTACGCAGCGTCCACTGCGCCGGGAGTCTACGCCTCCGGGCCGGGGACCGTCACCTGGTCCCTGGGCGCGCTGGCGGCGGGAAGCTCCGGATCCGTGAAGGTCACCTTCTTCCCGGGTTCCGCGGGCAATGCCGTGGACAATGCTTCCCTGTCCGCCAGTGGCGCCACCACGGCCACAGCCTCGTTCACGACGGGCGTGGGCGGGCTCCGGCCGGCCAAGTCGACCTCGACGCCCACGGTGGTCCAGACCGCCTCCGGGGCGGTGGCCTCCTACGACATCACCATCCAGAACACCAGCACCGCCGCAGCCACCGGCGTGCTCGTGACCGACACTCTGCCTTCGGGCTTCACCTACAAGGACACCACGACCGTGACGGGCGGAACGGTGACCTCCTCGCCCACCCCCGGGGATCAGGTCCCCGCCTGGGGCACGTTCAGCATCCCTGCCAGCGGCATCCTCCAGATCACGTTCCGGGCCGATATCGCCGCGGGCGTCGGAGGGCAGACCTTCCCGAACGACCTCTCCGTGACCAGCTCCGGCGGGACGCCGGCGGGCACCTTCGATCCCCTGCTGAATACCGCCGCCAACGTGTCCGTGTCCCTGTCGCCAGGGCTGACGGACGGTCTTTCCGCGCCGGCCACGGCGGCCTCGGGAACGGGTTTCGACTACACCGCGTCCTACGGCAACCAGGGCACCTCCAGCGCGACGGGCACCTCGGCGGTGCTGACCCTTCCGGTCGGCGTCACCTTCGTCAGCGCCACGGGCGGCGGGAGCTACGCCGCCGGGGCGCGGACCGTGACCTGGAGCCTGGGCTCCCTGGCCGCAGGGGCGAGCGGAAGCCAGACGGTCCACGTCACTGTGGACAGTCCCATGGTCAACGGCACGGTGCTGACCGCCTCCCTCGGCCTTTCCTGCAATGAAACGGGCCCGGCCTCCGCCAGCGCCTCCACCACGGCCACGAGCGCGCCCGTCATGGCCGCGGGCCTGTCGGCTCCCGCTTCGGCTTCTGCCGGGGCCAGCCTGGCCTACACCGTGTCCTACGGAAACACCGGCACCACCACCGCCACGGGCACCACCGTCGTGCTGACCCTTCCCACGGGCTACAGCTTCATCAGCGCCACGGGCGGCGGCGTCTACAACGCCGGGGCCGGGACGGTGGCCTGGGCCGTCGGCGCCCTGGCCTCAGGAGGGAGCGGCGGCTTCACGGTGTCGGGAACCGCGCCGAGTCCCGTCGCCAACGGAACCGTGCTTTCCGGCTCCCTGGCCGTGAGCTGCAACGAGGCTGGTTCCGCCACCGCCACCGCCAACACGGCCCTGACCAGCGCGCCGGTGCTGGCCGTCTCCAAGAACGCGGGCGCCGCGACGGTGGGGCCGGGCCAGGACATCGTCTATACCCTGCACTACAGCAACACGGGCACGGATCAGGCGACCCACGCGAGCCTGTCCGACACGCTGCCCGGGAACACCACCTTCGTCTCCGCCTCGGACGGGGGAACCAACACCGCCGGCGTGGTGGGATGGAGCTTCGGAACGGTGGCGGCAGGCGCCTCCGGCACCGTGACCCTGACGGTCAAGGCGGGCGCAGGGCTTTCCAACGGCACGGTGATCAGCAACACCACCTACTCGATCGCTTCGGACCAGACCTCCGCCTCCGCGGGCGGTGCCGTGGACGTGACGGTGAGCAGCTCGCCGGCCCTCGCCGCCACCCTTACGGCGGCCTTGGGCACGGACACGGATGGGAGCGGCACCGTGACGCCTGGCGACACGTTGACCTACACGGCCGTGATCTCCAATCCGGGCGGCGGTGCCGCCACCAACGCGGTGTTCCAATGCACGCCGGGAACCCACCTGAGCCTGGTGAGCGGGAGCGCCACCAGCACGACGGGAACGGTGACCACCGGCAACTCGGGAGGGGACGCCTCCATCCGCATCGATATCCCCTCCTTGGCGGCGGGCGGCTCGGCCACCATCACGTTCCAGGCCGTCATCGGGCGGCCCCTCGCGGCGGGGGTGGCCTCTGTGAGCACCCAGGGCAGCCTGGGGGCGGACACCCTGTCGGCAATTCTCACGGACGATCCCGGCACCGTCGCCTCCGCCGACGCCACCGTCACCCCTCTTTCCGGCGGCCCCGTCGTCACGGCGGAAAAGTCCGTGTCCGTGGACGGGGGCGGCAACCTCGTGCCGGGAGGCACGCTCACCTACACCATCCGCCTCCAGAACAGCGGGCCTTATTCCGTGTCGAACGCCGAGTTCAGGGACACCCTTCCGGCCAACACGAGCTATGTGGCCTCCAGCCTTTCCGCGCCTGCGGGAAGCACCGTGGTGACGGAATCTCCGGTGGATGTCACCGGCATCGATCTGCCGGGCGGCGGCCTGGCGCTTCTCACCTTCAGGGTGCGCGTGCCCTCCGCCGTTCCCGCGGGCCTCACGCAGATCTCCAACCAGGGAACCCTGCTCTACGATCCCACGGGGAGCGGCAGCAACGGCACCACGCTGCTGACGGACGGCAACACCCCGGGCCAGCCGACGGTCATCGCCCTGACGGCGGGTCCCAACTTCGACACCAGCGCCAAGACCGTGGCCCTCGTGGCCGATGCCGACGCCAGCGGAGGCGCTTCGCCCGGCGACACCCTGCGCTATACCCTCATCCTTCCGAACATGGGCAACCAGGATGCGGCAGGCGTCGCGTTCGAAGATTCGCTGCCCTCCCAGGTCACCTTCAAGGCCGGGACGCTGACCGCATCCGCAGGCACGGCGGCCTATGACGGAACGGCCCGCAAAATCACCTGGTCCGGTGACGTGGCAGCAGGTGCCTCGGTCCAGCTGGTGTTCGATGTCCAGGTCAACGCCGCGGTGGCGCCTGGAACCACGGTGTCCAACCAGGGCACGGTGTCCTTCAACGCCACGGGAAGCGGCAGCCCCGACACGTCGGTCCTCACGGACGCGGACCTGGCCTCGCCCGGGAAGCAGCCGGCCACCCTCGTGCTGGGGAGCGCTCCGGCCCCGGTGGCGACCATGACCGTCGCCGATGCCACCAACGGCCACGCGACCGCGGACCCCGGGGACACACTCACCTACACGGTGACCTTCCAGAACGCGAGCGGCTACACCCTCTCTGGCGGAACCTTCACGGACCTGATGCCCAGCCACACCAGCTATGTGCCCTCCAGCGCCACGCTCCCGGCGGGCGCCAGCCTCGTTTCCACCTCGCCCCTGCAGGTCAGCGGCCTGCTGATCCCGGCGGGAGGACAGGCCTCGCTCACCTTCCAGGTGCTGGTCGACAGCTCCATTCCCTCGGGCGTCACGAGCATCCTGAACCAGGGCACCCTGGCCTACGATGGGGCCGGGGTGGGCTCCAACGCCGATTCGGTCCTCACCGACGGCGACACGCTCACGGCCGGGGCCCAACCCACCCGCATGCCCCTTACGGCCCCGCCTTCGGGCAGCCTGGGCGGTCCGGCCGCCATCTCCGCCGGATGCAGCGCCACCCTGAGCTGGACGGCCTCGGGCGCCACGAGCGGCAGCCTCGACAACGGGGGGGGCAGTCTTCCCGTGGGGAACGGTTCGGGCACTCTGGTGGTTTCACCGGCCAGCACCACCACGTACACCCTCACCTTGACGGGCCCCGGCGGCGTGACCACCTATGCGGCCACGGTCACCGTGAATCCGGCGCCCTCCATCGCCGCCTTCGGTGTGGCGCCCAGCACCATCGCAGCCGGCGCGCCCGTGACCTTCTCCGCCACGTTCTCGGGTGGCACGGGCCTCATCACGCCGGGGAACCTGCCCCTGAGTTCGGGGGTGGATCTCGTCCTGGATCCAGGGCCCAGCGCCAGCACCACGTACACGCTCACCGTGACCGCCCCCTGCGGCGCGGCCTCCCAGGCCACGCGCCAGGCCACGGTGGCCGTGGGGAACGTCCCGGCAGGCAGCCTGAGTGGAGGGACCACGATCTCGGCGGGCTGCAGCGCCACCCTGAACTGGACGGCCGCCAACGCCACCGGCGGAAGCGTCGACAACGGCGTGGGGAGCCTTCCCGCCGCGAATGGTTCCGGCTCGATCCTCGTCTCGCCGGGCAGCACCACCACGTACACCCTGACCCTCAGCGGTCCAGGCGGGACGAGCACCTTCAGCGCCACCGTCACGGTGAACCCGGCCCCCTCCATCTCGGCGTTCACGGCTTCGCCGGGGCAGATCAGCGCCGGGGCCTCCGTCACCTTCAACGCCACCTTCTCGGGAGGGACCGGCGTCCTCAGCCCTGGCGGCCAGGTCCTGACTTCGGGGGTTCCCTTCATCCTCAATCCGGGACCCTCGGCCACCACCACGTACAGTCTGGTGGTGACGGCTCCCTGCGGATCGGCAAGCCAGGCGGTCTCGACGGCCCTGGTCACGGTCTCCGGCGGCGGGGCTCCGACTGGAAGCCTGAGCGCGGGCCCCGCCATTTCCAGCGGCTGTTCCGCCACGCTGGGATGGACGGCCTCCGACGCGACCAGCGGCCTGTTGAATCCGGGCAACCTGGCGGTGGATGTCTCGGCCGGATCCGGAACCATTCCTGTTTCCCCTGCCGCGACCACGACCTACACCCTGACGTTGACGGGCCCTGGAGGCAGCACGGACCATTCGGCTCGGGTCGTGGTGAATCCCGCCCCGGCCATCGCCTCCTTCACCGCGACGCCGGGGGGGATCGGCGCGGGGCAGGCCGTGACCTTCGCGGCCACCTTCTCTGGCGGCTCGGGCCTCATCGAGCCGGGCGCGCTCCCCATCGTTTCGGGGGGAACCTATGTTCTGTCCAGCGGGCCGGAGAGCGCGACCACCTACACCCTGACGGTGACGGCGCCCTGCGGTTCCGCCAGCCAGGCCACGGCCTCGGCGGCCGTGACGGTGGGGGCCCTCCCGAGCGACCTCCGCGCGCTGAAATCGGCCACGGACGTGAACGGCGGGAACCTCAGCCCCGGCGACGAGATCCTCTACACCATGATCTTCCAGAACCTCGGCAACACCCCGGTGCTGGGAGCGGACTACACCGACCCGATTCCCGCCCACACCTCCTTCGTGGCAGGCAGCCTCATCAGCCCGACGGGAACCGTCCTGACGGCGGTCTCGCCCGTTCTCCGCGTCCAGGGCCTCGACATTCCGGCCCACGGACAGGTGAGCCTCGCGTTCCGGGTGAGGGTGGATCTGCCCGTCGCCCCGGGCGTCACCCAGATCGTCAGCCAGGGCGCGCTCGGCTTCGATTCGAATGGGGACGGGACGAACGACGCGCAGCTTCCCACGGACGGCGACACGGTCGTTCCCGGTGATCAGGCCACGGTCCTGGCGCTGCGGGCGGGGCCCAACCTGGACGGCGCCACCCTGACGGTGGCCCTGACCGGGGATGTGGACGCGGACGGTCTCGTCTCGCCCGGAGACCGCCTCCGGTACCGCACCGTGATCCAGAACCGGGGAAACCAGGATTCGAGCGGCGCCGCCTACCGCTGGCCCTTGCCGGCCCGCACGGATCACGTGGCAGGATCCGATTCCGCCAGCTCCGGGTCCGTCCAGTTCGACGCTTCGAGCCAGGCGGCCCTGTGGACCGGCGACATTCCCGCGGGCGGAACGGTCATCCTCGTCTCTGACGTGGTGGTCCAATCCGGCATTTCGCCGGGCCTCGTCTTGTCCAGCCAGGGGACGGTCGCCTACGATTCCACGGGATCGGGAACGAACGACACGCCGGTCCTCACGGACGGGGACACGGCCCTGCCCGGGCAGCAGCCCACGGTCATTCCCGTGGGCAACATGCCCCGCCTCAGCGCCACGGAGCTGGTGGTTCCCGTCGATGGCGGGGCCATCGAGCCGGGGGATGACCTGCGGTACGACATCCTCATCAGCAACCCCTCCGGCTTCCTGATGCAGGGCGTGGAGTTCGTCGATGTTCTTCCCGCCAACACCACGTATGCGCCCGGAAGCGTGGTGGTGCCGGCCGGGGCGACGGTCCTGTCCGAAACTCCGACGCTGCGGGTGTCCAACCTGGTCCTCCCTCCCGGAGCGCAGCTTCCGCTCAGCTTCCAGGTGCGCATCCATTCTCCGCTTCCGGCGGGCGTGGACCGGATCCTCAACCAGGCCACGGTGAACTTCGATGCCACGGGAGGCGGCACCAACAACGCCCAGACCTCCACGGACGGCGATCTGAGCCAGCCGGGGAACCAGGTCACCCAGGCCGCCGTGGGCATTCCGCAAATGGCCATCTCCGATGCTTCCCTGCAATCCTCCGTGTCCTGCGGCGGCGCGATCGACTATGTGGTGACCTATTCCAACGTGTCGAATGTCACCGCCAGGGACGTGGTCATCACGTCGGTCCTGGATCCGAAGGTCCAGTTCCTGTCCGCCAGTCCGGCTCCCGACCTGGGAACCACCAACACCTGGTCCGTGGGAACGGTTCTGCCGGGGCAATCCTTCTCCATCCGGATTTCCACCCGGATGGCCGTCCGCCTGCCCTATCTCTACCTGGCGAACCACGCCGTCTTCCTCACCAGCAATGGCGGAACGGTCCAGGCGAGCGCCCGCACCCCGGTGCAGGGATGCGGGCCATGACCCGCCGGAGCTTCGACATTCAGCGCGCTCAGCCAAAGGATCTGCCATGACGTGTTTCCGCCAGTTGTTGAGGGGCCTGGCTCCCCTGGTCCTGTCCCAACCTCTGCTGTGGGGCGGGGCGGAGGGGGCCGCGGCCGCGGGCTTCGAAGGCCTTCCGGGGATGCGGGTGCTCACCCGTGAGGACATTTTGAATTCCGGCGCCCGGGATCTGGCCGACCTCTTGGCCACCCTTCCGGGAATCCGGATCGCCCGGGACCGTTCGAGGTCCTTTCCTGCCTCGGGCCCCTTGGTTTCCTCGGATGCGGGAACGCAACTCTCGGCCAGCCAGATGTCCCGGGTCCTGATCCTGTTCAAGGGGCACAGCCTGAACAAAGCCTGGTTCGGCGGCGCCGACCAGGATTGGAGCACGGGCTTCCTGGAAGGGCTCAAGGAGGTCCGCGTCTACACCGGTCCCGCCGCCAGCTACCGGAACGGCACCGCCGGCGCCGTGGACATGGTCGTCGATCTCATTCCCTTTGAAGGCGCGGATCAGAAGGGGGGCGTGGATGTTCGCCTGAGCCAGTCGCTCAATGCCGACCGCTTCGACAAATCCTTGTTCCACGCCCGGGGCGGCGACCGCTGGGGGGGCGACGGCCAGTACGCCTGGTTCGGGGATGTCACGCGCTGGGGCGGCGAAGATGTCCGCCAGGCCGGGTCGGACTTCGCCAAGGGCGACCGGATGGACCGCAAAGACCCCAGCTGGCAGGTGGGCGGGCTGGTCCAGAAGGGGGACTTCGAGCTCATGGCCCGCCACCTTCAGCACGATTATTTCGACACGGCCTTTTGCGGGCGGCGCTGGGGCTACTCCTTCATCGAGGGCACGCAGGCCCTTGAACTCCCCGACGGCTGGCGGATGAAGGTGGCCCTGGGGGGCGATCACATCGTTTCCAAGTGGGGGTTGGCCTCCTCGGCCACCACCCAGACCCAGGCCAATTGGGACCAGGTGAAGGAATCCCGGGCCTCCCTGAGGGTGGAAGCGCAGTACGAGGTGGCGGGGACCTCGATCCAGGTGAGCCTGGACGCGCGGAATGCCTGGTTGCGCGGGGGCCCGGACCAGGGCCCCCTGGATCAGAGCGTGATGAATTTCTCGGTCCGCCGAGGGGCAGGGGGCGCGGCCGTGGCAGTGCTGGAGCGGATCAATCCATCCCTCTCCCTGGAAGGAGGGCTCCGTCTGGAGCGGGTTTCCGGGTTCACGAACATCGGCGTGCTTCCCTCGGTGTCGGCCCAGTACCGCGAAGGCCCCACGGAAGGCGGCATCCGCTACGCCGAGGGCCTGCGCTACATGGACCTGTGGTACCGCTTCGGAAGCGGTTCCGCCGGTTCCAGCTTCGTTCCCTACGTTCAGGGCCAGGAGCTCAAGCCCGAGCGCAACCAGCAACTCAGCCTATGGTTGAAGCGCGGGTTGGGCGGTCCCTGGTCCGTGGAATGGAACGGCGCCATCGGGAAGTACAGCCACTTGATGGGATTCGACTGGGACTTCGCCGAGGCTCGGGGCTTCAACCAGGTGCGTGCGGCAAGCGTGGGAGGCTACCGCTACTGGGACACGAGCGGATCGCTCCGCTACGAGACGCGGGTTTTCGACGTGGATGCGAGCCTGTCCTACCAGCGCTCCTACGACGTGCGGCTCACCCCCCGCCAGCTTTACGCCACGCCTGGCGGGGAGGCGCTCTACCTTCCGCCCGTGGTGGGATCCCTCGGGGTGGTTTGGAGGCCCAGCCGCAGCCTCGTCTTCTCCGGGCGCTACCGCACGTTCTCCCGCTCGCGGAACGCCGGCATGGACCTGGGGGCCGGGGGAACCTTCCATCCGTCCTACGACCAGGGGCCCTACGCCGACCTGCCATCAGGCTCGACCCTGGATCTGTCCCTGCGGGCCCTGGAACTCTGGAAGCACACGGAGTTCCAGGTCACGGTCCACAACGCCTTGAACGCCCACGAGCGCCAGCCGCTGGTGGAAGGCGGCTATTTCTTCACGCGAGGCCGCGAGCTGAACCTCATCGCACGCCGCCGTTTCTGAGGAGGGGGAACCGCCTCCTGGGGCCTCGCCGCTCTGTAGACTGGGGGAATGCCTCGCCTCTATGTTGACGCCAACGCCTCCGCGCCTCCCCATCCCGAGGCCGTGGCGGCCGTGCAGCGGGCCCTTGCGGAGGCCTGGGCCAATCCCACCAGCACCCACCGCGAGGGCCAGCGGGCCCGGCACCTGCTCGAGGAGGCCCGCCGGAGCCTGGCCGGGGGACTCCATGTGGCACCTGGGGAACTGGTGTTCTGCGCCAGCGCGACCGAGGCCCTGCACCTTCTGCTGGAGGGCCTCCGCCCCGCCCTGGGGGGGCTGCCCGTCGCGGTCTTTCCGGGCGAGCACAGCGCCTGTCTGAACCCCCTGCGCGCGTGGACGCAGGTGCGTTGGCTGCCCGAGGTGCCCGAGGGCGCGGCCCTGGTGGCCCAGATGGCGGCCAACAACGAAACGGGCATCTGCTACGACATGCCCCAGCTTCCCGGCGCCGTGCGCATCAAGGATTGCGCCCAGGCCTGGGGCAAGGTGCCCGTGGACCTGTCGGACTGCGATGCGGCGGTGTTCAGCGGCCACAAGATGGGCGGCCCCCGGGGCGCGGCCCTGCTGTGGATGAGGCCGGGGCTGCCCTGGGAGGCCGTGATGGAAGGCCCCCAGGAGCGCCGGCGCCGGGGCGGCACGGAGGATCTGCCCGCCATCCTCGGTTTGGCGGCGGCGGCCCATCATCTGCCCGAGCGCCTGGCGAAGAACGCGGCCCTCGCTCCGCTGCGCGACCGCTTCGAAGCCGAGGTCCTGTCCTGGGACCGCGGCATCGAGGTCATCGGCGGCGCTTCGCCCCGCCTGCCCAACACCAGCTGCCTGCTCTTCCGGGGCCGGAACGGCGAAGGGCTGCACGCCGCCCTGGATCTGGCCGGTTTCGCGGTGAGCACCGGCAGCGCCTGCCACAGCGGCTCCGTAAAACCCAGCCACGCCATCACGGCCCTGGGCCACAGCCTGGAGGAGGCCCGCTCGGTGCTTCGATTCTCATTGCTTCCCGATGCCCGGGCCGATGAGGTGGAATCCCTCCTTGCGGCTCTCAAGCGAACGACCTGATGGCCCGGATGGAACCTGACGCGGAGCATGCATGATCGAGCAAGTCCTCTTCTTCTTCGCGCACAACCCGCTGCTGATGCTCTTCGCGGTGGTGGCCCTGGGCTACCCCATCAGCAAGATTCGCATCGCCGGCGCCTCCTTCGGCATCGCCAGCATCCTCTTCGCGGGCATCGCCCTGGGCGCCCTGGTCATGGCCCCGGGGCTGGATCCGGGCCTGAAGAAGGATATTTCAAAGGAGATGAAGCTGGTTTATGAATTGGGCCTGGCCGTGTTCGTCTACGCCATGGGCCTGTCCATCTCCCACAGCTTCTGGGCCGCCTTCAGCCGCGAGGGCATGAAGAAGAACGCCGTGGTCTTCCTGGTGATGATTGCCTCCACGGGCTTCGTGGTGCTGCTGGCGCGCCTCATGGGATTCAACGCCCGCTATGCGGCGGGCCTGCTCACGGGCAGTTTCACCAACATGCCGGCCCTGGCGGGCGTCATCGAACGCGTGAAGGCCATGGCGGGCGTGGGCCCCGTGGAACTGGCCCAGCCCACGGTGGCCTCCGCCATCGCCTATCCCATCGGCGTGCTGGTGCCCATGCTCGTCATCATGGTCAGCGCGAAGGTGTTCCGCGTGAACCTGAAGGAGGAGGCGGACGGCCTCAAGGACTACCAGACGGGCCACCAGAAGCTGGAAGTCTGGACCGTGCGCGTGACCCAGCCCGAGGCGGAGACCCTGAGCAAGCACGACCTCCGGTCGCCGCAAAGCCTCCATGTGGTGTTCGGCCGCGTGCTGCGCAAGGCGGAACTGCTGATTCCGGGGCCGGATTTCCGCTTGAAGGTCGATGACCTCGTGACCGTGGTGGGTTCGCCGGAGGATCTGAAAAAGGTCGAGGCGCTCATCGGCGAACGCAGCCACGTGGAGCTGGACCGCGATCAGAGCGCCCTGGATGCCACGCGGGTCTTCGTGTCGCGCTGGGACGTGGTGGGCGTGCCGCTGAGGAAACTCGACCTCATCAACCAGCACGGCGCCATCGTCACCCGCGTGCGCCGGGGCGACCTCTGGTTCGTGCCCGATGGAGACACCGTGCTGGAGCTGGGCGACCGCGTCCGCGTGACCACCCGCCGGGACAACATCGAGGCCATCGAGGAGTTCTTCGGCGACAGCTACCGCGATCTCAGCGAAGTGAGTTTCCTCACGTTCGCCATGGGCCTGGCGGCGGGCTTGGCCCTGGGCCAGCTGCCCATTCCCCTGAGCCATGGCATCGTCTTCAAGCTGGGTTTCGCCGGGGGGCCCCTGGCCGCGGCCCTGGTGCTGGGCCGCTACCACCGCATCGGGCCCCTGGTGTGGAATTTCCCCTACAGCGCCAACCACACCATCCGGCAGTTCGGCCTGGTGCTGTTCGCCGCAGGCATCGGCGTGATATCCGGCGAGGGATTCAGGGCCATCGTGTCGAAGGACGCGTCGGTGCTGCCGCTCTTCCTTGGAGCGGCCTTCCTGGTCTGCTTCGTGGCGGACTCCCTGACCATGGTGCTGGGCCACAAGGTTTTCGGCATTCCGCTCAACGTGATGTTCGGCATCCTGGCGGGCACGCACACGCAGCCTGTGGTGCTGGGCTACGCCAACCACCAGACGGGCAACGAGCTGCCCAATGTCGGATTCGCCACGGTCTACCCCCTGGCCACCATCCTCAAGATCGTGCTGGCCCAAGTGTTGTTGGCCCTCATCATGTAGGGCTAACTCGAAGCCGCCGCCACCCGTAGACAACCCTTTGGTCGGGAGGTCCTGCGGTGGGCTGGCGATGGATGGGATTGGCGTTGGTCTGCATGGCAGGGATGGCTGGAACCTTGCCGCGTCCCCTGAGCGTGCCGTTCCTGGAGCGTGCGCCAAAGATCGACGGAGTGCTGGACGAAGCCTTGGCGGGCCTCCCCGCCTTCACCCTCCGACCCCCTGAGGCCGGCTCTGCCCGGGTTCAGGCCCGCCTCGCCTATGGGGCGGACTTCCTGTACGTGCAGGTGGAGGCGGCCCAGGACGAGGTGCGTTGCCGGGACCGGGCCTACCAGAACGGGGATGGGGTGCTGCTCGTGCTGGCCACGCCTGCCCCCGGCGGGGCGCCGGCGGAGGCGTTCCGGGTGCTGGGTTTTTCGCCCCAGCCTGAAGGCCAGCGCACCTGGCAACATGCGTTTACCTGGTACCGGGACCGGAATCTCGATATGACGGCGCTGCCGGGCGCGCGCTTCGCCTGGAAGGAAGCGAACGGCAGGGCTTCGTTCGAGGTGCTGGTGCCCTGGTCCTCGGTTCCTTCGTACCATCCCTGGCTGGCCCAAGGGGGCGGACTGGTGGGCGAACTGGGGCTCAACTTGGCCTATGTGCAGGCCCAAGGCGGAGATGGCAAGGCGCGGCACGTCCTGGTGGAGGATCCCCGCATCGATTCGGAAAACAGCCCCCGGCGGTACCATCCTTTGATCTTCGAGGCCCCTCGGGCTTCGGCGAATGTCGCCTGGGCCGCGGAGCCGCTGCGGTCGAACCTCCGGGCGGGAGAATCGCTGGGGTTGAGGGTGGCCGCCATCGGAGCCGAGGGGGCCAGGCTGCCGTTGTCCATCCGGGTGTTCAGTGGCGAGGGAGAAGCTCTCCTGCGCCGACGGCTGGACGTTCCTGTGGGCCCTGGGCTCACGAAGGCCTGCCCGGACCTGGGCCTTCGCCTCTCGGCGGGCGGCTATCAGCTGGAGATCGAGGGGCCTGGCGTTCCGGCCAGCCGGCGCGGGTTCACGGTCCTGCCGACCCTGGACCTGCCGGCGGGCCGCGCAGCCGTGAATGCCGCAAAGACGCTTGCCCCGGGCAGCCGCCACACCCTCGCCTTCCGCTTGGGGGAGGCAGAGGCGGCCCTGGCCCGCCTCAAGCCGCACGAGACTGCCGGTGGGCTGCGGGTGGCCCTGGAAGAACTGGACCGCGATCTGCGGGCCGTGGTCCAAGGCCAGGATCCCGTGGCCGCCCGGACGGGCCTTCAGCGCCGGGCCTACCGCTCCGGTCTGGATGGGACCCTCCAACCCTACACGGTCCGAGTGCCGGAGGGTTTGGCGGCCGGCGCCCGCGTGCCCTTGCTGGTGTACCTCCACGGCAGCGGCGACGATGACCGGGGCATGCTCGACCGCAGCCGGGCCCCGGAAGGCTGGCTTCAGCTGGCGCCGAGGGGGCGGGGGACGTCGAACTGCTACAGCGCGGACCAGGCCCAGGACGACCTGCGGGAGGCTCTGGCCGACGTGCTGGCCCACTACCCCGTGGACCCCCATCGCGTGTTCCTGGCGGGATTCAGCATGGGGGGGTACGGGGTCTACCGGACGGCCCTGGAGCAGCCCGGGCGGTTTCGCGGGTTGGCCGTATTCGCCGGACAGCCCGACCTGGGGCCTGCGTGGCTGGGCGCGGGCCATCCCGACGCCCGGGATCCCTTGAACCTGGCCGCTCTCAAGGGCGAGACTTTCTTCATTGTTCATGGCACGGAGGATCGCAATTGCCCCTTCGCCAAGACGGTTCAGATGGTGGAAGGGCTGCGGGCGGCCGGCGCCAAAGTCACCTTCCGGGCCGAACCTGGGCGAGGCCACGACGGCCCCAGTCCGGAGGGCGAGGCGCATTACCTGGAGTGGCTGAGAACCTGCGCCTCGGCCCCGTGATGCATCCGGGCCCTTCCCGTGAGGGCCTGCTCCGGTCAGGTTCTCACCGGATGCGGTAGCGCGAGACTTCCTGCAGCAGGTGCCGGGCCTCTTCATCCAGGGAGGCCGAGGACTGGTCAGCGGCGCTCACCAGGGCGGCGTTCTGCTGGGTGGTCGTGTCCATGTGGGCGACCGCCTGGTTCACCTGGTCGAGGCCGATGCTCTGCTCCGAGGTGGCCGTGGCGATTTCCGAGAGCAGGCCGGACACGCGGCCCACACTGGCCAGCACCTCATGCATGCGTTCCTCCGCATGGGCGGCCAGCTCCGTGCCCACCTGGGCGCGGTCTACGCCGGCCTGCACCAGGGCGCGGATCTCCCGGGAGGCGTCGCTGCTGCGGCGGGCCAGGATGCGCACCTCGCCGGCCACCACGGCGAAGCCGCGGCCGTGCTCGCCCGCACGGGCGGCTTCCACGGCGGCGTTGAGGGCCAGCAGGTTGGTCTGGAAGGCGATCTCGTCGACCAGGGACGTGATTTCCGCGATGCGGGTGGAGGCTTTGCGCACCTCGTCCATGGTGGCCATCACCTGGTGCACCATGTCGCCTCCGGCCTGGGTGAGCTCGCAGGCCTGGCGGGCCTGGTCGCTGGATCCCGCGGCGGCGGCGGCGGTCTGCTTCACGGTGGAGGTCAGCTCTTCCAGGCTGGCGGCGGTTTCCTCCAGGCCGGCCGCCTGCTGTTCCGTGCGGGATGCCAGACCGCGGTTGCCGCTGGAGATGCCCGCAGCGGTCTCGGCGATGATGCTGGCCGAAGCCTGGATCTGGCCCACGAAGGCGGCGAGGTTCTCGGCGAAGCGGTTGTAGGCGGAGGCCACGCGGCCCAGCTCATCCTGGCTGTCCTGGCGGATGCGGCGGGTGAGATCCGCCTCGCCCATGGCGATGTCCTCCATGCTCGCCGCCAGGTTGCCCAGGGAGCGGGAGGTGGAGCGGATCACGGCCGCCACGGCCAGGAGGGTGAGGCTCCACACGGCCAGAGTGGCCACCAGAGCCCCGCGCAGGGCTGATTGGGCTTCGGCCTGCAGGTGCTGGGACAGGGCGGAGAGGTCCGCCGAGAGGCGGTCATCGACTTCCTTCAGGCTGTTGATGCGGTCCGTGGACACCTTGAACCAGTGGGCCGGGTCCACTCCGAAATTCCCCGTGGCCACCTTCTCGAAGGCCAGGGTCCGGATGCGCGCCACTTCGTCCGCGGAGGGGCCCGACATTTTCTCCTTGAAGAAGGCTGTCTGGGCCGGCGTGGCGGAGGCCCGGAACTGGGCGAAATAGACATCCTGGGCGGCGCCCAGGGCGGCGAACCGCGGGAAGAGACCTTCGCCGAAGCGGCCCGCGGCCAGCACGTTGCTGAGCGTGGCCCGCTCCACGCCGGCCTTTTCCTTGCCTTGCATCAGGTTCACGTAGGCATGGCCCATGTTGGCCAGACCCACGTCCTGGCTGAGGTTGGGGATCTGCCCCGCCACCGCCAGCCAGGCGCCGATGAGGCCTGTGTAGTAGGCCAGATGCTCCTGGACGCTGGTTTTCAGCTGGGTGGCGGTTTCCCGGCGTCGATTGAGCGATTCGAGTTCTTTCCGCCCATTGGCAAGCAGGCGCTGGAAATCCGGGCCGTAGGCGTCCGCCTGGAAATCGGCGAGGAAGGCCTCCAATTCAGCCCGCCGCGTTTCGGTGTCCTGCCGCCGGGCCCTCACTTCCGCGCCGAAGGTGGCGCCCTGGCTGCCCAGGAAGAGGGCGGTGGCGCCGCGCTCCTTCTGGAGCTCGTGCACCAGGGGGCTGATGCGGGTGGCCAGCACCGCCAGACGGTCCAGGCGGGCCATGGCCCGCGCCTCCCGCGCGTGGCGCAGGATGCCGTCCACGCTGTAGTAAGCGAACCCGGCCAGGGGAAGGATCAGCAGCGCCGCCAGCTTGGCCTTGAAGGGCATGCGGTCGAGCAGGCTCATGGCTTCTCCTGTGGAGAGGGCTCAGGAACCTGTCGGCCGCTGGATTAGGAGTGTTTAATCCGATATGGCGGGCAGGGCCTTCCCATCCGGGGCCTGGGCCCAGCGGATGCCCAGCCACGAGGCTGCGGTGGGAGCCAGGTCCCAGAGAGGCACGGGACCGAGGGGACCGCGCCCAGCCCCCAGGATCAGGAGCCAGGTGTGCATGCTGGGGGTGTCCGAACTGTAGGCGTGGGCCCCCTGGCGGCCGTGGTGCTCATCGGCCTCCTCGCGGCTGGAGCGGGCCTTGGACAGCCACTGGCCCTCCGGCGCCAGCACCACGAGATCGCCCACCCGGGGATTGCCGGCGAGGTGGTATTTGACGGGGACCGCGGCCCTCGGCCAAGCCTTGAGGCCCGCCTGGCGGAGGCGGGCCAGGGCCTTCTCGGTGTCGCCCTGGTGTTTCAGATACACGTAGGCGCTGCCTCCGTGAGTGATGAGGTCGCAGCTGAGGCCATCCAGCACCGAGGGCAGGTGCACCCGCTTCCGCATGGGGGTCATGCCATGGTCGGCGGCGATGATCACCCGCAGGCCCGGATGCTCGACCAGCATGCGCTGGAGCCAGGGCGCCAGCTGGTCGTCCATCTGCTTCAGCTTGGCGGACGCCTCGGCGCTGCGGGGCCCGTGGAGATGCCCTTCCTCGTCGGTGCCCGAGAGGTAGGTCATGACCAGGCCGGCGCCTTCCTTGAGGGCGGCTTCGCTGAAGGCCAGCGCTTCGGAATCCGGCCGGCCCAGGCGGAAGACATCCAGGCGCCAGGGGCTCACGCCTTGCCAGGGCCCCGTGGCGCCCACCCACTGGAACACCGCCGTGCGCACGCCGCTGCGGGTGGCGGCCACCCAAAGGGGCTCGCGCTGCAGGTCCTCCGCCCGGGAGGCCGTGGGCACCAGATTCTTTGTGGCCGGATCCACGTAGCCGTTGGCCACCACGCCGTGGTGCTCGGGCCAGCAGCCTGTGGCCATGGTCACATGTCCGTTGAAGGTGGTGGCGGGGAAGGGGGGCAGGCCCTCGCCCCGGCGCCCCTGCTCGGACAGGGCCCACAGCTTCGGCATGGAGCGGGCCGTGAACTGGTCGGCGCCCAGGCCGTCGGCGCTCAGCATCAGCACCGGCGGCGCGGCGGAAAGGGTGGTTGCGAAAAGGATGGCGAGGCAGGCGGAGACACGCATTTGAAAAGGGTAACAAGCTAATCTGTGGACATGAGCACTCCACGCTGGCCTTATCCGTTGTTGCGTCTCAAACCCGGTAAGGAGGGTTTGATCTCCAAGCGCCACCCCTGGGTCTATTCCGGGGCCCTGGCCAAGCCTTCTGACGTGCACCTGGTGCGCCTGGCGGATGATTCGGGCATGGTGCTGGGCGTGGGCACCGCCAGCCCGGCCAGCCCTCTGGCGGCGCGGATCTTCCGCTTCGAGGACGCGCCGCTGGACGAGGCCTTCTTCCGCCGCCGCTTCGAATCGGCCCTGGTCCTGCGAAAGGAGCTGGGCCTGTGGGATCCCGAAGGGGGCTGCCGCTGGATCTTCGGCGAGGGCGACGGCCTGCCGGGTCTGGTGGTGGACCGCTACGCCTCGGCCCTGGTGCTGCAGGTGGGCACGGCCGGGCTGGAGATCCTGCGGGAAACCTGGTGGCCCATTCTCTTCGAGATCGGCAAGCGGGAAGGCATCACGGCCTTTGTCGAGCGCAGCCAGTCGGGCCGCCGCGAAGAGGGCCTCGATCCCGTGAACCGCCTGCTGAAGGGCAGCCTCGGCGGACCCGTCACCCTCAGGGAGGGCACCGCGACGCTCAGCGTCGATCTGCTGCGCGGACAGAAAACGGGCTTCTTCCTGGACCAGCGCGACCACCGCCTTCAACTGGGCCGCGTGGCGAAGGACAAGCGCGTGCTCAACGCCTTCGGCTACACCGGCGGCTTCAGCATCCATGCGGGGCTGGGGGGCGCTGCGGAAGTGGCCACCCTGGACATCAGCGCCGCAGCCCTGGATCAGGCCGAACGCGATTGGGCCGCCAACGGCCTGGATCCCGCGGCCCACCTCCGGATGGAGGGCGATGCCTTCGAGCTCATGAGGCAGCTGGAGCCCATGGCCTGGGATCGCGTCATCGTGGATCCCCCCGCCTTCGCCAAGCAGCGCAAGGATGTGGACAAGGCCTTCAAGGCCTACAAGGATGTCTTCCGCCTGGGGGCCCGGGCCACGGCGCCGGGCGGCATGCTCTGGTGCTTCTCCTGCAGCCAGCACCTGGACCGAATGCGCTTCCAGGAGGCCGTGTGGACGGCCCTGCTGGAGGCGGGCCGCGAAGCCCGCGTGCTGGCGCATCTCGGGCAGCCCGCCGATCATCCCTACGCCCTGAACCATCCGGAAGGTTTCTATCTGAAGGGTCTGTGGCTCAGCCTGGACTGACAACGGAGATCCCCGTGGAAATCGATCCCTACGCTCCTCCCCAGGCGGCCCTGGAAGATATCGTTCCGGCCGCGGCCACTCCCGGCGAAGTGATCCCTTTCGAGGACAAGCCCCGCATTCCAGGCTTCGGCCAGCGCGTGATCGAAACCTTCCGCTGGATCTTCAGCGCGCAGGAGCGGGCAGGGGCCGGATTCCGGAATGGCGAGGCCATGGGCGCGCCGCTTGGCTTCATCTGTCTGCTGGGCTACCTTCCGGCGGTGATCCCGGGCCTGCTGGGCGCGCTGTGGCCCCGCCAGCCCTTCTGGATGGCCTGGACGCACCTTCCCGCTCCGCGCCGGGCGGAAGGCATCCTGCTGATGATCCCCGTCCTGTCTGTGGTGTTCTTCGCCCCGGTGGGCCTGATCCTGGGCGGGCTGATCGGCGGCCTGATGAATCACGCGGGCCTGTGGCTGGCGCGGGGGACGAAGCACGGCCACGGACTGGTGGCGACGCTGCGGTCCACGCTCTACACCGCCGCCGTGCTGTCGTGGATCATCCTGCCGTTCAACCTCGCCAAGTCGATCCCCGGCATGGCGGGCCAGGCGTTCGAGGTGCTCGCTCTTCTGGTGGCGATTCTCCTTCCAGCCAGTTACCAGGGCTACATGCTCTCCCGGACCCATCGCGTGGAAACCTGGCGCGGCGTGCTGGGCGCCTGGATTCCCGGACTGGCGGTGCTTTTCTGCATGGGCGCCTGTGCCGGCTTGGCCTATTGGCTCGCGGGGGATGCCTTCCGGGAGATGCTCCGGCAGATCCGGCCTGGCCTGTTCTGAAGGCGGCTACCGGTCCGGCGCAGCCTTCGACCAGGAGCCGGCATACTGCGGAGCGCGCCGCGCCAGCCAGGCGTTCAGTCCCTCGCGCAGATCGGCGGTGGGAGCCACGCGGGCGAACTGTTCGCTTTCCACCAGCAGGCCTTCGGCGATGCTGAGGTTGATGCCGCGGGTCACGGCAGTGAGAATGGCCGACACCGCCAGGGGAGAGTGGCGGAGGATGCGCTGAGCCAGATCCTGGGCGGCGGGCAGCAACCCAGTGTGAGGCACCACCTGGTTGACCAGGCCCAGTTCCAGCGCCCGCTGCGCGGAGAAGGGATCGCCGGTGAGGAGGTGTTCCAGGGCCCGTTTGCGGCCTGCCAGGCGGGGCAGACGCTGGGTGCCGCCGAAGGTGGGGGGCATGCCCAGGTTGATCTCGGGCTTGGCGAAGGTGGCGCCTTCGCTGGCGACGGCCAGGGGCGCGGCCTCGGCGATCTCGCAGCCGCCCCCGTAGGCCAGTCCGTTCACGGCGGCGACGATGGGCTTCTTGTAGGCCTCGATGCGGGCGGTAAGCCGCTGGCCCCGGGCCACGAAATCCCGCACGGCCACGTCCGCTCCGCGGGCGACGCTCTGGGAGAACTCGGCGATGTCGGCGCCGGCGGAGAAGGCGCGGTCCCCGGCGCCCGTGAGGATGAGGGCGCCCACGGCGGCGTCTCCTTCAAGGGCGTCGAGCAGCGCGAGCAGGCGATCGATGAGCGCGTAGTTGAGGGCGTTCAGTTTCCCGGGCCGGTTGAGGATGAGGGTGGCGATGCGGTCCCTGGTTTGCAAGAGGACGAGGTCGGGCATGAGGGCTCCGGGAAAGGCTGCCCCAGGCTGCGCTTCCGGCGCCCGAAGGTATACTCACTGTTCGGTATACCTGCCATGCCCCGCGACGGACAATCCACCCGCGCCCGCCTTGTCCAGGCGGCCAGCCACCTCTTCTATCGGGAGGGCATCAGCGGCGTGAGCGTGGACGCGGTGGCGGCCAAGGCCGGGGTAACCAAGCGGACGCTCTACTACCACTTCTCCAGCAAGGATGATCTGGTGGCGGCCTACCTGGAGGCGCGCGACCAGCCCAATCTGGCGCTCATGGCCCAGTGGTACCGGGAGGCTTCGGGAGGGCCTGCCGCGAAGGTGGAAGCCATCTTCCGGAACCTGGCCCAGTCGGCGCGCCATCCCAAATGGCGCGGCTGCGCCTTCCTCCGCACCATCGCCGAGCTGGCCTCCATGCCGGGGCATCCGGCCCGGAAGGCCGGCGCGCGCCACAAGCGGGCCTTCGAGGCCTGGCTGGCGGCGGAATTGGCGGCAGCCTCCTCTCCGGAGGCCCTGGCCCGACAGATCGTGATCCTTCTGGATGGCGCCTTCGCGGCCTCACTCACCCACCGGGACGCGGCCTACGTGGAGGCCGCCGGCGAGGCGGCGCGAAAACTGGTGGCGCTGGCCCTCGCTCGCTGATCAGGCCGGTTTCGCTGGATCGGCGCGCGGCCATCGCCAGGCCAGCCCGGTGAGGGTGGCCGTGATCAAGATCTCCACCACGGCGAAAAACTGGTAGTACCGCCATGCCTGCGGAAGGATCACCGCCATGATGAGGGTGAAGAGCACCCCGAAGAGCAGGTTGGCCAGGCGGCAGAGCCGGGCCGGAAGCAGCAGCGACAGGGCCACCATCAGCCCGGGAATGGCCAGCAGGATCGAGGCGGTCAGAAGGATCCCCTGGGTGACCTGGCCCAGGGGGCCCATCCTGCCGGCAAGCATCGAGGCCAGTTTCCCCGGCTGGTACAGCTCGAAATAGTCGCAGTAGAGGTAGCACAGGGTCAGGGAGGTCCAGAGCCCGGCCAACTGGATTCTCAGATTCACGCGGAAATCCTGCAGGCTTCCGGGAGAAGGGGCTGCGGTCACTGGGGCTCCTTCGGCGAGGTGCGTGGCGTGTGAGGCGCGGGTGCGAATGGCTGGGCTACGCCCGCGGGTTCTGGATGCTTAGGGTGGCTGAGGTGCGCCTCAGGGCACCCTCGGAGCGGCCGGCGGCCGGCTGGGGTCCTGATGCATGAACGCGTAGAGCTCCTGGTGGCCCCGCTTGTCCGTGACATGGAACTGCTGGCGCACCTGGGCCGCCACCTGGAGGCTGAGCCGTTTCAGGGCGGCCTCCTCGTCGGTGCCCCACACCTCCACCGTGGCTTCCGGAAGGCCGCGCCGCCGCCGTTCCTGGGCCACCATGGCCCGGAGCATCTCGAGGGGCGTCAAGACCCGGCCCTGGAGGCGCGGCGCGGCGGGCCGGGAGGCGGCCAGGGGGGTCGGAACGGGGCCCGGTGGAGGGGGCAGCAGGGCCTCCGCGCCATGGGCCGCGAGGGCCGCGAGGCAGGCTGCGAGGCCTGTCCACAGGCCCCAGGTGGCGAGGGGGGATCGCATGTTTCAGACGTGGCCCCAACCTCAGGGAGGTTCCCGCGCTGGACTACCGGCGGACGGCCTGCTCGAGGAAGGCCGAAACATCCTTCTTCAGCTGGAGCAGGCTCTTCTCGTCGATGTACATCATGTGGCCCGCCTCGTAGAAACCCAGGCTGATGCGGGCGTGGGCGGCGGGATCCAGGCGCATGTGCGAAAGGGTGTACTGGGTGGCGAAGTAGGGCGTGGCCACGTCGTAGTACCCGTTGGCCACGAACAGCTTCATGAAGGGGTTCTTGGCGAAGGCCTGGCGCAGGGCGTCGCTGGTGTCCGCGAAGCGGCCGTTGGCGCCCCAGTCCCAGCGTCCGACGCCTCCTCCCAGGATGAAGTATTCATGGTCGGTGGCGTAGCCCAGCTCGCGGCGCACGTAGTCGTTGAAGGCGGCGGTGTAGGGAGGCCGGATGGCCGTCATGCTGGGATCGAATTCAGGGGAATCCGTCACGCCGCTTGGATCCGGCCCCTTGAATCGGCTGTCGAGACGCCCCACCACGCGGTCTTCCTGGTGGAGCAGTTCCTTGTAGAAGTGGCTGTCCTGCACGCGGAGGTCGGCCTTCAGGATGAAAGCCTTGTCCAGGCCGGTAAGGCGCGCCAATTGGGTGGCGATGGCCTCCCGTTCCGCCGGGGGGAGGGCGTCTCCTTGGTTCAGCGCGGTGGTGTACGGCCCGGCGGCGAAGGCCTCGGCCTGGCGGAGGGTGGCCTGCAGATCCTTTTGGAGCTCCGGCGCCAGGCGGTGGTGGTAGAAGGCCGTGGCCGTGTAGGTGGGCAGGTAGAGCGGATAGGGCAGGTCGTTGCCCACGGTGGGATGGAGGGTCTGGAAATTGAGGATGGAGCTCACCAGGACGATGCCGTTGAAGGCGATGCCCTTCTCGATGAGGTGCCCCGACAGCCCCGCGGCGCGGGTGGTGCCGTAGCTTTCGCCCACGAGGAAGAGGGGCGAATTCCAGCGGTTGGCGCGCCCCAGGTAGAGGCGGATGAACTCACCCACGCTTTCGATATCGCCCCGCACGCCGTGGAATTTGGAAGCGAGCTCCGGCTTCGCGGCGCGGCTGTACCCCGTGCCCACGGGATCGATGAAGACCAGGTCCGTCTGGTCCAGCCAGGTGGCGGGGTTGTCCACCACCTGATACGGCGGGGCGGGCATGAAGCCGTCCTGGGCCATCTTCACGCGCCGGGGGCCGAGGGCGCCCAGGTGCAGCCAGACGCTCGCGGATCCCGGGCCGCCGTTGAAGCTGAACATGAGGGGGCGCTTCGAGGCCTCGGCGCCATCCAGCGTGTAGGCCATGTAGAAGACATCGGCTTCCTTCTCGCCGGTGGTGTTCTTCAGCGGCATGAGCCCCGCGGTCACGGTGTACTTCAGGGTTTTCCCACCCATGGCGAGGGTGTGGGAGGTCACCGTGGGCTTTTCCTCGGGCCTGGATTCGGTCTTCGTCTCGGCCTTCGCCTCCGCCTTCTTGTCGGTGGGTTTGTCGGGGGTCTGGGCGAGGAGGGCGGGAAGGCAAAGCAGGCTCAGGGACAAGCTCAGGACTGCGCGCATGGACTCCTCTATCGGTGAATGGCCGCCTCAGGGGTAGGAGCGGGGCCTGCGGCGAGCCCGGAGGCGCCGAGGCTGAGATCCAGCAGATGGCTCAGTTTCACGTTACCCATGGCCCCTAGTATGGAGGCTTTCAGGCGGGGGATGCTGGTTTCCATGGATGCGACGAGTTCCTTCACCTGCTTGCGGCGGCTCTCCAGGCTGGAACAGCCGCAGAGCGGGCAGCCGCAGGGCACGATGGGAAAGCCCCGCAGCCAGGCGTAGCGCTGCAGATCCTTTTCCTCGCAGGTGCCCAGGGGGCGGATGACCGTGTTGGCGCCGTCATCGCTCACCAGCCGCAGGGGCATGGTGCTGAGGCGGCCTTCGAAGAACAGGTTGATGAGCAGGGTCTCGATGAGGTCGTCCAGGTGGTGGCCCAGGGCGATCTTGGTGAAGCCGTGCTGCTTGGCGAAGGAGTAGAGCACGCCCCGCCGCAGCCGCGAGCAGATGATGCAGGGCAGTTCTTCGGGTTTGGTGCGCACCATCTTGTCGATGGGGGCAGGGATGAGGTGGTGCGGCACGCCCATGCTTTCGCAGACCTCAGCGATGGGATCGGGGTTGAACTGGGGGAAGCCGGGATCCACCGTGGCGGCCTCCACGGCGAAGGCCACCGGCGCGCGGCGGCGCAGGCGCTCCAGGACGTCGAGCAGGGCCCAGGAATCCTTGCCGCCGCTCACGGCCACCAGGATGCGGTCGCCTTCCCCGATGAGCCGGTGCTGGGCATTGGCTTCGCCCAGGCGCCGCGCGATCTTGCGCTCCAGCCGAGGCAGGGTCTTCAGATCCTCTTCCGTGGGCGGCTGGGCCAGGCTGGGGAGGGCGCAGGGGTTGCTCAAATGACGCCGCAGGCCTTCCGCTCGCCGCGGATCAATTGGCCTTGCACGTCCTTTACGTAGTCGGGGCAGGTGCAGTCAGGGCAGCTGTTGCTGGCGGTTTCGGAGCACAGGTCCGCGAAAGTCACCTTCTCCATGAAAGCCGAGATGTGGTCGGACAGGCGGTTCCAGAGCAGGCGGCTCATGCGCTCATCGGCCATGAGGGCCTTGTTGGCGGCCTTGGGATCCTCCTTGGCCACGGCGTAGAAGCTGCTGTCCGTGAGGCGCAGCACTTCGCCCACGCTCACCTGGTTGCAGGGGCGGGTGAGGATGTAACCCCCCTTGGGGCCCCGGACGCTGGCCACCACGCCGGCCTTCTTCAGCTTGTTGAAGATCTGCTCAAGGAAGGGCAGGGAGAGCTTTTGCCGCTCGGCGATCACATGCAGGGGCACCGGCTGTCCGTGGCTGTGATGAGCCAGGTCGAACAGGGCCTGCATGCTGTACCTGCCGCGGGCGGAAATCTTCACGAGAGACGCTCCAGGGTTCCAGGCTAGTATTCTTGATCGATTGAGTCAAGTTTAGGGCCATGGGGGCGATTGAGGCTAGAGTTGGGCCAGGAGGCCCCATGAAAGCTGTGCTTCTGGCCCTGGGAACCCTGGGACTCGGACATCCGGCGCTGGCGGCGCAGGCGGCCAAGGCGGGAGCCCCGCTGCTCGGCAAGACCTCGGCCCAGGCCATCCTGGCCCACGGGGCCGTTTTCAGGGACAACCTGGCCAAGGTGCAGCTCAGCGAAGATCTGAAGGCCCGCTGGAAGGCGGTGCAGCGGCCCCTCACCCTGGTGGCGGTGTTCGGTTCCTGGTGCCCGGACACCCACCGGGAGCTGCCGGCCTTGCTGGCCCTGGAGGCGGAGCCCAATCCCTTCATCGAGGTCCACTACCTGGGCGTCAACCGGGACAAGGTCCTGAGCCCGAAGGCCTGGCCCAAGGGCTGCCTCTCCCAGGGGGTGGACCGTGTGCCCACCTTCTTCCTCTTCGCGGTCGGGCCCGGAGGAACCCAGAAACTGGTGGGCGCCGTGGTGGAAACCCCGCCCAAGCAAGGCCAGTCCATGGCCGAGGCCCTGGTGGAACTGGTGGAAGGCGCGCCGCGCCCCCACTGAGCCGGGAATCAGGAATGGCCCGGAAACACCGATGAAGGGAGGATCATGCGCTGGCCCTCCCTCCTCTTGGCGTTGAGTTTGTTCTCCGGCCTTTGGGCGGGGGAGACGATCCGGTTCGCCGTCAAGGAATGGACCACGCTGAATCCGCTGCTCATGACCCGGAATACGGACCCCGAGGCGGTGGGTCTTCTCTTCGACCGCTTAGTCACGGTCAACGCCAAAGGGGAATTCATCCCCGAACTGCTGGAATCCTGGACCATCCTCAAGGACGGCCGGGAAGTGGTGCTGAAACTGCGGCCGGGCCTGGTCTGGCAGGATGGATACCCCATCGACGCCGAGGATCTGGTCTTCACCTGGAAAGCCATGAAGCATCCCCTGGTGCTGGAAACGGCCTCCATGGCGGGGGGGGTGCCCAGCATGGACAGTGTGACGGCCGAGGGGCCCTTGACGGTGCGGATCCGCCTCAAGCGCCCCCGGGGCACCCTGATGGCGGATCTCTACGCCTTCATTCCCGTGCCCCGGCGCCATTACCAGGTGGGGAGCAGGCCCCGGGAGGCCGCCGTGAATTTCGCGCCGGTGGGATCGGGGCCTTACCGGGTGGTCGGCAGGGCCACCAGCCACCGGGTGCTCATGGAGCGGTGGGAGGGCTACCGCGGCGTGCACCCGGGATCCGCCGCCGCCGTGGAGCAGATCGATGCAAACGGCATCGCCGCCGATCTTCCCGCCTTCGAGGCGGAGCGGCTGCACTATGCGGGCGTGGACCCGCTTACCTACTACCTGGTGCGGAAGGGAGCCCGGGGGAAGGGACTGGTCCAGGCGGTGTCGCTTCCTCTGGCTTCCTTCGAGGCGTTCTTTCTCAATTGCGATTCCCGGCTCAGCTTGCTGGGGGACCTGGCGGTGCGCAAGGCGATCGCGGAGCTGGTGCCGTGGCAGCAGCTGGCCCGGGCGCGGCGGTTCTTCCCCAGCCGCCTCGCCACGAGCTTCTGGCCCCCCGAAAGCTGGGCCTACAATGCCACTCCCCGCCCGCTGCCCCAGGCGGCGAATGCGGCCGCCATTCTGGAAGCGGCGGGATGGAAGATGGGGCCTGACGGCATCCGCCGGGATGCAAGAGGCCGGCGCCTCAGTCTGGTCGTCCACGACGGGGCGCCTTCGCCCAAGGACAGCCAAGCTCGCCGGATGGTCGACCTGGCCGCCCAGGTCGGAATCCATCTCGACCTGCGGCCCGGCTCGTTGAGGGATGTGTTCGAGAAAGCCACCCAACACGATGGCGATTTGTGGGCCTTCGGCTGGACGCTGTCCTTGGACCCGGATGTGGATAGCCCTTTGTTCACGCGGGAAGGATTCCTGACCAAAGCGAACGTGAGCGGCTTCTTGAATCCGGAGATCGACCGGAAGTTCGATGAGGGCCGCCACACCGTGGATCCCGAGGCCCGCAAGCGGATCTACCAGGAGATCGCGGAGCTCATCTACCAGTTCAAACCGGTCATCCCCATCAACTACCGGCAGACGCGGGTGCTGATCCACCGGCGCCTGCATGGCGTCGCCTTCGACCAGCTGGGCCAGAGCTACGGGTTCTGGCCCGGGCGGAGAGGGTGGACGCTCGGGGATTGAAGGCCATCCGGCGCGGGCTCCGGCCGGGCTTGGATTCACGTCGGATCCATAGGGCACCGATGAGGGGGCCAAGATGCGCTGGCGCCCTCTCGTCCTGGTCTCCGTCCTGCTTTCTGGTCTCTGGGCCGGTGGGGACACGATTCGCGTGGCCGTGAACGCATGGACCACCTTGAACCCGCTGCTCCTGTCCCAGGATACGGACGTGGAGATGGTGGACTTGCTGTTCGACCGCCTGGTCACCGTCGACGCGAGCGGCACCTACGTCCCCGAACTCCTGGAATCATGGAAGGTCCTCCGGGGCGGGCGGGAGGTGGTCCTGAAGCTGCGGCCCGGCTTGATCTGGCATGACGGCACTCCCATCGAAGCGGAGGATCTGGTCTTCACCTGGAAAGCCCTCCGGCTGCCCCGCGTCCGCCAGGTCGCCGATACGGTGGGGGGCGTGACCAGCTTCGACGATTTGAAGGCCGAGGATTCCCTCACGGTCAGGATCAGCCTCAAGCGGCCCCAGGGCACCCTGCTTTCGGACCTCTACAACTTCATTCCAGTTCCCCGCCGCCACTATGAAGTCGGGCCCAAGCCGCTCCAAGACCCCATCAATTTCGCGCCGGTGGGCTCCGGCCCCTATCGGGTGGTGGGCAAGGGCAGCGAGACGCAAGTGCGCCTGGAACGCTGGGCGGATTACCGGGGCGTGCATCCTGGTCAGGCCCCGGGATTCCTCATGATGCAGCTCGGCAACGTGAAGGTGCTGGACTTGATGCAGCGGGATCAGCTCCACTACAGCAGCGTGGGTTCGCTTCGCTACTACCTGGTGCGCAAAGGCGCTCAGGGCGCGGGCCTGGTGCAGGCCGTGTCCGTGCCCCTGGCCACATTCAACGCCCTGGTGCTCAACTGTGATTCAAAGCGCAGTCCGCTGGGCGATGCCGCCCTCAGGCAAGCCATCTACGAATTGCTGCCCTGGGAAGAGCAGGCCACGGTCCGCCGTTTCTTTCCGGCCCGGTTGTCGACCAGCTTCTGGCCGCCGGAAACCTGGGCTTACAACCCCACCCCGCGCTCCCTTCCCCAGCCGGAGCGGGCCGCGGCGCTGCTGGAAGCCGCGGGCTGGAAATTCGGCGCCGATGGCCTCAGGCACGACGCGAAGGGCCGTCCGCTCAAGCTGCTGATGTATGACTTCTTCCCTCCCAGCAAGCAGAACGTGAGCCACCAGATGGCGCTACAGGCCGCCAAGGTGGGCATGCAGATCGAACTTCGCCATCTGTCCTACTCGGAGGTCATGTTGAAGGCCCAGCGCCAGGAGGGCGACATCTGGGCCTTCGGTTGGACGCTGTCCCTGGATCCCGACCTCGACAGCCCCCTGTTCACCCGGGAGGGCTTCAGCACCAAGGCCAACTTGAGCGGCTACCTGAACCCGGAGATCGACCGCCTGTTCGACGAAGGCCGGCACACCCTGGACCATGAGGCCCGGAAGCGGATCTACCGGCAGATTTCGGACATCATCTTTCGGGACAAGCCCATCATTCCGATCAACTATTTCCAGCAGCGGGCCTTGGTGCACCGGCGGCTGAAGGGCGTGACCTTCGACCGGCTGGGCCAGCCCTACGGCTTTTGGCCCGGCCGGCGCAGCTGGCGGTTGGAACCCTGAGGCTCAGAGCCGGTCGAAACGGATGACCTCGATCTTGCCCGGCTTCGACTTGGGGGCCTCTTCGCGTTCCCGCTCGGGCCTCTGTTCCCGCTCTGGTCCTCGCTCGGCCCGATGCTCGCGGGGCTCGCGGGCAGGGCGGGATTCATGGCGGCGGGGCTCGGGGGCGGGTTCGGGCCGTGGGGCGGGCTTGGGAGCGGGGGCGGGGCTTCCCAGCCGCTCGCGCCCGGCCCACACCGCGCCCACCTGCTTGATGCGGTCCACCAGGCGGGCCGGTTCCAGCACCTGGATCCCGTCGCCGAACTGCATCGCCCAGCGGGAGATGGCGCGGAGATCGGTGGCCGTGAAGGACACCAAGGCCTGGCCGTCGCTCTGCTCTTCGATCTTGAAGTTCGGGAAAGCAGGGGGAGCCTGCTTCACCGCGAACACCCACTGTTTGAGCAGGGTGGCCTTGACGTGGATCGGGTCGCCGCCCAGCCAGCCGCCGATGAGGTTCGCCGGAGTGCCCTCCGCGTAGGGTCCCTGCGCGGCGCGGCCGGCGCCTTCCACGGCATTGACTTCGGCCAGCAGGTCCACGCGGTGGTGCCGCTCGGCGTTGTAGCGGCGGTCCCAGCCCCAGACGTACCAGGCCTGGCTCAGGGCGTCGAAAGTGAGGTGGCGGGGCTCGAAGGTGCGGGGCGCGTTGGCCTCGGCGTCGGCGAAGAGGAATTCCACCGCCCGGCCTTCGCAGATGGCAGAAAGGATGGCCTGGGCCAGTTCCGGAATGGTGGCCGGGGCAGCGGTCGCGGCGGCGGCCTTTTTCTCGGGTCCCGGCGCGGGGATTCCAGGCTCGGGAGCCTGAGGCGCGAGGGGCTCAGGCACGGCCACCGCGGTCTTGGCGCCCTTGCCTCTGGCGGCGCCCTTGATCTTGGCCGCGACTGGTTCAGCGGCGGGTTTTGCCGCGATGGTCTCGACGGCCTTCTTGGCAGGCGCGGCCTTGGCCTTGGCCTCGGCTTTGGCTTTGGCGGGCTTCTCCTCCGCGGCGACGGCGGATGCGGGCTTCTTGCGAGGGGTTTTGGTCACGGCCATGGGTTCGAGGCTCCTGGCCCATCATCCACCAAAGACGCGGGAATGGTCCATCGCGCAGTTGAACGTCCCGGATCCGGCTGCGGCGGTCAGGGGCCGGAGCGGGGATGCATCTGGTCGTAGAGCGCCCGGAGCCGGGCCTGGTGGACGTGGGTGTAGATCTGGGTGGTGCTGATGTCGGCGTGGCCCAGCATGGCCTGCACGGCGCGCAGATCGGCGCCGTGGTCCAGCAAGTGGGTGGCGAAGGCGTGGCGCAGCACATGCGGGCTGATGGCCTCGGCCCGCAGCCCCGCCATCCGCGCATAGCCCTTCAGCAGGCGCCAAAGATGCTGGCGGCTGAGGCTCTCGCCGCGCTGCCCCACGAAGAGTTCCCCGCCGGCGGGTTTGAACCCGGGCCGCAGGGCCAGCCAGGCCCGGATCCAGCGCTCGGCTCCGGTGCCAAAGGGGATGAGGCGCTCCTTGCTGCCCTTGCCCATGACCTTGAGGAAGCCCTCGTCCAGGTAGACCGATAGGGCAGGCAGGTTCGCCAGCTCGGAGACGCGCAGCCCCGATGCGTAGATCAGCTCCAGCCAGGCGCGGTCCCGCACGCCAAGCGGCGTCGCGGTATCCGGCGCGTTGAGCAGGGCTTCCACCTGGCTCTCGCTCAGCGTGCGCGGGAGGATGCGGGGCGGGCGCGGGGGCTTCACGACGGCTTCGGGGCCCGCGCCGCCGCCGCCCTCCATGCGGAGGAAGCCGAGGAAGGCACGCAGGCTGGAGCTCATGCGGGCGAGGCTGCGCGGGGCTTTTCCCGCGGCCTGCTGCGACACGATGAAGGCCGTCAGGTGGTCGCGGCCAAGGTCCTCCGCGGAGATGTCCTGTCCGCAGGCCCAGGCGGCGAGGTGGTTCAGGTCCGACAGGTAGCCGGCCGAAGTGTTGCCGGACAGCCCTCGCTCCACGGCCAGGTGGGTGCGGAATTCCCTCAGGCTGGCCCCCCAGCCCAGGGGCCAGCCGTGCTCGGGTTCCTCGATGGTTTTCGGGCGGGGCATGTCTCCATCCTCCACAGCTGCTTGAACGGTGCAATCCCTCTGTTCTTGCGGGTTTGCGGGGGGCGCTTTACCTGAGGTTTGGAAAATCGGCGCGGGATGTGTTAGGGTTTCCAGGTTCGATTTGGAGGAGCCCCCGATGGCTGATGTCCGTAAGAAGGTTATTGCGATCATTGCTGAGCAGCTGGCCAAGCCCGAAGATTCCATCTCCGAGTCCAGCCACTTCGTCGACGATCTCGGTGCCGACAGCCTCGACACCGTCGAGATCATCATGGCGATCGAGGAGGCCTTCAGCCTTGAGATCCCTGAGAGCGAGCAGGAGAAGATCCGCACCGTCGGCGACGCGATCGCCTACATCGAGAAGCACTCGAAGGCCTGATCTTTACGCGCAGTGACGTGCCGCAGCGCCCCCATGGCCCTGCGGCACGTTTGTTTTCCGATCTCATCCGAGGTGAACCCATGAACAGGACCATGCAGCGTCGTCGCGTCGTCATCACCGGCATGGGGACCATCAACCCCTGCGGCCTCACCGTGCCCGAGACCTGGGACAACCTGCTGGCCGGCAAGAGCGGCATCGGCACCATCGACCGCTTCGATGTCACCGATTTCGCCTGCAAGATCGCGGGCCAGGTGAAGGGCTTCAATCCGGATCTGTTCATCGACAAGAAGGAACAGAAGAAGATGGACATCTTCATCCAATACGCGATGGGCGCGGCCCACGAGGCTTGGGTGGACGCGGGCTTCGACCAGGTGGAGCTGTCCAAGGCTGAGCGCGAGGTATTCGGCACCTACATTGGCAGCGGCATCGGCGGCCTCAGCACCATCTGGGAGGAGGCCAACGGCTACCGCGGCCCCCGCCGCACCAGCCCCTTCTTCATCCCCAGTCTCATCGTGAACCTGGCCAGCGGCCAGGTCAGCATCAAGTACGGCCTCCAGGGGCCCAACAGCGCCGTGGCCACCGCCTGCGCCACGGGCGCCCACGCCATCGGCGACGCGGCCCGCCTCATCGCCTTCGGCTACGCCGACCGCATGCTGGCCGGAGGCAGCGATTCGGTGGTGAACCAGCTGGGCGTGGGCGGCTTCGCCGCCATGCGCGCCCTCAGCACGCGCAACGACGAGCCTGAACGCGCCTCCCGGCCCTTCGACATGGATCGCGACGGCTTCGTGATGGGCGAAGGCGCCGGCATCGTCATCCTCGAGGAATACGAACTGGCCGTGGCCCGGGGCGCGAAGATCTACGCCGAGGTGGCGGGCTACGGCATGAGCGGCGACGCCAACCACATCACCAGCCCCGCCCCCGAAGGCGAAGGCGGCCAGCGCGTCATGCGCGCCGCCATGAAGGACGCGGGAATCGCCCCCGAAGAGGTCGGCTACGTGAACATGCACGGCACGGCCACGCCTGTGGGCGACAAGCTGGAATGCCTGGCCATCCAGAAGGTCTTCGGCGAGCACTCGAAGAAGATCAAGGTGAGCAGCTCCAAGTCCATGCACGGCCACCTTCTGGGCGCCGCCGGCGGCCTGGAGACCATCGTGGCGGTTCTGGCCGTCAAGACTGGCAAGATCCCTCCCACCATCAACGTGGACAACCAGGATCCAGAGTGCGCCCTGGATGTCACGGCGAACGTGGCCGGAACCTTCGACGCCGAGTACGCCATGAACAACGGCTTCGGCTTCGGCGGGACCAACGGCTGCCTGGTGCTGCGCAAGGTCTAGAGGCCCCCGGAAAACAATAGAGAAAGCAGAGGAGGCACCATGTCCTTCGGCATCGTACGTCTGTGGGCCCTTGCGATCCCCCTGCAACTGATGGCTGCGGGGCTTCCGGACCAGGTGACGCCCTCGGCGCGGCACCTCCATGCGAAGACCGGCCTCGAAGTGGTCAGTGGCGAAGTGCTGCTGCCCAAGGCCTTCCTCCGGGGTTACCTGCGGCCGGCCCCTGGAGAGACGGGTCTGGTGTCGCCTCAGCTTCTGCGTGCGGTGCCCCTGGATCCCGCGGACCGGCGGGAGGCCATTCCCTTCCAGGTGGTCGCGCTGCGGCGCGGCCAGGCTTCTGAAGCCCGCCTCGACTTGATGGATGAGCGCGGCGTGAAGGCCGCGGAGCTGCGCTTTCCCATGCCCAGCCGCGTGGGCGACGCCAAGCCCCTGCAGCTTTGGCTCACGCGGCGACTCCAGGATTGGGAGTTGTGGTCCGACGTGCCATCGCCGCTGCGCCTGCCCCTTCGAAGCGCGGCGGCCTCGGCCTATGGCTTCGAGGCGCCTGACCGCCCCCGCCGGCGCCAGAGGGAAGAGCCGGGCGGCCCTTCGCTGCTGGCCCTCCTGGGCGGCCGGGCCGCCGTGGATGAAACCCTGCAGCTGGATCGCCCCTTGGCGCCCGGGGGAAAAAGGGCCGCCGCGGAACGCCCGGTTCCGCTCGCTTCGATGACGGGCATCGCCACGCCATCGCACCCCTGGGCGGAGATGCCCCGGTCCGCCGCGCGCCTGGCGCTGGCGGACTGTGTGCCCCTGGACCGCGCCCTGCTGTACCTACCCAAGCCCAAGGCGGCTTTGGCTTCCCTGGAGGGAGCCGGTGCGGCTTTCCTGCAGCGGGTCTCCAGCTTCTCCGGCAGCGGCGGCCTGGACACGAGCATCATCAGCCGGACACTGGAAGACCTGGGCCTGGGGGATGGCCGGGGCCGCCGGCTGATCGAGTCCGGCGCGGTCCGCGAAGCCGCCATCTTCTTTCCGGATCTGGCCTTCATGGCGGGCACCGAGGCCACCGTGGTGGCTGACCTGGCCCAGCCCGAAGCCGCCAGCTTCATACCCGAAGGCTCCGTGCACGGATACAAGACCGCGGGAGGGAAGGCCTTCGCCGCCCGGAAAGGCGCGCGCATCTTCCTGTCCACCTCCAAGCAGGAGCTGGAACTGGCCCTGGCGTTGCACGCCGCCGGAGGAAGGAACAGCCTGGGCCGCTCCGACGAATTCGCCGTGGTGCTGGAGAAGCTCGCGCCCGATGCGGATACCGAGGTGTTCGCCTACCTTTCGGATGCCTTCATCCGCGCCCTGGTGGGCCCCCGGCAGCGCATCCTGCAAGCCCGCCAGGCCGCGGCCCGCGCGGACATGGAGGTCCTGGCGGCGGCGGCCCTGCTGCGCCGCCTGGACGCGCCGGGCGAACCCTCGAACCTGGCCGATCTGAAGGCCCGGGGCTACATCCCCCAGGGTGTGGATCTGGGGCCCCTGACGCTCACCGCCACTGGCCAGGTCCGCCACTCGGCCTTCGGCCCCCTGGAGCGGCTGCAGCCCCTGGCCAGGGTCCCGCTGAAGGAGGCGAGCGCCGAGGAAGCGGCGGCCTACGAGGCGTTCAAGGAAGGCTACAGCCGCTACTGGAGCCGCTATTTCGACCCCATCGCCTTCCGCCTGGATGCCAGGGCGGACGGCCGGCAGGAACTGGAAACCTTCGTGCTGCCCCTGCTGGACAGCAGCATCTACCTGCCCATGCGGGCCCTTCTCTCCCATGAAGGCCCGCTGCCCCGGCCGCGCTGGCGCCAACCCATGGTGGCGGAGCTGGGCCTGCGTCTGCGCACTGAAGAAAGCTCGCTGCCCCGCCCTTTCTCGGAGATGGCCCAAGGCCTTATGCAGGCCAGCACGGGCGTTGTGGTGGCAGCCTTTCCGGATGGCGCCCCCGTCCTCGCCACGGGCAACGGCAGCCCCGCCACCATCCTGGAATCCGATCCCTTCAACCAGCGCAACGGCCTGGTGGGCATGGGCGCCCTGGCCCTGGGCATCTTCACGCGCCCCGTGGTGATCGCCGTGGAGCTGAAGGATCCGGAAGGCACCCGGAAATCCCTGCGGGACGTCATCACCCGCATGCTGCCTTCGAGCCTGTGGCAGGGAGGCGAACTGGACGGCCTGCTGAGCGCCGAACCGGACGGCAGCCTGATGCTGAGGCTGGGATTCCTCCGCCTGGCCAGCATGCGCTTCACGTTCCGGGTGGAGGACCGCTGGCTGCTCCTGTCCAACGATGCCAGCCTGCCCGCCAGCCTCCTGACGGGAACAGATGAGGGCGGCGCCTACGCGGCCAGCCTGCAGCTGCGTCCGGAGGCCCTGGACCGCGGCCTTCCCGCGGCCTTCCAGGCGGCAGTGGAAGGGGAGTCCCGTAGCGCCTTCGCGGCCATGGCCTGGCTGGGTCCCTGGCTTCACCCGGGTGGCGACGTGAAGGCCGCCCAGGCCGAAAGCCATCGGATTCTCGGGGTGGCGCCCCTGCTGGCAGCGGACGCCCTGGCCCCGGGCCGATGGCTGGAGCACAAGGACTACGGCCGTCCCACCAGGCCCGCCACGCCCCTGCGGGATCCCGCGCGGGATTTCGGGCTGCTGGAGGGCGTCCGCGAGCCCAAGGTGGAGATGCGCTTCGAGGAGACGGGGCTCCGCGCCCGCCTGAGTTGGCGGCGGTAGCAAGAATTTACAGTGAATTGAGGCGCACGGCTGGACCCTGGGCGTACCCTTTTTCCATGGCCCAACAACCGCAGCGCTCCCTCCTCAACACCCTGTTCCTGTGGGGGACCCTGGTCCTCGCCCTCATCCTGGTGCCCCTCAAGCTCGCGCGGCAGGGCCTGAGCTGGAGCGAGGCGGGGATGTTCGGGCTGATGTACGTGCTCATCGGCCTTTCTATCACGGTGGGCTACCACCGGCTCTTCAGCCACCGGGCCTACCGGGCCGCCTGGCAGCTGCGCCTGGCCTTCCTGGTGTTCGGCGCCGCTGCCTTCGAGAACTCGGCCCTGTGGTGGTCCAGCGACCACCGCCAGCACCACCGCTTCGTGGATGATCCGAAAGGCGATCCCTACGCCATCTCCAAGGGGTTCTGGTACGCGCACTGGGTCTGGGTGATGGAAGGCGTGGTGCGCCCCCTGGAGGCGGTGGAGGATCTCCAGAAAGATCCCCTGGTGCGCTGGCAGCACCGCTACCACTTCTGGATCGGCGCGGCGGTGGCCCTTATTCCGGTCTACGTCGGAATCGCCACGGGCAATATCTGGGGCCATGCAGTCATTGGCCTCCTGCTGCGAATCGTGGTGACCCACCACAGCACCTTCCTCATCAACTCCGCCGCCCACCGTTGGGGCAGCCAGCCCTATTCGGATGCGAACAGCTCGCGGGACAACGCCCTCCTGGCCCCCCTCACCTTCGGCGAGGGTTACCACAATTTCCACCACAAGTGGCAGTGGGACTACCGCAACTCGGCCAGGTGGTACCAATGGGATCCGGGCAAGTGGCTCATCACCCTCTTCGCCTGGACCGGCTTGGCCCGGGACCTGAGGCGTGTGCCGGAAACCCAGATCCACCACGCCCGGCTGGACATGGAGGCCAAGCGGCTGACCGCGGTGCTGGCCACGGCGCCGGTCCTCCAGGAGGGGCTGCGGGACCGCCTGGGCCTGGCCAAGGCTCGGATCGAGGAGGCCTTGGGGGCCTTCCAGTCCCGCCGCGAGGCCTGGGAGGCCCTTCGGGCCGAATGGACGGCCAAGGGACAGGCCCGGGGATCGGCCTGGCAGGCCCTGCGGGATCAGTGGAAATCCGAGCAGAGCCGCTGCCGCCAGGAATTGCGGGCGGCCTGGGCGGACTGGAAGGCGGCGAAGGGGCAGGTGCTCGCCCTGGACTGCGTCTAGCGAACACGAAGGAAAGGCGAAAAACAACCCTTCCCGTGGGCCCGACTTGGTGGTTTTCTTTCTTTCATGTCCAAAGTGATCCCCTTCAAGCTCGTCGCGCCCTACTCCCCCGCGGGGGACCAGCCCGAGGCCATCGCCCAACTGGTGGAAGGCCTGGAGCGGGGCGACCGCTGCCAGACCCTGCTGGGCGTCACCGGTTCGGGGAAAACCTACACCATGGCCAGCACCATCGCCCGGGCGGCGCGGCCGGCGCTCATCTTCGCGCCGAACAAGACCCTGGCCGCCCAGCTGTTCAGCGAGTTCAAGCAGTTCTTCCCCGAGAACGCCGTCGAGTACTTCGTCAGCTACTACGACTACTACCAGCCCGAAGCCTACGTGCCCGAGCGGGATCTCTTCATCGACAAGGACGCCAAGGTCAACGAGGAACTGGAGAAGCTGCGCCTCAGCGCCACCCGGTGCCTGCTGGAGCGCCGCGACACCATCGTCATCGCCTCCGTAAGCTGCATCTACGGCCTGGGCGATCCCTCCTCCTACCTGAACCTTTCCGTGACGCTGAAGGTGGGCCAGAGCATCGATCGCGCGCTGCTGTTGCGCAACCTCGTGGCCATCCAGTACCAGCGCAACCACCTCAGTTTCGAACCCGGCATCTTCCGCGTGCGCGGCGACGTGGTGGAGGTCTACCCGGCCTACGAGGACGTGGCCTACCGCATCGAACTCTGGGGCGACGAGGTGGAGCGGCTATCGAAGGTGGATCCCCTGCGGGGCGTGGTCATCGAGAAACTGAACGACCTCACCATCTGGCCCAAGACCCACTACGTGACCCCCGAAGAGAAGCTCAAGACCGCCATCCGCGACATCAAGGAAGAGCTGGATGCGCGGGAAAACCAGCTGCGGGCGGACGGCAAGATCGTGGAGCTGCAGCGCCTGCATCAGCGGGTCATCTACGACGTGGAGATGATGAAGGAAATGGGCCACTGCAGCGGCATCGAGAACTACAGCCGCTTCCTGGACGGCCGCCAGCCCGGCCAGCCGCCCCACACCCTGCTGGACTACTTCCCGGAGGATTTCATCGTCTTCATGGATGAGAGCCATGTGGCCACGGGCCAGCTTCACGGCATGTACAACGGCGACCGGGCCCGCAAGACGACCTTGGTGGATTACGGGTTCAGGCTTCCCTCCGCCCTCGACAACCGTCCGCTCAAATTCGAAGAATTCGAGAGCCGGGTCAAACAGGTCGTCTACGTCTCCGCCACCCCCGGCGACTACGAGCTGAAGCAGAGCGGCGGCGCCTTCGTGGAGCAGGTGGTGCGGCCCACGGGGCTGGTGGATCCGCTCGTGGAAGTGCGTCCCGTGGGCACCCAGGTGGACGATCTCCTGGAGGAGATCCGCAAGGTGGTGGCGCGGGACGAGCGGGTGCTGGTGACCGTGCTCACCAAGAAGCTGGCGGAGCAGCTCACGGCCTACTACCAGGAGCTGGGCATCAAGGCCGAGTACCTCCACAGCGAGATCGACACGCTGGAGCGGGTGGAGCTGCTGAAGAACCTGCGCCGGGGCGTCTTCGACGTGCTCGTGGGGATCAACCTCCTCCGCGAGGGGCTGGACCTGCCGGAGGTGAGCCTGGTGGCCATCCTCGACGCCGACAAGGAGGGCTTCCTCCGCAACACCCGCAGCCTCATCCAGACCATCGGCCGCGCGGCCCGCAACGTCAGCGGCAAGGCCATCCTGTACGCGGACGTGATGACGGGCTCCATGAAGCAGGCCATCGGCGAAACCGAGCGACGCCGCCAGAAGCAGCTGGCCCACAACGCAGCCCACGGCATCACGCCGGAGACTGTCAAGCGCAACCTGGACGATGTCATGGGCGAGGCCCTGGCCCGGGAATTCATCAACGTCGCCAAGGAGGAGAAGGCCGCAGAGGAGCCGCTGCTCTACCTGGAGGACAAACACTTCGAGAAGGAAGTGGCCAAGCTCGAAAAGCGCATGAAGGAGCTGGCCTCCCAGATGAAATTCGAAGAAGCGGCCGAACTGCGCGACCGCGTCCAGCATGCCCGCCGCGAGCGGCTGCTGGACGTGAACGGCGTGGCGGCCACGGGGCCGAGTCTCTAGGGTCTGTTTTCAAAGTGGATGCGAGCCGCGACGCCGCCCAGCCGCGCCCATGGGAAGGCGGGGGCCGAAGGGCGATGCGGGACATCGTTCGAGGCTCCCAACGCAGCCAGGGGTGCGGCTGGGCGACGTCCCCCTCTCCCTATCGCAGGCCCCGCATGGGGCCTGCTCCTGCCCGGCGGAACGCCGGGCAGAGGGCGGATCCGGGCGGGAGGCGGCGCCCGGCGCGATGCTGCGTCAAGTTCCTCGGCGATAGCACCTCTATCGCCTTCGTCACTTTCCTTGCCTCCCTTGGGCGGCGCCCCCCGCGCGGCCACACCCCACTTTGAAAACAGACCCTAACCCCGGAACCCGCACGGCTCGCCCCAATCCGGATGTCCGCGGATTGGCGCCAGTGGCACCCTGGATCACCTGCCGGGAGCTTCCATGCCTTCGCGAAAGATCCGTTTCGCCTTCAGCTTCCTCCTGGCCTCCGGCATGCCGGCCCAGGCGCCGTACTTGGGCCAGCGGCTTCCGGGCCGCGAAGCCGTTCCTTTCGCCCAGGGGCTGCTGAATACGGGCCTCCCCACCCGCGACATCGCGCTGATGCCCGACGGTTCGGAGATCTATGTGGGCCTCTTCCTTCCGGGTTTCCACAAGGCCCTGATCCTGGAGACCCACCAGGAAGGCGGCCGCTGGACGCCCCCTGAGGTGGCTCCCTTCTCCCGGGATCCCCGGTGGCGCTGCCTGGAGCCCGCCATCAGCCCCGATGGGCGGCGCTTCTTTTTCTCCTCGGACCGGCCGGGGGACCCCAAGGCCGACAAGCCTGGCCCCTTCGGCATCTGGGTCATGGAACGGGAAGGCCGAGGCTGGTCGGAGGCCCGCCGGCTGCCGGAGGCGGTCAACGGCGGAGGCAACACCTTCTATCCCTCGGCGACGCGCGAGGGCACGCTGTACTTCCTGAAGGAGGAGGGGCAGGGCGGCTGGATCCTGCGCTCCCGGTGGAAGGATGGGGCCTGGGGCGGGGCGGAGAAACTGCCGCTCCCCTTCAACCAGGATCCCAAGCAGGCCAATCCCCGGGTGGATCCCGATGAACGCTTCCTCCTGGTGCCGCTCCTGGGCCGGCCGGATTCCCTGGGTGGAGCCGACTACTACGCCTATTTCCGGAGGGAGGACGGCGGATGGACCGGGCCGGTCCACCTGGGACCAGCGGTGAACAGTCCGGCCCGGGACGAGTTCTCCATCACCCTCAGCCCCGACGGCAAGGTGGTGTTTTTCGGCAGCGACAGGCTTCTTCCCCGCCTGGACGGCCACCCGCTGCGCCTGGCCGAGGTGCTGGAGGAACGCACCCGGGGCGGCAACGGCATGACCACCCTCTGGTGGGCGGATGCTGGGTTCTTGTGGGACCTCCGGGCCAAGGCCCTGGCGGATCCCAAAAAGTAGCGGCCGCCGCTACTTCGAGTACTGTCCGATCACCCGCTCGATGGCGGCGCGGCAGGCGGCGCAGAAACCCACGTCGTCTCGGGTGAACATGAGGCAGTCCTCCTGGCTGCGGAAGTAGCCCTTGGCCTCGTAGTTCGCGCCCTCGAAGGCGCCCACCTTCCCAGCGTGGGCATCCTTGCCCAGCAGGTTCATTTCGTAGATCTTCTCTTTGGCGAAGAGGGCGTCCATCTCGGATTCGGGCCGGTTGTTGGCGCGGATGGCGCGGCGCTCCTTCTGGTAATCGTGGCTGTGGGCTTCGAATTCATCCTTCTTCCAGGGCGTGGGAAGGGGCACGCCGGGGCTCAGCAGGCTGCCCCACTTGGGATGCTTGGGATCCACGGTGACGTTGGGTTCCCAAGGTTCGGGCCGGGCGGCGTCGTTGGTGACGGCCACGTCCGACGTGTAGTACTCGTCCGCCAGGCCCGCGAAATGGTGGCCGAATTCGTGGACGAAGAGGTAGCCGATGGTGCTGTTGCCGGCCGAGGCCGTGCTGTAGAGGTTGTGGATGCCGCCGCCGCCGTAGGTTTCGGAGTTGGTGAGGATCTCCACGAACTCATAGGGCGCCTGGGCGGCGATGTCGCGCCAGACGCGGTTATCGAAGGTGAGGACGTAGCGCTCGCTGCCGAAGGCGTCGTAGGTGGTGCCCAGGGGCGTGCGCTTGTGCGTGCCCGTGGAAGGCCTCGAGATGCCGCTCTCCTTCGAGGGCGGGCAGAGGGCCCACACGTTGAAACCCTTGCGATGCTCCTTGAAGGGGGTCTGCTGGAAGAGCAGCTCCATGACCTTGCGGGCCTGCTGCTCGAACTTCCCGCGTTCCGCGGCCGTGTAACCGTCGCCCAGGATGAGGAAGTCCACCTTGTCCGCGGGGTCGCCGCTCTTCTGCAGGGCGATGAGGCCGCCCGCCTCAGGGGCCGGCGCCTGCTCGATGAGGGGATCCTTGGGGTCGAGCTCAAAGGTCCAGCAGGTCCTGAAGGCGTTCTGGGCATCGCGCTTCTTCACCTGGATGCGCACTGGCGCCTCGGGCCGCGGAAAGCGCAGGGATTCATGGAAGCTGCGGCTCAGGCTCTTGGCCTCGTCCGTGGTTTCCCATTCGCCGTAGATGCTGGCGAAGCCGCGGGAATAGAGCAGCTTGCCCGTGGCCTTGTCCGTCACCTCGAAGCAGTACTTCCCGAGGTTGCTGTGGTCCACGGCCTTGGCGAGGTCGCCGGGCCAGGGCAGGGGCTCGAGCACCACGCGGTCGATGCCGAAGCGCTCCGCCGCCGCGTCGCCCGTGTGGCCGTAGTCCACGCGCAGCGTGCGCGGCGGAGCCGCCAGGCAGGCCAGGGAGGCCAGGGAAAGCATGAAAGGACGGAGCATGGGCCATCGCATGGGAGCACCTCGCCATCCAAGATAGACTGATTGGCCGGAGTCCCGATGCTCACCTCTCGACAGCGCCAGTTCCTCAAGGCCCAGGCCCACAAGCTCAAACCCGTCATGCATGTGGGAAAGGGCGGTGTGACTCCGGCCCAGGCCGCGGAATTGGACGTGATGGTGGACAGTCTTGAGCTCGTGAAGGTCAAAATCAATCCCAACAGCTTCGAGGATGAAGACTCGGCGGCGAAGGCCCTTTGCGCCGCGGTGCCGGGTCTTCAGCATGTTTGGACCATCGGCCACACCATGCTTTTCTTCCGCCCCAGCCGCACTCACGACACGCGGTATCCGCTGAACGCTTAATTCAGGTTGGCCCCGGCCCAATCCGAAAGGTCGGGTGGAGGTTCGATGCCCTACCTGTCCTGGCCGGAGGGGAATCAGTTGATGTGGCATGCCATTCACAAGGCATGTCAGATCGGGCGTGATCCCATGGCCTGCGCCGTGGCCCGGCCCAGCGAGGCGCGCCTGTCGCGGGTGCATGCGGCCATCGACCGCATCGGGGCCATCTGGTGGGTGCGGGACCTGGAATCCGCCAACGGCACCTTCCTCAACGGCGCGCCCCTCCTGGGGAACCAGGGCAATGCTCTGCAGGACGGCGACGTGCTGGGGATGGGCGACTGGCGCCTGACCTTCACGGAAGGCTTCCCGGGCCTGGACGGCACCACCTTCGCCGAGCGGGTGGGCGACCTCTTCCACGAGGTGCGCCCCGAACCGGCCCAGGCCATGGTCCTCATCCGGGGCATCGAGCTCATGCAGCGCTCCACGGAAAAGCTGCTGGCCCAGGTGGACCCCGACGCCATGGTGAAGGGGCTTCTGGACGAATCCCTGCGCCTCCTCAGCAGCGACCGCGGATTCCTGGTGCTGAAGCAGAAGGACGGCAGCTGGCGCACCGCCCACCGGGTGGGCAATGTGCAGGAAGGCATCGGCCTGTCGCGGTCCGTGCTGGATTACGTGGCGGCGGAGCTTACGGCGGTGCTGTCCAACCAGCCCCTGGCGGATCCCCGTTTCGGCGGCCTCAGCCTGGTGGAACTCCACCGGGGGTCGCTGCTATGCGCCCCCATCGTGGACGAGGGGGAAATCCACGGCGCGCTCTACCTGGACCGGGAGGCCGAAGGGCGACCCTTCAGCCGCTTCGATCTGGCCATCCTCCAGGCCTTCGTGCGGCTTGGCTCCATGGCCCTGAGGCAAGCCATGCTGAACCGCCGGGCCCTGAGCCAGGCCGAGCAGCAGGGCGAGCTGCTGAGGCTGCGCACGGAATCCCAGCGCGAGGCCGACCGGCACGGCGAACTCCTCGCGGCCATGGCCACCCACCTCCGCCGCGTCAGCAGCTGGGCCGAGCAGCTTCCCGACACTGCCGGGGAGGCCATCCGCAGTCAGCTGGAACAGGTCCTGGCCCTGCTGGAGCACGGGAGCCGCGATGAGGGCCCGAATGCGGCCCCCGTGACAGGACATCCCCTGCCCATGGCTTCGCTGCAGGAGGATCTGGTCCGCCGGTGGGACTCCCTGCTGCGCCTGCGGAAGGCCCGGATCGAGATCGCCGAAGCGCCCGCCGCCTCCGTGTGGATGGCAGGGGGGCCCCTCGTGGCGGCCCTCGCGGGCCTGGTGGAGCCCATGCTCATGCAACTGGTCGACGGAGCCGTCGCCACGGGCCGGTGGGACCAGGAGCGGGGTTTCCAGGTTCTCCGCATGAGCCTGCCCAGCGGTCTCCACGGCCCCATCCCCGATGCCTGGACTCAGCGGGTGCTGCAGGACGCCGGGGTGCGCTGGCGCTGGGCCGACCAGGCCCTGGACCTGCTGCTGCCCGAGGGCCCGGACGCCATGCCCGAGGAGCCCGCCCGGCCGCTGCTGGGCCTGGTGAGCGAGGAGCTGAACCTGCTGGGCCTTTTCCAGACCGTGGCGGAGGCCGGCAACCTTTGGCTGAATCCTCTGGAGCAGGAGCCGCCCCCGCCGCCCCTGCCCAAATTCCGGTTCCTGGTCATCGACGCCCGGGGCGCCCGGGATCTGGAAGGCTGCATCCGCGCCTACCGCCATCACCCCTCCTTCGCCACCACGCCCATCCTGGTGGTGCGGTGCAACGAAGATGAGACTCCCAAGCTCATCGAGGCCGGCGCCACGGATTGGCTGGCCGAAGGGTTCCGCTGGGAGGCCCTCCACCACCGCCTCCAGGTCCTGCGGGGGCATACCGAGCTTCAGCAACGGGCCCTGGCGGCGGAGCGCCTGGACTCCTTCCGGCAGATGGCGGGCACCCTCAAGCACGAGATCAACAACCCGCTGGCCATCATCTCCATGCAGGTGGAGATGCTGCAGCGGAAATACCCCGAGGAAGTAAAGCTGGGCAAGATCGGCGAGATGGTGGACCGCATCCGGGCCCTGGTGCAGGTGCTCCAGAAGATGCGGGAAACCCCCACCGAAGGCTACGCGGACGGATCGAGCATTCTGAAGCTGGGCTAAATCGCCCGGAAGCCGATTTCGCTGAGCAGGGCGTTCACGGGCAGATCGTGGGGGTCCACGGGAACGGGCAGGTCCATTTGGGTCTCGAAGCCCACGCCTACGGTGAGCACATCCTCCGGCAGCTGGGCCAGGAGGGCGTCGTAGAAGCCGCGGCCGTAGCCGATGCGGTAGCCGTTCGCGTCGAAGGCCAGGCCCGGCACCAGCAGCAGCTGGACAGGTGGCAGGAAGTGCTGGGCCAGGACCGGTTCCTGGAGCCCCCACTGTCCTTTCTCCAGGGGTTCGGTGCCCCAGGCCAGGCGGGGGGGCTGGGTGGAGGCCACCCGCGGGAAAAACCACAGGGCCTCCGGGTGGGCGGCCACGGCGGGCCGGAGGTCGATCTCCGAGCCGTAGGGCCAGAAGGCGCCGATGCGAGTGATGCGGCGGCGCCGTAAAACCTCTGTGACGTGGCCGCAGACGGCCTGGGACCAGGCCGCGCGGGATTCCGCGGGAATCGCGTCCCGGCGGGCCTTCAGGTGAGCGCGGAACTCGGCTTTCGTGTCCATGGCTTCAGATCAACAGGGGCGGAGGCCCCGCGTCAACGGAGTATGCTCTGCGGTGGAGTGAAGCCATGACCAGCCGTTCCATCCTTCCCCGCCTTCTGGGCGCTGCGCTGCTGTGGGGGCCCCTGGTGGCCCAGCCTGCGGCCACGCGGCCAGCCAGCGAGCTGGTCCAGTCCGTTCCCGCCGAGACGGGCCTGGCGGATCCGGCGCTGCCCTTCGCCAAGGACGTGTGGGTGGACATGGTCCGCAAGGCCGCCGCCAGCATCGACGCGGCGGAATTCTACGTGACCAATCGGCCCGGCAGCGCCCTGGAACCGGTTCTGGCGGAACTGGAAAGGGCCGGAGCCCGGGGCGTGAAGATCCGCTTCCTGCTGTCGTCCAAGATGCTGGATCAGGACACGGCCTCGGTGGCGCGGATCCGGCGGATCCCCGGCGCCGAGGTGCGGAGCTTCGATCTGGCGGGCGTCTCCAAGGGCATCCTTCACGCGAAGTACTTCGTGGTGGACGGGAAAGAGGCCTATGTGGGCAGCCAGAACTTCGACTGGCGCGCCCTGGAGCACATCCACGAGCTGGGCGTGCGCACGGCCGAACCGGTCATCACCTCGCGGCTCGAACGGCTCTTCGCCATCGACTGGGCCTTCGCCGGAGACGGGAAACTGCCCCGGTTTCCGGAGGCGCCGGGCATGTCCGCGCGTTCCCAGGTGGAACTGGCGGCCAGCCCGCCTTTCCTGACGCCGAAGGACATCCGGCCCTCCATCGACGCGCTGGTGGATCTGATCGACCAGTCGCGGGAGAGCGTCCGCGTGCAGCTGCTGACCTACTCGCCCATCTTGGGCCAGGACCGCTTCTGGCCCGTGCTGGACAACGCCCTCCGGGCGGCGGCGGTGCGGGGCGTGAAGGTGCGGCTCATGGTGTCGGACTGGGTGCTCGGGGGACGGGCCCTGCCTCACCTGAAAGCCCTCGGCCTGATCCCGAACCTCGAAGTGAAGGTGGTCTCCATCCCCGAAGCCAAGGAGGGCCACATTCCCTTCTCCCGCACCGTCCACAGCAAGTACCTGGTGGTGGACGGCACGCACCTGGCCCTGGGCACCAGCAACTGGGAGGAGAGCTACTTCAGCGGTTCCCGGAACATCGAACTGATCTTCCGTGACTCGCCTCTGGCGACCCAGGCCGTCCGCATCCACGACCGCCTCTGGAGCAGCCCCTACGCCTTCCCGCTGGATCCTGCGAAGGCCTACGCGAAGCGCAAGGTCGATTGAAAAAGACAAAGACGAACGGATCACCACGAAGGCCCCAAGACACGAAGAAAAGCGTTTCTTCGTTTTTGACTTCGCATCCAGGTGCCTTCGTGGTGGATCTTTTTAGGCCGTAGCGTAGACGTTGTAGAGGTTGTCCCGCTCCAGGGCCTCGAAGCCGGCTTCGCGGATGAGGCGCACGAGCTCATTCTGCTGCAGGCCCTGGGGGCTTTTCGCGCCGGCCAGGTGGGCGATTTCTTCGGCGATGACGGTGCCGTCCAGGTCGTCGGCGCCGTAGCTGAGGCCGGCCTGGGCCAGTCCCGGCGAGATCATCACCCAGTAGGCCTTGATGTGCGGGATGTTGTCGAGCAGCAGGCGGGCCACGGCGATCTCGCGCAGATCCTGCGTGCCCGTGGTCTCGTGGATCACGTGCGTGGCGCTCAGCTCGTTGTCCTCGTTCTGGTAGGCCAGGGGGATGTAAGCCAGGAAGCCCGTGTAGCCCGCGGCCAGGGACTCGTCCTGTAGCTTGCGCAGACGCAGCAGGTGGTCGACGCGGTGCTTGGGCTCTTCGATGTGGCCGTAGAGCATGGTGCAGTTGGTGGGAAGGCCCTTGCGGTGGCAGATGGCGGCCGTATCCAGCCAGACCTGGGCGTCCTTCTTGCCGATGCAGATCTTCTCGCGGATCTCCTCATCGAAGATTTCCGCGCCGCCGCCGGGACAGCTTTCCAGGCCAGCGGCCATGCAGCGGTCCAGGAAGGCGTCCGTGCTCAGGCCCGAAATGCGGGCGTAGTAGTCCATCTCGATCATGGTGAAGACCTTGAGATGGATGCCGGGGAAGCGGGCCTTGATCCTGCCGAACAGATCCTCGAAATAGTCGATCTTCAGTTTCGGATTGTGGCCCGAGGTCATGTGCAGTTCGCGCACGCCGGCGTTCTCGGGCTGCTCCAGCTCGCGGATGATGTCCTCGGCGGAAAGGGCGTAGGCCCGGGGATCGCCGGGCTTGGCCTGGAAGGCGCAGAACTGGCAGTGGGTGTAGCAGACGTTGGTGTAGGAGAGGCGGCGGCTCACCACGTAGTAGGCCGCGCGGCCATGCTTCTGCAGGCGCACATGGTGGGCCATGGCGCCCACGCCGTTGAGATCCGGCGTGGCGTAGAGCAGCAGGCCGTCCTCGGCGCTCAGGCGTTCCCCGCGCAGCACCTTGTCCGCCAGGGGGAGCAGGCGGGGGTCGCGGATCCTCGAATGGAGTGACAACATCGATACCTCGGTCCACCAGTGTAACGCCGGCGGGATTCCGTCCGAAGCGGCGTTCAGGAAAGGCCGGGCAGGCGGATCTGGAAGGTGGTTCCCTGGTGGGGCACCGACACGAAGCGGATGGAGCCTCCGGCCTGTTCCAGCAGGCTCTTCACGCACACCAGGCCCAGGCCCGTGCCCGAGCCAGAGGCCTTGGTGGTGAAGAAGGGCTGGAACACCTGGGCTTGCATGTCCTCGGGAATGCCCAGGCCGGTATCCTCCACTTCGAGCAAGGGGCCGGTTTCCGCCTCGTGAGGCTGGGCTCCCCGGGCGCGCAGGGTGATGGTGCCTCCATCGGGCATGGCGTCCCGGGCATTGCTCACCAGGTTCACGAGGGTCTGTTCCAGCAGGCCCCGGGTGCCGCGGAAGGGCATGGGCTCGCCGGTGCTGGCCAGGCGCAGCTTCTGGTTTCGCGGCAGCAGCACCTGCAGCAGCGGTTGGATCGAATGCAGTTCCGCCGTCAGATCCATGGCCTGGGGCGTTTCGGCGTCCTGGCGGCCCATGGCCATGAGCCGGCCGCTCAACTTCGCCGCGTGCTGGGTGGCCTCCTGGACGCGGACCATGTCCTCCCGGTTGGGCAGCCGGCCTTCGTCGAGATCCATGACCACCAGCTCGGCGCGGTTCTGGATGGCATTCAGCACATTGTTCATGTCGTGGGCCAGGCCCGCGCCCATGGTGGCCATCGCATTGATGCGCTCGGTGCGCAGCAGGATGGCCTGCACCCTCTCCAGAGCCTGGGTGCGCTCCGCCACCCGGGATTCGAGGTGCTGGGACAGGGCGGCGAAATCCCGCAGGGCCAGGTACTGCCGCAGCAGCAGCACCAGGACGAGGCTCAGGGCCAGCCAGATCAGGATGACGCGGTGCCCGGGCATGGCTCCGGTGGCCAGCAGCCACCCCGCGAGCACTGCGGCTCCCAGGACCGGCACGTAGGGCAGCAGGTGGATGATCCGGACGGGGGCTTCGGTTCTGGTCTGGGACCGCACGGGCCGGGGCGAAAGGGCCGCGCCGAGGTAGGCCAGGGGGATGGCGTAGATGAGGGCGCCGGCGGGGAAGTGGAAGACGGGGTTTCCGGAAAGGACATCCAGGAGCCACTTGAAATTATGCAGGCTCGCCAGCAGGAAGGCCGCCGCCAGCCAGCCCACGGGCCCTCGCAGGCGGCCCGGCTCCGGAAGGACGAAGAAGACCACCAGGCCCAGCAGCAGGTCGTAGACCAGGAAGGTCCCCAGCCAGACGCAGCGGTCCAGGAGGGGGAAGCGGTCGCTGAGGAAGGCGGGACCCAGCACCAGGCCCCACAGGATGAAGAAGGCGGCCAGGGCGAAGAGCAGGCCATCCAGGCCGTGCCGGACGCGGGCGAACCGGGTGGAGGGGGCCAGATCCCAGCTCAGCAGCGTCCCCGCGAGGAGGCATGGGCCCAACACTTGGAGCAGGATGGTCAGCCGCGTCAGATAGCCCGGAACGGAGAGGCCGTAGAACCCGGGGATCCACATGGCCTGCATGAGGACATTGATGAGCAGGGCGCAGCCCAGGAGGATCCAGCCCGGGGCTTCGGGGTCCTGCTGCTTCGCCCGGGCCGCGGAAGCGGCCAGGGCCGCCAGGGTGATCGCCACCAGCCCGAACTGGATCAGCCGGGCCTGGGCCAGGCCCCCCAGGACGAGGTGGGCCAGCAGGCCGGTCAGGAGGGCCAGTCCGGCGGTGGAGGCGAGGACCGCATGGCGCGTGGTGGTCGAGGCAGGGGACCGGGTCTGGCGGGATGGATTCAACATGGCCTCTGGCGTTCCGCGAGGCCGCGGTGGATGCGCCCCACCAGGCTGGGCCCTTCGAAGATCAAAGCACTGTAGACCTGCGCCAGGGCCGCGCCATCGTCCAGGGCGTCCCCCACCTCCGCCGCGGACCCCAGGCCTCCGCAGGCCACCAGGGGCAGCCGTCCTGCCAGCGCCGCGAGGATGCGCTGGCGGACTTGCCGGGCCTTGGCTTTGAGGGGGGCGCCGCTCAGGCCGCCCGGGCCCTTGCTTTCCACCAGGGGCCGCAGGGGTTCCGGCACCACGCCGCGATCCAGCGTGGTGTTGGTGGCGATGAGGCCGGAGATGCCTGAAGCCGCGGCCACCTCCACGATGGCGTCCAGGTCCTCCGGCGCCAGATCCGGCGCCAGCTTCAGCAGCAGAGGCTGGCGCTCCAGGCCCATCTCCTTGCGCAGGTCGAGCATGCCGGCGAGCAGGGGCTTCAGGGCCTCGGGGGCCTGAAGGTTCCTCAGCCCCGGCGTGTTCGGACTGCTCACGTTCAGGGCGACGTAGTCCACCTGGGGGGCGATGAGGCGGTAGGCGGCCCGGTAGTCGTTGAGAGCCTCCGCCTCCGGCGTCTCCTTGTTCTTGCCCAGGTTGCCGCCCACCACGAGGCCCGCGGGGCGGCGACGCAGCCGCTTGGCCACCACTTCCGCGCCCTCGCTGTTGAAGCCCATGCGGTTGAGGATCAACGCCGCTTCAGGAAAGCGGAAGATCCGGGGCTTGGGATTGCCGGGCTGGGGCCGCGGCGTGACCGTGCCGACTTCCACGTGGCCGAATCCCAGGGACTTCCAAAGGGGCAGCAGGGTGGCGCCCTTGTCCAGGCCCGCCGCGAGACCCAGGGGCGTGGGGAAAGAGAGGCCGAAGGCTTGGCACTGGAGGGCGGCCGGCGGGGCGGGTTTGGGGAGCCAGGGCCAGGAACAGGCGCGGGCTCCCATCCAGAAGGCCAGGTTGTGCGCGGTTTCGGGGTCCAGGCGGAAGATCAGGGGGCGCAAGACGCCGTATGGATCCATCACTTCACCGTGACGGTCGCCGTGGCGGTGACTTCTGGGAAATCCTCGCGGGTGACCTTCACGTGGTAGACGCCAGCCGCTGCCGGCGCGGTGTAGAGACCGCCGCCGCTGACGGTGCCTCCGCCTGCCTCCACGACTTCCCATTTCACGGGCTGTCTCAGGTAGCGCATGCCTTCGGGGTAGTTGATTTCCGCCTGGAAGACTTGGGTGGCGCCCGCGGACAGGCTGATGCCCCTGGGGCGCAGATTCAGGACAGGGACGAAGGCTTCGGCCCGCTTGGCGGCCTCGGGCGCTGGGGATGGCGCGCCGGGCGTGGGAGGCCAGGTGGTTTCCGGGGCGCTGCAGGCGAAGGTCAGGGCGAGGGTGGCGAGGGAGAGGGATCGAAGCATGGTCAGGCCTTCAGATGCCGGTCATCACCGTGGCCTGGTCCATGACCAGCGGGGGTTCGGTCTTCGCCTGCACTTCCTCGCGGGTGACCCCGGGGGCCACTTCCACCAGGCGCAGGCCCTCGCGGCCGGGCACCACGTCGATGACAGCCAGATCCGTGATGATGCGGTGCACGCAGCGCTGGCCCGTAAGGGGCAGGTTGCACTTGCGGAGGATCTTGAACTCGCCGTTCTTGTTGGTGTGTTCCATCACCACCACCACGCGCTTGGCGGCGGCGACGAGATCCATGGCGCCGCCCATGCCCTTGACCATCTTGCCGGGGATCATCCAGTTGGCCAGGTTGCCCTCCATGTCCACCTGCATGGCGCCGAGGATGCTGAGGTCGATCTTGCCGCCGCGGATCATGCCGAAGCTGTCCGCGCTGCTGAAGAAGCTGGCGCCGGGAGCGCTGGTGACGGTCTGCTTGCCCGCGTTGATGAGATCGGCATCCACCTCTTCGGGCGTGGGGAAGGGGCCGATGCCCAGCAGCCCGTTCTCGCTCTGCAGGATCACCTCCATGCCCTCGGGGATGACGTTGGCCACCATGGTGGGAATGCCGATGCCGAGGTTCACGTAGTAGCCGTCGCGCAGTTCCTGCGCGGCACGGCGGACAAGTTGATCGCGGGACAGCGCCATTCGGACCTCGAGCGGTAGTCACCAGGATAGCGCAGCCGGGGCGATCAGTTCAGAACACCCGGAACGACTGGAAGACGCTGAAGCTCCAGCCCCAATGGGGGCCTTGGGCGCCGGGCTCCTGGCGCAGCGAGGCCAGGGATGCCCCCAGGCGCCCGGTGGACGTGCGCCACTGGGCCTCGGCCTGGAGAAACCAGGCGGCGGAGCCGCCGGGCCGGTCCTCCGGGGGGGCAGTGGCCCGCGTCAGCCGGATGCGGCCCTGGCCTTCCAGGAAAAGGGGCATCCCCAGGGCGAGGGACCGGGTGGTCCACTGCCGCCAGTAGCCGTCGCCCAGGGGATCACCATGGCTGGAGAAGCCGGCGAGGAGCCTGGCTTCAGGGGAAGGGCCGGCCGGGGCCGGCGCGGCCGCCGCATACTCTGCGCCGAGATCCCAGCCGTCCCAGACGATCAGCAGGTTCGCCAGGTTCCGGGCCGGAGTCCAGGCCAGGGCGGAACCTTCGGCGGCGGCGCTGCGGCTCACCTGGAGCGAGGCGCCCTGGGCTCCCAGGGCCCGGGCCAGAGCGGGAATCCGGATCTTGGCTTCCACCAGGGACTGGGAGCGCCTGGATGGCCCGCCCGGCCCGCCCAGGCTCAGGGCGCCCAACCCGAGCTCGGCCCAGTCGCCGAGGCGTCCGCGCAGAAGGGCGCCATCCAGGCGCGGACGGCCCGGGTCCTGCCCGGCCGCGCGGGCGGCCAGGCGCGCCTGGCGGTCGGAGATCCATTCGGGAACGGCCGGGGTGGTTTCCAGGCGGCCCGCGAAGGTTTCCACGCGCCATCGGACGCCGAGGATTCCGGTCTCGGGCGTGCTCAGGCTGAGCCGCGGAAAGGACCGGGACGAGCCATCCAGCAATCCGCCGCCCAGGAGCCCGCCGCCCCAATCGAAGGGGGTCTGCTCCAGGGCCAGGCGCCAGCCGGACTCCCCTTGGTAGGCCAGGGCCGCGCGATGCAGGAGGCCGCGGGTGGAGGCATGGTCCCGCAGGCCCAGCAGGGTGACGGAAACGGACCAGCCACCATGCACGTAACGGCCCTGGAGGCCCAGGCCCCAGCCCTGGAGGGCGGATCCCAGGCCCTCCCCCTGTGGCAGCGGCGTGTAGATCCCGTCCGCGCCCGCGCCGCCCCAGCCCACCTCGAAGGAAGGCAGGGGCGAGGGCTCCAGGGGAGGTTGGCCTTGGGCCCAATCCAGCCGGGCCTGCCGCAGGGCCGAGGTCCCATCCTGAAGCATGGGCGCCTGGGCGAAGGCTCCGGAACCCGCGGACAGAAGCAGGAAGGACAGCCGCGAAAAACGCGAATGGACGCGAAAAAGGAGCGGCCGGTCCCGCCCGTTCACGGTTCCAGCGCTTCGACGGCGAGGATGCGCGCGCCCAGCTCCAGGTCATCGAGCAGAGGCAGGGCCTGGTCGGGGTGTTCCACCTCGCCCAGGCGGGTGTACTTGCCCGTGAGATGGGGCGTGCCGTTGGTGGTGATGAAGAACTGGCTGCCCCCGGTGTCCTTGCCGGAAAGGGCCATGCCCACGCTGCCGGGTCCGTACCAGGCGAGGCTGTCCTCGCAGCGCACGTTGTAGCCGGGGCCTCCGTCCATGGTGTCGAAGGGCGAGCCCATCTGCACCACGAAGTCCGGCACCACCCGGGGGACCAGCCGCCCGTTGAAATACCCGGCCCGTGCCAGCAGCACCAGGTTGGCGATGTTCATGGGGGCCACCGCGGGATCGAGGCGGAGCGTGACGCTGCGTTTCCCGGAGAAGGTGATGCGGAGCCGCACGGGGCGGCCGCGCTCAGCCAGGCGGGCGGCTTCTTTCAGAATGGCCTCGTGGGTGCTGGTGGGCTTCGGCGCGGCGGGCCAGGCTGTGGCGGGATCCAGCTTCGCCAGGGCCTGGTAGGCCTCCCAGCGGCAGGTCCAGTCGGGATGCTGTAGCCAGGGGCGCAGCTGGTTTTTTTGTTCTTCCGGCGCCATCTTCCAGCGGCCGTAGCTCTGGATGAGGGTCTGCTGGGATTCGAACTGTCCGTCCGCCCAGGTCCGCTGGGTGAGCGCGGCCAGATCCGCAGGGGCCGCCGGAAGGTCCTCGATGGCGGCCGCCCGGCCCAGGGGATCCCTGCCCGCCAGGAGGCTGTCGCGCACCCGGTCCGCCTGGGCGGGGCTCTGCTTCCTCAGGGCGGGGAGCAGGGTGCCCAGCATGAGCGGCGTCGTGGCGCCCATGGGCGGCTCCTGCGCCAGGGCCTTTTGGATGGAGGGCAGGGACGTCTCCAGCTTCGCCAGGGCCTGGTAGCCGTACCAGGTGGCCAGGGGGCTGGCGGCGCAGGCCCAGGGGGCGCCCTGGGCCTGGAAGGCTTCCGCCGGGGCGGGGTTCGGCACCCCTTCGGACAGGCGGGAAAGGATGCCGACGCAGGCCTGGTCCAGCGCAGCCTGCGTGGGCCGCTGCACGCCCAGCCTGGGCCAGATGGGCGATTCGGGGCTGAGGGTCTTGAAGGCGCTCAGGGCCAGTTCCCGCCGCTGCGCCCACGGGGCGCGGTTCCAGGCATCCAGCAGGGCGATCAGGCTGCCCGGCGTGGCCTTCACCGGGGGCAGCAGCTCCTTCTCCTTGCCCGCCATGACCAGGCGCAGCCGGGCGGCCTGGGCCCGCACGGGCTCCACCTTGCCCGCCTTGTGCAGGGCGTCGAGGAAGGCCTGGAGGCCAGGCGAAACCACGGCGCCGTTCAGCCGGGCCGAGGCGATGGCCGCTTCCAGGTGCAGGTGGCGGGGCCAGGCGGCGGCATCGGAGGGGCCCAGGCCATCGAGGGTGTCCAGGGCCTTGGGGCTTCTCAGGCGGTTGAGGAAGAACAGTGCCGTGAAGCGGTCCTGCGGCGTGCGGGCCGCCTGGGCCTTGGCCTCCCAGACTTCAAGGGTGGGCTTTTCCAGTTCGGGCGGCAGCAGAGGTGAAGCGCCTGGCGCGCCGATGCGCTGCTGGGCCCGCTCCAGCAGCGCCCGCTCCGCGGGTGACAGGGCGGCTTTCTCGGAGTCCGTGAAGGCGAGAGGCTGGCGCGACCACTCGGCTTGGATGGCTTCGCGGGTTGTGAACCGGAGCGCTTTGGCCTGCGGTCCGGCCAGCGCGAGGGCAGCCTGGGAAGCGAGCAGCAACAGCGAAAGGGGGCTGAGCAGGGGGCGCATGGGGACCTCGGGGATGTCCCATGCTACCGGTTCCGCTCCGTGCCGGAGCGGCCCTTCGGGCACAATGAACCACTGGAGGTGGTGTGGTGGGCAAGGTCAAACCGGGGCAGGAGCGGCTGCGGGAGTTGCTCCCATCCTTCGATCAGCCCGAAGTCTGGATCCGCTTCCCCCGGCAGCTGGGCGATGTCATCTTCTCCATCCCCTTCCTGCACGGCCTGCAGCAATCCTGGAACGCCGTGGCGGCCGCCCAGGGTAAAACCATCCGCTGGGTGGCCGTGGGCCATGCCATCGGCGCTGCCATCTTCAGCGAGGCCCATCCGGAATTCATCGCCGAAAGCGTCATCGAGGCCGGGAAGGATCAGAAACCGGATCCCTGGGGCCTGATCCGCCGCTGGCGGAAGCAGCCGCCCGTGGCCTTCATCAACCTCAGCCAGTCGGCCCGCCTGGCCTTCGCGGCCTGGACCGCCGGGGTCCCCATCCGGGCCGGCATCGCGGACAACAGCCTGTCCCTCCTCTACCACTACCCCTTCATCTACCGGGACCTGCCCATCCACCTGGTGCGCCGCTACGAGCCTCTGCTGGAGCAGCTCACGGGCAGCTCGCGGCTGGAGTGGATGCCCATGCGGCCGGAGCGGCTGGGGGGCGAGGGCGGTTTCGCAAAGCTGCGCCAGGCCGGATGGCAGGGGGCTCCTTTCATCACCCTGGCCTTCGGCACCCGGGGCTTCAACAAGCGCTGGTTTCCGGAAATCGCCCAGTGGACCGGCATCGCGCGGATCGCCAGGGAGAAGGGCTTCGGCGTGGTGTGGCTGGGCGGGCCCGACGAAGTCGAGCTGGGGGATCGGCTGGCCCAGGACGTGCCCGGTTCCTGGAACCTGACGGGCCAGACCACCATGCCCGAGGCCTGCGCCATCCAGAGCCGGGCCTGGGGCAATGTGGCGGTGGACACGGGCCTGGCCCACACGGCGGCGGGCACGGGCCGCCCCACGGTGACGGTGAACGGCGTTTCTCCAGAGCAGCTCATCAATCCCTTGGGGCCCTTCGCCCTCTCCGTCCGTGGGCCGTGCATCGACGTGTCCGACGATCCCACCCCGCTGGGGCCGGAAGAGATCCAGGGCACGGCCCACCGGGTGACGCCCCTGCGGGTCTGGAACCTGCTCGAGGGGCTGGTCATGGAGTCCGAAGGGCGCCTGCTGGGGGCCACGGCTCCAGGGGAGCCCCATGTCCATTCCTGAGGGCGCGCTGTGGGTGCGCATGCCCCGGTTCATTGGCGACGCGATGATGATCACCCAGGCGGTGTCGCCCTTGAGGGCCCTGGGACACAGCCTGGTGGCTTGGGGGCCACCCCCCATCATGGATTTGTTCGAGGGCTCCGCCACCTTCGCCGCGGCGGTGCCTGACGCCGGAAAGCCTGGCGCCCTGCCGATGGCCCGGCTGCTCCGGACCCACCGGGCCGGAGGTGTCATCAACCTGCCCCGCAGCACCCGCGGGCTGCTGGCCGGAGCCCTCGCCAGGACGCCCATCCGCGCGGGCTGGTCCGAGAGCGGGGGGCGCTTCCTGGCCTCCCATTCGATCCCCTTCAAGGGCCGGGAGGATCACCAGCTGGACCGCTACCGGGACGTTCTGCGCCGGGCCTTTCCGGCGGTTTCCGCATCGGATCCCGAGCCTTTCCGCCCCCGCGCGGCGGCCATGGACCAGGCGGATCTCCTGCTGCGCGGGCTGGGAGTGGAAGGCCCCTTCGTGGGTCTGGGGCTCAGCGCCGCTGCGGCCGTGAAGCGCCTGGGCACCGGCATCTGGGTGGAGGTCATCGGGCGGCTCCGGGCCCAGGGCGTTCCCCACGTGATGCTGGGCGGCAACCATCACGAGGATCTGGAACAGGCAGAAGCCCTGAGGGGCGTCTTCCCCGGCATTCCCGATCTGTGCGGAAAGACCAGCCTCGCGGTTTCCGCGGCGCTGGTGGCCCGCGCCGCCGCCGTGGCGGGCAACGATTCGGGCCTGTCGCACATCGTGGCGGCCAGCCACGTTCCGCTGGTGGCGGTGTTTGGCCCCACGCGGCCCACTCTGACGGCGCCCCAGGGACCCAGGGTGGTCATCCTCCGGAACGACCCGGTGCCGTGCCTGGGCTGCCTGCGGCTGGGTTGCCCCGTTCCCGGCCATCCGTGCATGGACGCCATGGATGCCGGTGCTGTGAGTCAAGCCCTGGAGGGATTGCTGGAGGGGACCTCCTACTAGGGCCTGTTTTCAAAGTGGGGTGCGGCCGGGCAAAGGACGCCGCCCTTTGCCCGGCGTCGCGGCTCGCATCCACTTTGAAAACAGGCCCTAGGCCAGCGCTTCGCGCATCCAGGCCACGGTGCGGGCAAGGCCCTGGCGGAGGTCCACCTGGGCCTTCCAGCCGAAGCGCTCCAGGGCCCGGCTCGTGTCCAGCCGCCGCTTGGGCTGCCCATCGGGATAGGCGGGATTGAACACCAGTTCGCCCTGGAATCCCGTGAGTTCCTGGATGAGGGCGGCCAGCCCCCCGATGGTGATCTCCTCGCCGGTCCCCAGGTTCACGGGGTCGATGTCCTCGTAGGCTTCCATGCCGTCGCAGATGCCCCGGGCGGCGTCCTCGACGTAGAGGAATTCCCGGCTGGCGCCACCGGTGCCCCAGAGCTCGACTGCGGGCTTCCCCTGGGCTTTGGCTTCGAGGAACTTGCGGATGAGGGCGGGGATGACGTGGTTGGTTTCCAGGTCCAGGTGGTCGCCGGGCCCGTAGAGGTTCACGGGGATGAGGAAGATGCCCCGGGTGCCGTATTCCTGCCTGTAGGACTGCATCTGCACCAGGAGGGCCTTCTTGGCCACGCCGTAAGGGGCGTTGGTCTCCTCGGGATAGCCGTTCCAGAGATCGTCCTCCCGGAAGGGGACGGGGCAGAATTTCGGATAGGCGCAAACGGTGCCGAGGACCGCCAGCTTTTCGACTCGCTCCAGGCGGCAGGCCTCGATGAGGTGGATGCCCATGACGGCGTTGGCGAAGAAGAAGGAGCCGGGATGGGCGCGGTTGGCGCCGATGCCGCCCACCCGGGCGGCCAGGTGGATCACGCCGTCGGGGCGCTGGTCCCTGATGTAACGCTGGGCAGCGCCGGGATCCATCAGATCCACCTCGGCGCTGCGGGTGACCAGCACCTGGGCGCCCCGGCGTTCCAGCTCTGCCACCACCTGCCTGCCGAGGAATCCATGGCCGCCGGTGACCCAGAGCCGCTTGCCGAGGAGGGGAAAGGAAACTGAGTGCATGGAGGTCATACCCGCTGGAAAATGGCGAAGCCGTTGCGCACCTGCCAGTCCTCGCGGACCAGCCGGTAGGCGGGATCCTCGCGGAGGCGGCGGTAGTTGCGGAAATTCTTGTGGGCGTTCACGTCGTCGAGAAGGATCCACGCCGCACCGTGCACCCGCTCCAGTTCGGGCTCGCCGGTGAATTCCGAACCGTCGATCAACACGAGGTCGAACTGTCCCACCCCGGCCTGGGACTGGATGTGGCGGATGCCGTCCGGAATGGCGGAGCCGCTCATGTAGGCGCGATCCGCCTCCAGCCAGGCGAGGACCTGTTCAAGGGGGTATTCGTTCAGCTTGGTGGTGTGGGCCCGGTAGAAGGCGGCCACCTCCTCGGCGCTGGGCAGTTCCTCGGCGGGAACGGAGGATGCGTTGTAGACCTTGACCTGGGGGTTGCCGGCGTAGTGGTCCCGCAGCGCCGCGAAGCGCGTCTTGGAGATCTCCATGCAATGCAGCTGGGGCCTGGCGGGATTGAGCGCGATGCCTCGGGCGAAAGCATCGGTGCTGCCCTGGCCGGAGGAGGATCCGATCTCCAGGATGTGGCGGGCCTCCACCGTCGAAGCCAGTTCGAGGATGGCCGCGTAGAATCCATCGTTCTTGATCTCGGGCGGAATGATCGACTCGATGCCGGAGGCCTTTTGGCCGGAGCGGAGGGCCCGGAGGAAGGATCGCAGGGAGGCCATGGTTAGCGGTATCCGCCGCGGGGAGCCCCTTCGTGCCCGGCATCCCGGAGCACCAGTTCCCGTTCGGCCAGCCTCAGATCCGCATCCACCATCATCTTCGCGAGGGTCTTGACGTCGGTTTTGGGCTCCCATCCCATCAGGCGGGAAGCCTTGCCTGCATCGCCTTCCAGGTGGTCCACTTCGGCGGGGCGGAAGTACCGGGGGTCGATTTCCACGTGCTGCTTCCAGTCCAGGTCCAGCGCTTCGAACACCAGGCCGAGAAAATCGCGGATGGTGATGCTCTCGCCGGTGGCGATCACGAAATCATCGGGCCGCTCCTGCTGGAGCATGAGCCACATGGCCTCCACGTAGTCGCCGGCGAAGCCCCAGTCCCGCCGGGCGTCGAGGTTGCCCAGGTAGACCTTGTCCTGGAGGCCGAGCTTGATGCGGGTGGCGGCTCGGGTGATCTTCCGGGTGACGAAGGTCTCGCCCCGGCGCGGGCTTTCGTGGTTGAAGAGGATGCCGTTGGCGGCGAACAATCCGTAGCTCTCGCGGTGGTTCACCATCTGGTAGTGGCCATAGGCCTTGGCGCAAGCGTAGGGGCTGCGGGGCTCGAAGCGGGTCAGCTCATGCTGGCGGGGCTTGGCGGAACCGAACATTTCGGAACTGCCCGCCTGGTAGAGCTTCACCTGCCGCCCCGTGTGCTTCTGGTGGCCACGCACGGCCTCCAGGAGGCGGATCACCCCCATCCCCACCACATCCACCGTGAATTCGGGCTGGTCGAAGCTCACCCGGACATGGCTTTGCGCGCCCAGGTTGTAGATCTCCGCGGGGCGCACTTCCTCCAGCAGGTTCCGGAGGGCGCCGGAATCCGCCAGGTCGCCGTAGTGGAGCTGCAGGCGGCCCTGCTGATGGGGATCCACGTAGATGTGGTCGATGCGGTCGGTGTTGAAGTTGGAGGCGCGGCGCACCACCCCGTGGACCTCGTAGCCTTTCTTGAGCAGGAATTCCGCCAGATAGCTGCCGTCCTGGCCGGTGATGCCGGTGATCAGTGCAACCTGCTGTGACAAGAAGCCTCCGAGGGATTGGAGCCAGGATATCACCGGATCTGCGGCCGAGCCGGTTCCATGCGACCGGCGGATCCTCTTCCATGCAACTCCCCGGACGCTGTGCCAAACTGGAACGGATGCCTCGATTAAAACGACTGGTCTTCAACTTCATAGACATGGACCCCCTGCGGGTCGGCGGCGCCGCCCGCCTGGCCCAGTGTCTGGCGCAGCACGTGCCCGCCCACGCCGGGTTTCCGCTCCAGACCCTGGTGGCGGTGGGACACGCCGCCTGGGAGCAGCACTTCCCCTTGGCCGGCGCCTTCGAAACCCTGGATGCCTCAGGCCTGGGCAAGTGGGGCTCCGGCCAGGCCATCGAACGGGCTCTGGATCCTCCAGGCCCCGGCAGGCGGGTTTCCCTGGCCCTGGCGCGGCCCTTCCAGCGTGGATTCCGGTTTCCGGAAAGCTGGGCCGCGGACACCATCGTCCATGTGCCCACCCAGGTCATCCACCCGCGGCCGCCGAAGCACTGGAATCTGCCCTACGTCATGAACCTGGCGGATATCCAGCACGAGCATTTCCCGGAGTTCTTTTCTCCGAGGGACCTCGCCAAGCGCCGCCAGCGCTTCGGCGAATCCGCCCAGGCCGCCGCGGCCATCTGCGTGGCCGACGAGTGGACCCGCAGGGACATCCTGGCCCACCTGCCGGTGTCCGCAGACAAGGTGCACGCCATTCCACTGGCCCCCACCTGGGACCTCAGCCAGGTTCCCAGCCCAGGGGATGCGGCGGCCTGCTGCGCCGCCCTGGGCCTGCCCGAGCGGTTCGCCTTCTATCCGGCCCAGACCTGGGCCCACAAGAACCACGCCCGGCTTTTCGAGGCGCTGGCCGCGCTGAAGGAGCAGGGAATCGTGATCCCCTTGGCCTGCTGCGGCCACTTGAACGAGCACCACCCGCGACTGCTGGAGCGGAGCGCCGAACTGGGGCTGGAAGGCCAGATCCACTGGCTCGGCCTGCGCTCCGAAGCCGAAGTCCGGTCCCTCTACGTGGCCTCCCAGCTGGTGGTGGTGCCGACCCTGTTCGAGGGGGGGCCGGGCATTCCCGTGCTGGAAGCGATGGCCCTCCAGAAGCCGCTGGCGGCGGCGGCCGTCTGTGGCATTCCCGAAGCCGTGGGCGAGGACGCCCTGGTGTTCGATCCGTTCAATCCGGCGGATATGGCTGCCGCGCTCCGGAAGCTCTGGATGGATGAGGGGTTCGCCCGGGAGCTGGCGGCCCGGGGCAAGGCCCGGATCTCCCTGCGGACCTGGGCGAAGACGGCGGAGGCCTACCTTGGCGTGTACGAGGCCGCGCTTGGCCAGGCTCCAGCGAATCGATAGGATCCTCCATGCCGTTTCTTCTGCTGATGCCCTCCTACAATCAGGCCCACTTCATCCGCGAGGCGGTGGATTCCGTGCTGGCCCAGGACGATCCGGACTGGGAGCTGTGGATCCTCGACAACAGCACCGACGCCACGCCCCAGGTCATGGCGGCCTACGCGGATCCCCGCATCCACTTCATCCATGAGCCCCGGCGCATGGACCCCGGCCTCTGCCTCAACGAGATGCTGCGCTTGGCCACCGGGGAGTTCTTCAGTTACATCCACACGGACAACCGCCTGGGCCCCAACTACGTTTCCGCCTTCCGCGAGGCCCTCCGCCAGCACCCCATGGCCTTGGCCTATTGCGATCAGTACGACATCGATGAAGACGGGCGCGGCCGGAAGTACCGGAAGCGTCCTCCCGTGTTCAGCTCGGCCCGGCTTTTCTCCTGGGATTCCCTGGGCGCGCCCTTCGCGGCCACCACCCAGCTGGCCGAGGCCGTGGGCGGTTTCAGCGCCGACGATCTCGCGGACGATGTCTACTTCGCCCTGAAATCCGATGGCCTGGGCCCCCGGGTCCACGTCCCCAAGGCCCTGGTGGAGTACCGCAGCCACGGAGGTTCCCGGGCCGAGTCGCTGGGCTACCACGCCGTGGCCCAGGCCATCTACCGCAGCGTGCTGAAGGTGTACGGCGCGCGCGCCGCCCACCTTCCGGATCCCTTTGAAGGCATGCTCCCGGCCATCCAGCGCCATGTGGCGCGCGCCCACGCCCAGGCCCGGTGTCTCGCGGGCGCCCTGTTGGCGAAGGTGCCCCAGGGCGCCCCCCTCTGGATCGACGATACCGGCCCCGCCTCCTTCTGGCTGGCCCTGGCCTGCGAGGAGCTGGGCCGCTGTCCGAAGGGGTTTCGCGCGGCCAGGCCGGGCACCCTGCTGGGCCTTCCCGTTCGCGCCCTGGCGGAGCCTCTGGAATCCGGAGCGCAGAGCCTTCGTCCTCGCCGCAAGGGCGGGGATCCGTCGAGCCTGGGGCAGGACTGGGCCCAGCCCTTCCGCTGGCTGCTGCGGGGGCTTCCGCCCACGGACCAGGCCCTGAAGCGGTACCCCGCGTCGGTCATGTGCAGCCTGCTGGTCCCCTTCCACCACCAGCATCCGGGCGGCGCGGTCCGCATCCAGGGGCAGGGCCCCTTGGCCGCCTACCTCGCCTACGGCCTCGAAACCATCGCGCAGCTGCCAGTGCTCGGATTTTCCAACGCGCCCGGCGTCCTGGGTCTCGCCCAGATTGCGGGGGAGGCCGGGGGCGCTCTCTGGAACGTGCCCGGCGGCGCTTTCGGGGCCCAGGGCCTTTCCTGGCGCATGCGCGCCCCCATCGATTCCAAGGCCCCCCTCCCCGCGGAGCAATCATGACGAAACGCATTCTGGTCACCGGCGGCGCGGGCTTCCTCGGATCGCACCTCTGCGAGCGGCTGCTCGCCCAGGGGCACGAGGTCATGTGCCTGGACAATTTCTTCACGGGCAGCAAGCAGAACGTCCTGCACCTCATGGGCAATCCCTACTTCGAAGTGATCCGCCACGACGTCATGGTGCCCATCCACCTGGAAGCCGACGAAGTCTACAACCTGGCCTGCCCCGCCTCGCCCGTGCACTACCAGAAGGACCCGGTGGAGACCATCAAGACCTGCGTGCACGGCTCCATCAACATGCTGGGCTTGGCGCGGCGCACCGGCGCCCGCATCCTGCAGGCCTCCACCTCCGAGGTCTACGGCGATCCCAAGGTGCAGCCCCAGACCGAGGATTACTGGGGCAACGTGAATCCCCTGGGCATCCGCAGCTGCTACGACGAGGGCAAGCGCTGCGCCGAGAGCCTGTTCTTCAGCTACCACCGGCAGTACGCCACAGACATCCGCGTCATCCGCATCTTCAATACCTACGGCCCCCGCATGCATCCCAACGACGGCCGCGTGGTGAGCAACTTCATCGTGCAGGCTCTGCAGGGGCAGGACGTCACCATCTACGGCGAGGGCCAGCAGACCCGCTCCTTCTGCTATGTGGACGATCTCATTTCCGGCATGACCGCCTTCATGGAGCAGAACGCCACCACAGGGCCCGTGAACCTGGGCAATCCCGGCGAATTCACCATGCTGCAGCTGGCGGAGACCGTGATCCGGCTCGCGGGGAGCAAATCGAAGCTCATCTTCCAGCCCCTGCCGCCGGACGATCCCCAGCAGCGTCGCCCGGACATCTCCAAGGCCAAGGCCCTGTTGGGTTGGGAGCCCAAGGTGAACCTGGAGGACGGTCTCAAGGAGACCATCGCCTATTTCCGGAAACGGCTGGCATGAGCGCGCTGCCCATCCACTTCTTCACCATCGTCCTCAACGGCGAGCCCTTCATCCGTTACCATCTGGAACTTTTCAAGCAGCTGCCGTTCCGCTGGCATTGGCATGTGGTCGAGGGCGTGGCCGAACTTAAGCACGACACCGCGTGGAGCGTGGCCGCCGGTGGCCGCATCGAGGGGGCCTTCCACGACCAGGGCCGCAGCAACGACGGCACCAGCGCCTACCTGGACGAGATCGCTGCGGCCCACCCGGGCCAAGTGACGGTCTACCGCCGTCCCCCCGGAACCTTCTGGGACGGCAAGCTGGCCATGGTCCGCGCGCCCCTGGCGAACATCCAGGAAGAATGCCTGCTCTGGCAGGTAGATGCGGACGAGCTGTGGACTGCGGAGCAGATCATCCGCACCCGCGAGCTCTTCATCGCCCATCCCGCCAAGCGGGCCGCCTACTACTGGTGCCAGTTCTTCGTGGGCCCCAACCACGTGCTGACCAGCCGCGACACCTACGGCAACAACAGTTCCTACGAGTGGCTGCGCACCTGGCGCTTCGAGCCTGGCGACCACTGGGAATCCCACGAGCCACCGGGCCTCTTCCACCGCTTCGAACAGTGGCGGCAATGGCCGCGGATGCTCCGCGGCAAGCGCCTCCGGCCTCCCTTCAAACCCACGGACCCATCCGTCTTTTCCCACCGGGAGACCGAGGAGGCGGGCCTGGTGTTCCAGCACCTGGCCTACGTCATCGAGGCCCAGCTCAGGTTCAAGGAAACCTATTACGGCTACCAGGGCGCGCCGGAACGCTGGCGGGCCATGCTGGCCCAGGAGCGGTTCCCCCTGGCGCTCAAGGACTACTTCCCCTGGGTGAAGGACGAGGCGAAGGTGGGCTTGGCCTCGGAGTTGGGAATCGTGCCCATCCTCACCGTCGACGACTGACATATACCAAGCTGCGTTCAATCCAATAGAAAAGGATTTTCACCACCAAGGCATCAAGAACGGCATGAACAGCGGCTCTTGTTTTTCTTAGTGTCTTGGCGTCTTGGTGGTGTTCCTTATCTTTTGAATTCAAATCCGTGTGAATCCGTGTGAATCCGTGTCATCCGTGGCCAACCCGCTTTTTGAAAAGCCGTGAGAACCACAGACAAAGGTTCCTGGGCCCCAAGCGGCCTTTATCCTTATCCCCTTCATCCCCTCCATCCTGGCAAAAGAAAAAAAGATGTTTATCCGGGATGAAGGGGATGGAGCGGGCGCCTTTCTTTTATTCGTGTGGATCCGTGTTCACAGGACCAAGTGAAACCACGGATTCAACGAATGGGCACGGATTCATGCCAAGTTGGGTTCAGTCCAATCGAAAAAGGACTTTCACCACCAAGACGCCAAGGCACCAAGAACGGCATGAACAGTGGCTCTTGTTTTTCTTGGTGTCTTGGCGTCTTGGTGGTGTTCCTTATCTTTTGAATTCAAATCGGCATCAGAACCGCCGGGCGAGGGCCACCACGGCATTGGTGCCGCGGGCGTTGAGACCCGGCTCGAAGTGCAGCTTCTGCTCGCGCTGGTAGGCGAGGCTGGCACCCGCGCTCCACTTCTCGGCGAAGGTGAATCTGCCCTGCAGCTCCACATGCTGGAAATGGTTCGGCATGGGGGAGAAGCCTGGGTGGACCGCCTGCCATTGGGCGAGGTCGTCCCGGAAGACCCGGAGGCCATCCGTGAAGATGCCGCGGATGGACCAGTCACGCTCCTTCCAGCCCCAGGACACGCTGCGGCTGATGATGCTGCCGCCGAAGGCGTCGCCCATGGGGTCGCCGCCATTGGAATGCCCCGCCAGGAAGAACCAGTGCGAGTAGGTCTGGTAGCCGGTGCCGGGCCTTTCGCCGGTGCGGTTGTCCAGATACTCGAGGCCCAGGTCGGCGTGCTCCCAGCTGAACTGCAAGCCCACAGCTTCGTTGGGCCATTGCAGGTTGGGCGAGGCCTCGCGGCGATCCTTGTGCCAGACGGCGCGTGGCGAGGTGGTCGCGTCCGCCTTCACGTCGTGCCAGATCGACCGCAGGGGGTGGTGGAGGAAGTCCTTCCACTGCCAGTTCACGTTCTCGCCTCCGCGGCTGATGTAGGCGAAGGCGCCCTTGGCGCCGGCCAGTTCCGCCAGCCAGGCGGGGCGGAAGCGCATCTCGACATTGGCGATGCCGTTGCTCTGGCTCTTGGTCAGTCCGCCGCTGGGGTTGGCGGGGTCGCCCGAGGCCTCGCTGACGGCGATGTTCTGGCCACCGAAAAAGGCGCCTAGGTAGTCCCTGAAGCGGTATCCATCCGTGATCTTGCGCCCATCGGCCCCGATGCCGCCCCACTGCGAGGAGATGGCGAAATTCATCTCCATGCTCGATCCGAAGCGGGCCTTCAGGCGGTAGCCGCCCTGGAAGGCGCCCTGGATGATTCCGCCCTGGGTCCGTGCGACCGCCAGGCTCTGCTCCCGGTCGGCCGCCCAATCCGGCACCTGCTGATCGGCTCCCAGCTTCCCCAGAAAAGCCTCGAAGCCCCAATTGCCCAGGGGAACGCCGAAGACGGAAACATCCACGGCGGGCGTTTCCACCACGGCCCTGGGAAAGGCCCGGGCGGAAGTTCCGTACAGGTACCCGCCGGTGATGCCGTACCCCCATTGGAAGGGCATGCGTTCCAGGGCGAAGCGCCACCCGCCCTGGGATCGGTATCCGAGGCGCCCCTGGAAGAGGCGCAGCCGGTCGGCCTGCCCTCCGCTGCCATGGACGGCGAGGAACGTGGTGTCCATCTCGAAGCCGCCGCGGGACCAGCCCAGCTGCCAGGCCAGGCCAGGCCCGTTCAGGACCGTGCCCAAGCCCCCGCCGTCCAGCAGCGGGGTGCGTGCCGTGCCGCCTGGCGCGATGGCCACGAGGGCCGCGGTGCCCGTAAAGGCCGGAGCTTGGCCGGCGGCCTTGTCCAACGGGGCAGGGTCCCCCTCGCCCCAATGCGCGAAAGCTTGCCGCAGGCGCTCGGCCTCATCCTGGAGGACGGGAGCCTGGGCGGCCAGGGGACCGCAAAGAAGGGCCCAGCAGAGGCCGTGGCGGAGGAGGCCAGAGGGGGAATCCAGGGGCATCGGATATCCAAAAGACCAAGCCTACCAGCCCTTCCTGAACCTTTCCTGAACGGTTCCGTGCCAAGTTCTGTGCCAAGGGTGACCGGACCGAACCCTTCCCGTGACGAAGCCGCCGCTCGGGGTCACAATGGACCGATGCTCTTCGATTCTCCCTCCAGTTTTGGTCGCGCCTTCCGCATTGTGACCTTCGGCGAGAGCCATGGCGCGGCCGTGGGCGTGGTCATCGACGGCGCGAAACCCGGCTTGCCCTTCGACCTGGCGGCCATCCAGAAGGAAATGGATCGCCGCCGCCCCGGCCAGTCGGATCTGGTGACGCCTCGCAGCGAAGCGGACCGCGTGCAGGTGCTGAGCGGTGTCTTCGAGGGAAGGACCACGGGCCACCCCATCGCCCTGGTGGTGTTCAACGAAAACCAGAAGAGCGGCGACTACAAGGCCATTTCCGACCTATTCAGGCCCGGCCACGCGGATCTCACCTATGACCGGAAATACGGCATCCGCGATCCCCGCGGGGGAGGGCGCAGCAGCGGCCGGGAAACCCTGGCGCGGGTGGCCGCCGGAGCTTGGGCCAAGCAGCAGCTGGCCGCCCTGGGCGTGTCGGTGCGCGGCTTCAACCGCGAGATCGCCGGCATCGCCGGGGGTGAGGTGGATTGGGCCTTCGTGGAACAGAACGCCCTGCGGGTGGCGGACCCCTCTGCCTTCGAGGCCCAGAAGGTCGCCGTGGAAGCGGCCAAGGCCGAAGGGGACAGCGTGGGCGGCGTCTGCGAGGTGTGGATCGAAGGACTGCCTATCGGCCTGGGCGATCCGGCCTTCGGGAAACTGGATGGAATGCTGGCCCTGGCCTGCATGTCCATCGGGGCGGTGAAGGGCGTGGAGCTGGGCTCGGGCTTCGAGAGCGCCCGGCGCCGGGGCAGTGAGAACAACGATCCTTTGGGGCCTTCCGGCCCTGAGAAGAACGACGCCGGCGGCACCCTGGGCGGCATCAGCACCGGCGCCCCCGTGGTGGTGCGGCTGGCGGTGAAGCCCACCAGTTCCATTTCGAAAACGCAGCGCACCATCAACCGCGAAGGGCAGGCCGCGGACATCGCCACCCACGGCCGCCACGATCCCTGCATCGCGCCCCGCATCGTGCCCGTGGCGGAGGCCATGTGCGCCTTGGTGATCTACGACGCCTGGCTCACCCAGCAGGATCTGCGGGAGGGTTCCGTCCCGTCCGTGGCGGAATGGGATTGGGCGGCGCTGGAAGCCTCCTTTCCGGACCGCGCGATCCAACGGCTGTGATGACCGCCACTTTCGCGGCGGCATGACGAAGCGATGACTGAGCCGAAGCCTGACTTCTCGATCATGACATTCGATATGGAACCCGTCCTCATCAGCTTCCACGCCCCGGTTCACGACTTGGACCAAGTGGCGCACTATGTCGTCCGCGATGGACTGCCCGCCCACCTGCGGGACTGGCAGCGCTGCAGCGGAGCGCGGGAACTGGTCTACCTGGCCACCTGCCAGCGGGTGCTTTGGATGGTGTGGGGGGGCGAGGCGGGGGCCCTCGACCCGGGGCCCGGCGTGCGACGCTATCAGGGCGAAGAGGCCTGGGCCCACCTTCTGGCCATGTCCGCCGGGCTGGAATCCGCCAACCTCGGCGACCGCGAGATTCCGGGCCAGCTGAAGGACGCCCTGGTGCAGGCCCGCCAGGTGGGCGTGGCCGGGGACGAAGCCCAGACCGCCATCGAGGACGTCATCCGCGAAGGCCAGCGTCTCCGGGCCCGCCTGGGTCTCGCCGACGGCAACGTGAGCGTGGCCACGGTGGCCCTCAAGCACCTGTCCGAGGGCCTTCCCCAGGGTTCCTCCATCGTGCTGGTGGGCGTGGGGCCCATGACGCAGTACTTGGCGGAGCGCCTGCCGGAGCGGGGTTTCAATGTGTCCGTGGCCAATCGCACCCGGAGCCGCGCCCATGATCTGGCCGATCCTCTGAATTTGCCCGTGGTGGACCTGGCGGGGCTGCAGCACGATCCGGAAGGCTTCGACGCCATCGTGAGCGCCACCGCGGCGCCGGAACCCATCTTCACCCTGGACGCCTGGCAGTCCCTCAAGCGGCCCATCCTCCGGATTCTCGATCTGGCCCTGCCGCCGGATTCCGAGCCCGGCCTGGAACAGCTGCCCTGGGTGCATCGCATCGATCTGAACGCCTTCCTGGCCCAAACCACCACGGCCCGGGCCCAGCGGGCCGAGGCGGCGCTCAAGGCCGAGCCCTACCTCATCGGCGCCGCCGCCCGCCTGCGCCACCGGGCCATGGCCCGGGACCGGAAGCGCCAGATGCAGTCCGCCCAGGAGCGCCTGGATGCGGCCTGGGGGGCCCTGGAGGCCGAGGCGCAGGCACTGGAGGACTCCATGGCCGGCCTGGATGATGCTCAGCGCGAAGCCCTCAAGGAGATCCTTTCCCGGGGCCGGACCCTGGCCTTCCGCGCCTTGATCCAGACCCAACCCAAGCCCAACGCAGACGGAGAGGCGGTTCAGCCATGAGACACGTCACAGTCGCCACCCGGGGATCCGCGCTGGCCGTGGGCCAGGCCGAGCCCATGGTGCGGTTTCTCGAATCCAGGGGCTATGAGGTGTCCTGGCGCAAGTTCTCCACCTCGGGCGACCAGTGGCTGCAGGGTCCCCTCGACAAGCAGGTGGGGGGAGGCTTCTTCACCAAGGAGCTGGAAGACGCCATGGCCGCAGGCCAGGCAGACCTGCTCATCCACAGCCTCAAGGATGTGTCCCTGGAACGTCCGGCCGGCATCGTGCCCGCCTGCATCCCCCTTCGCGAGGACCCCGCGGATTGGATGGTGATGCGGCCCGATGCGCCGGAGGATCTGGTCATCGGCACCAGCGCCGTGCGCCGGGAGCGGGTGCTCGGCCAGCTCTTTCCCAGGGCCCGGTTCACCTGGATCCGCGGCAACGTGCAGACCCGGCTTCAGCGCGTGCGGGATGGCGTCCTCCGGGATGAGCCCTTGCACGCCACCCTGCTGGCGGCAGCGGGCCTGAAGCGCCTCGGTCTGGATCTCTCCGGCCTCAGGGTGCGTCCCCTTTCGCCGGAGGAGCTTCCCCCGGCGCCAGGGCAGGGGGCCCTGCTGGCGGAGGCCCGGGCGGACCGGCCCGATCTCATGGAGGCCCTGGCCGAGATCCACGACGCCATGACGGCCCGCTGCGTCGCCCTCGAACGCCAAGTGCTGGCGGGCATCGGCGGCGGCTGTCAGCAGCCTCTGGGCGCCCTGGCCACGCCCCAGCCGGACGGGTCTCTCGTGTTGCAGGTGGTCTACGCGCCCGAGGGCCAGCTGCGCCGCGCCGAGGCCCGGGGCACCGACGACACGGCCCTGCTGGCTTCCGCGCTCAAGGGCATCGGCCTCTCATGAGCGCCGCCGCGCCCCCGCGCCTGGCCCTGGCCAGACCCGCCCACCACCCGTTGGCGGACATCGTGCGCAAGGCCGGGTGGGCGCCGGTCCCCTATTCCTTCACCTCCCTGAAACTGACCGGCTCCAGGCCGCCCGTCTCCTTCGAGAAAACCAAAGCGCTGCTTCTGTTGAGCCCCTCCGGGGCCAAAGTGGTCTCCTCCGCTCTACCGGCCGGAATGACCTGCCTGGTTCAGGGGGCGGGCACCGCCGATGCTCTGGAGCGGGAGGATCTGGACGTCCACCTTCCCGCCGAGGCCCGGGCCGAGGCCCTGTGGGACCTGGTCCAGAAGCGTTTTCCCGACGGTGGGGATTTCCTGCTGGCCCGGGGGGAGCGCAGCCGCGAATACCTGGAAGTGGCGGCCCGCAACAGCGCCTGGCGCATCTACCCCTGGATCACCCACCGGGAATCGCCCCGGGTGCCCTTTCCGCCCCTGCCGGACGTGGAGGGGGTCCTGGCCCTGAGCCCGCTTCAGGCGGAAATCCTGGCCCCCCTCGCCGGGAAGGTGCTGCGCTTCGCCTGGGGTGAAGCCACCGCCGAAGCGTTCGCGCGGGCGGGCGTTCCGGCCGACGCCCGGTGCGAACCCAAGCCGAGCCTGCTCTGGGCCATGCTGGCCCAGCAGCTGGCCTCTGAAGAAAACCCGAAGGAGGAGTCTCCATGCTGAACCGCTCCCGCCGTCTCCGCACGACGCTCGCCATGCGCAACCTCGTGGCGGAAACCGATCTCAGGCCGCGCCACCTCATCCAGCCCCACTTCGTGCAGCCCCATGCGGGCAGCAGCGACATCGCCAGCCTGCCCGGCATCGTGCGCGCCGGGGTGGAAGACACGGTCCGCCAGGTGGAGAAGGATCTCAAGAAGGGCCTGGCCAGCGTGCTGCTTTTCGGGGTGCCTGATGCGGACGCCAAGAGCCCGGACGCCTCCTACAGTTGCGATCACGATGGCGTGGTGCCCCAGGCCGTGAAGGCCCTGAAAAAGGCTTTCGGTTCCGATCTCATCGTCATGACCGACGTGTGCCTTTGCGGCTACACCAGCCACGGGCATTGCGGCCTCGTCGACGAGGAAGGCGTGGTGCGCAACGACGAGACCTTGCCCATCCTGGCGGAGATGGCCCTCCGGCACGCCGAGGCCGGCGCGGATGTGGCGGCTCCCAGCGACATGATGGATGGCCGCGTGTCGGCCATCCGCGACGTGCTGGACGCGAACGGGTTCACCCAGACCGCCATCCTCAGCTACGCCATCAAGCATGCGGGCGCCTACTACGGCCCCTTCCGCGATGCCGCGGACAGCAGTCCCAAGTTCGGTGACCGCCGCAGCTACCAGATGGATCCCCGCAACGCCCGCGAAGGACTGAACGATGCCCTGCTCGATGTCGACGAGGGCGCGGACATGCTCATGGTCAAGCCGGCCCTGCCGAACCTCGACCTCATCTGGCGCCTGCGCGAGGCCCAGCTGGCGCCCATTTGCGCTTATCACGTCAGCAGCGAGTTCAGCAGCGTGAAGGCTGCGGACCGCCTGGGCTGGGTGAACGGCGACCAGTTGATGTACGAGCACCTCATCGCCATCCGCCGCGCCGGCGCCGATATGATCGTCACCTACGCCGGCCGCGAGGCCGTGGAGAAGGGCTGGATCTCCTAGGAAAGGAATCATCCACAGGTTTCACAGATTCACACCGATTGAACTGATGAAATCTTCGATGTTGCCTTCGTCCCCGCTTCTTTTGAATCTGTGAAATCTGTGGACCCAAATCTTTTGAGGTTTTCATGAGCAACGAAACCCTGTTCCAAGAAGCCCTGACCCACTTTCCCGGTGGTGTCTCCAGCCCTGTGCGCGCGTTCCGCGCCGTGGGCGGCACGCCCAAATTCTTCAAGAAGGCCAGCGGGGCCTGGTTCGAGGATGAGGATGGCGCACGCTTCCTGGATCTCTGCATGTCCTGGGGTCCGCTGATCCTGGGCCACGCCCACGCCGACATCCTGGCGGCGGTGAGCGAGGCCATGCAGGAAGGTCTCACCTTCGGTGCTCCCAGCCGCCGCGAGCTTTCGCTGGCCCGGCGCATCAAGGAGATGGTGCCCTTCATCGAGAAGATGCGCTTCGTCTCGTCGGGCACGGAGGCCGTGATGTCGGCGCTCCGCGCGGCTCGCGGGTTCACCGGGCGCGACCGCATCCTCAAGTTCGAGGGCTGCTACCACGGCCACAGCGACGGCCTGCTGGTGAAGGCGGGCTCGGGCCTCGCCACCTTCGGCGCCCCCACCAGCGCCGGCGTGCCCAAGGGCATCGCCGAGCTGACCTCCGTGGTGACCCTCGATGACATGGACACCCTGGAGCGCACTTTCGCCGAGATCGGCGGCCAGCTGGCCGCGGCCATCATCGAGCCCATTCCCGCCAACAACGGCCTGCTGCTGCAGCGCCCCGAGTTCCTCAAGCGCCTGCGGGAACTCTGCACGCAGCACGGCGTGGTCCTCATCTTCGACGAGGTCATCAGCGGTTTCCGCGTGGCCCCGGGCGGCGCGGCGGAGCGCCTCGGCATCACGCCGGACATGGCCACCTACGGCAAGATCATCGGCGGCGGCATGCCCGTGGGCCTCTACGGCGGGCGCAAGGACATCATGGGCGTGGTCGCGCCCGACGGCCCGGTCTACCAGGCGGGCACGCTGTCGGGCAATCCCGTGGCCATGGCCGCGGGCCTGGCCACCATGGAGAAGCTGACCCCGGCCTTCTATGCGGGGCTGGAAGCCAATGCGGAGAAATGGGCGGCGGCTTTCGAGGCCATCCCCGGCCTCCATTGCCCCCGCTACGGCAGCCTGCTCTGGCCCCTGTTCCAGGACAGCGTCCGCCGCAGCGACGCGGTGAAAGGCGAGGCCATCGGATCCTTCAACCGCCTGCACAAGGCCATGCTGGCCCAGGGCGTGTACCTGCCTCCCAGCGGCTACGAAGTGGCCTTCCTCAGCGCCGCCCACGGCGACGCCGAGCTGGCGCGCTTCAAGCAGGCCGCAGCCGCCGTGGCCAAGGACTTCTAGTCCGCAGATTCCACAGATTCACACAGATGCAAATGCAGGACCTGTCCCGCCGCATCCAACCAATCCGCTTTTTTTAATCTGTGAAATCTGTGGACCCATTCTTTTCGCGATCCGGAGTCATTCATGCAGCCCCTTCTTCATGTGCTCAACGGCAACACGCTTGAGAAACCCCCGGTCTGGTTCATGCGCCAGGCGGGCCGGTTCCTGCCGGAGTACCGCGAGGTGCGGGCCAAGGTCACCTTCGAGCAGCTGCTCAACGATTCTGACTTGGCGGCGGAAGTCACCCTGCAGCCCATTCGCCGCTTCCCCCAGATCGACGGCGCCATCATCTTCAGCGACATCCTGGTGATCCTCGATGCGTTGGGCTGCGAGGTCACCATTCCCGAGGGAGGGCCGCGCATCGGGAAGACGCTGGATCAGATCGACATCAACCGCCCCCTGGACGAAAAGGTGTTCGAGCCGGTCTGCGAGGCCATCAAGAAAGTGAAGGCGGCCCTTCCGCCCAAGGTGACCATGCTGGGCTTCGCCGGCGCGCCCTGGACCCTGCTGGCCTACGGCATCGAAGGGAAGGGCAGCAAGACCTGGTCGAAGGCCAAGTCCTTCATCCACCAGAACCCCGTGCTGGCCCAGAAATGGATGGACAAGCTGGCGGACGCCGCCGCCCGCCTGCTGAACCTCCACATCCAGGCCGGCGCGCAGGGGGTGCAGCTCTTCGACACCTGGGCAGGTGAGCTTGATGCCGACGACTACGCGGCCTTCGCGCTGCCCTCCGTGAAGCGCACCCTGTCCCAGGTGACGGCAGCCCCCACGCTCTTCTTCGCCCGCACCGGCTACCTGCCGGATTCCCTCAACGACCTGCCCTGCAAGGGGCTGGCGGTGCCGTGGCAAGTGCCCATCGGCGAGGCCCGCCGCCGCTTCCCCAGGATGGTGCTGCAGGGCAACCTGGACCCCACCATGCTGCTGGCCGGGGCAGACACCGCCAAGCGGAAGGCCCGCGCCATCGTGGACGCCATGAAGGGCCATCCCCACATCTTCAACCTGGGCCACGGTCTCACTCCTGAGACCGATCCGGCCGTGGTGGGAGCGGTTTTGGATGAAGTAAAGGCCTGAAAGCAAAAGACCGCCACCAAGACACAAAGGCACCAAGAAAGAAAAACAAACGGGTCCTCGAGCAGTTCTTGGTGACTTGGTGTCTTGGTGGTAATCAGTTTCTCCTCTCGTTTTCGAACGGACCCCGCATGAACCAGCTCGCCGATCTGATTCGCCGCTACGACCGTCCCGGCCCGCGCTACACGGGCTATCCCATGCCGCCGGCCTGGTCCGACGATTTCCCGGAGACGGAAGTCCTGGCCGCCCTAGGCCGCGCCGATGCCCGGAAGGACGAGGCGCTGTCCCTGTACCTGCACATCCCCTTCTGCCCGCGCCGCTGCGCCTACTGCGGGTGCAACGTGGTGGTGAGCCCCCAGTACGATCCCGTCGAGGCCTACCTCGCGGCCGTGACAAGGGAGCTTGACCTCGTGTGCGGCCATCTGAAGGAACGCCGCAAGGCCCTCCAGCTGCATTGGGGCGGCGGCACGCCCACCTACCTGAACGCGGCGGATCTCCGGCGCACCTTCCAGCTCTTCAAGGACCGCTTCGAGTTTCTGCCGGAGGCCGAGATCGCCATCGAAGTGGACCCCACCTTCCTGGAGCCGGACCAGCTGCCGGCCCTGCGGGACATGGGCTTCAACCGCGTGTCCTTCGGCGTGCAGGATCTGGACGAGAACGTGCAGGCCCTCATCACCCGCGGCCAGACCTGGGATCACACCCTCACGGCCATGCGCCAGTGCCGCGAGCTGGGCTTCGAAGGCGTGAACCTGGACCTGGTCTACGGCCTGCCGGGCCAGACCATGGACACCTTCAAGCGCACCCTGGAATCCACCCTGGAGCTGTCGCCGGACCGCATGGCCATTTACGGCTTCGCCTACCTGCCCAGCATCATGCCCTTCCAGCGCAGCATCCCGGCGGAGACGCTGCCCACGCCCGAACTGCGCCTGGACCTGCTGCTCATGGCCTCGGACATCCTGGAAAAGGCGGGCTACGTGGCCATCGGCATGGATCACTTCGCCCATCCCGGCGATCCCATGGCCAAGGCCGTGCAGGAAGGCCGCCTCATCCGCAACTTCATGGGCTACGCCGTGTCCGCGGGCACGGACCTCCTGGGCTTCGGCCCCAGCGCCATCTCCAACGTGGCGGGCGTGTACGCCCAGAACGAGAAGATCCTGGCCAAGTGGGAACGCAGCATCACCGATGGCCATCTGGCCATCCACAAGGGGCACCGCCTGTCCGAGGACGACGAGCTGCGCCGCTGGGTGATCCACCACCTCATGGGCCACTTCGAGCTGCGCTGGGACGACCTCAGGGCCCGCTTCGGCGTGGATGGTCCGGTCCTGTTCGCGGATGCGGTCGGCCAGCTGCGGGAGGAGGTGTCCCAGGGCACCGTAGAGGTGCGCCCCGAGGGCATCTTCATCACCCAGCTGGGCCGCCGTTTCGTGCGCAACCTGGTGCAGCCCTTCGATGCCTACCTGGCCAAGCTCAGCGCCAAGACGCCCTTTTCGAGGACCGTGTAGGGTCTGTTTTCAAAGAGACCCTAGGCCGGGATTGCATACCCAACCCATAAGTCTATATTTGGGAGCGTGGAGACCCGCCCGCTGGGGCCCCGGGCTCCGAGCCCCCCCGAAGCGCGTCGCCCCTCCGGTGGTCTCTGCGAACGCGTCTGGCGAGCCAGGCGATGTCGCGGAGGGTTCCATGTCCCGTGCCCTGTTGTTGCTCCTTCCGGCCCTGGCGCTCCAGGCCCAGGATTCAGCCATTCCCGGCGCCACGGAGGTGCGCCCCGGCATCTTTGTCCTTCGCGGCGCGCCCAACGAGGGCACCTGCGCCGCCATCAAGGCCCACCATGTCACGCATGTGATCGATCTCCGGCAGGATGGGGATCCCAACCTGAACAGCCAGTGGGAATCCAGCCGCCTGCAGGATCTGGGCGTCCAGTACCTGCGCTACGCCGTCAACACCCGCCCGCCGGCCGGGGATTTCGATTTCCTGCGGAGCTTCCTCAAGGATCTGCCCCGGGGCTCGAAGGTGCTCATCCACTGCGGCGACGGCAACCGCGCGGCAGCCGTCGCCTGCACCTGGCTGGTGCTGGACAAGGGCATGCCGCTGGAAGAGGCCCTGAGGATCAGCAGGCAGGCGGGGCTTCAGTTGCCGGAGACCGAGGAGGCGGTGCGGCGCTACCTTGCGAAGAAAGGCTAGGACTCAGTCTTTGCCTTCGCGGTACATGGCCTCGATCTGGGCGGCGTACATCTGGTTCACCACCCGGCGCTTCACCTTGAGGGAGGGCGTGAGCTGCCCTCCCTCAAGGGTCATTTCCTGGTCCAGGATGACGATCTTCTTGATGCGCTCGTAGTTCGAGAGCTGTTCGTTGACGCGCTCCACCCGGCTGCCCACCTTGGCGTAGACCTGCGGATCCTTCACCAGGGCCGACAACGACTTCACGGGGATCTTCTTGTAGCCGGCCCAGCGCACCAGGCTGTCGAAGTTCGGCACGATGAGGGCCGTGATGAAATTGCGCTTGTCTCCGATGAGCACGGCCTGGGAAATGTACTTGTCCTCTTTCAGTTTGTTTTCGATGGGCTGGGGCGCCACCTTCTTGCCGCCGCTGGTGACGATGAGCTCCTTCTTGCGGTCGGTGATGTACAGCCGCCCTGAATCGTCGAAATGCCCGATATCGCCGGTGTGGAAGTAGCCCTCCTCGTCGATGGCCTCCTGGGTGGCCTGCTCGTTGTTCCAGTAGCCCTGCATGATGTTCGGCCCCTGGCACAGGATCTCGCCGTCCACCGCGATCTTCACGAAGGGGCGTCCGTTCCATTCCTTGTAGAGGGGCCGCCCCACGCTGCCGGGCTGCACTTCGCCGAAACGGTTCACGGTGATGATGGGGCTGGTTTCCGTGAGGCCGTAGCCCTCCAGGATGGGAATGCCCAGGATCCAGAAGAACTCCATGATCTTGCCGCCCAGGGGCGCCCCGCCGCTGACAGCCACCTTCAGGCGGCCGCCGGTGCGCTGGCGGATCTTCTCGAACACCACGGTGCGGGCGGCGCGGTACCAGGCGCCCTTCCAGGTGGGCGGTTCCTGGTTCTTCAGCAGGTAGGGCAGGGCCCGGCGGCCCGCCTGCATGGCCCAGTGGAAGATGAGCCGCTTGATGAAAGGGCCGGAAGACACGGTGTCGTAGATCTTGGCGTAGATCTTCTCGTAGATGCGCGGCACTGAAGCCATGACGGTGGGCCGCACTTCGAGGAGGTCGGCCGCGACAGTGTTCACGCTTTCCGCGTAGTAGATGGCCGCGCCGATGTGGAACCAGAGGAACTGCCCTGCCATGCGCTCGAAGATGTGGGTGAGGGGCAGGAAGCTGAGGGCCCGTTCGTCGTCGATGAAATCCACGGTGGCTTCGGCGGCCAGCACGTTGGTGACCAAGTTGCCGTGGGTGAGCATGGCGCCCTTGGGATCGGCGGTGGTGCCCGAGGTGTAGATCAAGGTAAGGATGTCCGAGGCCTTGCGCTGGGCGCCCCAGGCGCGCACGTCGGGGCGGCGCTCCTCCATGGCCAGGCCCTCGCTCTGAAGGATGGCCCAGGTGGTGAGGGTGCGTCCCGTGCCTTCGGGGAGTTCGCCATCCAGGAGCACGGCCGTTTCGAGATGCGGCAGATCATCCCAGTGGGCGAGCACCTTGTCGAGCTGGGCCCGGTCGGAGCAAATCACCCACCGGGCCTGGCTGTCCTTGAGGATGAAGGCAGCCTGTGGCGCGTTCAGCGTGCAGTAGATGGTGACGTCGGGCAGGCCCTGGATGGCGCAGGCAAAATCGGTGATGGCCCATTCCGGGCGGTTCTCGGACATGATCGCCACGCGGTCGCCCATCTTGAGGCCCCGGGCGGCCATGGCCAGCGCCAGCCGTTCCATCAGCGCGGTCATCTCCGCATGCGACACGGGCACGAAGGTGCCGTTCCGCTTGGAGGCGAGCGCGTCCGGCAGGTTGCGCTCCACCGCCTGATAGAAAAGCTGGGCAATGGTTTCGATGGGCTGCGCCACAATGACTCCGGACACTTGGGGGATATGACGGAATGTTAACAGGGAAGGACCGGGCCAAGCCCAGGGGGGGAGCCAATGAAAGCCCCGCCGAGGGATCGGGCCGGAACCTCGGCGAGGGGATCCAGGGCTTCCATCTCGAGCAGCGTGCGAGAGGGGTGTCGCCCCATACGGCCCGGGCCCAGAAGGGCGATTTGGACAAGCTGTTGGATCACGCCCTGCGGTCGCGTTGGGGAAGCTGGGACATCAGCGCCCGCACCCTCCGCGGCTTCGCCCTGGAACTGGGGGACCGGGGGCTGGATCCGGCCAGCCAGGCGCGCATCCTCTCCACCGCCCGCGCCTTTTTCAAGTGGCTGTGGGAAACGCGGCGCGTGGCCAAGAACCCCGCTTCGGGCCTGAGGAATCCCAAACAGCCGAAGCGCCTGCCGGCCTTTCTCACCGAGGGAGAGAGCCAGGCCCTGCTGGATCTGCCTCCCATGGTGGATTTCCCCAGCGCGCGCCTGACCTGCCTCCTGGAACTGCTCTACGCCTCGGGTCTCCGCGTGTCCGAACTGGTGGGGCTGGATCTGCAGGACGTGTTCGGCGATCAGCGCACCCTGCGGGTGCTGGGCAAGGGGCGCAAGGAGCGCCTGGTGCCCTACCACCCTCAGGCGGCTTCGGCCCTGGAAACCTACCTGGCCTTCAGGTCGGCTTTCCTGGCGGCCAAGGAATTGCCTCCCAGCGCGGCCATCTTCCTGAATCAACGGGGCGGGCGCCTGACCCCCACCAGCGTGCGGTCCCTGCTGCGCGCGGCTCTGGAGGCCGCGGCGGTGCGGAGCCGGGTGAGCCCCCATGCCCTGCGGCACAGCTTCGCCACCCACCTGCTGAACCGGGGCATGGACCTGCGGGCCATCCAGGAGCTCCTGGGCCACGCGAGCCTCAGCACCACGCAGCGCTACACTCACCTGGGGCTGGAGGAACTGGCCCGCACCTATGAGAAGGCCCATCCGCGGGCCAAGAGTTGAAGCCCAGACCTGACCCTCATGCTGCCGGAGCCCCCATGGAATCGGTCCTTCCCATTCCCGCCGTCCCCTTTATCCCGGTGCGGGATTCCTCCTCGGGCTTTCCGGTGCGTCGCATCTACTGTGTGGGCCGGAACTATGCGGAGCACGCCCGGGAGATGGGCAACGATCCCACCCGCGAAACGCCCTGCTTCTTTTCGAAGCCCCAGGATGCGGTGGTGCCGGGCGGCGGGGAGATCGCCTACCCCCCGGCCACGTCCAATCTTCATTATGAAGTGGAACTGGTGGTGGCCCTGGCCAAGGGGGGCCGGGACATCCCCGTGGCCGAAGCGCCGGCTTGCGTCTTTGGGTACGCGGTGGGCATCGATTTGACGCGCCGGGATCTCCAGGCCAAGGCCAAGGACAAGGGCCAGCCCTGGGATACGTCCAAGGGCTTCGATCAGTCCGCCCCCATTTCCCCCATCACGCCAATCTCCAGCGGGGGATGGCGCGACAGCGGGGCCATCTGGCTGGCCGTGAACGGCGTGGAGAAGCAGCGGGGGGACCTGGCTCAGATGACCTGGAGCGTGGCCGAAGTGATCGCGCACCTGTCGGGCCTCTTCGCCCTGGCGCCCGGCGATCTCATTTTCACGGGCACCCCAGCCGGCGTCGGCCCCATCGTGCGGGGCGACCGGATTCGCTGCGGCATCGATGGGCTGGGCGAGCTGGAGATCGTGCTGCTCTGAGCCCGCTTCGCCTTCGGGCTTAAAAGATCCGCCACGGAGGCCCCGCGGTGGCTTTCCATCAGGTCCGCGAGGGCCTCAGTTGGTTCCGGCCTTCTTGAACTGGGCGATGATGTCGTCGACGCTGTCTTTACGGCTGTCCGCCTCAAGGCTGGTGTCGAAGATGCGGTCCTGGGTGGCGACCTTCCGTTCGGAGAAGCCCTGGCCGCCGGTCATGGCCTCGGTGTGGATATTGAATATGACCAGGAGCCGGTTCAGGCCGTTCTGGAACTGCTTGAGGAGGATGACGACCTTCTCGATCTTCTGGCGGGTGATGTCCTGGAACTGGAGGATGTTCAGGATCTCGAAGGCCTCGTCGCTCACCTTCTGGATGTGCACCTTCGTGGGGCCCAGGTCCACTTCGGCGGCTGGGCTGGCGATCTGGTGGGCGAAAAGGTACTCCAACACTTCCTGGGCGAGGGTGTTCTGATCCTCTCCCGAGGCTGCCCGGTCGAGGAACCCGGCGATGGCGCCAAGCAGCTTGGCCTGCTGCTCGTTCTGACGGCCGATGCCGTCCTGGCAGGCTTGCACAGCCCGGGTGGCGTCGTCCGATGCGGCCATGAGGGTGTCCAGGCGGTTCATGACGCTCTGAGTCGCCTCTTCCGTATCCGAGGTGATGGCGTCCAGCTGGGCGGCCAGCTCCGGCACTTGGGTGCTCTGGTGCTTCACTGAGGCGTCCAGCTGCTGGAGGTTCAGCAGGGTCTGGTTGATGCTGGACACCAGGGCCCCGAGCTCGCCTTTGGCTTCGATGTCGATCTTCTGGTAGACGCGGCCGTTGGCCATGTCCTGGGCGGCCTCCGCCAGCCGGTGCAGGCTGGCCTGGGAATCCCCCTGCAGCTCCTGCCGGAGGTCCGAAATGAGTTGTTCCAGGCTGATCAGGCGCTGGTCCAGGCGCTCCCGCCGGGCCTGGAATTCGGCCACCAGGCTGTCAGAGGTGCTCTCCTGCGGGGTTTCTTCGGATCCTTCTGTCATGGGAACTCCAGAAGCGCCCTCAGGGCGCGGGTCTCACCTTCACATGGGTTCCTTCGGCCAAGCCCCAGGCCTGCATGAGTTCGCGCGGGACCGCCACCTGTTTGTCCGGCATGCCGGAGACGAATTCCACCCGCTCCACGGCCGGCCCCTTGGGCCAGATCACCCGGATGTTTCGGATGGCGGCACGGTACGGGCCCATCTGGCCCCAGCGGTCCTCCATCGACTTGGGAAGCTCCAGGTGGTCGCCCTTCTTGAACAGGCCCGTCTTCAGAAGCGTCACCGCCGCTTCCACATCCGGTTCCAGGACTTCCAGGCGGCCCGCGTCCTTGAGGATGGCCGCCGCCTGCAGCACCGCCACGTCGTGCTGGCCCGAAACGGCCATCACCTCCTGGAAATCGCGGAAGCCGTCGAAGTAGGGGAGGATCCGCCGTTCCTCGGCGAACAGCTTGAGGCCCTCCAGCAACTGGGGGGCGGGCAGGGTGGGCCAGGGCACGGCCGTATGCTTGGGAAAAATGGTGTTCAACCGTTTCCGGCTGTCCTGGAGGCGGGCGGAGTCCATGAGCAGGTCCGGCACCGTGCGGCGGATGGCGGCGGGAATCTGCACCTGGGTGGTCAGGAACTCGAAGTGCCCCGTGGACCACTCCAGGATCTCGAAGGCGGCCATTTCTCCGCGGGCAGACAGGGTTTCGGCCTGGATCATCTCTCCCTGGGAGAAGTAGAGGACGCCGCTGGTCTTGCCGGAGCTTACCTGCAGCATGCCCGTCTTATGGTTGACGTGGAGCAGCTGTACCACGTCCGTGAGGGAGATGCTTTCCAGGGTGCCTCGGAGATTGCTCATGCCTGGCCCTCAGGCGCAAGCAACTCTTCCAGCAGGACCTTGATGCGCTCCCGGTTCGCGGGCTTCACGAGGAAGATGTCGGCCCCGCTGCGTAGCCCCTGCTGCCAGGCCCGCTCGCCGTCGAAACCCGTCAGGAGGACGACCTTGATGCCCTGGCATTCGGGGTCGTCCTTGAGGGAATGGCAGAGGGCCATGCCGCTTTCCCCGGGCATCATGACGTCTAGGAACATGAGGTCCACCCGTTCCTTGGCCAGGGCCTTCCGGGCGAAGCTCGCATCGGCCGCTTCCAGCACCCGGTGGCCTTCCAGTTCGATGTAGGCCCTCAGGACCTGCCGCACCGCAGGGTCGTCATCCACCACCAGCACGGTGCTCATGGGCGGGCCTCGTCCATGGCGGCGAGCATTTCTTCCACGGCCCGCTCCAGGCCCACCAGCACGGCGCGGCCGATGATGCTGTGGCCGATGTTCAATTCCTCGATTTCAGGGATGGCGGCCACGGGGCCCACGTTCTGAAGTGTCAGCCCGTGCCCGGCGAGAACGCGCATGCCGAGGCGGTTGCCCAGGCGGGCGGCCTCCCGGATCCGCCCCAACTCGGCCGTGGCGTCGGAATCCATGGGCAGGTCGCTGTAGATGCCCGTGTTCAGCTCCACCGCGTCCGCCTCCAGCTTGGCGGCCATCTTCACCTGGTCGAGCACGGGATCCACGAAGAGGCTGACGTGCACGCCCGCGCTGCGCAGTTCCCGCACCACCGGCTTCAGCATGCCCTGGAGGAAAATGGCGTCGAGGCCGCCCTGGGTCGTGAGTTCTTCGCGGCTTTCGGGCACCAGGGTGACCCAGGACGGCTTGACCGGAATGACCGCTTCCAGCGCATCCGGCGTGGCCGCGCATTCCACGTTCAAGGGCACGGCCAGCACCTCCTTCAGCACGCGGAGGTCGCGCTCCTGGATGTGCCGGCGGTCGCCGCGGATGTGGACGGTAATGCCGTGAGCGCCGGCGCTTTGGGCCAACAGGGCCGCCGCCACCGGTTCGGGCTCGTGCCCGCCCCGGGCCTGCCGCAAGGTGGCCACATGATCAACATTCACACCCAGCCTGAGGTTCAAAGCACGCTCCAGTGATTGGCCTTAGCTTAACCCCAGCGGAACCTCGGGCGGCAGGAAGGTTCCGTTGGCGCGGAATTTCCTAAAAAAGAGTTGCAACATGTAATGAAGGGCCCGACCCTGGTTTCATGACCGATGCGACGGCTCTCCCAACCCTGTTCCTGGCCCACGGATCGCCCATGCTGGCCCTGGAGGGCGGTGCCTGGGGCGAGGCCGTGTCGGCGCTGGGCCGGCGTTTGCCGGGATTGCAGGCCATTCTTGTCTGCTCCGCCCATTGGGAGACGGCGGGGCCTTTTCGCCTGTCTTCGGCGGAAAAGCCTGGTGTCATGCACGATTTCGGAGGTTTCCCCGAGGCCCTCTACCGCCTGGATTATCCCGCGCCCGGTTCGCCCGCCCTGGCCGCGGAAGCGGCGGCCCGGCTCAAGGCGGCAGGATTGGACGCGGTGCTGGACGGCGAGCGTCCCTTGGATCACGGGGCCTGGGGGCCCCTGCGCCATTTGGCGCCGCAAGCGGACATTCCCGTGGTTCAGCTCTCCCTTCCGCGCTCGCGGACTCCCGCCCAGCTGTTCGCCGCCGGCCGGGCTCTGGCCCCCCTCCGTGAGCAGGGCGTGCTGCTGGTCGGCAGCGGCGGCATCGTCCACAACCTCGGCCGCCTGGATTGGAGCAGTGGCTCTGCGGAGCCGCAGCCTTGGGCCCGGGCCTTTGATGGCTGGGTTCGGGAGCGCCTGGCAACCGGTGACTCCAGAGCCTTGATGGACTGGCCTTCGGCCCCTGGAGCGGCGGCATCCGTTCCCACCACCGAGCACTTGGATCCTCTCTTTGTGGCCAGGGGCGCTGCGGAGGGCCCATCCGAACCCATCTTCGAGGGCTGGCAGCTCGGCAGCCTCAGCCTGACGAGTTACGGTTTCCAGTGATGACTTCGCCTCCACGGGCCCTGGCCGGATTGGGTGGGCGGGTTCGAGGCCTCGGCTATGCGGTCCAGCCGCCCCCCAGCGCCTTGCACAACGCCACCAGAGCCGAAAGGCTTTGGGACTGGGCCTTCAAGGTCTGGTCCTGCTGGTTCAGGAGGTTCTTCCGGGCTTCCAGCAGGGTGGCCTTGGAGACCTCACCCGCCTTCCATTGGAGCTCGGTCAGCGACACTTGGTTCTGCTGCCGGGTTTCAGCCATCACGAGCTGCTGACGGCGTTCCTCGCTGCGGCTCAGCCGGGTCAGAGCGACCTCCACGTCCCCCACAGCCCCAAGCACCGCCTTCCGATAGGTGGCCGCGGCGGCTTCGTAGGCGGCCTCATTGGCCTTCACCTGGTTCTTCAACCGGCCGCTTTGGAACAGGGGCAGGTGGAGTTGCGGTCCCACGCTCCATAGGCGGCTGGCGTTGGTCAGGAGGGTTCCGGATTGGATGGAGGCCCAGCCGCCCGTGCCCACCAGGGAAAACCGCGGGTACTGGTCCGCCACCGCCACGCCCAGGTCGGCATTGGCCGCCGCCCAGTCCCGTTCCGCCGCCCGTACGTCCGGCCTGTGTTTCAGCAGGTCCGAGGGCAGCCCCGCGGCGGGTGCCTCCGGCATCACCATGGGTTTCGCGGGCTCGCCGAGGCGGGCTTCCAGCGTGGCGACGGGAAGGTCGGTGAGGGTGGAAAGGGCCGCCAGATTCTGGCGCAGGGCAATGCGGAGGTCCGCCAGGCTCGACTCGTACACCACGCGGTTGGTTTCGGCCCGTTGGACCTCCAGGCGGGTGGATTCACCGGCCTGGGCCTGCAGGCCGACCAGCCGGACCAGCTCGTCGTGATGCGCCAGGATGTCCAGGGCCAAGGCCAGGCGCTGCCGCCCGGTGCGGTATTCGATGACGTTCCGGGCCACCTCCGAGGAGAGGACGAGCCCGGCATCCTGGAGGCGCTCGGCACTGGCTTCGGAGCGGGCCAGGGCGGCCTCCGTCAGGCGCCGGTTGTGGCCGAAGAGGTCGATTTCCCAGGAGGCATCGAATCCGATTTGGAAGTTGGTGAAATCGGTGTTGATGGTCTTCAGGGGCAGGTTGGCCAGCATCTCGCTGTTTCGGCTCAGGTGGTCCCGGCTGACCTGGGCTCCCACGCCCAAGTTGGGCCCGCCCGCGCCTTCCTGAACGCCCAGAACGGCCCGGGATTGGCGCAGGCGCGCCTCGGCGATCTTCAGGTCCGGACTATGGGCCAGGGCCTGGTCGATCAGCCCGTTGAGCTGGGGGTCGCCCAGGGGCTCCCACCAGCGGAAGGGCAGCGGAATGGCCCCTCCCTTGGTGGCATAGGCCTCGGGGACAGGTTGGGGCTGCGGCGTGTAGTTCGGGCCCACGGGGCGGCAGCCTTGGAGCAGCAGGAAGAGCAGGGGTGGGACGAGCTTGTTCATGGGGCCTCGATCAAGCGATGTGGCGGCGGAACATGTAGAGCGCAAGGGACAGGGTGCCGAAGGCGATGAGCAGCAGGGGCCAGAGGTCGGGCAGGGCGTCCCCGAATCCGTAGCCCTTCAGGAACACGCCCTTGACGATGTTGATGCAGTAGGTGAGCGGGTTCATGTAGGCCAGGACCTGGAAGAAGCGCGGCATGTTCTCGATGGGCGCCACGTAGCCCGAGAGGTTCACGGCCGGGGCCATGAAGGCAAACACGCCCAGGAAAGCCTGCTGCTGGGTCGAAGAGATGGACGAGATGAAAAGCCCCACGCCCGCCAGGGCAAGGCCGTAGCAGGTGAGGCCCGCCAAGAGCAGGGGCAGGGAACCCGAGAACGGAATCCCGAAACCAAAAATGGCCATACTGACGATGATGCCGCCCTGGACCAGGGCCACGAGGATGCCCGGCACCGCCTTGCCCGCCATGATGTAGGCCGGCGTGAGGGGCGACACCAGCAGCTGGTCGAAGGTGCCTTCTTCGCGTTCCCGGGCCACGGAAAGGGCCGTGACCGTGAGGCAGCCGATGGTGGTGATGAGGGCCACCAGGCTGGGGAGCACGTGCCATTTCGAATCAAGGTTGGGATTGTAGATGTTCCGCGACAGCAGGTGGCTGCTGGGGTGGACGCCGCGTTCGAGGGTGTAGGCTTGGATCACCTGCGACACGTAGCCCATGGCGATCTGGGCACTGTTGGAGCGCCGTCCGTCGATGACGATCTGCAAAGGGGCCGTCTGGCGCTCGGCGAGGCGGCGGGAGAAGTCCGCGGGAATTCGAAGGAGCACCAGGGCTTCCTGGTTGTCCATGACCGACCGGGCCTCCTGTTCGCTGCGCACGGGCAGGAGCTTGGAGAAGGAGGGCGTGCGGGAGAGGCGCTGCTGGAGGTCGGCGGAGGCGGCACCTCCATCCTGGTTGAAGATGGCGAGGGTGGCGTTGCGCACTTCCAGGGTGGCCGCGAAGGAGAAGACCAGGGTCTGGAGGAGCACCGGCATGACCAGCATGATCCGGGTCTTCTTGTCGCCGAGGATGACCTGGAGTTCCTTGCGGATGAGGCGGAGCAGGCGATACAGCATGGGATTCTCCTACTCCAGCGTCCGGCCAGTGTTCTTGGCGGTGAGGCCCAGCCAGAAACCCATGAGCAGGATCAACCCCAGGGAATCCGAAACGAGGATGGGCATCAGCGTCCCCGCCTGGAAGAGGGTCTGGAGCGAACCTGCGAAATAGCGGGCGGGGATGACGTGGGTGAGGGCCCGCAGGGGCCAGGGCATGCTCGAGATTTCGAAGACGAACCCCGAGAGCATCATGGAGGGCAGGAAGGCGCTCACCAGGGCCGCCGAGGCCGCGTTGAACTGGTTCTTCATCACGGTGGACAGGAAGAGTCCGTTGCCCAGGGCGCAGCCCAGGAAGAGGGTGGTGAGCAGGAAGAGGGCGAGGAGGGAGCCTCGGAAGGGCACGCCCATGAGCAGGGTTGCCACCAGAAGGCACAAAGCCATGGCGGCCAGGCCCAGCACGTAATAGGGCAGGATCTTGGACAGGAGCATTTCCGCCTTGGTCACGGGTGTGGCCAGCAGGGCTTCCATGGTGCCGCGCTCCCATTCCCGCGCGACCACCAGGGAGGTGAGCAGGGCGCCGATGATGGTCATGACGACCGCGATGGCGCCGGGCACCAGGAAATTGCGGCTGACCGTGCTGGGATTGAACCAGGCCCGGGATCGAACGTCGATCATGGGATGGTTGTCCAGGGCCAGGTTCTGTCCCCGCTGCTGCTGCCAGGTCTGCCAGAGCCCTTCGAGGTTGCTGCCCACGAAGCTGGCCGTGTTGGGCTCGGAGCCGTCGGTGAGCACCTGAATGGCGGCCCCGCCATGGCCTTCGGCGAGGCGCGCGCCGAAATCGCTTCGGACCACCACCACGCCTCGCAGCTTCCCATGGGCCATCCGTTCGAGGAGGGCCGCTTTCGAATGTCCGACCTCCACCACGAAGTTGCTGGAGGCCTTGAGGGTCTGCTCGAACTGGATGGCGGCAGGCCCTTGATCCTCCATGAGAAGGCCCAGGCGCAGGCTGCTGGAGTCGAGGTTGAGGGCGTAGCCGAACACGAACAGCAGCACCACGGGCATGACGAAGGCCACCAGGATGCTGCTGGGATCGCGGAGGATCTGGAAGGACTCCTTGAGGCAGAGGGCCCGAAGCCGGCGCAGGTTCACGGCCTTCATGAGGCCACCTCGTCCAGCCGGGCCTGGAAGGCCTGGATGAGGTGGATGAAGGCTTCTTCCATGGTGGGGTCCGGACAGTCCGGCGTGGCGGTGCCGTGCTTCAGCTGATCGGGCGTGTCCAGGGCGATGAGCTTGCCCCGGTAGATCAGGCCGATGCGATCGCAGTACTCGGCCTCGTCCATGAAGTGGGTGGTGACCATGATGGTCACGCCCTTCTGAGCCAAGGCATTGATGTGGGTCCAGAACTCGCGCCGCGTGATGGGGTCGACTCCGGAGGTGGGTTCATCCAGGAAGAGGATCTCCGGCTCGTGCATCACGGCGCAGGCCAGGGCCAGCCGTTGCTTCAGGCCCAAGGGCAGGTCGAGCGTGCGCTGGGACAACCAGGGGTTCAGGTCGAAGGCCTCGATCATCTCGTCGATCTTGAGGCGCTGTTCGGCTCCGCGAAGGCCGTAGACTCCGGAGAAGAATTCCAGGTTCTCCCGGGCCGTGAGCTGGGTGTAGAGGGAGAATTTCTGGGCCATGTAGCCCAGGCGCTGCCGGGCCGCCGAGGGGCTTTTCTTGAGATCGATGCCCATGACCAGGGCCTGGCCTTCGGTGGGTTTCAGGAGGCCGCACTCCATCTTGAACGTGGTGGATTTCCCCGCGCCGTTGGGCCCCAGCAAACCGAACACCTCGCCCTTGGCCACCCGGAAGCTCACCGCATCGGTGGCCGTGAAGTCACCGAAGCGCTTGGTGAGTTCCCGGGCCTCAATGACCGCGCTCGGATCCTGGTCGGCGTGGAGTTCCACGTCGCGGGTCACCTCCGCCAGCGGGGAATCTCCGCCGGGGCCGCCGCCCAGGAGGCTGATGAAGGCGTCTTCGAGCCGGGGCGCCACCTCCACGAGGGTGGCCTCGGGGCCGGCCTGGATGGGTCCCAGATCAGGCCGCTGCGCGGCCTCGCGGAGCACCAGGCGCACCTGGTCGCCTTGGATGACACCATCCATGACTTCGGGGGCCCGCAGGGCCCGTTGCAACACATCCCGCCGGGGCGCGGTCAATTTCGTCAGGTGGAGCGAGCGCCCCTGCATGGCCCCCATGAGATCCTTGGGCGTGCCCGCCGCCAGGAGGCTGCCCTCGTTCATGAGGCGGACGTGGTCGCAGAGTTCAGCCTCATCCAGGTAGGCCGTGCTCCACACGATGGTCATCCCGCCGTGGGCCAATTCGCGGACCATGCGCCACAACTCGCGCCGGGAGATGGGATCCACGCCCACGCCGGGTTCATCCAGGAGCAGCACCTTGGGGGAGCCCAGGAGGCTGCAGGCCAGGCCGAGCTTCTGCTTCATGCCCCCCGACAGCTTTCCCGCCAGGCGTTCGGTGAACCGGGCCAGATCCGTGAAGGCCAGCATCTGCTTGAAACTCTCCACGCGGGCTTCCCCCACCACATCGCGGAGGTCGGCGTAGAGGTTCAGGTTCTCCTGGACGGAGAGGTCTTCGTAGAGGCCGAATTTTTGCGGCATGTAGCCGATCTGTTCCCGCAGGGCGGCGTTCGTCAAGGGATCCTGTCCGAGGACGCGAACGGTGCCCGAGGTGGGGGCCAGCAGGCCCGCCAGGGTGCGCAGGAGGGTGGTCTTCCCTGCGCCGTCGGGACCCACCAGCCCCGTGATGGTGCCGGGGGCGATCCAGGTGCTGATGCTGTCCAGGGCGGGCGGGGCGTCCGCACCGAAGCGCTTCAGGAGCTCTCTGACCTCGATGGCCACGCCTCCGGCTGGGGCAGGGGGCGCCTCGGAGGCCCTGGGCCTCGGCCGCGCAGGTCTGGAGGTCATCGGGCCAGCCTCACGGTGACGGGCATGCCCTGGCGCAGCTGACTGTCCGGGTTTTCGACCACGATGCGCAGGCGGTAGACGAGAGAGGTTCTGAGATCCGGCGTCTCCACGGACTTGGGAGTGAACTCCGCCGTGGGGGACACGAAACCCACCACGCCGCGGTAGGGCTGACCCGACCGGGAGTCCGATTCCAGGGTGACCTTGGTGCCCGGCGAGAAGCGGCCCAGCGCGGGTTCGCCGACATAGGCGATGACCCGGACGGGGTTCGTGAGGGAGAGGCTGAAGGCGGGGGCTCCGGCCTGAACCATGTTCCCCTTTTCGATGGCCCGCGTGAGGATGATGCCGGCGGCGGGGGCGACGAGGGTGGCGTCCTTCAGGGCGAGCTTGGCGCTGTCGAGCTGGGCCTGGGCCTGGCGCAGCTGCGCGTCGGATTCGGCGACTTCCTCTTTCCGGTACCCCGTCGCCATCTGGTGGACCTGCTGCTGGGCCACCTGGACCTGGGCGGCGGCCTGGTCCCGGGCTGAACGCGCCGCATCCAGGGCCCGCTGGGTCGCCGCGCCCTCCGGTGCCAGGGTTGCCTGCCGGGTGAAGTTGCGCTCTGTTTCGGCCAGGGCCGCCTGCGCGGCAGCCAGGCGCGCCTTGGCCTGCTCCAGGTCCTCCGAGCGGTAGCCGCGGTGCAGCAGGGCATTGCGGGCGGCCAGGGAAGCCGCGGTGGCCTCCGCGGCGTGCAGGGCATTCACAAGGGGTTCTTGATCCAGGGTGGCCAAGCTTTCGCCTTCCTTGACCAGTGCCCCCTCGTCCACCTGGATGGCCGCCACGCGTCCCGTGACGCGAAAGGCAAGGCTGGCTTCTCGGATGTCCACATTGCCGTAAAGGGTGAGGTTGCGCTCGGCCGCCGTGGCGTTGCGGTAGATCAGATAGGTCACAAGGCTGCCGACCAAGAGGATGGCGGGGAGGATGATGGCCTTCTTGTTCATGGGGTGCCTCGATGAGGTGGAAAGCTCGGATGTCAGGGCTTGAGATGGCCGGTGGATTGGGAATGCCTGGAGCGTCTGGTCAGGGCCGGGCCTTGTCCTCGTCCAGAAGGAAGGGGAGGGGTTCGTCAGGCCGCGTGGCGATGCCCCGCCAGAAGAGGCGGAACCAGGCCTGTTCGGCCAGGGCCAGCGCCTGGTCGTCGGGAATCTGGGTGATGTGCCGCGCCATGACGGGAATCAGATCGAGGATTTCCAATTCCATGCGGACCATGAAGAAGGTCGTGAGCTGAGGAGACGTGTCCTCCCGGATTTCCCCCCGCTCGATGCCCAGGGAGATGAGTCGCACGATGGCGCCCAAGGCCGGCAGGACCCGCTTGGCGATGTTTTCTCGGATGCCTTCGCTGCCCCGGACGATCTCGCCGCGCACCAGGCCCCGCATGCCTACGTTTTGGCCCAGGTGATCGTGGTAGATGCGCAGCACCTTCCAGAAGCGCTCGGCCACGGTCCTGGGGTCTTGCGGGTCGGTGAGTGCCGACAGTTCGACGACCACCGGGCCGAGGGTGCGATCCAGCAGGGCCTCGAACATCGCTTCCTTGTCCTGGAAGTGATAGTAGATGAGGGCAGGATCACACCCGGCTTGGCGGGCGATGGCTCGCAGACTGGCGGCCTGGAGTCCGGAGTGGGCGAAAACCGTTTGGGCCGCATCGAGCAGGTGGTCTGGGTGGACCCTGCTGGGCTTGGGCCCCCGAGGGCGGGGGGTGGAAGGACTGGCCATGAGGCTCCAATTCAACGATCGTTGAATAGTGGGTCATGGCGCAAGGGTGTGCAATTAAAATTTCATCGATCGTTGAAAATATTCCGGACCGCAAAAAAGCCCCCGGGATCGGGGGCTCTTCAGGGAGGCGGGCGGGGCTATTCGCCGGAGATGGGCACCACGGTGGTGTCCTCGATGGTCAGAATCTCCGCTTCCTCGAAGGCGATGCGGTTCTCCTCCACTTCGGCCACGGCCACCTGGCCCCAGAAGGACGCCAGCTTGGGGGCATCCTGGGCCTGGCCGTGCTTGTTCACGGGCACCACCACTTCCACCTTGGGGAAGGCGCCGCGCTGAAGCTGCTCGCAACGCTTGCCCGCCACGACGACGAAGCGGTACTTGTTGGCGATTTCTTCAGGGACACGAACAATGGTGCGCTGGGTCATGGGGCACTCCGAACCACGAAGCATAACACCCAACAGGCATTCAATCAATGCGCGTGGAGTAGGATAGGGGTTCCTGTGCTTTGATACGACTTCGGGAGTCCCCATGGAACGCGGCAAGCTTTGGCGCACAGCTTTCGGAGGCAATGTCCGACTTCTGGAGCTCAACCAGGCAGGACTGACCGAGGAGCTGGCGCGCCGCCGCCCGGCCTCTGGCGTGGCTTCGGCTTCCTGGATCCTGGGACACCTGGTGGGGGCCCGCCGCCGCATCATCAAGCTGCTGGGCGGGACCTTGGCCGAGGATCCCATCTGGGAGAAGCACTATGCCCGGGGCGGCCCCGGCGAGACGGCCCACCTGGAATGGGCCGACCTGGTGGCGGCCTTCCAGGGCATCGACCAGGAACTCAAGGGGGCCCTGCTGGGTGTTCAGGATTGGAACCGTCCCACCCTGAACCCGGCCCTGGGGATGGAACAGTCTCTTGAGCAGGTGGTGGCCTTCCTCTACATGCACGAGTGCTACCACCTGGGCCAGATCGGCCTTATCCGCAAGTTGCACGGCCTTCCTGGAGCCATCTGATGCAGATCATCCTGGGCATTACCGGCGGCGTGGCCGCCTACAAATCCGCAGATCTGGCCCGCCTGCTGGCCAACCAGGGGCACCGGGTCCGCTGCGTCCTCACGGAGGCTGGCTCCCGGTTCATCACGCCCCTCACGCTCACCAGCCTGACGGGGGAGCCCTGCTACGGCGCCAACCCAGACCAGGGCGAGTGGCGCGCCACCCCGAGCATCGAGCACATCGAGCTGGCCCGCTGGGCCGATCTGGTGGCCGTGGTGCCCGCCACCGCGAACATCCTGGGCAAGGCCGCCAACGGCCTGGCCAGCGACCTGCTGAGCACCCTGCTGCTGGCTACCCGGGCCCCGGTGCTCTGGGCGCCGGCCATGAACACGGGCATGTGGGAACACCCGGCCGTGCAGGCCAACCTCGCGCGGCTGCGGTCCTTCGGCCATGCGGTCGTGGAACCGGCTGCGGGAATCATGGCCTGTGGCGAGGAGGGAACCGGCAAGCTGGCCGAGGTGGCCTCCATCGCCGAAGCCATCCAGGCGCATGGGACCCCCAAGCTCCGCAGCCTGAACCGATGCCGGGTGCTCATCACCGCGGGTCCCACCCGGGAGGATCTCGATCCGGTCCGCACCCTCACGAACCGCAGCACCGGCGCCATGGGCATCGAGCTGGCCCGGGCCTTCCGGGATGCGGGGGCCCAGGTGCAGCTGGTCCTGGGCGGGGACCTGGCTGCGCCCTGGGGCGTGGAAACGATCCGTGTCCGCAGCGCCCAGGAGATGCTGGAAGCCTGCGAGGCCCGCTGGGCCGAGGCGGATGGCCTGGTGGCGGCCGCGGCGGTGGCGGACCAGCGGCCTGAGGCCCCCAGTCCCGAAAAGGTGAAGAAGGGCGAAGGCACCGAGATGCTGAGTCTGGTGCGCACTCCTGACATCCTGGCGCAGCTTTCGGCGAGAAAGCGCGCGGACCAATGGGTCCTGGGTTTCGCGGCCGAAAGCGAGAAGCATCTGGAACACGCCAAGGCCAAGCTGGAAAAGAAGGGCCTGGACGCGGTGCTGGTGAATGATGTCCAGCATGGGAAGGCCTTCGGCGCCCAGGCCAACACCCTGATCCCGGTCACGGCCCAGGGCGAGCAGCCCTCCCTGGGGCCCCTCTCCAAGGACCGCCTGGCCCGCGCCGTGGTCCAGTGGTGGGGCCACCGGCTCGATCTACGCCAGGACTGACACCGCCGCGACCGAGACTAGAACGCCGGGGCCATCCAGGGCAGCACTTCGCTGGGGCGCCCCGGCACGTTGCCCAGTCGCACCGCCACCACCACCAGCCAGCCCGGCGGGCGCTGGAGGGTTTTCAGATCCATGAGGAGCACGCCACCGGGCCCTGGCAGGTCCGGCCGGTGGCGCTCCATGAGCACCTCGCCGCGGCTGAAGACCTCTTCGGGCGTGGGCTTGGCCAGGCCCAGGGGCAGGTACATGACCCGCACCAGTTCCACGCCCGCCAGGCTTTCGCCCTTCACGTCCACGGCGGGCAGCACCATGCGGAGCTGGCGCAGGCCGTCGAGGCGGACCTCCATTGCCTGCGCGGCGGCCCTCGGCCGCGGGATGGGATCGCCCTTCCTGCCGCAGTGGACGGCCAGGAAGCAGAGGGTGATGGCGAGCAGGGGGTTTGCTAGGCTGGGAGCACTCATCACCCATCATCATGCCTGAATCCGAGGTCGACCCATGCCTGTGACCAAGATCCTCATTGCGAATTGCGGGGACGATGACCCCTCCGTGATCGAGCGAAGCGAGGGAGCGGGAGTGAAACGATCGGGGTCAGGTCCCCGCGCAGGCCAGTGGTTTACGACCCATGAGAGGGAATAGTCCATGTCCGTGACCAAGATCCTCATTGCGAACCGCGGGGACGATGACCCCTCCGTGATCGAGCGAAGCGAGGGAGCGGGAGTGGAACGATCGGGGTCAGGTCCCCGCGCAGGCCAGCGGTTCACCACCCATGAGAGGGAATAGCCCATGTCCGTGACCAAGATCCTCATTGCGAACTGCGGGGACGATGACCCCTCCGTGATCGAGCGAAGCGAGGGAGCGGGAGTGAAACGATCGGGGTCAGGTC
>JACPYP010000023.1 GCA_016195985.1 Acidobacteriota bacterium | reverse complement strand
GGCGGATCTCGCGTTGTCGGCGGTCTGGTTCACGTTGCTGGTGATCTGCTCCATGCTGCTGGCGGTCTCTTCCAGGCTGGCCGCCTGCTCTTCGGTGCGCCGGCTGAGATCCGTATTGCCCACCGAGATCTCGCTCGATGCAGTGCTGATGGCCAGCGCGCTTTCCTGGACCTGGAGCATGGCTTCCTTCAGCTGGGTGATGGTGGCATTGAGCTGGTTGCTCATGACGCCCAGTTCATCTTTGGAAGACAGGTCCGAATGGATGCTCAGATCGCCTCCTGCCACGGCCTGCAGCACGTCGCCGAACTGGTTCAGAGGGCGGGTGATGCTGCGGGTCATCACGGTGCCTGTCACGATGCCCAGGGCCACGCTCAAGCCCATGATGGCGAGCATCAGGTTGACGGCGCCGCTGGCGATGGCGGTGTTGCTGTCCGAGGTGGCCTTGGCCAGGTTCAATTTCATGGCATGCATGGAATCCAGCGCATCGATGACCGCCGTCTGCTCCTTGGCGCCCTCGCCCCGCATGAGGGCCTCGGCCTCGCGTGTCTTGCCCGCCCGCACCAGGGCCAGGCAGCGTTCCGTCACTTCGTCGTATTTGGCGTTGGCGTTCTGGTAGGCCTTGTAGGCCTCCTTGCCCTTGTCCGTGAGGATGGTCTTCTGGAAGGACGCTTCGACTTTGGCCAGCTGCTCTTCGATCTCCTTGATGCGGCCGCCATGGCGCTCCACATCGCCGGTCATGATGGCGTCGCGTAGGTTTACCCGCTGCCTCTGGAAGAGCTGCATCATGTCGCCCATTTCGCCCATGGGCACGGTCATCTTCTCGTAGAGCTTGGTGTCCGCATCGTCGATGACCCGGATCTGCCTGATGCCCACGGTGCCGACCAGGGCGGCGAGGGCGGCGAGGATCAGGTAGGATCCGATGAGCTTTGGCCCCATCTTGATGTTGTCGAGGAAGGACATGCGAACCTCCGGGTGCTTCCGGGCGTGGACCGGCCTTGGGCCGTGGGTGTGGATGGCGGGTTGGTAGGGTTTCAGAAGGCTTCCCAAGAGCCGTCCTCGTCGCCTGCCGGCGTGGGGACCCTGGGCTTGGTTTGGGCGATTTCCGGGCGGGCCGGGCTGCCCTTCACAGCGGCCCTGGCGGCGGGGGCCGGCTTCCGATGTGAAGGGCCCTGGGCATGGGACCGCGCGGGCTGGGCGCGGCGGACGTCGACGCCGGTCTTGAAGCGGCTCACGATGTCCGTGAGGGCGTGGGCCTGAGCGTCCAGGGATTCGGCGGCGGCGGCGGATTCCTCCACCAGGGCCGCGTTCTGCTGCGTCACCTCGTCC
>JACPYP010000020.1 GCA_016195985.1 Acidobacteriota bacterium | reverse complement strand
TCATCCCTTCTTAAGCCTTCGTCGTGGCTTTTCCCCAAGTGTCACACCCGTTCCCATCCCGAACACGGCAGTTAAGACTTGGAGGGCCGATGATACTGCGCATTACATGCGTGGAAAAGTAGGTCGCTGCGACGTTAAATCCCCTCTGGGCCATCACAACTGATGGCCCAGAGCTGTTTTAGCTGTAAAATTTTTCTCTTCTTTCGAGGAATCCATGGCCATCGAGGTGCGACTTCCAGACGACTCCCTGCGGCAGCTGCCCGAGGGCGCCACTGGCACCGACCTCGCTGGCGGCATCGGAGCCCGGCTCCTTGACGCGGCCCTGGCCATCAAGGCGGATGGCAAGTTGATGGATTTGAAGGCGCCCTTGGTCGACGGGGCCAAGGTCGAGATCGTCACCAGCAAGACTCCGGAGAGTCTGGAACTGATCCGCCACTCCACGGCGCACCTGTTGGCCCATGCCGTGAAGCGGCTTTATCCCAACGCCCGCGTGGGCATCGGCCCGGTCATCGAGGATGGTTTCTACTACGATTTCTGGGTGGAGAAGCCCTTCACACCGGAAGACCTTCCCACCATTGAAGCCGAAATGCGGAAGATCGTGGCCGAAGGCATTGAGGTGGTCCGCGAGGACCTCGGCCGGGACGCGGCCGTCGCGCGGTTCCAGGCCATGGGAGAACCCCTCAAGGTGGAGGTGGTTTCCGGCATTCCCTCCGGCGACATCATCAGCGGGTATAGCCAAGGCGATTTCTACGATCTCTGCCGCGGCCCCCACGTTCCCAATACGGCCAAGCTGAAGGTTTTCAAACTGCAGAGCATCGCGGGCGCCTACTGGAAGGGCGACGAAAAGAACCAGATGCTGAGCCGCATCTACGGCACTGCCTTCCATACGCAGAAGGAGCTGGATGAGCACCTGAAACGGCTCGAGGAGGCCAAGGCCCGGGACCACCGGAAGCTGGGCAAAGAACTGGGGCTCTACTCCTTCCACCAGGAGGCCCCGGCATCGCCCTTTTTCCATCCAAAAGGCACCGCCGTATACAACGAGCTGGTGACCTACATCCGAGAGCTGTATTTCAAGTACGGATACGATGAGGTCATCACGCCGCAGATCATGGACGTGGCCCTGTGGAAGACCAGCGGCCACTACGACAACTATGCCGAGAACATGTATTTCACGACGGCTGAAGAGCGCGAGTACGCCGTGAAGCCCATGAATTGCCCCGGCCACTGCATCCTATTCGGCACCCAGAAACACAGCTACCGCGACCTGCCCATCCGCTACGCCGACTTCGGCCGGCTGCACCGCTACGAGCGGAGCGGCGTGACGCACGGCCTGACCCGGGTGCGCACTTTCTGCCAAGACGACGCCCACATCTATTGCACGCCTGATCAGATCAAGGCGGAGATGGCTGATTTCCTGGCCCTGCTCAAAGAGGTCTACGACACCTTCGGCTTCGAGGGGATGCGCGTGGCCCTGAGCACGAGGCCGGAGAAGCGGTTGGGCTCTGACGAAATTTGGGATGCCGCCGAAAACGCGTTGAGCGAAGCCCTGAACGAGGCGGGCATGCCCTTCACCCTGAATCCGGGGGAAGGCGCCTTCTATGGCCCCAAGATCGAGTTCCAAATTTTGGACGCCCTCAAACGTCCTTGGCAGCTGGGCACCCTTCAGGTGGACTACATGCTGCCCGAGCGGTTCAACCTGGCCTACACGCAGCCCGACGGAGCCGAAGGCCGTCCCGTCATGCTGCACCGGGCCATCTTGGGCAGCCTGGAGCGCTTCATGGGCATTCTGGTCGAACACACGGCGGGGGCCTTTCCCGCCTGGCTGGCGCCCACCCAGGTGGCCATCCTGCCGATCACGGATCGGGCCAATGCCTTCGCGGCCGAAGTGGCCGGCCGCGCCAAGGCCCTCGGCCTCCGGGCAGAGCTGGATTCGCGGAACGAAAGCCTGAAGGCCAAGATCCGGGAGGCTCAGGTAGCAAAAGTGCCCTACATGCTGGTGATTGGGGACCGCGAGGCTGAAGCGGGCACGGTTTCCGTGCGGCACCGGCACCGCGGGGATCTGGGAGTGCAGCCGCTGGACGGGTTCCTCACCGCCCTTTCAAACGAAATTAAAGAACGCCATCGCTGATCCCGTTTTCCGTGCTTGGCGTCCATCCGTTCAAGTGTTAGACTTTTTGTCCTTGTGTAAGTAGGGGAGGAACCATTCGTCCGAACGAGACCCGCATCAACGACGGCATCCGGGCCCAAGAGGTCCGCGTCATCTCCGAAGATGGCGAACAGCTTGGCGTGATGCCTCCCCACCAGGCCATCCGGATCGCGGAAGAACGCGGGCTCGACCTGGTGGAAGTGGCAGGAAACGCCAACCCGCCCGTCTGCCGAATCATGGACTACGGCAAGTACAAGTTCATGGAAGCGAAGCGGGAGCATGCCGCCCGGGCGAAACAGAAAAACATCGTGGTCAAGGAAGTCAAGTTCCGCCCCAAGACCGATGACCACGATTTTGATTTCAAAGTGAAGCACATCCTTCGATTCCTGGAGGAAGAAGACAAAGTCAAAGTGGTGGTCATGTTCCGCGGACGCGAAGTCGTCCACCGCGACATCGGCTACCGGATCATTGAGGAAGTCATCCAGCGCGTCGGCGACAAGGCCATCGTGGAAAAGGGTGCCGGCATTGATGGTCGTGACATGCACGCCATCCTTGCTCCGAAAATCGTCGAAGTCCCCAAAGCTCCCAAAAAGCCCAAACCGGCCAAGCCTGAAACCCCAGCAGCAGAAGCCCAAATCTAGCGAGGAATCCATGAGCGGCTACAAGATCAAGACCCACAAGGGCGCCCAGAAGCGCTTCAAGAAGACCGCCGGCGGCAAGTTCAAGCGCGGCTGCTCCCATCAGCGCCACATCCTGACGAAGAAGACCGCCAAGCGGAAGCGTCAGCTGGATATGGGCGGCATGGTGGCCAAGGCCGACCAGAAGGCCGTCGCGGCGATGCTTCCGTACGCCTGAATCCTCTCCGGGGTTCCCCGCTCCGCTTCGTCGCGCGAACACCCCCGGAACCCGCGCCGCGCAGGCCTAGCCTGCTTGGTGCTTGCACGCTCCCGCCGGCGATATCAAAATCGACGGTTCAACCCGGTGGCTGAGGCCACCCCCGATGAGGCCTTCAAACGCTCTTTCGAGCTGCCTCGAGGAAAGGAATCAAGATGACTCGCGTCAAACGTGGTTTTAAGAGGGCTCAGCGCCGCAAGCGCATGATGAAGTTCGCCAAGGGCTTCTATGGCGCCAAGTCCCGCCTGTATCGTTCTGCCAAGGAAGCCGTCGAAAAGGCCCTCGGCTATGGCTACCGCGATCGCAAGGTCAAGAAGCGTGATTTCCGCCGCCTCTGGGTGGTGCGCATCAGCGCCGCCTGCGGCCAGAACGGCACCAGCTACTCGAAGTTCATGGGCGGTCTGAAGAAGGCTTCCGTGGATCTCGACCGGAAGATCCTCGCGGATCTCGCCGTGCGCAACCCTGAAGCGTTTACCAAGCTCGTGGCTGTGGCCAAGGGCTGAACGCGAAGCATCTCGCAGAAACCCGGAAGGCCGCGCAAGCGGCCTTTCCTTGTTTAGAACCACCTGTGCTGAGGGATCCATGGACCAACTGCTTCCCGCGGAAATCGTCGAGGCCGGCGGGGCCTTCCAGGGCGCCCTGGCGGCCTGCGCGGACCTGGACGCGCTGCTCCGCCTCAAGGGCGCCTACGTGGGCCGCGACGGCAGCCATGCCTCGCGGCTGATGGAACGGCTGAAGGCCGCGCCCAAGGAGCAGAAGCGCGATCTGGGCGCTGCCATCAACGCCCTCAAGCAGCAGTGGGAGGAGGGCTTGAAGGTCCGCCAGGCGGAGCTGGAGGCGGCCAAGAAGAGCCTGCACGCGCAGGCCTCGCAGTGGGATCCCACCCTGCCGCCGCCGGTGCCGGCCCACGGCGCGCTGCACCCGCTGAACCGCCTCATGGATCGTCTGGTCGACGTCTTCCGGCCCCTAGGCTTCCATGTGGAAGAGGGCCCTGAAGCCGAGACCGAAGCTCACAACTTCGACGGCCTGAACATCCCAGAGGATCATCCGGCCAAGGCATCGTCGGACACGTTCTATTTCGCGGCGCACCCCGAGCTGCTGCTGCGCACGCACACCAGCCCCGTGCAGGTGCGCACGCTCCTGCGCGTGGCGCCGACCCTCGCGGAACGCGGCGGCATCCGCTTCCTGGCCCCGGGCCGCGTCTACCGCAAAGATGAGATCGACCCCACCCACAGCCCCATGTTCCACCAGGTGGAGGGCATGCTGGTGGGGCACAACATCGGCATGCAGCACCTGAAGGGCACGCTGGAATACGCGCTGCGGGCCCTCTTCGGCCCCCATACCGAGATCCGCCTGCGGCCCTCCTACTTTCCCTTCGTCGAGCCGGGCTGCGAGGTGGACGTGAGCTGCCCCCTTTGCGGCGCGAAGGGCTGCCGTGTGTGCAAGGGCTCAGGTTGGGTGGAGATCCTGGGCGCGGGTCTCATCCATCCCAACGTGCTGAGCTACGCCGGCATCGATCCCACGGAATGGTCCGGCTGGGCCTTCGGCATGGGCGTGGAACGCATGTCCATGATGTTGAGCCAGACGCCGGATCTGCGGCTGTTCTTCGAGAACGATCAGAGATTCTTGAGCGCCATGGGAGGGCTGGACTGATGTGGATCGAACGGAAGGTCCTGGCCCAGGAGATCCCGGCGGTCGCAGGGATGGATACCCGCCAGTTGTGCGAACTGCTCGCCTCCCTGGGCTTCCCGGTGGATGGCGTGGTCCAGCGCGAGGGCACTGAAGTGCTGGACGTGGACATCACAGCCAACCGCGGTGATGTCATGTCCCACCGCGGCGCGGCACGGGAGATCTCCGCCAAGCTGGGCCAGCCCCTGGCGCCCATCCCGGCGGCCGGCCAGCCCGAAGGCCCGCCCGTGGTGCCGGTGCGGCTGGAGAGTCCAGCCTGTCCCGTCTACAGCACCGCCGTGCTGGAGCTGGGACGGGGAGAGACGCCCCAGGGGATCCAGGCCTTCCTGTCGGCCCTGGAGGCCTCGGCCAAGAAGCTGCCCGCCGTCGACGCTTCCAATGAGCTGCTGCACCGCTATGGCCACCCCACCCACGCCTTCGACGCGGACCGGATCAAGGGGGCGGTGACCGTGCGCTGGGCCGAGGCAGGCGAAAGCGTGGTGACGCTGGACGGCGTGGCCCGCAGCCTGACCGCGCAGGACCTGGTCATCGCCGATGAATCCGGCCCCATCGCTCTGGCTGGCGTCATGGGCGGGGACAGCACCAAGGTGACGGAAGCCACCACCCGCGTGCTGCTGGAAAGCGCCTACTTCGATGCCAAGACGGTGCGCGCCATGGCCCGCCGCCACAGCCTGCACACCGACGCCTCCCACCGCTTCGGCCGGGGGGCGGACCGCGCCATGCCGCGGGTGGCCCGGGACCTGCTGGTGGACCGCCTCCAGACCTGGTGCGGCGCGAAGCTGGTCGGGGCCTGGACGGCGGGTTCCGAAGGCCTCGCCTCCCCGGCGGTGGTTCTGGAGGAAAGGCTGATGAACCGGGTGGCCGGAGAACCCGTGCCCTTGGCCGAGGCCGCCGAGGCCTTCCAGCGGCTGGGTTGCGCCGTGGAAGCCGCGGGGGATCACCTGAAGGTGGTTCCTCCCTCCTGGCGCCACGATTTGTCCATCGCCGAGGATCTGGCGGAGGAGGTGCTTCGTCTCCGCGGCTACGAGCGCATTCCATCGGTCCTGCCGCCTCTGGAGGGGCCTCCGGAACCGCTGTCGCCCCTGTACCTCCAGCGGCAGCGCGTGTCCCGCCGCCTGGCCCACCTCGGGTTCCATCAGACCGTGACCTACGGCTTCATCAGCCCCGAGGCGGACGCCGCCTTTTCCGCCCCAGGCAACGAACCGGGAGGCCGCACCCTGGCCAATCCCCTGGGCCAGGAGTATTCGGTCATGCGCGGTTCCCTGCTGCCCAGCCTGCGGGCGGCGGCGGAGCAGAACCTGCGCCAGGGCGCCCGGGAAGTGCGGCTCTTCGAGCTGGCGCCGACCTACGCCAGCGGGCCCAAGGGTCCCGTGGAGCAGTACGCCTTGGGCGTGGTCTGGGGCGGCATCCGAGGGGGCGAGGACTACCTCAGCCCGGCCCGGGCGGTGGTGGAGGCCGATCTGGGCGGCGTGGCCCAGGCCCTGGGCCTGGAAAGCCTTCCCCAGGTGCGGCCCCTGGGCGAGGGCCTCTTCGCCTTCGAGGTGCCGGTCACGGCCCTGCCGCAGCCCACCACGAGGATCATCCCGGCCTTCCGTCCCTTCAGCCGCTTCCCCGTGGTGGAGCGGGACCTCTCCCTGCTGGTGGACCTGGGACAATCCCACGCGGTCCTGGCCCAGGCCATGAAGGCGGCCCTGCCGGCGGATGCCTTGCAGGACCTCCGATGCGTGGACGTGTTCCGCCACAAGAGCCTGCCGGAGGGCCGCCAGGCCTGGTTGATGCGCCTCCGCTTCCAGGCGGAGCGCACACTGGTGGGCGAGGAAGTGGATGGGTGGATGGCCTCGGCCCTGGCCGCAGCGGAATCCCTCGGCGCCAGACTGCGAGCCTGAACCACGAGCATGGGGGGCTTCGGGCATAAGATAGGCTGATAGAGGGGACCATGGATCTACTGAAACAACTCGAATCGAAAATGCAGGCCCTGGTTCAGCAGCGGAACCAGCTGAAGGAAGAGCTGGAGACCCTCAAGGCCGCCGGAGCGGCGGGCGACCAGGAGCTTCAGAGCCTTCGCTCCCAGCTGGAAACGGCTTTGGGGGACAAGGCCGTCTTGGAAAAAGACCGGGAAGCCGTGAAGGACCAGGTGGCCTCCATCCTCCGGGCCTTGGAGGCCCTGGGATGAAGCCGCCCGTCCCCCTGCTCGGCACCCGGCCCGTCACCCTGACGGTCCTGGGGCGGTCCCTGCAGGTCCAGACCGACCGGCCCGAGACCATGGCGGCCGCCATCCGGATTCTGGAGGACACCTTTCAGGACATGGACTCCCAATGCCAGCTAAGATGGGGGAGCGTCCCGAAGGGCCTCGACACCCCGTCCTGGTACCTGCTGGGCGCCCTGAATCTGGCGCACCGAGTGGCGCGTCTGGAACAGGAAGCCAACCAGCACACCCACAACCTGGAACAGACCCTTTCCAAACTACTGAGCGATGTTCCGGACGAACCTTCCGCCCCTGTGCCACTGCTTGACGAGGACGGAGACTGATTTCCCTGCGAGGCCCGTGATTATGGCCAAGCGCTTGTTCCGTAAGTCGACTAGGGAGACCTTCCCCCTGTCCTGTGCGTTCCGCGCGACGGCGCGCCTTAGCCAGGGACTCTGGTTTCCCCCCTATTAAACTAGGGAACTCGGCACGCCTCCACGACTGAGCGGGGATTTTCAATTTGGTGCTGGTGGCTCTTTGGATCCTCTTTCCTTGGAGTCGCCCATGAATCTGATCGACTGGATTTTCCTCTGTTTCACCATCGTTTCCGGCGGCTTGGCCTTTCTCTTCGCCATGAAGGCGCAGAAGGCCACGGTGGACAGTTCGCAGGCCCAGGCCAAGGCCGAAGCCGACATCAAGGCGGAGCGCGAGCGCCTTCTCGACGAGGCGCGGAAGGAAGCCCAGCGGCTGCTTGAGCGGGGCGCCAAGGATGCCGAATCCGTCCGCAAGGAATCCGAACTGAAGGCGAAGGAGCAGGCCCTTCAGGCCCGGCAGGAGGCCGAGAAGCTCCTCACTGAGCGGCAGAACAATCTGGAGAAGCAGGAGCAGCGGATCCAGGCGAAGGAGCAGGGCCTCCAGTCCAAGGAAGAGGGCCTCGACAAGAAGACCCAGCAAGTGGACCAGAAGGCCAAGGACCTCGAATCCCTTTCCGAAAAGCGCAAAGCCGAACTCGAAAAACTCGAAGCCCAGCAGGTCGAGGCCCGGCAGCTCGTGGAAGCCCAGTCCAAGCGCCTGGAGGAAGTCGCCGGCCTCACCCGCGAAGACGCCAAGAAGGAGCTGATCTCCCAGCTGGAATACGCCGCCAAGATGGACGCCGCCAAGACCGTGCGCCGCATCGAGGAAGAGGCCATGGAGGATGCCCAGAAGAAGGCCCGTTGGACCATCGGCGCCGCCATCCAGCGCGTGGCCTCGGACGTGGTGACCGAGCAGGCCGTGAGTTCCGTGCAGCTTCCCAGCGACGATCTGAAGGGCCGCATCATCGGCCGCGAAGGCCGCAACATCCGCGCCCTGGAAAAGGCGACCGGCTGCGATCTCATCGTGGACGACACGCCGGAGAGCATCGTGGTGTCGAGCTTCGATCCCATCCGCCGCGAAGTGGCCCGGCAAGCCATCCTCAAGCTCCTGGCCGACGGACGCATCCACCCCGCCCGCATTGAGGAAGTGGTGGAGAAGGTCAAGGTCGACATGGACCAGCACTTGAAAGAAATCGGCGAAGCCGCCTGCATCGAGCTGGGTTTCCCCGACGTGCATCCCAAGCTGCACAAGCTGGTGGGCCGCCTGAACTACCGCACCTCCTACGGACAGAACGTCCTGGAACACACCAAGGAAGTGGCCCGCATCGCCGAGTACATGGCCGGCGAGATGGGCGCCGACGCCCGGCTTTCCCGCCGGGCCGGCCTCTTCCATGACATCGGGAAGGCCATCGACCGTGAGGTGGAAGGCACCCACATCGAGATCGGCATGCAGCTCATGCAGCGCTACGGAGAAAAGGAAGACGTCATCCACGCCATGAGCTGCCACCACGGCGACTTCGAGCCCCGCACCGTGGAAGCCATGCTCATCACCGCCGCCGACGCCCTCAGCGCCGCCCGGCCCGGCGCCCGCCGCGAAATGCTGGAGACCTACGTCAAGCGCCTGGAACAGCTGGAAGGCATCGCCAACAGCTACAAGGGCGTCCAGAAGAGCTTCGCCATGCAGGCGGGCCGCGAGATCCGCATCCTGGTCGACGCCGGCTCCGTCAACGACGACCAGGCCTACTGGATCGCCAAGGACGTGTCCCGGCGCATCGAATCCGAAATGCAGTATCCCGGCCAGATCAAGGTCACGGTCATGCGTGAATTGCGGGCCGTGGAAATTGCGCGCTAAGGGCTAAGGCCTGCCTCTGATAAAGTCCTGAAGGCAATCTCCGCCGCCAGCAACAGGAATCATTGAACGCTTTCCTCTCCTCGCCCCCCACTCCCGGCCCGCTGAGCGTGGGCACGGTCGAGGCCATCGCCAGCCTGCTGGAGAAGGCTTCCCTGGCCTTCTGCATCATGGATCGCGAGGGCCGGATCCTTCACGCGAACAGCCAGTTCCTGGACTGCCTGGGGATCACGGGCCAAGGCTTGACCGGTTTCGATCCGGGGTGCTTGCGCCACGACCTGCCGCCCGGAGAGGCCCGCGACTGGTTCCGTCGGGCCTTCGACCAGCCCGGCGACGTTTCGGAACTGGGGCTGTGGCTGCGGGCGGATGGCACGGCTCTGCCCGTGCGCACCACTGCGGTGGGGCTGCGCACCGAAGCGGGGGACCGCCTGCTGGTGTGGGGGCGCGATCACAGTGGGGAGAAGCTGGTTCTCGACCGCCTCAAGGAGGGTGCCGAGCACCAGCGCCACCTGGCCGAAGGCATCTACGCCCTCAGCCTCACCGGCACCCGGGAAGAGACCTTCCGCGTGCTGATGGACCGAGCCGGGGCCATCCTGCCGGGCCTGCACTGGTTCCTCTGGCGCACCGATTCCGGCAAGGGCCAGCCCCTGGCCAGATCCACTGGAGGGAACCCGGAGATTCAGAACCGGGTCGCTTCACTGGTGCGGGAAATGGGCCTTCCCATGGCAGAGATAGGGGCAGAGATAGGGGCAGAGATAGGGGCAGAGACGGGGGCGGAGACGGGATTCGCGCGGGAAATCCACGACCAGCGGCGGCTCTGTTTCGTGGCCGATACCGCAGCCTCCGCCAGCCTCATTCCGGCGGAGGTGGCGGAGGCTCACGGCCTCCGGACCCTGCTGGGCGTGCCCCTGGTCTTCGAAGGCCGCATCACGGGGGTGCTCTTCGGAGCTGGTTTCGTGGGCGAAGCTGTTTCCCTGCCCGGGGAGCCCCAGTTTTCCATCCTCGAGAACCTGGCCCGGATTGCCGCTTTGGCCCTGGAGCGCATCCAGGCCGAAGGCCGTCTGGAAATCTCCGCTTCCCTCGCCCGGAATCTCGCGGCCGCCGTGAAGGAACTGGCCGGGGCCACCCGGGAAGAGGAGCTGGTGGCGATCCTGTTCCGCTGGGCGACCCGGCTGGCTCCCCTGCCGGAGTGGTGGTTCAACCGCTTCGATCCAGAGAAGGGCGAGTCATCGAGCCAGTACTGGACCCCGGGCCTGCTGGCCTTCGGCAGCGAGGAGGCGATCCGACGCCCCGTGGCCGCGGACGGGAATCCGCTGCTGGAGGCCATGTATCTCCATCACCGCAGCGTTCACATCCCCCGCTGCGAAAGCCACCCGGACCTGCCGGACAGCGACCGCTGGCCCTTCCGCACCTTCGTGGGCCTGCCCATGGTGCATGAAGGCCAGGTGCTGGGCTGCCTGGGCGGGGCCTCCTTCGGGGCGCAGGGCCACGTTCCCATGACGAACGACCAGTTCGGCGCCCTGGAAAGCCTGGCGGAAGCCGCGGGCCTCGTCATGAACCGCGTCCACGCCAGGAGCGCCCTGGAGGCGCAGGAGACCCGGTTCCGCCTGCTCTTCGAGCAGTCGCCCGATCCCATCCTGCTGCTGTCCGGCGGCGCCATCGTGGATGCCAATGCGGCGGCCTGCGGGCTCTTCGGCTTGGAGCGGGACGAGATGGTGGGCTGCCTCATGTGCGCCCTCTGCCCGGAATGCCAGGCTGACGGGACTCCCAGCAGCGACGGCTGCCGGGCCTACATGGAGGCGGCGCTTTCGGGCGTCCACCAGCGTTTCGAATGGGCCTTCCTCTGCGTCAACGGGCGGGTGGCGCTGTGCCAGGTGGACCTTACCCGGCTGGATCCTGGAAACCAGCCCATCCTCCACGCCATCGTCCGCGACCTGACGGCCCAGAAGCTGGCGGAGGCGGAACGGGCCGCCCTCGAGCGGCAGCTGTTCCAGGCCCAGAAAATGGAGAGCCTCGGCGTGCTGGCCGGGGGCATCGCCCACGACTTCAACAACCTCCTGATGGGCGTGCTCGGCCATGCGGGGCTGGCCCTGGAGCAGCTCAGTCCGCTGCATCCGGCCAAGCGAAACCTGGAGGCCATCCAGAAGGCGGGGCAGCGGGCCGCGGATCTCACCCGTCAGATGCTCGCCTACTCGGGCCGGGGCCAGTTCGTGGTGCGGCCGCTGGATCTGACCGCCCAGGTGGAAGAAATGCTGCACCTCCTGGAGGTCAGCATTCCCAAGACCGTGCTGCTGAACCTCGACCTGCACAAGGGGCTGCCTGCGATATCCGCGGATGCCACCCAGATCCAGCAGGTGATCATGAACTTGGTCATCAACGCGGCGGAAGCCATCGGCGAAGCCTCCGGCGCCATCACCCTTTCCACCGGAGCGCAGCGCCTCGACGCCGAAGCGATGGAACGGATGCTGGTGGGAGGCGAGGCGGCTCCAGGCCTGTTCGTGTTTCTGCAGGTGGAGGACACCGGCTGCGGCATGGACGCAGACACCGTCAGCCGGATCTTCGAGCCCTTCTTCACCACCAAGTTCACGGGCCGGGGTCTGGGGCTCTCCGCCATCATGGGCATCGTGCGCGGTCACCAGGGGGTTCTCCGGGTGGATTCGGAGGTGGGGCGCGGCACGGCCTTCCGCGTCTTCTTCCCGGCCCAGAGCCTCGCCGCCGAAATCGACCCCATCCCGGGGCTGGACGAGCCCGCCCAGACTGGCCAAGCCATGATTCTGGTCGTGGACGACGACGAGACCGTGCGGGCAGTGGCCCGGCAGGCCCTCGAATGGAAGGGCTTCCAGGTGGTGGAGGCCGCCGACGGGCGCCGGGCCGTGGATTTGATCCATGAACATGGGAGCGCCATCGGCCTCGTGCTGCTGGACATGACCATGCCCCACCTGGGAGGCGAGGGTGCCTTCCAGGAGATGCGGGGCCTCCAGCCTGAACTCAAGGTGATCCTCAGCTCCGGGTACAACGAAGCGGAGGCGCTAAGCCGCTTCCAGGGCAAGGGGCTTCGGGGGTTCATCCAGAAGCCCTACGGACCGCGGGATCTCATCGCCAAGGTGCAGAAGGCCCTCGAAGACTGACCATGCCGACCATCCTCCTGCTCGTCCTCAGCAACATCTTTATGACCTTCGCCTGGTACGGGCACCTGAAGCACCACCGGGACAGCCCGCTGTGGCTGGCCATTCTGGCCAGCTGGGGCATCGCGTTCTTCGAGTACTGCCTCATGGTGCCCGCGAACCGCATCGGTTTCGGCCGGTTCAGCCTGCCTCAGCTCAAGGTCATCCAGGAGGTGGTCACCCTACTGGTCTTCGCGGTGTTCACCGTGGCCTGGATGAAGGAACGTCTGCACCTCAACCACCTGTGGGCCGGGCTCTGCCTGGTGGGAGCGGTGTTCTTCACGTTCCGGCGCTAGGCAGGTGGATCAATCCCCGCTTCAGGGCGATGACGGCGGCTTCGGTGCGGTCCTTGGCTTCGAGCTTCCGCAGCAGGTTGTTGACGTGGATCTTCACGGTGGGTTCGGCCAGCCCAAGGGTGTCGGCGATCTCCCGGTTCCGGTGGCCTTCGGCCAGGAGCTTCAGCACGTCCAATTCGCGGGGCGTGAGGCGCTCCGCGTCCATGGCTTCCAGCAGCCGCGCCGCCGTGGCTGGAGGAAGGTAGCGCTGCCCTGTGGCCACCGCGCGGACGGCCTCGATGAGGATGGCCCGGCGCACGCTCTTCAGCAGGTAGCCGCGGGCTCCCGCTTCGAGGGCCCGCTGGATGTCAGCATCGCCGTCGAAGGTGGTGAGCACGAGGACCCGTGCGTCGGGGTCCTCGCGGAGAATGGTGCGGATGGCTTCGACGCCCGTCTGGCCGGGGAGCTGCAGGTCCATGATGGTGACGGTCGGGCGCAGGTTTCGCCAGGCGGCAACGGCCTCCTTGCCGTCCCCGGCTTCGCCGACCACTTCCAAATCCGGCTCGCCTTCGTGGAGGATGGACACCAGCCCGTCGCGCACCACGGGATGGTCATCGACGATGAGCAGGCGGATCCGATCCGATGGTTCTGTGGTCATGGACGCCACCTCCGGTAGGGCAGGGTAATGGAAATGCGGGATCCCAAGCCTTCGCTGCTGTCGATGTCGAGGTGTCCCCGCAGCAGTTTGACGCTTTCCCGGATGCTTCGCATGCCGTATCCGCCAGCGCTGGCGGTGGGGTTGAATCCCTTCCCGTCGTCTTCGATGCTGAGGTTCACGTGCCGGGGGTCGAACTGCAGCGTCACCCGCACCCAGCGCGCCTTGCCGTGGCGGAGGGCATTGGTGAGCAGTTCCTGGGCCATGCGGAGGAGCTCCTCTTCCAGGCCTTCCCGGAGGCGCCTGGCCTCGCCGGTGGAGGCGAATTCCACCTGGATGTTCGTCCCGGCCAGCAGGCGATCGGACAGCAGCCGCAGGCTGCCCAGCAGATCCGTGCCCTCCGGCTTCCTGGGGCGGAGCGCCATCACCGAACGGCGGGCCTCCTGAAGGCTGGAAACAGCCAGGTTCCGGGCATGGTCCAGCCTCGTGAGCACCGGCGCGGGATCGCCCTGCATGCGGCCGAGCTTGGCCTCGGCGGCTTCCAGCTGCAGCAGCACTCCCGTGAACCCCTGGGCCAGATGGTCGTGGATTTCCCGGGCCATGCGGTTGCGTTCCGAAAGCACCGCGGAACGGGCCTCCAGCTGCGCCAGGCGCAGGCGGTGCAGCCACCAGCCGAAGGCGCCGACGATCAGGGCGCAGAGGACCCAGAAGGCAGGGCGCTGGTAGACGAAGGGAAGGGCATGGACTTCGATGGCGCATTCCTGGGGCGGCCCTGTTTCGTCAAGCCGCCAGGCCTGCAGCACGAAGCGGTATTTCCCGGGGGGCAGGTTGGAATAGGCGGAGAAGCGCCGGTCGCCCACATCGTTCCAGGCCGGCTCCAGCCCTTCCATGCGGTAGCGGAAGCGCACCTTGTCTGCGCGAGTCAGGGAAATGGCCGTGTAGGCGATCTCGAAGCGGCGGGTGCCTGGAGGGACGACGATGGTCCCGGAGGTGGGGAGCAGGGTCTCGTCGGCTTCGGCTTTCAGGAGGCGCAGGCGCAGGGGCGGGCCCTGGAGCGGGGGGGCGTTGCCGTCCAGGCGGGCCAGGCCCCGGCTGGTGGGGAAGTAGAGGTCCCCCTCCTGGGTGATCCAGGCGGCGGGCTGGGCGCCGCTGCTGGTTTCCCGGGAGGGCATGCCATCGTGATGGTCAAAGTGGATGACCGGAACGGTGCCCGGCTGGTCGAGGCCCAGGGCCAGGGTGGCCCGGGGTACCTGGAACACGCCCTGGCCGGTGCTGAGCCACATCTGGTGGGACTTGTCCTCCATCATGGCGTGGATGGCCATGAGCCAAGGGCCCGGGCGGTCGCCGTAGCTTTGCACCACACCATCCCTGTAGCGCCGCAGGCCGTCGACGGTGCCGATCCAGAGAGAGCCGTCACCGTCGAGATGCAGGGAAAGGGCGCCGTTGGATCCCAGGCCCTCGGCCTGGCCCAGCCAGCGGATGGGCAGATCCGCATCGAGGATGCCCAGGCCCCGCGTGCGGCTCGCCAGGTAGAGGGGCCCTCTCGCGCCGCCGGCCATGGCTTGCACGCCGGGGATCCCGGGGAACAGGCTGGGGGCCGAGCCAGGAACGAAGCGGGCCAGGCCCTGCCGCTGGGTGGAGACCCACAGCACGCCATGGGGATCTTCGAACAGGGCCAGGATGGAATCAGGCTGGGGCTGTCCGGGCCAGGGCACCCGGTGGAACCGTTCCCGCTCCAGCCGGTAGAGCTCCCCTCGCTCCGTGCCGACCCATAGGCCGCCGGCCCGGCGGGGCCAAAGGGCGCTGATGGGGCCGCTGCTGGCAGGCAGGCCAGGCCTCAACCGCTCCACCCGCCCCTGCCGGATCAGGCCCAGGATGGATGCTCCGGTCAGGCACCAGATGTCTCCCTCCGGGTCCTGGCAGACCATGCGCGCAGGTTCTTCCGATCCGGCGCCTAGGATGGGAAGGGTCTGGAAGGGAACGGGGTAGATCACTTGCATGCCCCGTTCCTCGCTGCCGGACCAGATGGCGCCGGAGCTGTCCTCCAGCAGGGCCAGGGGCGTCCAAGGGCTGCCCGAAGGCGAGGGAGCCGCCTCCCATTTTCCGGCCTTGGTCCGGCGGGAGAGGCCTCCCTGTTCCAGGCCGACCCACAGGCTCCCCTGGCGATCCACCAGCAGCGCGCTGATGGGCATCCGCGGAAGGTTCTTGGCCCAGGCCGGGGCTTCGAGGCGGCCATCCACGAGGGACATCAGCCCATGGGCGCGGGTGCCCACCAGGAGATCGTCTTCTCCCTGCGATTCGAGGCTGGTGATATCCGCGGCGGTGAGGGCGGCCAGGACCAGGCGATTGTCCCGCAGCCGCCAGAGGCCCGATCCCGCCGTGCCCACCCAGAGGTGTCCCTGCAAGTCTTCGAGCAGCGCCCGGATGCGCAGTTGCGCTGCGTCCGAGGGAACGGTCTGGAACCGCGTCCCATCGAAACGCAGCAGGGGCCCCTCGGTGGGGGCGGCCCAAAGGACGCCCCGGCGGTCGCGGAGAAGCCGGGAGATGGGCCGGTTCGGCAGGCCTTCGGCCGGGCCGAAAACCCTCAGGGTGCCGTTCCGGAAATGGTAGAGGCCGGGTTCCGAGGTGCCGATCCAGATGCCGCCGTCCGCGGCTTCCGCCAGGCACTGGACGGCATTGTGCTGGAAGGCGGGCAGCGTGATCCGGGAATGGTGCTCGAAGTCCGCCCCATCGAAGCGTGCGAGCCCGGCGCCGGTGCCGATCCAGAGAAAGCCATCCCGTGATTCGAGGAGCGCGGTCACCGAATCCTGAAGGAGGCCGTCTTCGCTGCGCCAAGCGCGGTGCGCCTGAATGGCCAGAGGCCGCGCGGGATCCAGCGCCTGGATCGGGCTGGCGAAGCAGAGCCAAACCAGAGCCATGGCAAGGCATCTCAAGGCTTCCCTGCGGGAAGATCGGTGTCCTGCCGTAAGTGAACCCATGGAAGCTGAAGAGTAGGCCATTGCAGGGGTTGGATCAACGGAGAAGACCTTAGATCGAATGATCTAAAAATCAGAATCCAATCGGGATATGGGTTCAAACGGTCCCAGGTGCGATAGTTGTCGTCATACATCTGTTGTCACACCCTTTGTTTCTCCTGCGGTCGTTTAAGGAGCTTGGTTTCACTTGTTTCAGGACAGGACTATCCTCGCTTCAAATACTCCCCTTTTGGCTCCGCGTGGCAGACCCGCGGCGTTTCCGGCCTCTGGTTTCCGCGCCCTTCCACCCCTTGGGCTCCCCCTGCGGGCTGCCCATTTCCGCCGGGTATCACCATGAACATCACCAGGTGTCTGATGCGAAGAGGCGGCTTCCTGGGGCGCTGGGGAATGGCCCTGGCTGGGCTGTTGGCCTTGGCGGCGTGCGGCGGCGGCACGGGGGCCGCGGGCGCAGTGCCGTACTACGGGAACTACCATCCCCCCGGCTGGATCGACGGGACGCGGGGGCAGAAGGCCCACGGCGCCGAAGCGGTGGCTGGCGTCAGCGCCTGCACCCGATGCCACGAAATCTCCATCCTCAAGGTGGGCAGCGGCGTTCCCACCTGCATGACCGGCGGGTGCCATCACCAGTCCACGCCGAACTTCGCAGATCCGGCGGTTCACGGCCTCCGCGCGAAGCTGGCCGTGGGCGACGTTTCGGGGGGCAGCTTCTTCTCCTGTGAGATCTGCCACGGCAAGGATTTCTCTGGGGGCAGCTCGGCCCAGGCCTGCGCCCCGTGCCACGGGACTCCGGCACCCCATCCCTTGCGGCCCTGGCGCGCCGTAGGCGGTTCCGTCCTCACCCACGCCACGTCAGATCCCTCCAACGCGGCTGTCTGCGCCCAATGCCACCTCGCAGGCTCCAGCCTGAATCCGGCGGACCACCCGGCCTTGCCCGCCCCCGCCGCCACCCAGCCCGGCTGCTTCAATGCGACCCTTTGCCACGGTGGAGAGCTGGCGCCTCATCCGGTTCCGTTCCTGGCCGGCCTGACGGATGCCGCGGGCAACGGCCATTTGAACGCCACCGCAGCGGCCTTCTCCGCCGACTGCAGCACCTGCCACGCCTACGCTGGAACCTCTCCAGCCACCGGCGCCCCGCTCTGCAGCGTCTGCCATCGTTTGGCGGATCCCGTGGCCTCGGGCACCCAAGCCGGCACCTGCCTGTCCTGCCATGCGGGGGCTCCTGGCCTGCCTCTTGGGCCCAGCGGAGCGGCCTTCCCCAGCGTCGCGGGGGCCCACGCCAAGCACATGGCCCTGCCCACGGCCCTTACTTGTGATACCTGCCACGCGGGCAGCGGTACGGGCACAGGCGCGCATTACACCAACGCCAATGCCCGGAATGGAGCCCCCACAGGGCCTGCGCCCGTTTCGATGGATGCTGTCTTCCAATCCCAGAGTGGGGGAGCCACCGCGTTCACCACGGCTTCGCTCACCTGCTCCAACGTGAGCTGCCACGGGGGCCAGACCACGCCGGGCTGGGTGGCGGGCACCCTCAACTCCGCCACCCAGTGCATGGCCTGCCACAAGGTCGCCTCCACGGGGACTCAGTACAACGACGCTTCGGGCCGCCACGCCAATCCCAGCGAGCACAACACCACTTGCGACTACTGCCATGACATGGGCCTGGCCAAGCCCGGGGCCCAGAACCACTTCAAGCACCTGGACACCATCGCGGTCCGGGTGGCGCCGGATCAGCTCCCCAGCGACACCATCCTCTTCGGTCCCAATGTCACAGGGGCGAGAACCTATACCACCACAGCCACCCCCGGGAGGGGCAACTGCACCCTCACCTGTCACGGCCAGTCCCACAACCCAGAGCAGTGGCAGTAATCCTCGATTCGCCACCCCAACCTTTTCCGGAGCTCCCATGCGCCCCTTCCTTCCTCCCACCCTCTTCCTCGCGGCGGCCGCCCTCATGGCGGGCGACCCGGTCAAGGATCTGCCCAAGTTCCAGGGGGGCGACCTCAACAGGTACTGGGCTGATGCCTGCGCCCGCTGCCACGGTGTGACCGGCAATGGCCGCGACAACAACGGCCGGCAGCTGCCGGATGCCGGGTTCGATTTCACGGACAGCCGCAAGGCCAACAGGAAAAAGGACAGCGACTGGGTGAAGGTCATGCAGGAAGGCAAGGATAAGATGCCGGCCTTCAAGGACAAGATGGCCGCCGAGGAAGTCCAGAGGATGATTCCCATCCTGCGCAAATTCGCCGCCAAATGATTTCTTTGGAGCTCCCATGATACGGAAGACCGCTTCCATGCTCGCTTGCGCCCTGGTGGCCGGGGGAGCGCTCCGCGCGGATTCATCCGAATATCCGCTGGTGATCAACCTGCCTTCCGCGGAACGGATGCAGTATTGGGATGTGGGCGTGGCCTTCACCCACCGCTTCATCCAGCCGGTGAAGGAGCACGGCAAGGATGTCTACGGGCTCGACGGATACGCCTATGCGGGCCTGGGCTTCACCTTCGGCATCAAGCCCGTCCCCGGACTGAACGCCTTCATCTACCGCACCGCCGATAACAAGACCTTCACCTTCGGCCTGCAGGAGCAGGTGCTGAATGGCGAGCGGGTCCGCATGGCCCTGCGCGCCGAGCGCTACGACGAGGTGGTGAAGGAGGCCGTGACTCTGCTGGGCAAGGTGGGCATCAGCGGCGTCACCATCCAGGCGCCCACGGAGATCTTCCTCGCGGATGACATCATTCTTTCCGTGGTGCCGACCTACCTCAGCCGCAACACCACCGGAGACACCCTGCTGTTGCCGCCTCCGGGGGAGCCGGCCTCCACCACGCCGAACAAGGCGGCCGTGTTCAATGTGGGCCTGGGCCTGCGCATCGGCTTCACAGACAAGCTCTCCTTCGTGGGCGAGTACTATCCGCGTCCCTCGAAGTTGGCGAAGGCCGCGCCTGCGGGCCTCACGGACGGCACCACCTACCAGAACGGCTTCGCGGCGGGCTTGTCCTACAAGACCTTCAAGCACCGCTTCACGGTGGTGGGCACCAATGCCAGCGGCACCACGGGCAACCAGGTCATGAGCGGCGACTACGGGGGCGGCCCGAGGCGCGCGTCCCAGTGGGCCCTGGGCTTCAACGTGGTCCGTCTGTTCTGATCCAGGCGGCTGTGTCCATTCCATCCTTCATCGATGTGGTCGCGCGGGAGCATCCCGCCTTCGTTCACGTCCCCCTGGGGCTGGTGGCCGCGCTTCCCCTGGCCATGCTGGCCTCCTTCCATCCCCGCCACGGCCGGTTGATGGCGGGGACCTCTCTCTTCCTGGGGGGCGTGGGCTGGCTGGCCAGTTCCGCCTCCCTGTTCAGCGGGTGGATGTGGGGCCGCCAGATCAACCTCATCGGCCCCTCCGCCTTCCTGCCGGTGGTGACCAGCGAGAAGCAGGCGCTGCAAAAGATCCTGCAGATCCACATCCTCATGGCCTCAGCGGGTTTCCTGGTGGGCGGGGCCTGCGTGTTCCTGTTGTGGCGGAGCTGGCGCCGGGAATCCGGCAGCGAGGGAGGCCGCTTCTGGCAGCGGGGCGTGGGCGCGCCGGCCCTGCTGGCGGGCCTCCTCTGGTTGGGCTGCTGGGGTTTCTGCGGCAAGCTGGGCGGCATCATGGTCTTCGGCAACGAGGAAACGAACAAGGCCGCCGCCGAAGCCGACGCCGCCCGCCGCAACGACTCGGAGGCCGACCTGCCCATCCGGGCCCTGGACTACGGCAGCCTCGAGCCGGCCGAATCAAGGCCCAGCCGCAGCCAGGCCCATGGCGGGCGCTGGCGGCGCATTTGGGTCACGGCTTCGGGCATCGATGCCTACAAGGAAGGCAGGCCCCTGCCCCCAGGCGCCTACGCCGTCATGTGCACCTTCACCGATGAAAAGGGCCGGCCCGGAACCGAGCCAGGCCCGCTCTACATGAGGGAAGCCCGCGCCGACGGCAGCGCAGCCTTCGCCTTCTACTGGGCCCGGGTGCCGGAGGCCCTCCGCAGGGAGTTTGGCGGCGACAGCGTCTACTGGCGCAGCCCCGATCCCAGGCTGGCCACCTGCCTCGGTTGCCACGGGAAGGACGGCGCCCTGCCGAAGTGAGGGCCGCCCTTCGCTGGATGGACGGCTACAGCAGGTTCCGAAGGGCCTGGATGGCTTCGGGCAGGCCGGCGGGATTGGAACCGCCGCCCTGGGCCAGGTCCTTCTTGCCGCCGCCGCGCCCGTTCAGGGCCGGGAGCATGGCCTTGAAGAGGGCGCCCGCGTCGTAGGGCAGGTCCTGGGAGACGGCCACCAGGGCGGCGACCTTGTCCTCGGCGGTCTTGGAGGCCAGCACGATGACCGCGCTGTGGTGCCGGGTGCGTACCTGGTCCATGAATTCCCGCAGGGCGTTGCCTTCGAGGCCCTCCACCTGGGCGGTGACCAGGGTGACGTTCTTCACCTGCTCCACCTGCTCGGCGCTGCCACCGCCGCTGGCGGCCTTGAGCTTGGCTTCCTTCAGATCGCGCTCCAACTGGGCGATGCGCTGGTCCTTGGCGGCCATCAGTTCCGGCAGAGCCTCGCGGCTGGCATTGGCCTGGCGGGAGAGGCCATGGATCATGGCCTCGTCGGCCTGGAGCAGCTCCAGGGCCATCTCCCCGGCCACGGCCTCGATGCGCCGCACACCGGCGGCCACGGCGCCTTCGGAGATGATCTTCACCACGCCGATCTCGCCCGTGTTCGCCACGTGGGTGCCGCCACAAAGCTCCGTGGAGAAGCCGGGCACCTGCACCACCCGCACCACGTCGCCGTACTTCTCGCCGAAGAGGGCCATGGCACCGGAGGCCAGGGCCTCTTCGATGTCCATTTCCCGGACTTCCGTCGCTTTGGATTTAAGGGCCTGGCGGGAGGCGAGCCGCTCGATCTCGGTGATCTGGGCGGGCTCCAGCGGCGCGAAATGGGTGAAGTCGAAGCGCAGCCGGGAGGCATCCACCACGCTGCCCGCCTGCTTCACGTGGGAACCGAGCACTTCGCGCAGGGCCGCGTGCAGCAGGTGGGTGGCGGTGTGGTGGGCCCGGATGCGCCGGCGGCGGACGTTGTGCACCAGGGCGTTGACGGCCATGTTCTCCAGCAGGAAGCCGGTCACTTCGACCTTGTGGAGGTGGCGTTTCTGGGCGGGAGCGGTGCAATCCAGCACCTCCGCATGGCCTCCCTCGAAGCGAAGCTGGCCTGTATCGCCCACCTGGCCGCCCGACAGGGCGTAGAAGGGCGTTCGGTCCAGCAGGACGTAGCCCTCGCCCGTGAGCTGCTTCACACGGCGGTGCTCCGCATCGAAAAGCGCCACCACGTGGGAGGTGCTCTCCAGGTGGTTGTAGCCCAGGAAGCGCGTGGGGGGCAGGTCCGCCAGGATGGCCAAATCCCCTGCCAGGCGCAGGTCGTGGGCTTTCATGGCCGCCCGGGCGCGGGTGCGCTGGGCGTTGAGCTCCTGCTGGAAACCTGCGAGGTCGGCGGTGATCTGGCGCTCCCGGCACCAGTCTTCGACCAGGTCCACGGGGAAGCCATAGGTGTCGTAGAGGCGGAAGATGTCGGATCCAGCCAGGGTGCCCGTGGAGATGTCGCTGGATTCGAGGATCTTGAGGCCTGCCGAAAGGGTCTGGCTGAACTGCCGTTCCTCCCGGTGCAGGGATTTCTGGATGCGGCCCATTTCGGCCATCAGTTCGGGGTACTGGTCGCCCATGGCCTGGAAGACTGCCGGGGCCAGGTCGGCGAAGAAAAGCCCTTCGATGCCCAGCTTGCGGCCGAAGCGCAGGGCCCGGCGGATGATCTTGCGCAGCACGTAGCCGCGGCCTTCGTTGCTTGGCACCACGCCGTCGTAGCACATGAAAGTGGCCGCGCGGATATGGTCGGCCACCACCTGCGAGGCCGTGCGGTTGGCCAGCTCGTGGCGGTCTCCGGACTTGACCTTGGCCGCCTTCCAGATGGCCTCGAAGATGGGCGCGAAGAGATCAATCTCGTAGTTGGTGTCGACGCCCTGGAGGATGCTGGCCGTGCGTTCCAGGCCCATGCCCGTATCGATGCTGGGCTTGGGCAGCGGCGCGAGCACCCCCTTGGCGTCGCGCTCGTACTGCATGAACACCAGGTTCCAGATCTCCATCACCCGGTCGCCATCTCCATTGGGGGTGGCGTCGCCGGGGATGTGCTCGCCCCGGTCGAAGTGGAGTTCCGAACAGGGGCCGCAGGGGCCCGTGTCACCCATCTGCCAGAAGTTGTCCTTCTTGCCGAAGCGCATGATGCGAGCCGGCGGCACCCCGGCGGCCTTCCAGAGATCCTCGGCTTCCGTGTCGGCGGGCACGCCATCGGCGCCCTCGAAGACCGTGACCCACAGCCGGGAGGGATCCAGGCCCAGGCAGCCCTGGTCCACGGGGCCCGTGAGGAATTCCCAGGCGAACCGGATGGCGTCGGCCTTGAAGTAGTCCCCGAAGCTGAAGTTGCCCAGCATCTCGAAGAAGGTGTGGTGGCGGGCCGTGAAGCCCACCTGGTCGAGATCGTTGTGCTTGCCGCCGGCCCGGAGGCACTTCTGGCTGGTGGTGGCACGGCTGTAGTCGCGGTTCTCCTTGCCCAGGAACACGTCCTTGAACTGGATCATCCCGGAGTTCGTCCACATCACCGTGGGATCGTCCGCGGGCCCGATGACCGCGCTGGAGGCCACCCGGCGGTGCCCCTGGCGCTCGAAGTACTGAAGAAATCGCTGACGGAGTTCAGAGGTTTTCATAGGTGATCCAGGATACCGGACGATCGGAAAGAAAAGCGCGGAACGGGCTTTGCCCGTGCCGCGCGCGGGGGCTCCGGGGGTGTGCGCGCAGCGCGGAACCCCCGGGCAACATCAGTGGCGGAAGTGCCGCATGCCGGTGAAGAAGAGCCATACACCCAGCTTTTGGGCGGCTTCGATGACTTCTTTGTCGCGCAGGCTGCCGCCGGGTTCCACGAAGGCGGACACGCCGTGGCGGGCGGCCACTTCGAGGCCGTCGGCGAAGGGGAAGAAGGCGTCGCTGCCCAGGACGGCGCCCCGGGCGCGGTCTCCGGCCTTGCGGCAGGCGATCTCCACGGAATCGACGCGGCTCATCTGACCCGCTCCGATGCCCACGGTGGCGCCGTCCTTCACCAGCACGATGGCGTTGGATTTCACGGCCTTGGCTACCCGCTGGGCCAGCACCAGATCCTCCGTGCGGGGCTTGGGGCCGGGGCCCGTGGCCTTGACCTCCCAGGCTTCGAAGGGCGCGAAGGCGTCGTCGGCGCGCTGCACCAGGTAGCCTCCGCCGATGGAGCGGGTATCCAGGCCTTCGGCGCTCTGGGGCCACTGGTCGGGGGTCTGCAGGATGCGCAGCTGCTTCTTGGCGGCGAAGACCTCCAGGGCCTCGCCGGTGAAGGCGGGCGCCAGGATCACTTCCCAGAAGTTCTGGGCCATGACGTGGGCCACCTCCACGCCCACGGGGCGGTTGAAGGCAACGATGCCGCCGAAGGCGCTGAGGGGGTCGCCGGCCTGGGCGCGCATGAAGGCTTCCAGGGCGTGTGGTCCCTGTCCGACGCCGCAGGGGTTGTTGTGTTTCACGATGACGCAGGCCGGGGCCGGGAACTGCCAAACGAGGCGGGCGCAGGCGTCAGCATCCAGCAGGTTGTTGAAGCTCAGTTCCTTGCCCTGGTGCTGAATGCAGGAGGCCATGCCTTCGGTGCGCCGGCCTGGTTCCACGTAGAAGGCGGCGGGCTGGTGGGGGTTTTCCCCGTAGCGCAGGCCCTGTTTCTGGACCAGGTTCAGGCTCAGATGGTGGGGCAGGTCCGGGGTGGTCTGGGACGTGAGCCCCCGCTCCATCCAGCCGGAGATGGCGGCGTCGTAGGCGGCAGTGCGCCGGAAGGCTTCCAGGGCACAGCGCCGCCGGTCCTCCAGGCTCCATGAACCGGATTGGAGCTTCTCAAGGAAGGGCGCGTACTGATCGGGCGAGGTCAGCACGGTCACCGAGGCGTGGTTCTTGGAGGCGCTGCGGATCATGCTGGGGCCGCCGATGTCGATCTGCTCGATGGCCTCGGCGGTGGTAACGCCTTCCCGGGCGATGGTGGCCTCGAAGGGGTAGAGGTTGATCACCACCAGGTCGATGGGATCGATGCCCTGGGCCTTGGCGTCGGACACGTGGTCCGCCAGATCCCGCCGGAAGAGCAGGCCTCCGTGGATGCGGGGATGCAGGGTCTTCACTCGGCCGTCGAAGCACTCGGGCGCCCCCGTGTAGGCGGCCACTTCCATGGCCTCGAACTTGGCCTCCTGCAGGGTGCGCAGGGTGCCGCCCGTGGCCAGGAGCCTCCAGCCCTGGGCCAACAGACCTTCCGCCAAGGGGATGAGCCCCGTCTTGTCATACACCGAGATCAGTGCCGTCGGCATGCGCGCCCCCTGAACCCTCGATTTTCCCATGCCCCAAGGGCTTTCGGAAGGGCAGGATGTCCAGGTTTGGGTTCCCGGTGGCCCGGGCCGAAGAGGGAAGGGTCGGAGGTCAGGATGGAAGTCCAGGTCGAAGTCCAGTTCACGGTCCAGCACACCTTGGAACAACTGAAGGCCGAGTTCGTGAAGCGGGGCCACATCCCCGAATGGCATACGCCCGAAGATGGCGGCGCCCCGGACCTGTTTTTCGAAACCCGGCAGGTGAGCCTCACCCTCTCGTCGGAAAAGGACCGCCTGGCCTGGTTCGTCTTTTCCCTGGAGGCCACGGGGGAGCTGCGCCGGCGGGTGATCATTCCCAACGTGATTCCAGCCACCGTGAACGTGGATATTCCCGATCTGGAGGATTTCCTGGACTTCTGCCGCCGATGCATGGTGGGGGCGGTCGGCGGGGCCTGATCCTGCGGGTTCCCGGACCTTTGACCTTCCGCGTGGCAAGCCTCATCCTGATAGGCCTGGAGTGGGCCCATGCCGACGATCAAGATCAACGACGTTGAACTGAGCGTGAACCCCGGCACCCTGGTGCTGGATGCCTGCCGCACCGTGGGCATCGACATTCCCCATTATTGCTACCACCCGGCGCTGACGCCGGTGGCCACCTGCCGCATGTGCTTGGTGGACATCAAGGGCCAGCCCAAGCTGGCCACCAGCTGCACCACCACGGTGCCCCCCGCGCCCAAGGACAATCCCGAGGCGGTGGTGATGGAGGTCTACACCAACACGCCCGCCGTGGCCGATGCCAGGGCCGGTGTCATGGAATTCCTGCTCATCAACCATCCCCTGGACTGCCCGATCTGCGATCAGGCCGGCGAGTGCAAGCTCCAGGACTACTCCTACAGTTACGGCAGCGGCGATTCCCGCATGGGCGAAGTGAAGCGCCGCTACCGCTACGAGGATCTGGGCGCCAAGATCGTCATCGACAAGAATCGCTGCATCCATTGCACCCGCTGCGTGCGCTTCACCCGGGAGATCAGCGGCGGCGGCGAATTGACTGTGGCCTCCCGTGGTTCGCACCTGGAGGTGACCACCTTCACGGGCAAGAGCATGGATCAGAACCCCTACGCGGGGAACGTGGTGGATCTCTGCCCCGTGGGCGCCCTGACCAGCCGTGATTTCCGGTTCAAGAAGCGGGTTTGGTATCTCAAGAGCGCACCCTCCATCAGCCGCCACTCGGCCCTGGGCAACCCCATCTGGATCGACCATGAGGCCAACCAGATCCACCGTTTCCGTCCCCGGCCCCTGGAGGGCAAGGAGACCACCCACTTCATCAGCGATGAAGAACGGTACGCCTACAAGCGCTACAACCGCGAAGGACAGGCGCCCGCACCGCTCCTTCTCGGGACGGCGGCCCCGCTGGAGGCCATCCGCGAAGCCTTGCAGGCCGCTGGCGTTGCCGCAGTCATCGGCCAGGGCACCTTCGGCTGCGACGCCGCCCAGCGCCTGGGCGACCTGGCCTCCTCGCCCGACCTGCGCTACGGCAGCGGCGACAAGACCATCCCCGTGCTGCTGCCCAAGTACCAGACCAGCGCCGACGGCATCCTCAATCGCCGCGGATTCAGCGAGCGCAGCTTCCGTTTCGGCGCCCTGGAAGAACTCCTCGGCAAGGTGCAGAGAGGCGAAGTCAAGGCGGTGGTACTGCTGCACGACGCCGCCTTCACCAGCGAAAAGGAAACCGAGCTACTGGGGCAGATCCTCAAGGCCGCGGCCTTCAGCCTGGCGCTGGAAGTGGAGCCCTCGGCCCTGGGCCAAGCCGCCACAGCCTGGCTGCCCATCACCAGCTTTGCCGAAGAGAGTGATTTCATCATCAACCACGATGGCGAGCTGCGCCGCTACCAGAAGGCGCTGCAGGCGCCCAAGGGGGTCCGCTCCGTTCCCGCCTGGGTGAAGGATCTGGCCGCCGTTCTCGCCACGGCCTAGCCAGGGAAGGGGGACCATGTTCCTCCACGACGCGTTGAGCCGGGGGCTGGTGCGCTACCTCACGGCCGAGCTGCCCACCTACCAGCGGCGGGTGCCCAACGATCTGGGCCGCTTGCGGGAGGAGCTCCGTCCGGGCGACGTGGTGCTGGTGGAGGGCAAGTCCCGCATCAGCCGGATCATCATGACCCTCACCCAGAGCTCCTGGAGCCATGCGGGCATGTACATCGGCGACGCCCTCCTGCGCTGGGGCGGGCCCCATGCGGAGCGGGCCCTGGCGGCCTTCGGGGTGGAGGCGGCCCACCTGGTGCTGGAAAGCGACATGGCCGAGGGGGTGCAGGTGAAGCCCGTGGCCTGGTACGGCGACCACAACCTGCGGATCTGCCGTCCCGTGGGACTGGGCAGCGCCGAACTGGAACAGGTGGTGGCCGAGATGCTCCGCCACCTGGGGCTGCGCTACGACCAGCGCAACATCTTCGATCTGGGCCGCTACCTGACGCCCTTCCATCTGCTGCCGATGCGCTGGCGCCGCCGGCCCCTGTACCTGGGCAGCTCCAGCAGCCGCGAAGTGATCTGCTCGGCCCTCATCGCCAAGGCCTTCTACCAGGTGGGCTTTCCGGTGCAGCCCCTCATTCCGGGGGAAGGGGGCGGCGGACGCTCCCTCATCGCGCGGCATCCGAGCTACATCATGCCGCGGGATTTCGACCTCAGCGCCAATTTCGAGGTGCTGAAGCTGCATCTCGCGGCCAGACACAAGCGGGCGCCCGCATACCCGTAGGCGGGCGCCCGCTTGGACTTGGCGGCGGATGGACCTACCGCTTCACAACCTTGGCTTCTTCCACGATGACGGGGTAGGTGTAGCCCGAGCCGAAATCCTTGTCCACCCGCACGACGCCCTTGATGGTGATCACGTCGCCCTTGGCGGCCAGGTCCTGGGTGGTCACGGCGATGTCGTGGGTGCCCTTGGCGGGATCGCCGCTGCCATCCTGCAGGTGCAGCCAGTTCCTGCCCATGACGCCGGGGTTGTACTTCACCACCTTGCCGTGGATGGTGACGGTCTTCTCCTTGAGGCCGCCCTTCTTCGCCCATACTTCGCCGACAGTCTGGGCGTCGGCGCCGGAGGCCTTCTCCAGCTTGGCCACTTCCAGGGGGGAGGGGGGCGGGGTGCCCATGGGAGCGGCGCCGCTGGCTGCGGCAGATGCCATGCCGGGCGCCGGGGCGGCCATGCCAGGAGCGGAAGCGGCTGCGGCGCCACCGGCCGGGGCGAGGGTCCCGAAATACACCTCGGGGAAGGTGCGGTTCAGGGTCTTGGATTCGAAGTTGTTCATGAGCATGGGATTGGCGATGGTCACCTCGGTGCCCTTCTCGATCTTGGCTTCGGGCACCGCGGCCCAGACATCGCCCCGCACGGTCTGGATGTGCAGGTAGCAGTAGGGCGACGCGTCAAGGCGCTCCAGCACCTTGCCGCTGAGGCCCTGGCCGGGCGCGGTGGCGGGCATGGCGCCGGTGGTGGGGGCGGCGACGACGGCATCGGATTTCTTGGACTGGCAGCCGACGGCCACCGCCAGGGCCAGGGTGAGGGCCAGGGTGAGGGGAAGGGCGCCGCGCATGGATGACTCCTTGTGATGACCGGGAACAGGCCGGGAACCCCTTAGCCTACGGCAAAAAAACCATGACCGGGGACAAGGCTAGACGGCCTCCCGCGCCGGGTCATCCCAGAAAGGGTAGAAGCAGTACCACTGGCTGGGATGGCGGCGGATCAGGGTCTCCAGGTCGGCCACGTAGGCCCGCATGCCGGCCTCGATGGCCGCCATGCGGCCGCCCCTCTCTCCCGAGATGTGGATGGGCCGGCCCAGGCGGGCGTGGAAACGCCGGTCCTCGTCGGTGTAGAAGAAGCTGGTGATGATGGGGGCTCCGGTCATGGCGGCCAGCTCCCAGGGGCCCCGGGGGAAGGGAACCTCCCGCCCGAAGAAGGGGATGGGCACGCCGTTCAGGCTGAAATCGCGGTCTCCCTGCATGCCCACCAGGCCGCCTTCCCGCAGCAGCTTCACCAGGGGCAGCGTGGAGAAACCCACGCCGTCCACGGGGATGCCAACCACGCCGCCCTGGGCGCGCATGCTTTCGCGCAGCCGCTCCACGGCCTCGAAGCGGTCGGGCTTGTAGACCGCGTGCACCTTGAGGTTGCGGGCCCGCAGCAGGACGCCGCCCAGTTCGTAATTACCCGCGTGGGCCGTGAGCAGAATGGCGCCGCGGCCTTCCGCGAGAGATCCATCGAGGTGCTCCAGCCCTTCGATGCTGGCGAACTGCGCCAGGGCCTCTTCCGGGGGGCGCTGGCCGAAGAAGAAAAAATCCACCCAGGCCCGGGCGTGCTGGCGCACCATGTCCCGGGCGATGCGGTCCACCTGGGGGTGGTTCGCTCTCAGACCCAGCACCTGGGCGGTGTTGCCCAGGATGGCCTCCAGATACTTGGGGCGGAGCTCCATGAAGGCATTGGCGATCTGATCGGCGATGTCGTGGCCCCGTTCCCGCCGCGCGAAGGAACGGGCCGCGAAATGGAAAAGCGGGAACAAGGTCCCGAAGACCGCGCCGTAGACGAGGCCCAGCAGTTTGGATTCAGATTGCATGCGGTCTTGCATGCTTCAGGCTACCAGCGGGTCCTGGGGCAGCTCGATGAAGAAGGCCGTGCCGCGCCCGGGCTGGCTGCTCACTTCGATGCTGCCCCGGTTGAGGTGCACCAGGTTGCGCACCGTGGCCAGGCCCAGCCCCGTGCCCGTGCGCTTGGTGGTGAAAAAGGGCTCGAAGAGCCGGTTCTGCACTTCCCGGGGCAGGCCGGGCCCGTCGTCGCGCACCTCAATGCCCGCCCTGCCGCCCCTGGGAATGGCGGCGATCCGGATGTGCCCATCGGGGGCCATGGCATCCCGGGCATTGGAGACGAGGTTCTGGAGGATCTGATCCAGGGATTCCGGATCCACGCAGACCTGCAGTGCAGGCGGGGCGGTGATTTCGAGGCGCTGGCCGGGCCGCAGCAGGGCGCTCAGCAGCGCGTGGTGGGAGTGCAGCCAATCGGGCAGGCAGAAGGTCAGCGGCGCCACCTCCTGCCGGTGGTCGGAGGAAAGGATCCGGCGTGTCATGGCGATGGCGCGCTCCGCCGTTTGCTGGAGCACATCCACATCCTGGGTCTGGGCCGGCGTGCAGGAATCCCGGAGCAGCCCGAGGCGGAGCCGCAGGGTGCCCAGCAGGTTGTTGAGGTCGTGGGCGAGCCCCGCGGCCAGGCCCGCCATCATGCGCATGCGGAGGTCATTCAGGGCCTCCCGGTGGTGGGCCTCCAGTTCGTGGGTGCGTGCCTCCACCCGCGCCTCGAGGTGGTGGGAAAGCCGCTCCAGATCCAGGATGAGGAGGCCGTGCCGCAGCAGGAGGATTCCCATCAGGGCAAGGCCGAACCCGAGCAGGGGCTTGGGGGGGGCCGCCTGGGGCTGGAAGACGAGGATGGCGATCAGGCACAGCACCCAGAGCACCACCAGGGAGGGGATGAGAGCCCGGAGGGGCGAGGGCATGGGCCGCTGGGGAGCCCCGGCGGCCGGGGTGGGGCTGAGCACGGCCATGGCCAAGGAGAAGATGGCGCCCTGGTGAAGCACTTCCGCCGCATGGCCCAGGTAGGTTCCGCGGTAGTGATCAGTCACCCTCAGGGCCACCACCAGGGCAGAGTGGATCAGAAGCAGGACCAGCGCGCCCCTGACGAAGGCTTTGGCCCTGGCCTGCTCCGGGAATTCAAGGCGGGTCTCCCGAAGCAGCCACAGGGCGAGGAGGCCCAGGCATACGCTGATCTGCAGCAGGTAGATCAGCAGCATGTCCCGGGACAGGGGCCCCACCTGGCTCAAGGAGCCCAGGGCGATCCAGCCGACGGTGAACATGGACAAAGAAAGGGCGACGCCGTCGAGGGTCGCCCGGATGCGGTCCCTGGGCATGCGCATCTGCTGCGGCCAGATCAGGAACCCCGTGCCCAGGGCCAGGAGGCCGAGGATGGAAATGACGGGGCCGAGAACCGGAGCCTGAGGCAACCCCAGAAGCGTGGGCACGTACCGCAGGCCTCCCAGGGCGGCCCCCAGGCCCAGCAGGCGGAAGGCGGCCGGGCCATGGCGCCGGGCCCGCCAGCAGGCCAATCCCGCCGTCCAGAAGGCGAGGGCCAGGACGCCCAGGTAGTCCAGGGTCCGCGCGGCCTGGTTGGTCGAGTACAGAAGCGGCAGGAGGGCGTTTGTCGCCAGCAGCACGGACAGACCCGCCACGATGACAGGATGAGACCGCCAGATGGCCGTCCAATGATCCCGCTCGTTGAGGCGATCCACCATGCTGCGAGTGTTCCCGGCCCCGAGGGGGCCTGGCAATGCGGACCCGCGTTGTTGCCCCGACTTGTAATAAATGTCACAGAGTCTATTTGAGCCTAGCGCCAGACGTTCTGATTCGGGTTGCGGTCGTCCATTTCCTGCCACAACCGCTGGAGGCTCTGCAGCCGTTCGGGATAATCCAGATTCAGGCGATCCAAGGTCGCGTCATCCTCGGGATCGAAGGCCATGGGATCCTCCAGGACCTCAGGCGGAAACTCAGAGAACACACGGGCCAGCAGGGTTCGATTGAAGCCCCGCACGCTGAGGCTGCGGATGCCCGGGGTGTCCACCAAGGTGCCCCCGGCGGCCAGGGGCAGCCAGCGGGCGGCGGTGGTGGTCTGCTTGCCGGTGCCGAACTTGGTGAGGCCACCGGTCCTGAGGGTGATATCGGGATGCAGGGCGTTCACCAGGGTGCTCTTTCCCACACCGCTGTGGCCCAGCAGCACCACGACCTTGCCTTGCAGCAGGCCCGCCAGCGGTTCAAGACCCTCCCCCTTGAGCGCGGAGGTCTCATGGATGGCCACCCCCTGCTCCCGAAGCGGATCCAGTTCCGGCAGGGTGTCCTTTTTCGAGGCGCGATCCCGCTTGGTGACCAGCACCCGGAAGGCCAGGCCCGCATCCAATGCGAGGACCTGGGCCCGTTCCAGCAGGCCCGGGCGCAGGGGCGGATCCACCACGGCGGCGCAGATCCATAGCTCATCGGCGTTGGCGCAGATGAGCTGCCAGGGCTCCCGATCGTCGATGCCGCCGCGCTTGAGCAGCGATTTGCGGGGCATCACCGCCACCACCTGGGCCTCGGGAGAGCCACCCTCGCTGCGGGTGGGCGGGGGCTGGCTGGGATCGTCAAGTTCCACCGGAGCGGCCGAATAGCGCACCCGGTCGCCGCAGACGAGGCGCACACCCTTGAGCTTGCCTCCCAGGGTGGCCCGCATGAGGGCGCGGTCCTCCGTTTCCAGATCCACCCACTGGCTGTGCCTTTGGATGAGCGTGGCCTCGGGCAGGTGCATCCAGGGTCCGGCGTCGGGCAGGCGCAGCAAGGCTTCGGCATCATGGGCCTCGATGGCGGTCTCCAGCCGCTCCGCATGCCGCTGCCGCCGCTTGCTTTCCCCGCCCCGTTCCCGAGAGTAGGCCTCCCGGTGGTCCAGATCCTGGGCCTCCCGGCTCTGGCCCAGGCGGTACTTCTTCATTGGGGTTCACCACGGAGACACGGAGAAAAGAATACGGAGGCAAAACCTCGACGAAAGGCCGGTCGCTCTTCTGCTCCTGCTTTTCTCAGTGAAACCTCCGTGGACTCCGTGTCTCCGTGGTGGATCCTAGGCCCGGCCGCCGAATTCGCCGGTCTCGGTGCTGACTTTCACCTTCTCGCCCTCCTTGATGAAGAGGGGCACCTTGATCTCGATGCCGGTCTCCAGCTTGGCGGGCTTGGTCACGTTTCCGCTGGCCGTGTCCCCGCGGGCGCCGGGCTCGGTGTAGGTCACTTCCAGCTCCACGGTGGTGGGCATCTGCAGGCCAATGGGGTTGCCGTTGAACTTCTGGATCTGGACGATGAGGCCTTCGGTGAGGTAGCTCAGCGCATCGCCCATGAGGCTCTCGCCCAGGGTATGGGTCTCGTAGGTCTCCTGGTCCATGAAGTGCGACCCCTCGCCATCGCTGTAGAGGTAGCTGGCAGGGGAGAGGACGAGGTCGGGCTCCTTGAATTTGTCCCCGGCCTTGAAGGTCTTGTCGAAGACGGCGCGGGTGAGCAGGTTCCGCATCTTGATGCGCACGAGCGTCTGGCCGCCCCGGGCCGTGGGGGTGGAGATTTCCACATCAAGGCAGTGGTACGGGGTGTCTTCCAGCTCGAAGAACATTTTGCGTTTGATCTCGATGGCTTCGAGAAGGGCTGCCATGGGGGCTCCGGAAAATCGAATCCTCCATTCTATCCCGACTGATCGGGGCGGTCTCCTGGTTAGAATTCCAGGGCATGGCAGATCCAAAGACCATCGGCAGGTATCAGATCCTGCACGCCATCGGCCAGGGCGGCATGGGGACGGTCTACCTGGCCGAGGATCCGCTCCTCAAGCGCCGGGTGGCCATCAAGGTGGTGCGGGTCACGGGCAACGCCCGGCACCAGGCGATGCTGCGCTTCCGGCGCGAGGCGGAAATCAGCGCCCAGCTGAACCACCCGAACCTGGTGACCATCTTCGACGTGGGGGTGGAGGAGGATCTGGGGCCCTTCCTGGCCATGGAATACGTCGAGGGCAAGAGCCTCGCCAGGCACATCAAGGAAAAGAGCCTCGACACCGAGACGTCCGCCAAGGTGCTCATCCAGGCCATGCGGGCCCTGCGGGCAGCCCACCGCCGGGCCATCGTCCACCGGGACGTGAAGCCCGACAACATCCTTCTCAGCGAGGAAGGCCGGGCCAAGCTCATGGATTTCGGCATCGCCCGCTCCATGGGCCACATGGGCCTGGGCCAGGACAATCCGATGGATCCCCCCACGCCCCTGGGCGAAGTGGAGAGCGGTCCGGCCCAGACCCTGGCCTTGCGGTTGACGGTGACCGGCGATTTCCTGGGGTCTCCGGCCTACGCCCCCCCCGAGGTGCTGCGGGGCGGCGAGGGCACGCCCGCTTCGGACCGCTACAGCTTCGCCGCCACGGCCTTCGAGCTGCTCACCGGTGAACTGCCCCACCCGGGAAGCGGCCTGACCCAGATCATCATCCACATCCTCCAGGAGCCCGTGGCCCTCCCGCCGGATCTTCCGCCCCGCCTGAACGCCGTGTTCCTGCGGGCTCTGGCCGTGGATCCCGACGACCGCTACACCACCCTTCCCGAATTCATGGAAGAGCTCATCGACGCCCTGCCTGGGCCGGCGCACATGCGGGCGCGGCTCTTCGCGGCCCTGGGCCAGGACGACGACGGGAGCAGCGTGTCCACGGCCCGCTTCCGGCTGCCGGTCCTGGCGCCTCCAGCAGAAGACAGTGGGGCCGAGGCCGCCCAGGCCCGCTCCCGGGAAAGCCAGCCCGTGAAGATCAAGCTGGCGGAAGATCCGGTGGTGACCTACCTCTCCTCTCGCAAACCCGTGCCGGAGCCCCGGCCCGAGGGCACCGACTGGGTGCCCATCATCAAGTGGGTGGGCCTGCTCTTCCTGCTGCTGCAGCTCTTCTGGTGGCTGGCGCCGAACCTGTCCAAGGTGCAGATCAAGCCCTAGCTATCTCAGGCGAAGGCCCGCATCAGCAGGAAGAGGCTGCCGTTCCAGCAGGCGTGCAGCAGAATGGGCGTTCTCAGGCTGCCGGTCTGGCGCATGGCCAGGCCCAGCGCCAAGCCCAGGGTGCAGAGAGTGGGCAGGCCCGCGGGCTGGAGGTGCATGGCTCCGAAGAGCAGGGCCGACAGGAGGAGGGCCAGGACCATGCCCTGTTTGCGGGCCAGGATGGGCAGCAGGAAGCCCCGACAGAGCAGCTCCTCGAAGACGGGAGCCAGTCCGGCCACCGTGAAGAAGAGGGCCAGGGTGGGCCCCAGGCCGGAGATGCCGCGCAGCATCTCCTGGAGATCCCGCTGGGCGCTCTGGTTGGGTTTCAGGATGGGGCTGGCCAGCAGGGCCACCAGGATGACCAGGAACACCGCCAGGGCCAGGAAGGCCGCGCCCCAGGCCAGATCGGGGCCGGGCTGCCCGGGGTTGAGGCGGCGCCAGAGGGCGCGGAAGGAGATGCCCTCGGCCTTGCAGATGAGGCTGATGCCGAAGGCCGCCTGCATCAGATAGCCCGCCGGAAGGGCCACCCAGCGCAGGGAGGGCCAGGGCGAGAGCAGCAGGGCGGCGAGGTTGCCGGAAAGGAAGAAGGCCAGGAACCAAGCCAGCAGCACCACGGCGGCGGCCCGGCCGGACATGGACCAGGCCGGGAGGGACCGTGGGGGCGCTTTGCGCCGGGTCGCCAGGAGGTACACCCCCACGGCCAGACCGCCGGCGGCCAGGGCGAGAACCGCCCCGCTCAGGAGGCCGAGGCCGACCACCCGGATCCGGAAGGCGTTCCCGGCCTTGGCGCGGAGGGCCTCGCCGCTCCCTTCGCGGTCCCGGAGCCGCGCCTCCAGGAGGTCCGCCGCGAAACCGCCGCCCAGGCGGCGATGGATCTCCGCGCGAGCGGCCTGATCGGGCAGGGGGCCCTCCCCGTAGGCGGCCAGCCAGACCTGAAGGAGCCGCTCTCCGGGCGCGCCGGGCGGGGTGGCTGCGGGCTTCTGAGGCTTGGGGCCGTTCAATTCCGCCTTGAGCACCGCCAGCAGGGCCTGGTCCCAGGGTTCCTTCAGCTGCTGCTCGGCTTTGGCCCACTGGGTGGCCGGGGCGGGCTGGCCCGTCAGGAGCTTCGGCCCGGCCAGGGCCACTTCCATGAGCCGGGCCGGGAGTCCGGCCCTTTCGCTGGGACGCTTGGCGCTCAGCTGGCGGGCCCAGAGCGTGTAGGCTGAGGCCAGCAGCGCCAGGAGGGCGAGCACGGAAATGAGCGGGTCAGCCCAACTGCGATCCGGGTGCCAGGAGGTCTGGGGTTCTGCGTCCATGGCTTCCAGGCTACGCGAAGGGCTGGCGGCCCGTGCGGCGGAACCGCCAGGCCGCCCATTTCAGGTAGGCGCGGTTGGCGAGGCCCGTCAGGCCGGGAATGGCCAGAAGCGGCGAGGCCCAGCGCCAGCCGGGCAGGCGACGGGCGATGGGGTGCAGCAGGTCGGCCCCGGCCCGTACCTCTCGGGTGGCCATGTCCAATCCGTGGATCTCCCGTTCCACGGGTTTCCCGCCCAGCTCCGGAGCCAGGTTCAGCAGTTCGGGATCGCGGACGGAAAGGATGAGCAACCGCCCCTGGCGGTCCCGGCGGGCCAGCCACAGCGCCATGCGGCAGCAGAGGGTGCAGGCGGGGTCGTAGGCGAGGATGAGGGGAGCGGGCATCCGGCGCATCATGGCATGGGTTGCGGGTATGTTGGAATCTCTGCTCCAAGGGAGGTTCCCATGCCCTTTTCCCACCCCATCGAGGTGCGGTTCAGCGATCTGGACGCCATGGGCCACGTGAACAATGCCGTGGTGGTGAGCTACATGGAGCAGGCGCGATTCCAGTGGTGGCGCAGCTTTCTGGGAGGACGGAAGTTCCAGGAAGAGGGCTTCCTCATCGTCCGGGTGGAGGTGGACTACCGCATGCCCATCCTGCTGGGGGATGAAGTGCATGTGGAGTTGTCCTGCTCCAAGACGGGCAACAGTTCCTTTGAACTGGCCTACCGCCTCACCAAGGGCCTGGGCGGCGAACGCTTCGCCGAAGGCAAGACCGTGCAGGTGATGCTGGACTTCGCCACCCACCGGCCCCGGGCCCTGGCTCCGTCCACCCGCGAGTGGCTGGAGGCGCAGGCCTGATGCTGCTGGGAACGGCTGTCTGGGCCGAAGGCCCTCTGGAACGCAGGGCCTTGGTGGCGCGGCTGGATTCAGGCCGCCTGGCGGATTTGAACCGCATCGAGGCCGTCCGCCTGCGCAAGCTGGGGGAAGGCGATTCCGACCGGCTGGCGGAAGTCCTGGTGCCCCCCAGCCTCCGCCGGGTGCTGGACGGCGGCCCCAGGGCCTTGGCCCGGGCCAGGCAGACTTTGGCCTACGCCGAGAAATGGGACCGGCGCGGCACCCTTCCGGAGGCGCTGGCACCCGGGCCCGGCTCTGTCCAGTCATTGCCCTGCCTGCCCCGGCCCTTGTCCCTGCGGCGTCCGGACGGGCAGAACCTCGATCGCCTCCGCCTTCAGGGGCCCGGAGCTGAACTGTCGGCGCATCCACAGCCCACTTTGGCGGCGGTGGGGCTGGCCGGAGGGACGTTCGGCGGTTTTTGTCTGGCCCTGGAAGACGCGGGCAGCGCGGTCCTGGGGGCCTGGATGTCCGATGAATGGCCCACGGGCAGTCTGGAGCTGAAGGCCGGGGGAGTCCGCCGGAGCGTGCCCCTGAAAGCCTGGGAGGGACTGGGGCTGCCTCCCATGCAGGCGGGGGAAGTGTTGCTGCTGCCCCTGCCCAGGCTGAAGGTCCTGCCGCAGATGGGAGTCGGGAGCCCGGTGCGGATCAGCACGGTTTTCGAGGAGTTGAGTTTGAGGCTGGGACCCGAAGGGGTCCATCCCACGGTGCAGTAGCCGCCTCAGGGCACCTGGCGGATCACCGGTGGGGCCTGAGCCAGGGCGGTCCGCACCCGGGGATCCAGTTGAGCCTTGAGGTTTTCCGAAGGAAGGGTGTTCCCCTGGGACTGCGAGGTCATGATGATGCCTCCGTAGGATCCATCGGCGGTGATCCAGGGGGCCCATCCGAAGGTGCCGGTGCTGGAGTGGCGCAGCAGGGGATCGGAGGCCGAGGGAGCGCCGCCGTGGGTGGTTTCCAGCCAGTTGCCCAGGGCATAGTGATAGGTCCGGCCGGTCATGGCCACGTAGGGGCTGTAGGCGAGCGTGGTGGAGGGCCCGTAGCCGTCCGTCCGCTGCGCCAGGATGCTGGCCGATATCAGGAAGGGCTGCGTGCCGTCGAGGCCGTTGCGCAGCTGCATCAGAAGGAAGCGCATGTAATCCTGGCCCGTGCACTTCAGTCCGCCCGCCGGGTTGGGATTGGGCCCGCCGCCGCTGTAGATGCTGGTGGCGGACCAGCCCATGGGATCGTGCAATTGCTCGGCGAACAGCTGTTTCCAGGGTTTCCCCGTGGCCCGTTCCGCCATGCGGGCGGCAATGCGCATGTGCGTGCTTCCGTAGTAGAAATAGCTCCCGGGGACCGAAGCCGTGGCCGCGGAGTCCGCATAGATCTGCTTCACGGCGGCATCCAGGGTGATCAGCACATTGTCGGAGGCGTCATTGTCGCCGCTGATGCCCGACGTGAAGCTGAGCAGGTGGCGGAGGGTGATGCTGCCCATGTTCCCCGCCCAGGGCTGGCCGTTGACGTCCACCAGCAGTTCCTGGGTCTGGGTGTCGAGGCCGTGAGGGAAGGTCCCCGCGTCCACCAGCCGCAGAATGACGGTGCTGGTCACCCACTTGGAGGCCGAAGCCACGAGCACCGCATCCTGGTTGGTGAACCCACCGAAGCTGCGGGAATAGACCACCCCGGCGGGGGTGGCAATCTCCACGGCGAGGCCGCCGGGAAACTGGGGCTGCGCCGCCTGGATGGCGGCCGTGGTGGCGGCCCAGGGATCGGCCGGGGAAGGCTGGCTGGGGGTAGAGGAGCCGCCGCCGCAGGCTAGCAGCAGAAGGCACCCGGTCAGGGCCATCAGGGATCGCACAGTTCCTCCGAATGAAGATCCGACCCGCCGGAGGTTCCAAGGGTTGAGGCGGCCCGTTCCTTCCGGCTCGGTCAGTCCCTCATCATCCCGGCGATGAGGAAGGCCATCTCCAGGCTCTGGGTGGCGTTCAGGCGGGGATCGCAGCCGGTTTCGTAGGCCTTGGCCAGATCCTCCTCGGACAATCCCTCCGTGCCGCCGGTGCATTCCGTGACCGCCTGGCCCGTGAGTTCGATGTGAACGCCGCCCAGGCGGGACCCATGGGCGCGGTGGATCTCGAAGGCCTGGCGCAGCTCCGACAGGATGGCGCCGAATTCCCTGGTCTTCAGGCCGGCGGCGCTTTCGGTGCCGTTGCCATGCATGGGGTCGCAGCTCCAGAGCACCGGGTGGTCCGTGGCCTGGACCGCTTTGAGGAGGGGCGGCAGGGCGGTCTGGATCTTGGTGGCGCCGAAACGGGAGATGAGCGTGATGCGGCCAGGCTCCCGGTCAGGATCCAGCCGGCCGAGGAGTTCGGTCAGGTGCGAAGGTGAAGCGCTGGGACCCACCTTCACGCCGATGGGGTTGCGGATGCCGCGCAGGTACTCGATGTGGGCGCCGTCGAGCTGACGGGTGCGTTCGCCCACCCAGAGGGTGTGGGCCCCCAGGTTGTAATAGCTGTTGTCTTCGCCGTTCCAGCGGGTGAGGGCCTCTTCGTAGGGCAGCAGCAGGGCCTCGTGGCTGGTGAAGAAGTCGATGCGTTCGAGCACGTCCCGCTGGACGCCGCCCAGGGCTTCCAGGAAATCCAGCGATTCCCGCACCTGGTCCAGGGTGCGGCGGTAGGCTGGCACCTCGCCGGAGCCCCCGGGCAGTTCCCAGCGCTCGGGATGGTGCAGGTCGGCGAATCCGCCGGCCGTGAGCGCCCGCAGGTGGTTGAGGGTGGCGGAGGCGTGGAAGTAGGCGTCCAGCATGCGGCCCGGATCGGGGCGGCGGCCGGCCTCGTCCGCCTCGAGGCCGTTGACGAGGTCGCCGCGGTAGCTGGGGTATTCCCGGCCGCGGATGGTTTCCGTGGGCTTGCTGCGGGGCTTGGCGAACTGGCCGGCGATGCGGCCCACGCGCACCACGGGCTTGCGGCCACCGTGGGTGAGGGCCACGGACATCTGCAGCAGCACGCGGAGCTTGCCTTCGATGGATTCAGGCGTGCAGTCCTTGAACTGCTCGGCGCAATCGCCGCCCTGCAGAAGGAATCGGCGTCCCGCCGCGGCCTCGGCCAGCAGGTGGCGGAGGCGCATCACCTCCTCGGGCACCACCAGGGGGGGGAGGCGTCGCAGGCGGGCGAGGAACCCTTCCAGCTCAGTGGGATTGTCGTAGACCGGCTGCTGTTGGGCCGGGAAGCGCTGCCAGCTGTGGGGATTCCAGGACATCATGTCCCATTCTGGACCGGAACCGACTTCCGGGGGTATGCGCGAAGCGCGGAACCCCCGGAGAACATGTTCAAGGAGAGCGTGGCTAGGCCAGGATCTCCTCGGGGGTCCACGGGTGTGCGCGAAGCACGGAACCGCCGGAGAACATGTTCAAGGAGAGCGTGGCTAGGCCAGGATCTCCTCGGGGGTCCAGGGGTGTGCGCGAAGCGCGGAACCCCCGGAGAACAGGTTCAAGGAGAGCGTGGCTAGGCCAGGATCTCCTCGGGGGTCCGGGGGTGTGCGCGAAGCGTGGAACCCCCGGAGAACATAAACAACCTCAACCTTCGGGCTCCACCGAGGTGATCCAGCGGTAGCCCTCGCCGCCCACCGTGGCGATCCAGGGGGCGCCCTGGTCTTCGCCGAGCTTGCGCCGCAGGTTGGCGATGTGGACATCCACGGTGCGGGCGCTGGGCCGGGCATCCGGTTCCCAGGCCAGTTGCAGCAACTCCTTGCGGCTGTGGGTGCGGCCCGCGTGGGTGATGAGGATCTCCAACAGCCGGAATTCCCGTGGGGTGAGCTCCAGCGCCTGGCCGTCGCGTTGCGCCTCCAGGCGCGGCAGATCGAAGCGGAAGGGGCCGGAGTGCAGGCGGACAGGCCGTTCCATGGGTTTCGAACGGCGCAGGATGGCTTTCACCCGGGCTACGAGTTCCAGCACCGAGAAGGGTTTCACCATGTAATCGTCGGCGCCCAGGCTGAGACCATGGACCCGGTCCATCTCCTCGCCGCGGGCCGTGAGCATGAGCACGGGCACCTCGTCCTTGCTGTCGCGCAGGGTACGGAGCACCTCGAAGCCGTCCAGCTGCGGAAGCATCAGGTCGAGAACGATGAGATCGGCCCGGTGGGCGCGATGGGCGGCCAGGGCGGGCAAGCCATCCTGGGCCGCCTCCACGGAGTAGCCTTCAAAAGTCAGATTGTTCACGAGCAGTTGGCAGAGGGAGGGCTCGTCCTCCACGACGAGGATGTGGGTCACGGCGTCTCGCTCAAGGATCGGAAAGTTCACCATGGCGATTTTGGCCGGCAATGACAAGCCCGAAATCGGTTCCAGTGCCGGTGGGTTCATGCCGACGGCACCTCAAGAAGGGCGGAAAACCCCGCGCCCGGAGCCGATGCGAAGGTGGGGCCCCAGCCACGGGGCCCCCTCCGCGAGGGCAAGCCGGAGGCGTGGCCGGAGCGGGAGCACGCGACTGAACGTCGCGTGCGATCGGGGGGTGGTGGGAAGCGTGGCCTCACCGGGGATGGAACCTGCGGGTTCATGCCGACGGCACCTCAAGAAGGGCGGAAAACCCCGCGCCTGGAGCCGATGCGAAGGTGAGGCCCCAGCCTTCCTGGTTCGCCACCTGGATGAGGAGGCTCAGGCCGAGGCCCTGGCCGTCCCGCTGGAAGCCTTCCTTGCCCTGTTCGCGGAGCCGCAGGAAGGGCTTGCCCAATGCCTTGACCTGGTGCGGTTGCAGGCCTTCGCCCTCGTCGCTCACCTGGATGCAGAAACGTCGCCGGTTCCGCCAAGTCTCCAGGGTGACCCGGCCGCGGCCGTGGCCCAGGGCGTTTTCCAGCAGGGTGAGGACGGCGGCGCGCAGGGAGGGGAGCGGGGCATGGCCAGCTTCGGGGGCCAGCCGCAATTCCAGTTCCCGGCGCTCCAGCTCGAAGGCCGGCTGGAGGTCCTCCACCACCTCCTGGAACCAGGCCCGGGTGGCCTGCCCGCGGGGCCCTGAGGGGCCGCGGCCACGCATGACCTTGAGGCTGCTTTCGATGAGGGTGGTGAGGTGGTCCACCTCCTCCCCGATCTTCAGCAGCTCCTCGTCGGCGCGGTCGGGGCTGAGACGGCCCAGGCGCAGGGAATCGCAACGGAACTTCAGGATGGCCAGGGGCGTCTTGAGGCTGTGGGTCATGGCGGCCATGCGGTCGGCATCCAGCACGGCCCGCCGCCGAGAGCGGTAGCGGATCCAGAGGCCGAGGGCGATGGCCAGTCCCACCACCGCGGAAATGGTGTTGGCGAGGCGTTCGCGGAACTGCAGATCGGCGCGGTAGGCCCGCTCCTCCTCCTCGAAGGGAATGGCCCCGAGGCTCCAGCCGCTGCCGAAGGCATTGGTTTTGACCACGCAGGTGAGACGGTAGTACACCAGCCGGGCCGGGTCGGCCTGAAGGTGGGGCTTGCGGCCCCATTCCACCATCTCCATGTCCTCGCGCTTCTCGTCGTCTTCCCGGAGCAGCCCCATCCGGCAGTTGGGGGACGGCGCCATGGCCATGCCGAGCGTCCGCTCGACAATGGGTGATCCGGGCTCCCAGCGCTTGAGCACCAGCCAGCGGTCCGAAAGCAGGGCGACGGTGGCGATCTTGCCGAAATCCGGATCCTGGTCCTTGGGGGGGTTCCATTCAAAGCGCTGGGCCATTTCCGCGTGGGCAAGCCAGTCGAGGTAGAGCTGGGCCTGCGGCGAATCGCCGGGCTGGATCAGATGGTCGTCCTGCCGCAGCCAAAGCCGGCGGTCCTCGAAGCGGTCGAGCATGGCCACCACCAGGGGCTGGCTTTCCAGGAACCGCCGCACATCCGGTTCGGTTCCGGTCTTGACAGTCTGGAGCATGGGGAGCGTCTTCCAGTGCCGCTCCACGGTCTCGAAATCGCCCCAGCGGCTGTCCATGAAGGCCTGGCGCGAGTTCAGGATGTGCTCCCGGATGTAGATGGTGGGAGCCACCGCCAGCAGGGCCGCCGTGACGAGGCCCGCCAGGCCCAGCATGATGAGGGCCCCCCGCTGCTCCAGGCGAAGCCAGCGGCCCGGTCCCTGGGTCCCAGGGCGGAGGATCCGGTAGCGGGAGGTGCGGTGGCGGTACATGGGGGCTCGGCGAAAGGGCTTCAGCCAGCTTAGCCCAGCTTCGCGCCCGTTCCTCCGCTTCGGCGGATCAGCCCAGGGCCAGCATCCGCTCCAGGGGCTTCAGGGCCTGGCGCCGGAGGCCTTCCTCCATCTGGATCTCGGGCTTGAGGTCCCGCAAGCAGAGGTAGAGCTTCTCGAGGCTGTTCAGCTTCATGTAGGGGCAGAGGCTGCAATTGCAGCCGCTGTCCGCCGGGGCGGGGATCAACTCGGCGCCTGGCCGCCGCTGGCGCATCTGGTGGAGGATGCCGGCTTCGGTGGCCACGATGAAGGCGTTGGCGCTGTCCTTCTGCACGTAATTCAGCAAGGCGGCGGTGGAACCCACGAAATCCGCCAGCTGGCTCACGGTGGCGTCGCATTCCGGATGGGCGATGAGCTTGGCCTCAGGGTGCTGGGCCTTGAGGGCCGCCAGCCGTTTGGCGGTGAACTGCTCGTGCACGATGCAGAAGCCCGGGAACAGCACCATGTCGCGGCCCGTCTGCCTGGCCACCCACTTTCCCAGGTGGCGGTCGGGGGCGAAGACGATCTTGCGGTCCTTCGGAAGGCTTTCCACCACGCGCACGGCGTTGCTGCTGGTGCAGATGATGGTGCTGAGCGCCTTCACGCCCGCGGAGCAGTTGATGTAGCTCACGACATCGTGATCCGGGTACTGCTTCAGCCACTGTTCGAAATAATCCGCCGGGCAGCGGTCCGCCAGGCTGCAACCGGCATCCATGTCGGGAATCACCACGGTTTTCGCGGGATTCAGGATTTTCGCAGTCTCGGCCATGAAGTGGACGCCGCAGAAGGCGATGACATCTGCATCGGCCTTGGCGGCCTGCTGGCTGAGCTGCAGGCTGTCGCCCACGAAATCGGCCAGATCCTGGATCTCCGGCTCCTGGTAGTAGTGGGCCAGGAGCACGGCTTTGCGCTGGGCCTTGAGGCGCCGGATCTCGGCCACCAGGTCGATGCCAGCGGGGATGGTTTCCAGGTCGGGGACGTAGGGGGCGGCGAGGTCCATCCCGCCATTCTATCCCTTGTCGAGGAACCGGCGGATCCGCCGCGCGGGCTCTGGGTGATCGAATACTTCGCAGAAGGCGGCCCGCTCCAGGGCCAGCGCGGGTTTGCGAGGCAGACTGCGCTGCAGGCCTTGGAGGTTTTCGAGAAGAGAAAGCGCCCTTGCACAGGCATCAATTCCTGTTGCCACAAGCGGATTTTCGTTATCCTGGGGGCGGATCGCAGGGTCCAGGTGGATGTGGGAATCCGATGACTGCCCCCTTTGGGTGGACATCGGCGATCGTCTATCTGGACTCATGCCTCACTCATTCGAAGGGGGGACCTATGGTCAAGGCGCAGGGGCCAGACGCATCCAGCATCTCACGGCTGGATCAGATCAAGATCAGCCAGTACTTCGGCTGTAACACGTTCAGCGAGCGCACCATGCGTGAACGGCTGCAGAAGGATGTCTACAAGGCCTACCGCCAGGCGCTCAAGCGCGGCGAGTCCCTGTCGCCCGAGGTGGCCCGCAGCGTGGCGCTGGCTATGAAGGAGTGGGCTCTGGAGCAGGGCTGCACCCACTTCACCCACTGGTTCCTTCCCATGACCGGCGCCACGGCCGAGAAGCATGACGCCTTCATCACCTGGGACGAGCCCGGCACGGTCATCGAGCGGTTCAGCGGCAGCCAGCTCAGCCAGGGCGAGCCCGACGCCAGCTCGTTCCCCAGTGGCGGGCTGCGGGCCACTTTCGAGGCCCGCGGCTACACGGCGTGGGATCCGGCCAGCCCCGCCTTCATCATGGAAGGCCCATTGGGCAAGACACTCTGCATCCCCACGGCTTTCGTGGGGTACCACGGCGAAGCCCTGGATCACAAGGTGCCCCTCCTGCGCTCCATGGGCGTGCTGTCGGAACGCGCCAAGGAGGCCCTCAGGCACTTCGGCGTCAACGCAGAGTCCGTCGTGGCCCAGTGCGGCCCCGAGCAGGAATACTTCGCGGTGGACTTGGACCTGGCCCAGCAGCGGCCCGATCTCATGTTCGCCAACCGCACCCTCCAGGGCGCCAAGCCGCCCAAGGGCCAGGAACTGGAGGACCACTACTTCGGCAGCATCAAGGAACGCGTGCTGGGTTTCATGCAGGAGGTGGAGCTGGAGTGCTTCAAGCTGGGCATTCCCGCCAAGACCCGGCACAACGAAGTGGCGCCCAACCAGTTCGAGCTCGCGCCCATTTATGAGGCCGCAAACCTCGCCAGCGACCACAACCAGCTGCTCATGGAGCTGCTCAAATCCGTGGGCGAGCGCCACAAACTGGCCATTCTGCTGCACGAAAAACCCTTCGCCGGAGTGAACGGCAGCGGCAAGCACGTGAACTGGAGCTTGGCCACGGACGAGGGTCAGAACCTTCTCGAACCGGGCCAGACGCCCGAAGAGAACCTGCAGTTCCTCTACTTCCTCAGCGCCACTCTGAAGGCCATCCACACGCACGGAGGCCTCCTGCGCGCCGCCATCGCCAGCGCCGGCAATGATCACCGTCTCGGGGCCAACGAGGCGCCACCGGCGATCATGTCTGCCTTCCTGGGCGGCCAGCTGAACCACATCCTGGATGCCATCGAGAAGGGCGACGCGGCCGACGCTTCCACCCAGCGAATCCTCGATCTGGGCATCGGGAACCTGCCCGCCATCGAGAAGGACGCCACGGACCGCAACCGCACGAGCCCCTTCGCCTTCACGGGCAACAAGTTCGAGTTTCGCGCCGTGGGCTCCAGCCAGCCCATCGCCCTGCCTCTCACGGTGATCAATGCCGCCGTGGCCGAGGCCCTGGAGGGGTTGAACGCCGGACTGGCCGCCGAGCTCAAGGCCGGCAAGGAGCACAAGGCCGCGGTCATGGCGGTGGTCAAAAGGGCCATTGTGGAAACCAAGGCCATCCGCTTCGAGGGCAACGGCTACTCGGAGGAGTGGAAGCAGGAAGCCGCGCGCCGGGGCCTGCCCCATGCCAAGGACACAGTGGCGGCCCTGCACACCTGGGAAAGCGCCGCCTCCCGGAGCGTGTTCTCCAAGCCCGGCATCCTGTCCGAAGGCGAGCTGGAATCCCGCCTCCACATCCGCCACGAGCAGTACCAGAAGGCCATCGCCATCGAAACCCAGGTGCTGCGCCAGATGGCCGAAACCCAGATCCTTCCCTCCATCACGGCGGACCTGGGCGCCCGCGCCGACAGCCTGGCGAAGCTCGCTGCGGCGGGCATCAGCGTGCCCGGGACTCTGAAGGCCGCCCTCCAGGCCCAGGCCACGCTGGCCGGCGAGGCCCAGGAGCGCCTGGCGGCCATGAAGGACTCGCTGGCCGCTGCGGAGGCCATCGAGGAGAACCAGGCCCGCACGGCCGCCTTCGGCAGTTCGGTGAACGAATCCAAGCACGCCCTGCGTGAAGTGCTGGACCGCCTGGAAGAGGCCTGCGACGCGGACCTCTGGCCCCTGCCCAAGTATTGGCAGCTGCTTTCTCCGCTGCTCTAAAACAGAAACGGGCCGCGCATGCGGCCCGTTTTGTCGGGAGCAGGGAGTTAGCGGCCGAAGCGGAACACGACGCTGAACTGGGCCCAGGTGGCGGTGTCGAAGCCGAAGCCGTCGCTGCCGTTCTGATCGACGAAAACCTGGTTCAGCGTGCCTTCCAGCGAAACCATCTGATTGAAGGTGTAGCCTCCGCCCCCCCGGACGCCGAGCCTGCCGCTCTGGCTCGCGCTTCCGGAAACCCTCCGGCCGGCGGCGTTGGCCTCCCAGTCCTCCTTGATGTTGTTCAGGGTGGCACCGGCGACGGTGTACCAGCCCTGGCGGGGGCTCTGGAAGTGGTACACCCAGTCCGCGCCGGCCTGCAGGGCCTTGAAACTGTTCTTGTCGTCGATGGCACCGCCCCAGCCGGAGCCGGGGAAGTCATGGTAGGTGATCTGGGCGCGCACCTGGTGGTGGGAGGTGATGTTGAAGTCCAGATGGCCGCCCACGTGGGCGCCGAACATCTGGTTGGTGCCCCGGTCGGACTTGTCCTTGAGGTCGCCCACGGGAAGGGAGAGACCGGTGTGCAGGCCTCCGGTGATGTCCTGGGCGGAGAGCAGCGTGCCTGCGAGGGCAAGGATGGCGAGGGTGGTGTGTCGCATGGAACCTCCGGGAAAGCGGGCTCAGGGGGAGCCAAACCCAGGCTAGCGGGGCTCTCTTTCCGGGGCTTCCTCCAAAGGATCTAGTGTGGTCTCCAATAAAGGCAATGGTGCGTCATCTCTCGGGCTATCGGGCGAGATGGCGGAAGGGCGCCGAGAGAGAGTGCAAAGAAAGAAAGTGCGGCATCGAAAATGCTTGGAATGATAGAGGATTTTTCACCGCACAGCCTGCTTTGAATATGTGATTGCATGATTATATAAAGTATCAAATAATCTAATTAAATTGGGATCATGCCATCAAAAATGATTCAGCCAAATCGCGCATGAACATCTTTATGCCTAGGACGGGGCCTTTATTTGATCCACCGAACATCCTGATATCGGTGGGTAAAAGGTCCAGATTTTTTGCTCAATTGAGGTGATCTGGATCTATTGGAGGTCGAATATGTAATTAAATTTGAACAATCGCTTGAAACAGACTTGATTATTTTGGGTAGGGGCATAGAAATGTCATCTACCTCCAGGAGGACAGATGAATACCAAAGTTGCTTTTCCCCGCTTGCGCTGGAACTGTGTTTGGACAATGTTTGTTGTATTGGTTCTGGGCTCCAGCGCGACAACCGCCTTAGCGGCTGCCAGGCGATGCTCGGGCATGGGCGGCTCTTCTGTTTGGTGTCACACCTACTGGTACGGTGAAACCACTTGCAATATCTATGATCGTAACGGAGATGAGGTCGTCCATGACGTTGACGGAGGTTTGGCCTGCGCAGCTATTCAAAACTAGATGACTCGGAGTAAGCATGCTGAAGCATTTGAAGATAATCGCCATTTTGTTACTCGCTTCTGAATGGTCTATGGCTGCGCAGATCCAAAACAGGCAACAGGATTGGATGACTTGGGATGGAGCCCAAGTGGCAATCATCGATTCCCGCCAATCCATGGGTTTGCATTTTGAATCACTGGAGCGCCAGGGATCTTCAGTCGCCCATCTCAAAGCCCCAGAAGGCTGCTATTCCATGGACTACAAGGATCATGCGGCCTGGGCGTCCGTGCAAGGGCCATCGGATCGGTTGAAAACGACCTATCTCTATCGCAGCGTTGACCTGAAGACTTGGCAGGTCAACGCTACCTACCTGGGAGAGCAGGGGCGAGCCAATGCCATCTATCATCTGGATGGAAAACGGTACCTCTTGATTTCGGGCCCTTCTTTTTTTCAGGTCAACAATGCTTTTTCTCCCTATGCCATTGCCGAAATCAATGAAAAGGGCTTTTTGATTCTGAAGAATTTGGTAGACCTGGGCTTGAAGGATTCTTTGGTGGCATCCACCCTTCCGCAGCATGGAAGTGTCCAGGCCGTAGGCGAATGGAATTCCAAATATTCGGCCTTGTTCGGAATGCTTTTTTTAAATCCCTTGATCCGTTACTCTGGCGGCATGGCCCTCGTCGCACGGCGCCCTGGCTACATCTGGCTTATCGATGATCAGACGGGCGCCGTTAAGCGGTCGGTGAAGTTGTTTCCCTCTGTGACCGAGGAAAAATTGGGGCCTCCCCATCGATTAGAGTGGGCCATCCTCGGGTGTCAGCCTCGGCCAGATGGGCATTTGTTGATCGCAAGTCGGGATGAATCTGCAGTACTTGCTGCCATGGACGCCTTTCCAACAAACAAGAACTTGAAATACCTGGAAGACGAGACGCAACAGAAGCTGAACCTCGAACAAGATAAGGCCAGCCTTCTTCGATGGCCTCAGATCCATTGGTGGGACCTTGATCCGGCGACCGGGAAGATCACTGAAGAGCCTCCGCCCCAAAATGCCCCTGACCAGATATGGGATTTAAACATTTTTAGGAACTTCAGATTTAGATTCAGGCCGGATGGCAATTTGATGATCAATTAACTTGGTTAAGGCCCGGGTGCTCGCATTTATCGATTTGGGTGGCGTTTTCGAGAATTCGGCAGGGATATCCGTTCATCTTGCCGGCTAAAGCCTGGGCAAGATTCATTTGGATCGATTATTCGAGGGTGACGCCCCGGCCGCTGCGGACCCGCTGCTCGATGCGGGTGGTGCTGTGGCCGGGCAGGAAGGGGATGAGGACCAGCCGGCCTCCCCGGGCTTCCACGATGTCGCGGCCCACGACGGTTTCAGGGGTATAGTCGCCGCCCTTCACGAGCACGTCGGGCCGGAGGGCGCGGATGAGTTCCAAGGGGGTGTCCTGGTCGAAGCGCACCACCGCATCCACGCTGCGCAGGCCCAGCAGGATGGCCGCGCGGGCGGCCTCGTTCTGGAGGGGGCGGGAGTCGCCCTTCAAGCGGGCTACGGAGGCATCGCTGTTCAGGCCCACCACCAGGAAGTCGCCCAGCGCCCGGGCGTCGGCGAGGTATTGCACGTGGCCCGGGTGGATGAGATCGAAGCAGCCGTTGGTGAAGCAGAGCACCTTTGGCCGGGGGATTGCTGCCAAAAAGGCTTCGGGGCTTTGGAAGAAAGGGGTCGGTGACGGCATCGAAGTACCTGGATAAAATCATCGGTTCGGGGACGATTCCCAGGAGAAGTCTGCCATGCCCCTCTACGAGTACCGTTGCGAAGCTTGTGGTCAGTCCGAAGAGAAGCTGGAAAGCCTGTCGGCGCCCGAGACCCATGCCTGCCAGGCCTGCGGAGAGCCCGAGGGCATGCGGCGGCAGGTCTCTGTGGCGGCCTTCGCCCTCACGGGAGGCGGCTGGTACAAGGGTGCGGCATCGGCGCCGGCCGAGAGCGCCTCTCCCAAGGCCGAAGCCCCCAAGAGCGGCCACGGTTGCTCGGCGGGCGGCTGCGGGTGCCCCCTCGCGGGTTGAGGGACGGGGGCTGTCCACCTCAATTGATACTTGATGCGTTGACTTTCCAGGCCATTCCGATAGCCTAGATGGTTCCGGCCCCGTGGGTCGGCGAAGGTTTTCATCTGTCCGACGTTCCCCGGTGCCTGTTCTGCGGCGGAACCTCTCGGGCCCAGGCCCGGACAACCCGGCGCCTTCCTTGGAGGATGGTGTGCCTACCATCAATCAGCTGATCCGCCATGGGCGGAAGACGTTCACCAACAAGACGAAGAGCCCTGCGCTCGACGCCTGCCCGCAGAAGCGCGGCGTGTGCACGCGCGTGTTCACCACCACCCCCAAGAAGCCGAACTCCGCGCTTCGCAAGGTGGCCCGTGTGCGCCTCACCAACGGCATCGAGTGCACGACCTACATCCCGGGCGTGGGCCACAACCTGCAGGAGCACAGCATCGTGCTCATCCGCGGCGGCCGCGTGAAGGATCTGCCGGGCGTGCGCTATCACGTGGTGCGCGGAACCCTGGACGCCACCGGCGTCGCAGGCCGCAACCAGTCCCGTTCCAAGTACGGCGCCAAGCGCCCCAAGGCTGGCGCCGCGCCGGCCAAGAAGAAGTAGGGGGAGGTAAAACATGGCCCGTCGTTCCGCACCTGCCAAGCGTGAGATCCTCCCGGATCCCGTCTACAACAGCCTCGTCGTCTCCAAGTTCGTGAACATCCTCATGGAGCGCGGCAAGAAGGCCACCGCCGAGCGCATCCTCTACGGAGCACTTGAGATCGTCGCCAAGAAGTCCGGCGAAGAGGCTCTGGAAGCCTTCCAGAAGGCCCTCAACAACATCAAGCCCTCGGTGGAAGTCAAGTCCCGCCGCGTGGGCGGCGCCACCTACCAGGTGCCCGTGGAGGTTCCCCAGAACCGCCGCCAGTCCCTGGCCATGCGCTGGCTGAAGATCTACTCCGCCTCCCGCGGCGAGCGCACCATGCGCGACAAGCTGGCCGGCGAGATCCTCGACGCCATGAATTTCCGTGGCGCGTCCATCAAGAAGAAGGACGACGTCCACAAGATGGCCGAAGCCAACAAGGCCTTCGCCCACTTCCGCTGGTAGCAATCCCTCCGGCCGGAAGGAGCCGCCACCCGGGCGGCTCCTTCCGCGCAGGTCTTTGAAGATCCGTTTCCGACTCTGATTCCGTTTTGACCCTTTCAGGAGGCCGCCGTGGCCCGCCAGACCCCACTCGAGCGCTACCGGAACATCGGCATCATGGCGCACATCGATGCCGGCAAGACCACCACGACGGAGCGCATCCTCTACTACACCGGCAAGATCCACAAGATCGGCGAGGTGCATGAGGGTGCGGCGACCACCGACTGGATGGTGCAGGAACAGGAGCGGGGCATCACCATCACCTCCGCCGCCATCACGGCCGCCTGGACCGCCCAGACGGGCCAGCTGAAGGGCGTGGAGCACCGCATCAACATCATCGACACCCCCGGCCACGTGGATTTCACGGCCGAGGTGGAGCGCTCCCTGCGCGTGCTGGACGGCGCCTGCGCCGTGTTCTGCGCGGTGGGCGGCGTCGAGCCCCAGTCCGAGACCGTGTGGCGCCAAGCCGACAAGTACGGCGTGCCCCGCATGGCCTTCGTGAACAAGATGGACCGCCCCGGCGCGGACTTCTTCCGCGTCGTCGAAATGATGCGGACCCGCTTGAAGGCGCGCCCCATGCCCATCCAGATCCCCATCGGGGCGGAAGAGGATTTCAAGGGCGTGGTCGACCTCGTGCTGATGAAGGCTCTGACCTTCGATGAAGGGGACAAGGGCTTCAAGGTCATCTACGGCGAGATTCCCGCCGAGCTCGTCGATACCGCCAAAGAGTGGCGCGAGAAGATGATCGAGATGGTTGCCGAGACCGACGACTCGCTTATGGACAAGTACCTGGGCGGCGAAGAGCTGACCGAGGACGAGATCCGCACGGGCATCCGCGCTGGCTGCATCAAGCTCCTCTTCACGCCGATGATGTGCGGTTCGGCCTTCAAGAACAAGGGCGTTCAGCCCATGCTCGACGCGGTGGTGAGCTACATGCCCTCGCCCCTCGACATCGCCGCCATCAAGGGCGTGGATGCCGACGGCCAGGAGACCGAGCGCAGGGCTGACGACACGGAGCCCTTCTCCGCCCTGATTTTCAAGATCATGGCTGATCCCTTCGTGGGCTCGCTGTCCTTCATCCGTGTCTACTCCGGCGTGCTGGCTGCAGGCTCTGGCGTCTACAACGCGGCCAAGGGCCGCCGCGAGCGCATCGGCCGCCTGCTGCAGATGCATGCCAACAAGCGCGAGGACATCGAAGAAGTCCGCACCGGCGACATCGCCGCCGCCGTGGGCCTGAAGGAAGTCCTCACCGGCCAGACCATCTGCGACGAGAACCACCCTGTGATCCTCGAGAGCATGGACTTCCCGGATCCTGTGATCCAGGTGGCCATCGAACCCAAGACCAAGGCCGACCAGGAGAAGATGGGCGTGGCCCTGAGCCGTCTGGCCCAGGAGGATCCCACCTTCAAGGTGAAGACGGATCCCGAGACCAACCAGACCATCATCGCCGGCATGGGCGAGCTGCATCTTGAGATCATCGTCGACCGCATGATGCGCGAGTTCAAGGTCGAAGCCAACGTGGGCAAGCCCATGGTGGCCTACCGCGAAACCATCCGGAAGCGCGTCGACGCCGAAGGCAAGTTCGTGCGCCAGTCCGGCGGCCGCGGCCAGTACGGCCACGTCAAGATGTATGTCGAGCCCAACGAAGCGGGCAAGGGCTACGAGTTCATCAACGACATCAAGGGCGGCGTGATTCCCAAGGAATACATCAAGCCCATCGACCAGGGCGTCCAGGAAGCCATGCAGTCCGGCGTCCTCGCAGGCTACCCCTGCGTCGACATCAAGATCACCATCTACGATGGCAGCTACCACGACGTGGACTCCAACGAAATGGCGTTCAAGATCGCTGGTTCCATGGGCTTCAAGAACGGCTGTGAGAAGGCCTCCCCCGTGATCCTCGAACCCATCATGGGCGTCGAGGTCGTGGTTCCCGAGGACTACATGGGTGACGTCATCGGCAACCTGAACAGCCGCCGCGGACGCATCGAGAACATGGAAGACCGGGCCGGCGTCAAGGTGGTCACCGCCAAGGTGCCCCTGGCCGAGATGTTCGCCTACTCCACCACCCTGCGCGGCATGACCCAGGGCCGCGGCAACTACACCATGCAGTTCTCGCACTACGAGGAAGCTCCCCGGAACGTGGCGGAAGAAATCGTCGCCAAGGTCAAGGGCGCCAAGTAGCGTAGCGGGGGTTCCGCGCTCCGCTTCGCTGCTCGCACACCCCCGCACCCCCGCGATTCGGCCCGGCAAAGCCGGTCCTCATCGCAAGCAACTCCAGTCATTTAGTGCTTTATTTGCTTTTCAAGCCCCTCCGGGGGTGAGGCCATCCCTCGAACCGCAAGGTTGCCGGGCCTCTTGATCCAGCCGCTTCCGCCTCCGGGTGGTCGTGCGTTCTTCTCAAAAAAGCCGTTGTGTTTTCAGCGGCTTTTGTTATGCTGATCAGCCCTGTCCCTGTCGTTGGGACGGATTTACATGGGCGGTCAGCGCCCCACGTCTATGGACGTTCAGCGTCCCAATGGAGTGAGCATGAAAGACAACATCCGCATCCGTTTGCGTGCCTTCGACCACCGTCTGCTCGATCAGAGCACCCGCGAAATCGTGGATACCGCCAAGCGCACGGGCGCCCAGGTGGCGGGACCGATTCCCCTCCCCACCCGGACGAACAAGTACACCGTGAACCGTTCCCCCCACGTGGACAAGAAGAGCCGGGACCAGTTCGAGATCCGCACGCACAAGCGGCTGCTCGACATCCTGAATCCGACTCAGAACACCGTGGACACGCTCATGCGTCTCGACCTGCCCGCTGGCGTCGACGTGGAGATCAAGGTCTTCAGTCGTCAGGGCAACCGGTAGAGGGGGGAGAAAACATGTCCAAAGGAATCATCGGCAAGAAGCTGGGGATGACCCAGATCTTCAATGAACAGGGGCAGATCGTCCCTGTGACCGTCATCCAGGCCGGTCCCTGCGTGGTCGTGCAGCGCAAGACCTCCGCCAAGGACGGCTATGAGGCCGTGCAGATCGGCTTCGTGGATCCCAACGGCGGCAAACGCGCTTCCAAGGCTGAGAAGGGGCACTGCGAGAAGCAGGGCGTCGCCCCGCTCCGCGTGCTCCGAGAGATCAAGGTGGACGCCTCCGATGCGGCCAAGCCCGGCGACAGCGTCCTGGCGAGCGCCTTCGAGGCGAAAACCAAGGTCAACGTTACCGGCATCAGCAAGGGCAAGGGCTTCGCGGGCGTCATCAAGCGGCACCACTTCGCGGGCGGCCGCGCGACCCACGGCTCCATGTTCCACCGCGCGCCTGGCTCCATCGGCCAGTCCAGCTACCCCAGCCGCGTCTTCCCGGGTATCCGCATGCCCGGCCACATGGGCGACGCCCAGGTGACCGTGCGCAACCTGGAAATCGCGAAGGTGGATGTCGAGAACAACCTGCTGCTCATCAAGGGCGCCGTCCCCGGCCCCAAGGGTGGGTACATCGTCATCAAGCAGGAGGCCTAAGATGGCAGCGTTCCAACACCCCGTCGTCAACCTCGAGAACAAGCCCGCCGGCACGGTTGATCTGCTGCCTGAAGTCTTCAAACTCGAAGAGTTGAACAACCACCTGATCTGGGAAGCGGTTCGCCACTTCCTGGCCAAGCGTCGCGCCGGCACGGCCAAGACCAAGGACAAGTGGGAAGTCAGCGGCTCAGGCAAGAAGCTCTGGAAGCAGAAGGGCACCGGCCGCGCCCGAGTCGGCTCCATCCGCAGCCCGCTCTGGAAGGGCGGCGGCACGACCCACGGTCCGCACCCCCGTTCCTATGACTACGCCTTCCCCAAGAAGGCCCGTCGCGCGGCCCTGCGCAACGCCCTGTCCGCCAAGCTGGCCAGCGGCCAGATCACTGTGGTCGAGAACTGGGATGTCGCGTCCCACAAGACCAAGGCCCTGGTCCAGACCCTCGGCAAGCTCGGCGTCACCGGATCGGCCCTTCTGGTCGGGACTGAAGCCAGCGAAAACCTCACGAAGGCCGCCGGCAACAACCCCAAGCTGCAGACCGTCGAGAGCCTGGGCGTCAACGTCTATGAGCTCCTCAAGTACGACCAGGTGATCTTCTCCAAGGAAGCCGTCCTGGCCCTCCAGGAGGTTGTGAAGCCATGACCAAGATCTTTGAAGTGATCCGCAAGCCCCTGCTCACCGAGAAGGGCCAGATCCTGCGCGAGCAGAACATCCAGGTCTTCGAAGTGGCCACCTGGGCCACCAAGCACCAGATCAAGGAAGCCGTGGAGCTGCTGCTCCAGTCCAAGGTGAAGGCCATCCGCACCGTGCGGATTCCCAGCCGGACCAAGCGCCTGGGCCGTTTCGTGGGGACTTCCAGCCCCCGCAAGAAGGCCTATGTCGAACTCGCCGAGGGCGCAACCGCGTCCGAGTAGGCGAACCGGCGAATTCTCAACGGCGGACGGAAAAGCTTTGCCCACTATCGCCCGCCCCTTTCAACCCTGAGGCAAGAGGACACCCATGAGCATCAAGCAGCTCAAGCCCACGACCCCCGGTCAGCGCGGCATGTCCAAGTTCGGCTTCGAGGAAATCACCACGGACGTTCCTGAACGTTCACTGATTGCCAAGAGGAACCGCACTGGAGGCCGCTCCAACACCGGCCGGATCACCACCCGCCACATCGGCGGTGGCCACAAGCGCCAGTACCGCATCATCGACTTCAAGCGCAACAAGCTCGAAGTGCCGGCCAAGGTCGCGACCATCGAGTACGATCCCAACCGCACCGCCCGCATCGCCCTGCTGGTTTACGCCGACGGCGAAAAGCGCTACATCCTGGCCCCGGATGGCCTGGAAGTGGGCCGCACCGTGGTGGCCGGCAAGAACGCCGACATCCTGGTGGGCAACGCCCTCCCGCTGCGGAACATCCCGGTCGGCAACACCGTCCACAACATCGAGATGAAGCCCGGCAAGGGTGGCCAGATCGCCCGCGCCGCCGGGACCTTCGCCCAGCTCGTGGCCAAGGAAGACGACTACGCCCAGCTCCGCATGCCCTCCGGCGAGATCCGCAAGATCCACCTGGACTGCTTCGCGACCATCGGCACCGTCGGCAACCTGCAGCACGAGAACATCCAGATCGGCAAGGCCGGGCGCACCCGCTGGAAGGGCATCCGCCCGACCGTCCGCGGCGTGGTCATGAACCCCGTCGACCACCCGCATGGTGGCGGCGAAGGCCGCACCTCCGGCGGCCGTCACCCCGTGACGCCCTGGGGCCAGCCGACTCGCGGATACAAGACCCGTGGCAACCGTCGCACGGACAAGTTCATCGTCAAGCGGATCAACTAGGAGACACGACAATGGCACGATCCCTGAAAAAAGGCCCGTTCATTGACGCCCACCTCCAGAAGAAGGTGGAAGTCGCCTCGGCCGCCAACGACAAGCGCGTGATCAAGACCTGGTCCCGCCGGTCGACGGTCGTCCCGCAGATGATCGGACTGACCCTCGCCGTGCACAACGGCAACAAGTTCATTCCTGTGTATGTCACCGAAAACATGATCGGCCACAAGCTGGGCGAATTCGCCCTGACCCGCACGTTCAAGGGTCACGCTGGCAAGGCCGACACCAAGGCGAAGGGGAAGTAGCGATGGCTGATATCGTTTCCAGCGCCACCGTTCGCCACCTGCGCGGCTCGGCCCAGAAAGCCCGTCTCGTGGTGGACTTGATCCGCGGCAAGTACGTCGGCGAGGCCCAGTGGATGCTCACCCAGGCCAAGAAGTACGCCGCGGCTCCCATCCGCAAGCTCCTCGATTCCGCCGTGGCCAACGCCATCGACAAGAATCCTTCCGTCAACCCGGACCAGCTGCTGGTGAAGGCCGCGTTCGTGGATGAGGGTTTCCGCATGAAGCGTGTGCGCCCTGCGCCCATGGGCCGCGCCTACCGCGTCCAGAAGCGCACCTGCCACATCACCATCCAGCTCGCGTCCGCGGCCGGGGAGGAGTAGTCATGGGTCAGAAAGTCCACCCGTACGGGTTCCGCCTCATCTATCAGAAGAACTGGCACAGCAAGTGGTTCTCCAAGCGTGACTACGCCACCCTGCTGCACGAAGACATCAAGCTCCGCCGCGAACTGAAGAAGCAGCTGCACAGCCTCAACGCGATGATCTCGAAGATCGACATCGAGCGCGCCGCGGACAAGGTCACCGTGCGCATTTTCACTGCCCGCCCCGGCATCGTCATCGGCCGCAAGGGCGCCGAGATCGACAAGCTGCGCGAAGACCTCCAGAAGCGCCTGAACCGCCCCGTGTCCGTCGACATCCAGGAGATCAAGAAGCCTGAAGTCGATGCCCAGCTCGTAGCCGAAGGCGTGGCCCAGCAGCTCGAGCGCCGCATCGCCTTCCGCCGCGCCATGCGCAAGGCGGAAGAGGCTGCGATCCGCTTCGGCGCCAAGGGCTTCAAGATCAAGGTCGCCGGCCGCCTGAACGGCGCGGAGATCGCCCGGACCGAGGACTACCTCTCCGGCCAGATGCCCCTGCAGACCATTCGCGCGGGCGTTGACTACGGTTTCGCCGAGGCCCATACGACCTACGGGATCATCGGCATCAAGGTTTGGGTGAACCTGGGCGACCAGGTTGCCGAGACCGTGAAGCGCTGAGGTGAATCCATGCTGATGCCCAAGAAGGTCAAGAACCGTAAAACCCAGAAGGGCCGCACGCGCGGCATCGCTACCCGCGGCAACGATCTCGCCTTCGGCGATTTCGGCCTCAAGGCGATGGAGCACTGCTGGCTCACCAACCGTGAGATCGAAGCCGCCCGTATCGCCATGACCCGCCACATCAAGCGCGGCGGCAAGATCTGGATCCGCATCTTCCCTGACCGTCCCACCACCTCGAAGCCTGCGGAAACCCGCATGGGCTCCGGCAAGGGGGCTCCGGATGGATGGGTGGCGGTGATCCGCCCCGGCCGCATCCTCTTCGAGATGGAAGGCGTCACCGAGGAGATCGCCCGCGAGGCTCTGCGCCTGGCCCAGATGAAGCTTTCCGTGGCGTCCGAGTTCATCAGCCGCACGCCGCCGGAGGAGTAGAGCCATGACCAAGAAGAACCCCTTTTCCGATTTGACCGGCAAGAGCGTCGAGGAACTCGCGCAGCTGGAGGCCGAGCTGGCCGCCAAGCGCTTCACCCTCCGCTTCCAGCACGCCGTGGGCCAGGTCGAGAACACCGCCGAGATCCGCAAGACTCGCCGTGAGCTCGCCCGTGTCAAAACCGCCCTGGCTACCAAGCTGGCCTAGGAGAACCCATGAGCCTCGAAAACAAGATGACTCGTAACGGCGTGGTGGTCTCCAACAAGGCCGACAAGACCGTGGTGGTGAAGGTGGAGCGCAAGTTCCAGCACCCGCTCTACCACCGCACCGTCAAGCAGACCGCCAAGTTCATGGCTCACGATGAGACCAACGCCTGCGCCATCGGCGACGTGGTCAAGATCGTTGAGACCCGCCCCCTTTCCAAGCGCAAGCGCTGGATGGTCCTCGAGATCGTCCAGAAGGCCGGCGAGTAAGGAGCTCACATGATTCAGATGGGAACCATGCTCACCGTCGCCGACAATTCCGGCGCCAAGAAGATCTGCTGCATCCTGCCCCTGGGCGGCGGTGTGGGCAAGATCGCCCAGCTGGGAGATGTCATCACCGCCTCCGTGAAGGAAGCCATCCCCGGCGGCACCGTCAAGAAGAAGGCTGTCGTCCAGGCTGTCATCGTCCGCCAGCGCAAGGCTTACCGCCGCAAGGACGGTTCCTACATCCGCTTCGACGAGAACGCCGCCGTCATCATCAAGAAGGATGGCGAGCCGGTCGGCACCCGCGTGTTCGGCCCCGTGGCCCGCGAACTGCGCGAGCGGAAGTACATGAAGATCGTCTCCCTCGCCCCTGAGGTGCTGTAATGGAAGCCACCACCACCAAGATGAAGCTCAAGAAGGGCGACCAGGTCGTCATCATCGCGGGCAAGGAAAAGGGCAAGACCGGCACGGTCACGAAGGTCAGCCCCTCGACCAACCGCGTGGTGATCGCCGGCCTCAACGTCATCAAGAAGGCCACCAAGCCGAACCCCCAGACGGGCGAAGGCGGCGGCATCATCGAGAAGGAGGCCCCGATCCACGCCTCCAACGTGATGCTCGTCGATGCCAAGACCGGCAAAGGCACCCGCAAGAGGGCTTAATGTTTCCCCGGGGGTTCCGCGCTGCGCGCATACCTCCGGACCCCCGCGCTCGAGAAGGGCAAGCCTTCTCGAGCTTTTTCGGGGATTTCTACTTCCCTCAAGCCTTTTCCCGTGGGAAGATCTTCGTTCTGTCCCGTGCGCGGGACGGAGTTTCGCGGCGCATCCTGCGCCATGACAATTGAGGTTGGGGGGAAACGGGCCGGACCGCCGATTCCAAGCCCCCCCGCTCTCCCGAACCCCTGGGGCATAGCCGTCCCACGGAAATGGAGGAATCCATGACTGCCAAGCAAGGCCACGCGGAGCCCCGCGTCAAGGCTCGCTACCACCAGGAGGTGGTTGCGAAGCTTACGGAGGAATTCGCCTTCTCCTCCGCCATGCAGGTGCCCCGCCTGCAGAAGATCGTCATCAACATGGGCGTCGGCGACGCCATCCAGAACATCAAGGTTCTGGACGTGGCCGTTGACGAGCTCACCGCCATCGCCGGCCAGAAGGCCGTCGTGCGCAAGGCCAAGAAGAGCGTCGCCCAGTTCAAGCTGCGCGCCGGCATGCCCATCGCCTGCATGGTCACCCTGCGCGGCGAGCGCATGTGGGAGTTCTTCGACCGCCTGGTGTCCCTGTCTCTCCCCCGAGTCCGCGATTTCCGCGGTGTGCCCACCAAGTCCTTCGATGGGCGTGGCAACTACACCCTGGGCCTGAAGGATCAGCTGATCTTCCAGGAAATCGACTACTCGAAGGTGGACAAGATGAAGGGCATGAACATCACGTTCGTGACCACCGCCGCCAACGACGCCGAAGCGCGGGCTCTTCTCGCCCACCTCGGTATGCCCTTCCGCAAATAGCCAAGGAGATCATACCGATGGCCAAGATTTCCAAAATCGTCAAGGATTCGCGCAAGCCGAAGTTCTCGACCCAGCACCGCAATCGTTGCAAGTGCTGCGGCCGGCCCCGGGGCTACATGCGCAAGTTTGAACTCTGCCGTCTGTGCTTCCGCAAGTTCGCCCTGAATGGCGAGCTGCCGGGCGTCCAGAAGTCCAGCTGGTAAGGAGAGGGGACCATGAACACCGATCCCATCGCTGACTATCTCACCCGCATCCGCAACGGCATTATGGCCGGGCACGATGCCGTGGTGGTGCCCGCCTCGAAGATCAAGGCCCAGCTTTGCCACATCCTGAAGCAGGAGGGCTACATCCACTCCTTCAAGCAGGTGGAGCACGAGAGCCGCAGCTACCTGATCCTCAACCTGAAGTATGTGAAGGACAAGGAGAACGTGATCCATGGCCTGCGCCGGGTGTCCCGCCCTGGTCTGCGCATCTACTCCGGCGCGCAGGAGATTCCCGAAGTGCACGGGGGTCTCGGCATCGCCATCCTGTCCACCCCGAAGGGTCTCCTGACGGGCAAGGACGCCCGGAAGCAGAACGTCGGCGGCGAAGTCCTCGCCCACGTCTGGTAACCCATCCTGAAATGGGCGGAGCCTCCGCCCTCATCTAAGGAATCACCCATGTCTCGAATCGGAAAGAAGCCCGTGACGCTGCCCAAGGGCGTGAAGGTCACAGTCACCGGGACCGAGGCCGTCGTCGAGGGCGCCAAGGGCAAGCTCAGCTGCCCGATCCCCACCGGGATCACCCTGGACGTGCAGGCCGACTCCGTCGTCCTCTCCCGTGTCAATGACGAACCCCAGAACCGTGCCTACCACGGCCTGACCCGCGCCCTCCTCGGCAACGCCGTCACCGGCGTAACCGAAGGCTGGAAGAAGGAACTGGACATCGTCGGCGTGGGCTACAAGGCTGCCATGGACGGCGCCAAGCTCAAGCTTGAGCTCGGCTACAGCCACCCCATCAACTACGAGGCCCCCGCGGGCATTCAGATGGCCGTTGAGAAGACCACCCACATCGTCGTGACCGGCATCGACCGGCAGCTGGTGGGCCAGGTCGCCGCCGACATCCGGAAATTCCGCAAGCCCGAGCCTTATAAGGGCAAGGGCGTCATGTACACCGGCGAAGTCATCCGCCGCAAGGCCGGCAAGACCGGGAAGTAAGGGGAACCCATGGCGAACGATATCCAAATTCGACGCGATAAGACCAAGGCCCGCATCCGCGGCCGCGTGAGCGGCACGCCCGAGCGGCCCCGCCTCACCATCTACAAGAGCCTGAAGCGCATCTATGTGCAGGCGGTGGACGACACCAAGGGCATCACTCTGGCGTCCGCCAGCAGCCTGGAGAAGGATCTCCGCGCTTCGCTCAAGAACGGCGCCAACATCGAGGCCGCGAAGGCTGTCGGTGCCAGCATTGCCGCTCGCCTGAAGGAGAAGGGCATCACAGCCGTGGTGTTCGACCGGAACGGCTACGTTTACCACGGCCGCGTCAAGGCGCTGGCTGACAGCGCCCGCGAAGCCGGGCTCCAGTTCTAGGGGATCACCATGGCGACTGCAGAGCTCAAAGAGAACAAAGAATCCCGCAACCCCGAAGCCGGGGAATTCAAGGACCAGGTCATCTATGTCGGGCGCGTCACCAAGGTGGTGAAGGGGGGCAAGAACTTCTCCTTCTCCGCGCTGGTGGTCGTGGGCGACGGCAACGGCAAGGTCGGCTTCGGCCTCGGCAAGGCCCTCGAAGTGCCTAGCGCCATCAAGAAGGGCATCGAGAGCGCCAAGCGCAACATGATCCGCGTTCCCCTCACCCCGAACGGCAGCCTGCCGCACCCGGTGTCGGGCATCTTCGGCTCCGGCAGCGTGCTCCTGAAGCCCGCTCCCGAGGGCACCGGCATCATCGCCGGCGCCGCGGTCCGCGCGATCATGGAAGCCGCCGGCATCCACAACGTGATGACCAAGAGCCTCGGCTCCTCCAACCCCCACAACGTGGTCCGCGCCACGTTCGAGGGCCTGAAGGAACTCATGGATCCCTACACGGTCTTGACCAACCGTGGCCTTGACCAGGCGGAGGCATAACATGTCGCAATATCTCGGCAAGCAGGTGGTGCTGACCCTCAAGCGCTCCATCATCTGCACCACTCCCAAGCACCGCGCCTTCATGCAGACCCTCTGCCTGAAGCGTCCCGGCGATACCCGCGAATGCGAATACACCCCCAACGTCCACGGGATGGTCAAGCTCGTCCCTCATCTCATCGACGTTAAGGTGAAGGGGTAGATCATGAAGCTCAACGAACTCCGCCCCGCTGAGGGCGCCACCAAGACCCGCAAGCGCCTGGGCCGCGGCAAGGGCTCAGGCCTGGGCAAGACCTCCGGCCGCGGCGAAAAGGGCCAGAAGTCCCGCAGCGGCTATCGCGGCAAGCGCGGCTTCGAAGGCGGCCAGATGCCCCTCGTGCGCCGTCTGCCCAAGCGCGGCTTCACCAACATCTTCGCCCCTGAGACGAAGGAAATCCCCCTCAGCCTCATCTCCATCCACTTCCAGGATGGCGAGACGGTCAGCCTCGAGTCCCTGCGGGACCGGAAGCTGGTCGGCCACCGTGTTGAGAAGATCGTGGTGTTGGCCAGCGGCGAGCTCACCGCCAAGGTGAACGTTGTTGCCGACCGCATCACCAAGGGCGCCCGGGAAGCCATCCTGGCCAAGGGCGGCACCATCCAGGAGCCCGCCGCGAAGTCTGCCGAGTAACGGCCGATGAACCGCCTCAGGAACCTCTTCGCCATCCCGGAGCTGCGCAAGCGGCTCCTCTTCACCCTGCTCCTCCTGGCCATCTACAGGCTGGGAGTGCACGTCAGCGTGCCCGGGGTGAACGCCGAGAACCTCCAGGCCGCCCTGCGCAAGGGTGGCGGTGGGCTCTTCGACGTCGTTGACCTGTTCTCCGGTGGTGCGTTCAAGAAGTTCTCCGTCTTCGCCCTCGGCATCGCCCCCTACATCACCGCCAGCATCGTGCTGCAGCTGATGGGGGCTGTGGTGCCCTACCTGGAGAACCTCCAGAAGAAGGAAGGCGAGGCCGGCCGTCAGAAGATCAACCAGTGGACCCGCTACCTGACCGTGTTCCTGGCCTTCGTCCAGGGCATGGGCATCGCGTCCCTGGCCCAAAGCCAGAATTCGCCGGGCTTGGAGGTGGTCACCACGGCCATTTCCCCCACGTCCTTCCGCCTCCTGGCGGCCTTCACGCTCTCCGTGGGCACGATGTTCGTCATGTGGATCGGCGAGCAGATCACCGAGCGGGGCATTGGCAACGGCATTTCGCTGCTGATCTTCGCGGGCATCGTGGCAGGCCTTCCCCAGGGCCTCACCACCCTGACGGTGATGATCACGCAGTCCCTGAAGAACGCGCCGAACGTGCCGCCTCCTGGCCTGTTCATCCTGATCATCGCGGCGATGATCGTGGTGCTGCTGGCGGTGGTGATGGTGGAGAACGCCTACCGGCGCATCCCCATCCACTACGCGCGCCGGGCCGATTCCGCGGGGATGTCCAGCCAACGCAGTTCCTACATGCCCCTGAAAGTGAACACCGCCGGCGTCATGCCCGTCATCTTCGCCAGTTCGGTGATCTTCTTCCCGGCCACGATCAACCAGTATTTCAAGTGGGAGTGGCTGGCGAAGGCCTCTTCCTACATCAACCCGCAGACGCACCTGGGCTACTACACCCCGGTATTCGTGGGTATCGTCATCTTCTTCGCGTTCTTCTACACGAGCATCGTCTTCAATCCCGATGAGACCGCCGAGAACATGAAGCGGTCCGGGGGCTACATCCCGGGCATCCGCCCCGGCAAGGAAACCAGCATCTTCATGGACAGCATCCTGTCCAAGCTGACCTTCGTGGGCGCCATCTACCTGGCCGCCGTGTCCCTGGTCCCCATCCTCATTGGCCGGACCATTCCTGGCCTCAACTTCTACTTCGGCGGCACCAGCCTGCTGATCGTGGTGGGCGTGGCCATGGACAGCGCATCCCAGCTGGAGAGCCTGCTGGTCATGCGGCGCTACGACGGGTTCCTCGAAAAGGGCCGCATCCGGGGCCGAGCCACCCGCAAGGGTGAAGCATGACCCTGACGGCGAACATCCTCCTGGGGGCTCCCGGCTCCGGCAAGGGAACCCAGGCCAAGCGTCTGGTGGAAACATTCTCTTTGACTCACCTGTCAACCGGTGACATTCTGAGAGATGCCGTCTCGAAAGGGACGGAGATCGGTCTGAGGGCGAAAGCCATCATGGCCGAAGGAAAACTGGTGGACGACGACACCGTCAACGGCCTTGTCTTCGCGCGGCTGCTGGACGAGACCTCTGACGTGTTGTTCGACGGCTATCCCCGCACCCTACAGCAAGCTCAAGCCCTGGAAGACTTCCTCTCCTCCAAAGGCATGAAGGTCGGGCATGTGGTATTGGTCGATGTCCCCCAGGAAGTGCTGGAAGCCCGCGTGGTGGGCAGGCGCCTGTGCAGCAACAATGCATGTGGAGCCATCTACCACCTGGAGACCAAGCCTTCCAAGCAAGCCGGTGTCTGCGATGTGTGCGGAAGTCCCCTGAAGCACCGTTCCGACGACACCTCCGAGGCTTTCCGGAGCCGGATGGGCGAGTTCAACTCGACCTTCCAACCCCTCCTGGGCTTCTACAAGCATCGGCCGACTTTCCGGAGCGTGGATGGCAATCGCCCACCGGAGCTGGTGTTTGAATCGCTGCGTCACGTCTTCGGAGAACAAGCTTGAGCAAAGAAGAAGCCATTGAGCTAGAAGCCACAGTGGTTGAGGCCTTGCCCAACGCGGTTTTCCGGGTCGAACTGGAGAACAAGCACCAGGTGCTGGCGCACATCAGCGGAAAGATGCGCAAGAACTTCATCCGCATCCTTCCCGGTGACCGGGTGCTCGTAGAGGTGACCCCCTACGACCTCACCCGCGGCCGCATCATTTACCGATTCAAGTAAACGAGAGGACACCATGAAAGTACGGCCCTCCATCAAGAAGCTGTGCGAGCACTGCAAAGTGGTCCGGCGCGAAGGCATCAACCGGATCATCTGCAAGAAGAACCCCAAGCACAAGCAGCGTCAGGGTTAAGGAGACACGATGGCACGCATCTCAGGTATTGATCTGCCCATCGGCAAGCGCATCGAGATCGCGCTCACCTACATTTTCGGCATCGGGCGCGCAAAGGCGCACAGCATCCTCACCCGCGCCAAGGTCGATTTCGGCACCAAGGTGCGCGATCTGACCGAGGACGAGGTGGGCCGCATCCGCCGCGTGATCACCTCCGAAGAGACGGTCGAGGGCGACCTCCGCAAGAACATCTCTCTGGATATCAAGCGGCTCATGGATATCGGCTGCTACCGCGGCCTGCGCCACCGGAAGGGTCTTCCCGTCCGCGGCCAGCGCACGCACACCAACGCCCGCACCCGCAAGGGCAAGCGACGCACCGTAGCCGGCAAGAAGAAGTAAGGCGAGGAGCACATGGCCAAGACCCAGACCCGGACCGCCGGTAAGAAGGTGGTCAAGAAAAAAGAGAAGAAGAACGTTCCCCACGGCGTGGCCCACGTCCAGGCGTCCTTCAACAACACGATCATCTCCATCTCTGATCCGATGGGGAACATGCTTTGCTGGGCTTCCAGCGGCAACCAGAACTTCCGCGGCACCCGCAAGGGCACGCCCTTCGCAGCCCAGGTGGCCGCCGGCATCGCCGCCGAAGCCGCCAAGGAGCAGGGCGTCCGTTCGGTCGACGTCCGCGTCAAGGGCCCCGGTGCCGGCCGTGAGAGCGCCATCCGCGCCCTCAACGCCGCAGGCATCCAGGTGACCAGCATCCGCGACGTCACCCCCATCCCCCACAACGGCTGCCGGCCGCCCAAGCGGCGCCGGGTTTAAGAGAGGAGGAGAGACATGGCACGTTACACAGACGCCGTTTGCCGCCTCTGCCGCCGCGAGGGCATGAAGCTTTATCTCAAGGGCGAGCGCTGCTTCAAGGAAAAGTGCTCGTTCGAGACCCGCAAGGGCAAGATCCCCGGCCAGCACGGCGCGGGCAAGATCAAGAAGCCCACGGGCTATGCCCTGCAGCTTCGTGAGAAGCAGAAGGTCAAGCGCATCTACGGTGTGCTTGAGAAGCAGTTTCGCCACTACTTCGAGAAGGCCGACGCCAAGAAGGGCGTCACCGGCCACAACCTGCTCGGGTTCCTTGAGTGCCGCCTGGACAACGTGGTCTACCGCCTGGGCTTCGCATCCAGCCGTTCCTCCGCGCGCCAGATGGTCATGCACGGCCACGTGCTGATCAACGGCAAGCGGGTGGACATCCCCTCCTACCAGGTCAAGCCCGGCCAGGCGGTGGAACTGGGCGTCCGCGCCAAGGAGAACGACGGCGTCAAAACCTCCGTCGAGACCTCGGCCGGCCGTGGCATTCCCAAGTGGCTCACCCTGGACGCCACCGCCTTCAAGGGACAGGTGCTCGCCGCACCGACCCGTGAGGACATCACCCTCGACATCAACGAGCAGCTGATCGTTGAGCTCTATTCCAAGTAAGGGGGACGGATGCTGAATCTCAGCGATTTCCAGAGGCCGCGCTTCGCAGAAGTGACCCCCGGGTCTCTGACGGACTCCTACGGCGAGTTCGTGGCCTACCCCTTCGAGCGTGGCTTCGCCACGACCGTCGGGCACAGCGTCCGCCGGGTGCTGCTCAGCAGCATCCAGGGCGCGGCCGTCACCAACGTCCGCATCAAGGGCGTCATGCACGAATTCACCACGCTTCCCGGCGTCTGGGAGGACATCACCCATGTCCTGCTGAACCTCAAGGAAGTGCCCTTCAAGCTGCACAGCAGCGAGCCCCAGACGGTGACCATCTCCGCCAAGGGCGAGGGCACGGTGACCTCGGCCGCCATCCGCTGCAACCAGAACGTGGAAGTCGTGGATCCCAACATCCACATCGCCACCCTGGGCGAGGAAGGCGAACTGGAGATCGAAATGGTGGTCCGCCTGGGCCGCGGTTTCGTCACCGCCGACCGCAACCATGACGAGAGCCTCGGCCTCGGATTCATCCCCATGGACGCGAACCACAGCCCCATTCTCCGCGTGAACTACATCGTGGAGCCCGCCCGCGTGGGCCAGAGCACCGACTACGAAAAGCTCACGCTCCAGGTGTGGACCAACGGCGCCGTCAATCCCAAGGAAGCCGTTTCCGACGCGGCCCTCATCCTGCGCGACCACTTCCTGGTGTTCGCCCGTCAGGACGAGGACTTCACGGAAATGGAAATGGGCGGAGCCACCCTCGGCAGCGAGGCCGCTAACACTTGGCTGGGCAAGTCCGTCGAGGAACTGGAACTCTCCGTGCGGGCCAACAACTGCCTGCGCAATGCGAACATCACCACCATCGGCGAGCTGGTCCAGCGGACCGAAGCTGAGCTGATGAAAACCAAGAACTTCGGCAAGAAGTCGCTCCAGGAGATCAAGGACGAGCTCGCTCGTATCGGCCTCTCCCTCGGCATGCGGCTCGAGCAGGAAGTGTAAGGAGCCCCCATGCGTCACAACGTTTCCGGCAAGCGCCTGGGCCGCACCACCAACCAGCGCAAGGCCCTCATGAAGAACCTCGCGACCGCTCTTCTCGAGAGCGAGCGCATCGAAACCACCCTCGTGAAGGCGAAGGAACTCCGCAGCTATGTGGAGCCCTTCATCACCCTCGCGAAGGTCGACAGCGTGGCCAACCGCCGTTTGGCGATGGCCCGCCTCGGCAACAAGGACATCGTCCAGAAGCTTTTCGCCGACGAGTTCCGCAAGCGTTTCGAAAGCCGCCCCGGCGGCTACACCCGCATCCTGAAGATGGGGCACCGCCTCGGCGATGCCGCCGACATGGCCCTCATCGAGTTCGTGGACTACACCCTCCCCGAACCCAAGGCCGAGGACGCGGAGTAGGCTTCCGCTACAACTTGAAAAGCCCCGGGCGACCGGGGCTTTTTGCTGTTCGGGTTATCCCACCGTCCAGGAGCCGCCGTCATCGGTCTCCACGGGCTCGGCTTTGCGGAAGCGGCGGGAGCGGGCCACGGTCACGGTGCAAGGGGCCTGTGCCGCCACCTGGCTGGAAACGCTGCCGAGAAGGGTGCGGCGCAGGGAGCTGGCCCGGGCGCCCATGACCAGATGATCCACATGGTTCACATTCACGTATTGCAGAATGGCCGAGGCCGGGTCCGGTGATTCCAGCACGTGGAAGGAGACCCGGCCCTCTTCCAGCTCCAGAGGAAGGGCCCAGCTGCGCAACTCCACGAGCCGCTGGTGGTGGATGTTCCGTCCCAGGCCGTCGAGGGTCTGATCCAGCGTGATGCGGCCCTGTTTCAGCACGTTCACGCAGGCCACGCGGGCTCCCGGCAGGGTGGTGAGCATGCGGGCCACCATGATGCGGAGCGTTTCCGCGATGGGCGCGGCCTCCGGAGACAGATCAATGGCCACCGCCAGGATGGGCGCGTCTCCATCATGCCGGGCCGGCGCTTTGGCCTGGGGCACCACGTACTCGTGATCGGCGAAGCGTCGGCGGAGTACCGCGGTGAAGGCGTCCTGCTTCAGCTTCTCGGAGCGGGCCGTGAGCTTGACCTGCTCCGGGTGCTGCAGGGCCATGGCCAGGTGGCCCGCAGTGGGGTACCGCCAGGCGGGGTGCACTTCGAGGCAGCGCAGGATCACCTCCTGCAGCCAGGGGGGGCAGTCCGGCCGGAGACGCCGGGGCGGAACGGGATCCCTCCAGATGCGCCGCTTCAATCCGGAGAGCCGTTGGGGATCGCCGAAAGGCCGAATGCCCGTGAGGAAGAAGTACATGAGCACGCCTAGGGCGAACTGGTCGCTGCGGGGATCCCGGCGGTGGCCCAGCACCTGCTCCGGCGCCATGTACGGCGCGGTCCCGTAGGGCAGACGGAACTCCTCGCCCATGAGATCCGGCAGTTCGTCATGGTGCGACAGGCCATAGTCGATGAGCACCATCTCGCCGGTGGGGCGCACCAGAAGGTTTGAGGGCTTCACGTCCAGGTGAACCACATGCTGGCGGTGAAGGTCATCGAGGGCAGTGGCGATGCTGCGCCCGAGCGCTGCCACCGAAGGCCATGGCAGAGGCAGCTGTTTCAGGGTGGGCAGCAGGGAGGGGCTGGGAATGCGTTCCATGACCAGATAGGGCTGGACGCCGAAATCGCCCTGGCCGATGTAGCGTGGCACGTGGGGGCCCGAAAGGCGCGGCAGGATCATCTGTTCCATCTCGAAGCCGACGATGGCTGCAGGATCCACGCCCTCGGACATTTTGGGCACCTTCATCATGAGCGGCCCGGGAATGTCAGGATGGCTCACGGCCCACAGCGAGGCCATGCCGCCGCGGTGGATTCCCTCTTCGATGAGGAAGCCGTCCAGGACGTCGCCCGTCTGGATGCGGGGGCGGGCCATGGCTCAGCGTCCCTTCTGGAGGCGTGCCGCCAGTGATGGCGGCAGGCCGGCTCGGAGGAGGGCGAGGGCCGCGGCCTCGACGTCATAGGGCACGCGATGGTGGGTGATCTCGCAACGGTCCGTGTCGAGGAGGGCGTAGGCGGCCTTGGGATCGCCGTCCCGGGGCTGGCCCGCCGAACCCACGACCGTGAGCCAGCGGCGGTGCCTCGGCAGGGGAATGGGCGCGCCCGGAACGGGTTGAAAGGACACCAGCTGTCCAGTGGCGGTGATGCCGTGCAGGGCCGCCAGGTGGGTGTGGCCGCAGAAGACGGTTTGGGCTCGGCTGGCCTCCAGGGCCCGCCTGGCGGCAGGCGGATCGCTCACGTAGATCCACTCGGGGTAGGTCTGGGGGCTGGCGTGGACGTAAAGGCGGGTGCCGTCCTCGAAGCGCATGGGCAGGGTGGCGAGGAAATCGCGGGCCCTGGCGTCGAGCTGGCCGCGGGTCCAGGCCATGGCAGTCTCAGCATCCGAGTGCATGGATTCGCGGGTATCGGCCACGGCACAGTCGTGGTTCCCCGCCACGGCAACGGCGCCGCGGTCCACCGCCGCCATGACGCATTCGACCACTTCCTGGGGTTCGGGCCCGTAGCCCACGTAGTCTCCCAGGAAGACGAAGCGGTCCGCGCCAAGCCCCCGCGCGTGATCGAGGCAGGCCTCCAGCGCGCGGCGGTTCGCGTGGAGATCGGCCAGAAGGGCGAGGCGCATGGGGATCCTGCGGTGGTGTCCTGACCATGATAGGAGTTCGCGGACGGGTTGCCGCCGGCTTCGGCCTGCAAAGAGGATCTTCTGACCCGCTGAACCATGACGCGGTCCTCAAGACGGATGGGCGCCGGAAAAATGCCATCGGCACAGGGCCATCCTTTTCATGACAGCGATTGGGTCAAGGGAGGCGTCGGTAAGGTGATGCGGGGATCATTTGCCGAGGCCGCCTTTTTCGCAGGCCAAGACAGACGGCAAAGGAAATTTTACAGAGGAACTTGCTTGACCTGCCCCGAAGGTGAGCGTTAGCTATGGGGAGTCACCCCCACTATTTCACGTACCGGCGGATGGTCAGACCATCGCGGTTCTCATAGCGAATCTACCTTTCGGCCCCCGGCGCTCCCTGGGGAGTCGAGACGCATGGGGCATGCATCCAGGCCCGACCCTATCCCTGATTTCCGTTCCCATGGCTCCATCCAAGCCACTTCCAAGGAGGCACTCACCCATGGCCCTCGCAACTGAGCAGGTCGCCGCCAAGACCCCACTCACCAGTGAAGAACGGATGGTGATCATCGCCTCGTCCGTCGGCACGGTGTTCGAGTGGTACGACTTCTACCTCTATGCGACGCTCGCGCCGTTCTTCGCGGCTCTGTTCTTCCCGAAGGGGAATGACACGGCGGCCCTGCTCTCGGCTTTCGCCGCCTATGCGGCGGGCTTCCTGGTGCGCCCCTTCGGGGCCCTGGTCTTCGGCCGCGTAGGCGATCTCATCGGCCGGAAGTACACCTTCCTGGTGACCATCATGGTCATGGGCCTGTCCACCTTCGGCGTGGGCCTCCTGCCCACCTACGCCAGCATCGGCTGGATGGCGCCCATCATCATGGTGACTCTCCGCCTGCTCCAGGGCCTGGCTCTGGGCGGCGAGTACGGCGGCGCGGCCACCTACGTGGCCGAGCATTCCGCCCCCACGCGGCGCGGCTACAACACCAGCTGGATCCAGACCACGGCCACCGTGGGCTTCTTCCTGGCCCTGGCCATCATCGGCGGATGCCGCTACGGCATGAACAAGGATGCCTTCGCCACTTGGGGCTGGCGCATTCCCTTCTGGGTATCCATCGTCCTGCTGGGCGTATCCGTGTGGATCCGCCTGAAGCTCCATGAATCGCCTATCTTCCAGAAGATGAAGTCCGAGGGCAAGGGTTCCAAGGCGCCTCTCACGGACAGCTTCCTCCGCTATCCCAACAACAAGTACGCGCTGCTCTCTCTCCTGGGCGCCACCATGGGCCAGGGGGTGGTCTGGTACACGGGCCAGTTCTACGCGCTGTTCTTCTTGCAGATCACGCTGAAGCTGGATTTCCTCACCACCTACATCCTCATCGCCACCTCCCTGTTGATGGGCACGCCCTTCTTCATCTTCTTTGGGTGGCTGTCGGACAAGGTGGGCCGCCTGAAGATCATCCTGCTGGGCTGCCTCATCGCCGCGGCCACCTACTTCCCCATGTTCAAGGCCCTCACCCACTACGTGAACCCGGCCCTGGAGGCCTTCCAGAACAGCACCGTGATCACCGTGGCCGCGGATCCCAAGAACGAGAATTTCGTTCTCTTCGTGCTGCCCACCACCAAGTTCAGCGAAGTGGACCGGGTGAACGATTTCTTCGCCAAGCAGGGCCTCAACGTGAACAAGGTCGCGCCTGAAGCGGGCAAGCCCGTGGTGGCCACCATCACCGGGAAGCATGCCGCCACTGGCCAAGTCACCACCACGCGGGTGGAGGGCTGGAGCACCGCCTCTGAGGCTGCCCTGAAGAAGGCCCTGAATGACCTGGGCTATCCCAAGGAGGCCGACAAGTCGAAGATCAACTACCCGATGACGCTGTTGATCCTCTTCGTCTTCCTCATCTACGTGACCATGGTGTACGGTCCCATCGCGGCCTTCCTGGTGGAGCTCTTCCCCACGAACATCCGCTACACCTCCATGTCGCTGCCCTATCACATCGGCAACGGCTGGTTCGGAGGCATGCTGCCCCTCTTCGCCACGGCCCTCGTGGCCCTCAAGGGCAACATCTACTATGGGCTCTGGTATCCCGTCATCGTGTCCCTGGCCACGGTGGTCATCGGCTTCCTTTTCCTGAAGGAAACGAAGGATCGGGACATCAGCACCTACGAGCACTGATCCAGCGAGCCTGAGCTCCGGCCGAAAGCCGCCGGAGCAGGCACGGGCCGGGCGAGCGGAACCTTCCCTCGTCCGGCCTTTCCAAACCTGGGGCCTGGTGCCGCACCGGCTGGTCGAGCTGGCGCGGTCGTGGGGAACGAGCACTGGACAAGGGTTTGCGCGAGTCGGAGAATGGTCGCCACCCAACCTTCCCCCCCTTTTCTTCCCAAATCATGCGGAAGCGCCCGGCCGGGCGAGGCACGCCGCCTTCGGAGCCTCCGCTTTGTTCCATCCTGGAGCACCCCCATCACCCCTTGGCACGGAGCCGACCCATGTCCGACGACCTCTTCCCTGTTAAGCCGCAGATCCGGGAGCGGGCCCACATCAAGACCATGGAGGAATACCAGCGGCTCTACCGGCTGTCCCTGGACAACCCTGAATGGTTCTGGGGGGAGCAAGCGAAGGCCCTGACGTGGTTCCACCCCTGGCAATCGGTTTTCGACGCCGACTACAAGGAGGTGGACTTCGCCTGGTATTCGGGCGGACGAGTCAATGCCTGCTTCAACTGCGTCGACCGCCACCTGCCGACCCTGGGAGACAAGACCGCGCTGATCTGGGCCCAGGACGAGCCGGGCCAATACACCCACATCACCTACCGCGACCTCAAGCACAACGTGGCCCGGGTGGCGAACGTGCTGCTGCACCACGGCGTGAAGAAGGGCGATCGCGTCTGCCTCTACCTGACCATGATCCCCGAGCTGGTCTACACCATGCTGGCCTGCGCCCGCATCGGCGCCGTGCATTCGGTGGTGTTCGGCGGCTTCTCGGCCGAAGCCCTCCGCGACCGCATCGTCGACGCGCGCTGCAAGGTGGTGGTCACGGCCAATGAAGGGCTGCGCGGTGGCAAGCGGGTGCCCCTGAAGCGCACGGTGGACCGGGCCATCGAGGGCATGTCCCTGGTGGAAACGGTGCTGGTGGCCCGCCGCACCGATGGCGACGTGCCCATGCAGCCGGGCCGCGACCTCTGGCTGGACGAGGAAACCACCCGGCAGCGCTCCACCTGCACCAACGAATGGATGGGCGCGGAGGATCCGCTCTTCATCCTCTACACCTCCGGCAGCACCGGCAAGCCCAAGGGGCTGCTCCACACCACCGGTGGCTACCTCACCTACGCAGCCTTCACGCACAAGATGGTCTTCGACTACCACCCGGACGACATCTACTTCTGCGCCGCCGACATCGGCTGGGTGACGGGCCACAGCTATATCGTGTACGGGCCCCTGGCCAACGGGGCCACCTCGGTGATCTTCGAATCCACCCCCCTGTATCCCGATGCGGGCCGGTATTGGCAGATCATCGACGATCTGGGCGTGACCATCTTCTACACCGCGCCCACGGCCCTGCGGGCCCTGGCCCAGGCCGGAGATGAGTGGATCCACAAGTACAGCCGCAAGTCTCTGCGCGTGCTGGGCACCGTGGGCGAGCCCATCAACCCCGAAGTGTGGCGCTGGTACCACGACGTGGTGGGGGATGGCCGCTGCACCATCGTGGATACCTGGTGGCAGACGGAGACCGGCGGCATCCTCATCACCCCCCTCCCCGGCGTGACGCCCACCAAGCCCGGATCGGCCACCCTGCCTTTCTTTGGCGTGAAGCCCGTGATCGTGGATGCGGCCACGGGCGTTCCTTTGGAGGGCAATGGCGTGGAGGGGGCCCTCTGCCTGGGCGCCCCCTGGCCGGGCCAGGCCCGCACGGTGCACGGCGACCACAAGCGGTTCAAGGAAACCTACTTTACCCAGTATCCGGGCTACTACTTCACAGGCGACGGCGCCCGCCGCGATGAGGATGGCTACTACTGGATCACGGGCCGCATTGATGACGTCATCAACGTGTCAGGCCACCGTTTGGGCACGGCCGAGGTGGAGAGCGCCCTTGTGGCCCACGAGGCCGTGGCCGAAGCGGCCGTGGTGGGTTATCCCCACCCGATCAAGGGCCAGGGCATCTACTGCTACGTGCTGCTCAACAGCGGCTATGCCGAGAACGGGGACCAGCAGCTCATGGGCGCCCTCAAGGAGCAGGTGCGCCAAGTCATCGGTGCCTTCGCGGCTCCGGACGTCATCCACATCGCTTCGGGCCTGCCCAAGACCCGCAGCGGAAAGATCATGCGGCGCATCCTGCGGAAGATCGCCTCTTCCGAGTACGACGGCATGGGCGACATTTCCACGCTCGCCGAGCCCGAAGTGGTGCAGCGCCTCATCGAGGAGCACCAGACAGCTCAGCAGTAGTCGTCCGGGGGTTCCGCGCTCCGCGCACACCCCCGGGCCCCCAAGAAGAAGCCCGGCAGAGCCGGGCTTCTTCTTCTGCGATACCGGTGGGACGGGTGTTCAGGCAGCTACAGCGGAAGGTCCCGCACGAAGGCGCGGACCAGGGATTCGAAGCGTCCGGCGGCGGCGGCGCCGGCTTCGAGCACTTCCTGGTGGGTGAGAGCCTGAGGCAGGATGCCGGCGGCCATGTTGCAGAGGCAGGAGATTCCGGCCACGCGCATGCCTTCGTGGCGGGCGACGATGGCTTCGGGCACGGTGCTCATGCCCACGGCGTCGGCGCCCATGACGCGGAAGGCGCGGATCTCCGCGGGGGTTTCGTAGCTGGGACCGGTCAGGCCCAGGTACACGCCCTCGCGCAGGGTCTGGCCGAGGGTCCTGGCGCAGGCCTGCAAATGGACGCGGTAGGCCGGATCATAGATGGCGGTCATGTCCGGGAAGCGGGGGCCGGGTTCCACATTGGGGCCGATGAGGGGATTGGTGCCGAACAGGTTGATGTGATCGCTGAGGGCCATGAGGTCGCCCACGGCGAAACCGGGATTCAGGGCGCCCGCGGCATTGGTGAGCAGCACGGCCTTCACGCCGAGGCGGCCGTAGAGGCGCATGGGCGTGACCACGAGGGGCATGGGATGGCCCTCGTAGAAATGGAAGCGTCCGGCCTGGAGGACCACTTTCCGGCCTTCGAATTCGCAGAAGACCAGCTTGCCGCCGTGGCCCGCCACCGTGGGGGCGGGGAAGCCCGGCAGGTCGGTGAAGGGCAGGCTGGTTCCCTTCTTGGCTTCGGGGCCCTCGGCCAGGGCTCCCAGGCCCGAGCCGAGAACGATGGCCAACTCCGGGATGAACGGGGCCTTGGCCTTCAGGGTGTGGAGGGCTTCAGAGAAGGTCATGGAGGATCTCAGGGGGCGGGCGTCAGGGTCAGCGTCACCGTGGTGTCCGCTTGCTGGGTGTTGGGGCTCTTGATGCGGAGGCGGACGGGGTGGAAGACAGGCGCCGTCCCAGTCACGGGAATCAGAAGGGTTTCGGTGGTGCCCCCTGTGTTGGTGAAGCTGAAGGTGCGGGCCAGGGAGGGGATGTCCACTTCCACCTGGCCATCTGATGGGAGGGCCGGAGAGATGACGGCGGTCAGAGTGCAGCGCTTGTCCGTGGTCAGGCTGAAACCTGCGTAGGCGATCTCGCCTGGAGACAGGTTCGGGAAGGCCGGCTGGTAGCTGACGGCACCGGCATTCACCATGGGCATGTCCACCTTGACGGCCTTGGCCATGCTCAGGGTCACGGAGGGGAAGGAGGTGATGGGGTCCGTGCCCCAGTTGGTGGCGAAGGGCCCGTAGGTTCCGGAGGTGGGCCGGGGCCAGGTGATGCCGAAGGGCGCGGCGAGGGTGGTGATGATGGGGTCGGTCAGGATGGCCGTGAGATCCACGGGCTCGGCCGAGGACTTCGTTTCCCGCAGGCGGTACAGCTGGCTGAAGATGTTGAGGGGTTCCAGTTCGCGGGTGCCCGAGGGATCGACGACGCCCGCCAAAGAGGCGCTTGGGGCAATAAAGAAGCGTGCCGCCGCCAAAGGGTTGATGGTGGTCCAGTTCGTGGAGGTGCCTGGCGAGGGCAGGCTGTTGGCTTTGAGGATGATCTCCCAGCCGAGAGCGCCGATGGCCGGGGCGGAATAGGGGGTCTTTTGGCTGGCGCTCAGGGCGCTCAGATCCCGGATGTCATGCAGGGGCGCGGCCAGGGCCATGCCCTGGGTGTCCGCCAGGTAGGGGGACTTAAGCAGGTTGGCGGCCATGGAAAAGGCCAGCCCCTCGATGCGGGCCATCTCGGGGCTCAGGTCCGTGAGCGCCGCGCCGGGCGGGAACAGGACGTTGGACGGCACCGAGTAGGTCCGCCCCACCAGGCCGCTGTAGAGCGCGTTGCGGGCGAACAGCGGAAGGATGACGCCCTCGTCCCAGGCATCGTCGTTGGTGGGCCCAGCCTGGATGGATCCGAAGAAATGGTACTTGCCCAGGGTGGGATCGTAGGCCTGGGGGAACACAGTGCGGTTGTATTCGATGTAGGTGCCCCGGGATTCCGAACGGCCGGGCCAATAGTGCAGGTCCAGGGTGGAACCGGAGGTGGCGGCGCCGTAGTTCGCCACGAAGGTGGCGAGGGTGTCGCCGATGGCGAGGATGCGGCTGCCTGAACCCTGGCCGGCGATGCGGCCGGAGAGGGTGGTTTCCAGCACCGCCTTGTCGATATAGGTGGGTTCTGCGGTGTTCAACTTCAATTCGGGATTGACCAGCCACCAGACGTCATTGAGGCCGACGGCGAAATCCACCTTGATGTCACCGGTGAGGACGGAGGTCGGCGTGTTGGTCCCCGCCGGCGCGGTTCCGTCCGCAGCCTTGCGGAGCGCGTAGCGAAGCCGCTCCAGGGCGGGCGTGGGGCTGTTGACGCCGCTGGGCTCGGCCACCACGTTGACGGCATCGGTCCCGGAACTGGGGAAGATGCTGAGGATTTCCACCATGGTGGGGCGGTTCTTGAGCAGGTTGCTGCTGCTGAGGGAGTAGGTGCCCGGATCCGTCGTCGACGACAGGGTGCTGGTTTCGGCGACCATCATCCATATCAGCGTGGTGCTTCCATTGGGCTGGGTCTGCTCGACCTGCTGATAGGCCCGGACCCGGACTCCCCGCGCGGGAAGCTTGGTGAGGTTGGCCGGCACGGTCGCGTCCACCAGGCCCGTGGGTTTGCCGTTGGCGTCGACGGCCAGGGGCACGCGCGTGTAGGTGACGGTTCCGGTGATGGTGGCCGTGGTGACCGTGGCGGGATCCGTGCCCTTGTTCTTTCCATGGCAGGCCAGGGCCAGGGCCAGCAATGCCATGGCCCCCAGGGTCTGGAGGAAAGCTCGGTACAGCGGCATGACCACCTCGAAAAGGCGAAAAGACCAAGTCTAACACGGGCCCCCGCGCTGATCCCGCGAGGGGATCAGGAGGCGCGCTCTCTTCCTGTGCGGCGTACGGGGTGGAAGTTCAGCGGATCGGGCCGACTCCCATGAGGGCGTTCTGGGCGGCCACCTCGGCGTTGATCTCTTCCTCGTCGTTGAGGACGGGCAGGGGGTTGCGCTGCACGCCGCCCACCCGGAGTTCGAAATGGAGATGGGGTCCCGTGGCGTTGCCCGTACGGCCCACCTCGGCGATCTTCTGGCCGCGGCGCACGATATCGCCTTCATGGACCAGGTTCAGCTTGTGATGCCCGTACAGGGTGACCACGCCGTTGCCATGGTCCACCACCACGTAGTTGCCGTAGGCCTTGTGCTTTCCGGAAACGATCACTTGCCCGTCCAGGGCCGCGAACACGGCGGTGCCCATGGGGGCGTTCAAGTCCACGCCCTTGTGGCGGCCCTTGTAGCGCACACGTTTCTTCCGCTGGTTCTTCACGCGAACCGTCTTCGTGCGCATGCGGGGGCCCCAGGCCGAGCTGATGGTCCGGGTTTCCACGGGCCAGAGAAGGTCGAGCCGGTCAGGATCCGCCGCGGCGAAGGTGGGCAGGAGGGCGTTGAGTTCCGCTTCCGTGACGGGGGGCATCACCTGCTGCATGCGGGCCAGCAGCTGGGAGGTGGAGGCCGGCGCCTGGTGGGTTTCGGGAGCGGGGGAGCCGAAGACGGCGCTGAAGGCCACCGGTCCGCGCACCTGGTAGGGGAGGAGGCGCTCCAGGTGGGGCATGGGGGTGGGCACCACCGCGGGTGCGAGGGGCAGGGCCATCAGCGCGGCCCTGGGGGCCGAGGCCAGCGCGGCCCTGGGAGCCGAGGCCGCCTCTAGGGCGGGGACGGCCTCTGCCACCTGAGCGGCCTGGGTTTTGGAACGGCCGATGGTCAGGCGGGCGCCCACGGATAGCTTGGACAGGCTCTTGCCGGGGTTCAGGGCGGCCAGTTCGGCCAGGCTGAGCCCGTTGGCCCGGGCCACCGAAGCAGCGGTCTCGCCCTTGCGGATCACATGCACTGTTCCAGTGGCCGTTTGCGCGGCGGGCCGGCGGGGAGGCTTCTTGGATGACCGTTTCGGCGCGGCCTGGAGGCCAAAGCTGAGGGACGATAGGAGAAGGGTCAGAACGGCAAGACGCATGGGGAACTCCCGGCTGGAACGGAAAAGCCTGCTTCGCTAGGCCTCCAATTGGGGGTCATGACCCCGTGCTCGATGATGTGGAAAAGTCCAATCCCCATGCTAGCGGGCCGAGGGGGATCTGGAAATGCAAATGTTTTCCAACTGGAGGGTCCTGGATCAGGGCTCCCAGGGACAACCCGCCCAGGGCATGACAAGGGTGCCCCGCCGGCCGCCCTCTTTCCGCAGCAGCCTTGCGGGGCCCAAAGCCATGCCGTGGCTCACGGCCTTCAGCATGTCGTAGAGCACCAGCAAGCCCACCGTGACTCCCGCCAGGGCCTCCATCTCGATGCCTGTGCGCCCTTCGCAGCTCACCTGGACCTTCAACCAGGCTTGGCGGGTGGCGGAATCCCAGTGATGGCGGACGTCCACGGCTTCGATGGCCAGGGGATGGGCCAGGGGGATCAGATCGGCCGTCCGCTTCACCCCACCCACGGCGCCGATGCGGGCCACGGACCATGGATCGCCCTTGGGGCCGCCGCCCCGGGCCAGGGCCTCGGCGGCGGGTTCATCCAGCTCCAGGTAGCCGGCCGCCACCGCCACCCGGCGGGTAATGGCCTTGGCGGACACGTCCACCATGACGGGACGGCCTTCGGAATCGAGGTGGGTCAACTTAGACATAGAATCCTCGCGAGCGTGTCAGAACGGATTCACCACGGAGGCGCGGAGATCACGGAGTAATTAGAGACGGAGCAGGACACGGAGGAGAAAAGACCTCCCGTGCCCTCTCCGCGGCTTCCTCCGTGCCCTCCGTGTCTCCGTGGTGGGTGTTCATGTCATTCGGACCAGGCGAGCAGGATGTCCCGCAGGGCTGCCGTGTCCGGGGCGTAGGCCCGGGGACCGCAGGCGGCCAGGGCCTCCTGATCGTAGAATCCATGGCCCACGGCCAGGCTGGGCACGCCGGCGGCCCGGGCCATGTCCAGGTCGAAGGGGGTGTCGCCCACCATAAGGATCTCTTCGGGGGCCAGGCCGGTGAGGGCCTGCACCTTCTCCAGGGACTCCGGGTGGGGTTTCCCGTGGGTGACTTCGTCGGGAGTGATGATGGGGTCGAAGAGGGGTTCCCAATCCCACTGGGCCATCTGACGAAGCAGGGGCAGGCGGCGCTTGGAGGTGACCACGGCCATGCGCTTGCCCCGGGTCCCCAGTTCATCCAGCAATTCGGGGATGCCCTCGAACGGTCGCATCAGGTGTTCGTGTTCGGCGTGGCCGAAGCTGCGGTAGGCCTTGAGCACCGTGTCCAGATCCAGGCCCAGGGGGCCGAAGGTATGGCGGATGCCCGCCTCCACCGGCAGCCCCACGCATTTGAGCCACTCCGCCATGACGGACCGGGGTTGCCCCAGGGTGTCCAGCGCATGGGCCATGCCCGCTTCAATGAGGGGACGGCTGTCCACCAAGGTGCCGTCGAAATCCCAGGCGATGAGTTTCAAGAAAGCCTCCTGGCTTCCATCATCGCATTGACGGCGGGGGCGGGCCCCCTGGACAGGTCAGCTGACCCGATAGCCTTCGATGGAATCGCGCATGGCGTCCGACAGCCGCACCAGACCCGTGACGGTCTGGGCCGCTTCCTGAATGGTGGTGCTGAGCTGGTTGATGGCGGTGGCGTTCTGGCTGACTTCCCGGCTGAGATCCTGCACCTGGGCTTTGTGCTCGGAGCTGGAGACCGCCTGTTCCGCGGCCGCCGTGCCGATGCGGCGCACCATTTCCTCCATCTGGCGGGTCAGGCCCTGGATGTCGTTGAGGGCCTTGACCGTGACGTCGACCATGTGGCTGCCTTGGATGACGGCCTGATCGGCGCTTTCGATCAGGGCATGGATCTCCCGGGTGGCCTGGCCGCTGCGCTCGGCCAGCTTCCGCACCTCGTCGGCCACCACGGCGAAGCCTTTGCCCAGGCTTCCGGCTTTGGCGGCTTCGATGGCTGCGTTCAGGGACAGCAGGTTCGTTTGGCGCGAGATGTCCTGGATGACGGTCACGGCCTTCACCATGGCCTGGGTGGCCAGGTGGATGGCTTCCATGGCCTCCAGCGTCGCAGCGCCGGACCGGGCCCCCTCGATGGTGGTCTCCAGGGCGTGGCTGGCCTGGCCCTTGAGCTCCTCCACGTGACCGGACACCTCGGAAAAAGCCTCGGCCATGGTGGTGGTGGAGGTGTTCATGGAGCCTGCCGCCTCCTGGATCGTATCTGCCCCGGCGGCCAGCAGGCCCGCGGTGCGGGCCATCTCATCCGCGGCGGTATTCAATTGATGGGCACCGGAGGCCAGGTGGGCGGATTTGTCCGCGGTGCTCTTGAAGAAGGTCTGCAGGGCGGAAATGAGATGGTTGAAATCCCGGGCCAGATGGCCGATTTCGTCCTCCCGGGTGACGTCCATCCGGACCGTGAAATCGCGGTTCTCGACGGCCTTCTCGATGGAACTCGACAACTGGGTGAGCGGGCGCTGGATGCTGAGCCCCAGCCGCCAGCTGAGGAGGAAGGCCAGCAGCCCGCTGCCCCCGGTGATCAGCGCCAGGAGGGCCAGGCTGGCTTGGGCGTCCCTTCCCGCCTTGTCGATCTGGACGGCCATGGCCCTCGATTCGCCTTCCGCCAGGTCCGTGAGGGCCGTCCGGATCTCCTGGAAAATGGGCTCTGAGGCTCCCATGAACATGGTGCCCATGGCTGGGCCCGTAGGGGCGATCTCCGCGGCATCGTTGACCTTTTGCGCGTAGACAGGGAACCGCTTGAGAAGGGTTTCGACGGCGGCAGGATTGCGGGTGGCGTCCAGCTGCTTGACCAGATCCGTGGCCCGGGCCAGCCGTTGGCTGATGGATTTTCCCAGCTGATCCAGCTGATTCTGGGCATAGCCCGCATGGGCCTGGCTGACCAGCCGCATGGCGTCGCCGTGGGTGGCGAAGAGCAGAACCTCCAGTTCCTTGCTGTTGCCGAAGGAGCGGACTTCGTGGTTGAACAGGGACTCCACGCGGCGGTGCTGGCGCAGCTGTCCGAGAAAGCCCAGGGCCCCCGTGACGAGCAGGACACCGAGGGCCACGAGGGCGATGAGCCGCAGGCGGTTGGCGACGCTATCCATGGCGACCGTTCAACGGTAGACGCCGCAGCCGAAGATGAGGCCTTCCCATCCCTCCACGTAGGCGGTCTTTTTTTCGATTTTCTTGGAAACGGGGTCGCTGAACTTGTAGTTCTGCCAGCCCTTCCCTTTGGCCTTCACCAGGGCGATCCGTTCTTTGACGTAGGCGACGCCGTCCGGATCGGTCACTTCCAGCATGTCCTTGCCCACCATCTTGGCGTTCTGGCCGTGGGCCATCACCTTGCCGTTCATGTCGTAGACGAAGACGTACAGGGAACCCTTGCTGAAGGGCCCGTTGGGCTTGGAGATCCCGGAAAGCACCTTGTCGCGCCCCTCGGCCTTGGCGGCGCCGATGGCCTTCTTGACCATGGCCTCCGCTTCGGCCTTGGTCTGGGCTCCCAAGGGGAGCATGGCGCACAGACAAATGGCCGTCCCGAACATGGCGTTTCGCATGGGGCCTCCTCGGCAGGGATGGGCCTGCCCATCCGCTTTGAATCGGGGGTTCCATGGATTACTTGATTATGCGTTCCGGCGGTCTTTGCCCATTCGGGGCTCATTCGGGAAGCGGCTCGGTTTCCGAGCCGAACACCCCTTCCCATTTGGCGATGACCACGCTGGCCAGGCCATTGCCGATGACGTTCACAGTGGTGCGGGCCATGTCCATGATTTCATCCACGGCCAGCAGCATGGCGATGCCCGCCTCGCCCGGCAGGCCGAAGCTGCCGCAGGTGCCCGCGATGATGACCAGCGTGGCCCGGGGCACGCCCGCCACCCCTTTGCTGGTGAGCATGAAGGTGAAGACCATCAGCAACTGGTGGCCCAGGCTCATGTGGATGCCTGCCGCCTGGGCGATGGTGAGGCTGGCCAGAACCAGGTAAAGGGTGGAGCCGTCCAGGTTGAAGCTGTAGCCAGTGGGGATGACGAAGCTGGCCACCCGCCGGGGCACGCCGAAGCGCACCACTTCCTCCAGCAGTTTCGGCAGGGCGGCTTCGCTGCTGGCGGTGCTGAAGGCCGTGAGGGCCGGATCCTTGATGGCCTTCACGAAGCCTAGGATGCGGATGCCCGATACCCAGGCCACGGGCACGAAGACCAGGATGAACAGCAGGCTGAGCGCCAGATAAAGGCTGCCCACCAGCAGGCTGTACTGCTTGAGCAGATGGAACACCGCTGGCCAGCCCTTGAGCAGCGCACCGTTCACGGTATGCCCAGCCGCCATGTGGCTCACGTTGTAGGCCATGGCGCCGAAAACGCCCAAGGGCGTGAGCTTCATGACGAAATCCGTGTACTTGAACATGGTCTGCGCCACCCCGTCGAAGAAGGCCAGCACGGGTTTGCCGCGCTCGCCGACCTTGGTGAGGGCGACGCCGAAGAGGGCCGCGAAGATCACCACGGGCAGGATGTCTCCCTCCGCCGCATGCTGGATGAGGTTCGAGGGGAACATGTGGAGGGCGATCTCCCAGCCCGTCTTGGCCTTCACGGCCGCCACCGCGGTGTGGGCCCCCAGGTCCATGGGCAGGTGGGCCCCGGGCTTCAGCCAATTGGCCACCGCCAGGCCGATGAAGAGGGCCAGCGTCGTGACGATCTCGAAGTAGAGCAGGGCTTTGGCGCCCATGCGCCCCACGGCCCGGATGTCGCCGGTTTGCGCGATGCCCACGATGATGGTGGACAGCAGCAGGGGGACGATGAGGCCCTTGATGAGGCTGATGAAGGCCTTGGAGAGGAAGCGGAAGCCGTTGTAGGCCCAAGGGTACTGATCCTGCGGGAAAAAGCCCCCCAGCACCACGCCCAGGGCCAGACCCAGGAAGATCCAGAAGGTGCTCGAGCGGTACCAGGGGCGAGTCTCGGTCACGGAAACCTCATGGGCAGCGCAGTACAGGAATAGGGCAAGTTTGGCATGGGACGCCCGCAGCCGGCCCGCGGTAGCATTAAGCTCCTTTTTGGAGTCAATGAATGGCCCTGGCCAAACGCTGGAATCTCCTGAACACCTCCTTCCTCATCGGAACCCTCGCGTTGGCCTTGACGCTGGTCCCCTGGCGCCTGGCCACCTCGGGCCTCCGCTGGAGCGAGGTTCTGGTCTGTTTGGCCATGGTGTTCAGCATCGGCACCGCCATCAGCGGCGGCTATCACCGGCTCTTCAGCCACCGGGCTTACAAGGCCTCGTGGTTCGTGCGCTTCCTGTTCCTCTGCTTCGGAGCGGCGGCCTTCGAGAATTCCGCGCTCAAATGGTCCAGCGACCACCGCATGCATCACCGCCACGTGGACACGGACCTGGATCCCTACGCCATCAAGCGGGGCTTCTGGCACGCCCATTGGACCTGGGTGATGGAGGCCAAGGCCCTCCCCGTCGAGGGCGTGGCCGATTTGGAGAAGGATCCGCTGGTGCGCTGGCAGCACCGCCACCACTTCCTCATCGGGGCCGTGGTGGCGAGCCTGCCTCTTTGGGTGGGCCTGGCGACCGGCAACCTGGCGGGGCATCTGGTGTTCGGCGTGGTCCTGCGCATCGTACTCACCCATCACACCACCTTCTTCATCAACAGCGCTGCCCACCTGTTCGGCAGCCGCCCCTACACCGACGCCAACACGGCCCGCGACAACTGGCTGCTGGCGCCCCTCACCTACGGCGAGGGCTACCACAACTTCCATCACCAGTGGCAGTGGGACTACCGCAACGGCGCCCTTTGGTACCAGTGGGACAGCACCAAGTGGCTGCTGAACCTGCTCAACTGGATGGGGCTGGTGGGCGGCTTCCGGCGCGTCTCCGATGCGGCCATGACCCGGGCCCGGCTCCACATGGAAGAAAAGCGGCTTCGCGAGCGCCTGTCCCTGGCCAGCCCTGGTTCGGCCACGCCCATGAAGGCCCGGCTCGAAGCGGCGCGGGTGAAGCTCGACGCCGCCCTGGCCGCCCTCCATGACCGGCACGAAGCCTGGGGCCAGAAGAAGGCCGAGTGGCGGGCCAAGGGCCACGCCAAGGCCGAGGCCTGGCGGGAGGTCAAGGCCGAGTGGCGGGCTTCCCTCGCCGCCCACCGTCAGGAACTCTCCGCCGCCTGGGCCGAATGGCGGGCGGCGCGACTGGAAGTGAGAAGCGCCCTCGTCTACTCCTGAATCCGCCCGAGCAGGGACAAGCGCGCGGTGAGAAGCGGTCTGCCCCCGTCGCCGTGGAACCAGGCGCGGACGGCGTTCTCGTGGGATACTGACCGGGTTCGACCCGTGGAGGATTCATGGCCCAGTTCGACCTCATCGTCATCGGCTCCGGCCCCGGCGGCTACGTGGCCGCCATTCGAGCGGCCCAGCTGGGACTGAACACGGCCCTCGTCGAACGGGACGCCGTCCTCGGCGGGACCTGTCTCCACCGCGGCTGCATCCCGGCCAAGACCTGGCTGGAGACGGCCCACCGGCTCGAGCAGATGCAGGATGCAGACACTTATGGCATCGACGGGGTGGACGGCAAGAACCTGAAGGCCAACCTGGCTGCCATCGTGAAGCGCAAGGGCCGCATCGTCCTGAAGAACGCCAAGGGCATCGAGTTCCTCATGAAGAAGAACAAGGTGACCGTGCTGAAGGGCTTCGGCAAGCTCCTGGGCGGCGGCAAGGTGGACGTGAACGGTGAGGTCCACGAAGCCAAGCGCATCATCCTGGCCACGGGCTCGGCCCCCAAGCCCATTCCCGGCCTGGAGACCGACGGCAAGCAGGTGCTCAACAGCGACCACATCCTGGACATCACGGAACTGCCCAGCCACCTGGTGATCCTGGGAGCCGGCGCCATCGGCGTGGAGTTCGCTTCCGTGTTCAGCCGCCTGGGCTCCAAGGTGACCCTGGTGGAATTCATGGACACGCTCCTGCCCCTGGAGGACGAGGACATCGGCCAGGAACTGGCCAAGATCTTCAAGAAGTCCTACAAGATCGACGTGCGTACCAAGACCAAGATCACCCGCATCGAGAAGCGGGAAGACGGCGTGCTCTGCCACCTGGAAGGCGAGGCCCCCGGCGAGGTGCTGGGCAGCCACCTGCTGGTGGCCGTGGGCCGCGCGCCCCAGGTCGAGGGCATCGGCCTCGAAAAGACCAAGGCCCAGGTGGACCGCGGCTGTGTGGTGATCGACAAGTTCATGCAGACGGGCGAGCCAGGCCTCTACGCCATCGGCGACATCGTGCGCACCCCCTGGCTGGCCCACGTGGCCAGCGACGAGGGCATCGTGGCCGCCGAGCACATCGCCCAGAGCCTGGGGAAGGACGTGCATCCCCATCCCATCCGCTACGACCGCTTCCCCGCCTGCACCTACTGTGATCCTGAGGTGGGCTCCATCGGTCTCAGCGAAAAGGCCGCCAAGGCCAAGGGGCATGATGTGCAGGTGGGCAGCTTCCCCTTCTCGCCCATGGCCAAGGCCAACATCGTGGGCGAGCCCCACGGCTTCATCAAGATCGTGGCCGACAAGCAGTACGGCGAGATCCTGGGCATCCACATCCTGGGGCCCAAGGCCACGGAGCTGGTGGCCTCCAGCGTGGCGCTGATGGGCGGCGAGTACACCGTGGACGAACTCATCCAGACCATGTACCCGCACCCCACCCTCAACGAGGTGTTCCCCGAGGCGGCCCGGGCCGTCTATGGCCGCGCCCTCAACATGTAGCATGCGAGGCCGCCTGCTCCTTCTGCTGCTGCCGGGCCTGCTCGAGGCTCAGGCGGTGGCGGGGCGGCTTTACTACGTCACCTCCGCTGGCCGGGCCCTGGCCTTCCGCATCGTGGAGGCGGGGCCCGGACGCATGTCCCTGGCTCCGGAATCCGGCGATGCGGGGCGGCTCCGGGCCGAAGTGCTGGCCCGCTCCGGCGACCGGAACCGCCTGGCCCCGGGGGCCATCACCATGGCCGATCCCCTGCCTCCGGGATGGAACGGCGGAGCGTCCGGATCCAACCTCATCCAGACGGCCGATCACACCATCTTCTGGCGCTTCGCCCCGGATCAGGTGCTTCCCGTCCGGTTCGCCTCCGGGGGGCTGACCTGGGAACTGCGGGCGGCGGAACTGCCGCCGGGGCGGCGATTCTAGCTCTCGCCCTTCAAGAGCCGTTCCCTCAGCTCCGGCGCCAACTTCCGGCTGTGGGCCCTGTCCTTCTCCAGCATCGCCCTGAACTTGGCGTTCTTCAGCATCTCGATTCCGGAGACCTTGCGGTCCCGGGCCTCCCGTTCGGTGGCCTCCAGCAGCTCCATGAAGCCCATGCGGTAATAGATGGCCATCTTGAGCGCGTAGGCGTCAGGGTCCACCGGCTGGCTCTCCGGCGTGGCATCGATGACTTCCTGCACGAGCTTGAGGGCGTGTTCAGGCTTGGCGTCCATCTGGCGGGCGGCCTCCTCCAGCACCACGTCATTGATGTGGCTGTTCACGGGCGGGGGAGCGGGATCGGGGGTTTTGTCGCGGAGGCTCGCCACGCCGGCCCAGGTGGCCAGGCCCATTACGCCCAGCCCCACGGCCCAGGTGGTCCAATCGGGCCTGGGCTTTCCGGTGGCGGATGCGTGCCCTCCGCTGGGGGTGGCCACGGCTACGGTGGCGTCATCCAGCGGCGCGATCCAGGCGGGATTCCTGGCGGCCCGCAGAGCCCGGGCGGCCTCGGTGGCAGTGGCGAAACGGGAGGCGGGATTCTTCGCCAGCAGGCGGTTCGTCAGGGCCTTCACCGAGGGGCTCACGCCCTCGAAGACCGTGTCTTCCAGGGGTTGGGGCTCGTCGTGGAGGATGGCGTAGACCATGGCGCCGCTGCTGGGCGCGGCGAAAGGCCTTTCGCCGCTGAGCCCCTCATGCAGGATGACGCCCACGGAAAAGAGGTCTGAAACCGGCTGGCTCTTGCCCGTGCTCAGGTATTCCGGCGCCATGTAGGCCAGGGTGCCCACCACGTGGCCGGTCTGGGTCAGTTCGCCATCGTTCAGTTTCGCCACGCCGAAATCCATGACCTTGGCGTGGAGGCCCTCCTCCTCCCTTTGCACCATGACGTTGGTGGGCTTGATGTCGCGGTGGATGATGCCGTGCTTGTGCGCCTGGGCCAGTCCCTCGCACACCTGGGCGAGGATCTCCAGCAGCTCCGAGGGCCGCAGTTCGCCGCGCTGCAGCAGGGCGGCCAGATCCTCGCCGGGGACGTATTCCATCACCAGGTAGAGCAGGTCTCCGTCCGTTCCGAATTCGAAGACTGTGACCACGTTCGGGTGCTGCAGAAGCCCAGCGGCCTTGGCTTCGCGGGCGAAGCGGTCGCGCAGCTCCCCGCCCATGTCCTCGCCGATGAGGGCCGGGCGGATGGTCTTGATGGCCACCTCCCGGCCGATACCGGGATCGCGGCCCAGGTAGACCTCGCCCATGGCGCCCTGGCCGAGCAGTCGGACGATCTCGAATTTCCCGATGTGGGTGCGCATGTGGCCCCCATCTTCTCAGAGGAGGGGGCTAGCACCGCGCGCAGAAATGAGGCGGACCCGGCAGGCGGGACAGGCCTGCCAGGGCTGATTCCCAGGCCCGCGCCGGGCCCCGGAAGGCGGCGATCTCCGGCGTCAGGCGGCGCAGGGCATGCAAGGGGGATGGATCGGCGGGCAGCGGCAGGATGGGGACAGGCTGGCCCAGGGCCGAACGCAGGGCGGCCCGGAGGACATCCGTCATCGGCGTGGCGCAGGGCAGTTCCAGAGGCGGCACGCGCAGTTCGGCGCCCTCAGGCAGCGGCACGCCAGACCAGAATTCGGTCTCGAAGCCGCCGCGCCCGGAATGGCCTGGGGCTTCCCGCCACTCGGGCCGGCGGAACACCATCTTGCGGCGGTCCTTCTCCCAGTCCGGGAGGAAGGCTTTCAGTTCGCCCTTTTCCAGGGGACCCATGGGAGCCTTGGCCAGAGGCACCGGCGTGGCGCGGAGGATGAGGCCCGGCAGACGCCGGACCAGCATGGGCCTGTTCTCGAGCCAGGGCAGGCCCGCGTCCAGGGCCGCCACCAGGGCGCCGATGCGGCGGCGGTGGTGCTCCAGGGCCCTGGACAGGTCGCAACCGGGCAGCGGCAGCAGGGCCAGGAGGTTCATCTCCACGCCGCCAGCCTGAACCCGCTCTGCGGCTTCCAGGGCTTCCAGCAGATCTGCCGCTTTCCGTCCCAGCACCGCCACCTGGGGCAGGGCGTGGCCCTTGAGGCGCTCCACCAGCAGCAGGGTGCCCGCGCCATCTCCGCCGCTGAGTAAAACCCCGCCCAGTTCCGCGGCCAGTTGGAGGGCGGCGGGCTGCATCATCCGAGGCGCTCCACCAGGATTTCGCGGCGCGCGTCGAGGTACCTGGCCATGGTGGGCAGCAGGGCCAGGTGCGCGGCCAGGGCGAGCAGGAAGGCCAGGGCCATGACCGGCACCAGCCAGGCCGGCGACAGCCAGGCCGTCAGGGCGTAGATGCCGCCGAAGAGGCCCGTCCACAGACTGGCCGTAGCCAGGCTCAGCATGCCGACCGCGAAGGGCATGTTGCTGTTCTTCAGGCTGTCCAGGGCCATGGGCCTGGGCGCCCACAGGGAGGTCCACTGCCCCACGGCACCCTGGGCCAGGAACACACAGCCCAGCATCAGCAGGCCCGCGGCGAGGGGACCGGGAGCCGCATGTTCAAAGACCGCCAGGAGGATCATCAGCAGCAGCGCCTGCAGGCCCTGGTGCGCGGCCATCCCCAATAGCTTGCCCTTGAGCAGGTCCTGCGCCGGGATGGGCAGCAGCAGCATGGCCTTGATGCCGTGCCGGTCCAGGCCGAACTGATTCAGCATGACGTTGTTTCCCACCAGGGACAGGTAGGCGAAGGCGGCGGGCACCGCCCACAGCGACTGGCCGCGCAATTGGGCGAAGGGGCCCTTGATCAGCACCAGCGTCATGATGGGCATGAGGAAGGCGAAGCGGCCCAATTGGCTCGACATGAGGGTGCGGAAGTGGAGGCGGCCGATGCCTTCCGCGGGGCCGCCGAAGGACCAGAGCCTGTCCGGCCCGCGGGACACGGGCTTGGAGGAGGCCTCGCCGCGGGTTTCCCTGGCCACCAGCTTTGCGCCCAGCACCATGAGCAGGGCGAGGAGCCCCAAGGGGTAGATGTGCCGGAACAGGGCCAGGTCCCATCGGCCCGCTTTGGCGTCGGCCAAACTCTGCGCCGAGGCGTGGGCGGGCAGGAGGGAAACAAGCCGCGTGCCCCGTTCCACCAGGGAATCAAGCTGGGCCCGCTGGGCCGCGCGATCGGCGGGAGAGACTCGGACCACCGGGTTCTCCTTCTTCCTGGATGTCTGCGGACGCCGGGCCGTGGCGAGGGTGGTGGCCACCCAGGCGACTGCGGCCAGCAGCACCAGGGCCATGCGCAGGCGCTTGACCAGGGCGGCGGCCAATCCTCCCACCAGCAGCTGAAGGGCCAGGAGGGCGCCCAGGGTTTCCAGAAAGAGGAGGGGCAGCCAGGGGATGGAGGCAGGCGAGCCCAGACCCAGGCCCGAGAGGAATCCCAGCAGGCCCAGGCCGAGGATGAGGGGCAGGGGATCGGCGATGCCCGCCGCCAGTTCGGCCAGGTACAGCGTGCGCAGCTTCAGGGGGAACCCGCGGTAGGTCTCCCAGTTCAGTTGGCGCGCGCCGCCGATGATGCCGCCGAAAAGGCCGCCGCCGATGCTGATGAGGGCCAGGGCCAGGCCGAGGAAGACCGGCGCCAGCGGCTTGTGGAAGTTGCTGCCGATTACCCAGCCCAATCCGCCCAGCCCCAGGAAGAGAGGGCCGATGGCGAAGAGGCCCGCCAGGCCGGTGAGGATGACCAGGGCCAGGGCGCCCTGGCGTCCCATCTCACGGGCGGAGCGGTTCCAGGAGGTTTGGAAATGGGCGGCCAGCAGGGCCCGGAAGACGGCCAAGCCTGCCTTCACAGCCACGACAGCGCTCCCTTCTGCGCGCCGCCCACCAGATCCACGAAGAGCTGCTCGAGGCTTTCGCCTCCACGCCGCAACTCCTCCAGCGGGCCGAAGCCCTTGAGGCGGCCCTCGTCCAGGATGGCGATGAGGGGGCAGAGGCGTTCCACCACTTCGAGGATGTGGCTGGTGAGCACCAGGGTGACCCCGCTCTGCTGCAGGCTGTGCAGGATGTCCTTGATGGTGCGGCTGGTGACGGGATCGATGCCCTCGAAGGGCTCGTCGAGAAACACCATGCGGGGCCCGTGGATGAGGGCGGCGCAGAGAGCCACTTTCTTCTTCATGCCGAAGCTGTAGTCGGCGATGAGTGTCTTGGGCGGCGTCGAGAGGTCAAGCTTGTCGAAGAGCTCCTCCCGGCGGCTGTCGATGAGCGCGTCCGGCATGCCGTACATGCGGCCCACGAAGCGCAGGTACTGGGGGCCGGAAAGCATGTCGAGCAGGGCCATGTCCTCGGGCATGGCGCCGATCTGGCGTTTTACGGCGAGGGAGTCTGTGGCCAGGTCGAGTCCCAGCACGCGGATGGAGCCCGAGGTGGGCGTCAGGAGGCCCGTCACCATTTTCAGCGTGGTGGATTTTCCGGCTCCGTTGCGTCCCAGCAGGCCCAGGAAGGTGCCGGGCTCCAAGCTGAGGTTGAGCCCGTCCACGGCAGTCTTGTCGCCGAAGCGCTTGGTGAGGGAATCGAGTTGGAGGGCGGACATGCACCGAGGGTAGCAGCGGCCCTCATCCGGGGCGCCTTCCGGTAGACTTCGACACCATGAACCCCTCCGCCGCCTCCCTGATCTGCCTGCTGGCCCTGGTGGCCTGTTCCAAGCCCGACGCGGCGCCTCCGCTGGCAAAGCAGATTTCGGGCGCGGTCACAATGCCTCTGGACGATCTCAACCTCTTGCACGAAAAGATTCCGCCGGTCCTGCTCGCGGCCCAGAAGGCCCCCTATGGGCCCCCGGCGGATCCCACCTGCGCGGGGCTGAAGGCGGAAATCCAACAGCTGGATGCCGCCCTGGGCGCCGATCTGGACGCGCCGGGCCAGCCGGAGCGCCGCAACCTCCTCGAGAAGGGCTGGACCGAGGCGGAGGGCGCGGCGGTGGGCACGGTGCGCAGCGCTGCCGAAAGCCTGATCCCCTACCGGAACTGGGTGCGGAAGCTCAGCGGGGCCGAGCGGTTCTCCCGGCGGGTGACCGCGGCCATCGGCGCGGGCATCGTCCGCCGGGCCTACCTCAAGGGACTGGGCCAGGCCCAGGGCTGCGGGGCCGCGGCAACGCCTGCGGGAGCGCCCGCCCCCGCGCCGAAGCCCGCCGGCCCCACGGGCGCCTAGCGGGCGAGGCGGATCCAGAACGTGGTGCCTTCGGGACCGGTGTCGAAACCCACCTGGCCCTTCAGCACGTTCTCGCCGAAGAGCTTCATGGCATAGGTGCCCAGGCCCCGCCCGGCCGCCCCCTTGGTGCTGAAGGAGCGCTGGAAGATGCGGCTGCGAGCCTCCTCGGGGATCTCCCCGGGGTTGTGCACGAGAAAGCGGATGTGCTGGCCCTCGGCGCGGGCGGAGAGGGTGATGGTTTCCCCCGGGGAGGAGGCCTCCACGGCGTTCACCGCCATGTTCAACACCACCCGGGACAAGAGCTCCGGATCCGTGCGGATGATCTCCTCGGGTGCGGGGAGAAGGTGCACATCCCGGGTCCCGGCCAGGGAATGGCGGGCCAGCAGGTCGCCCACGTCCCGCAGGATCTCCAGAGGCAGGATGGCCCGCAACTGAGGCTTGAGGCCGCCCTGCTCGGCCTGGGCCATGGCCCGGTGGCTGCGCAGCTCGCGGTCCAGCAGATCGGTGAGGTTCGCCAGCTTCTGCGCCACCTCCATGGAAGAGGAGGAGGTCCCCGAGGCGAGGATGTCGGCCCAGCCCCGGATGCCCTGCATGAGGTTGGCCACATCGTGGTAGAAGAGCCGCTCCAGCGCGTCCCGCCGCTTGATGGCGCTGAGATCGTGCAGCACCACGGCGATGAAGGGGTGGCCAGACACCTCGAGAGGGCTGGCCACGATGGCGAATTCGGCGCTTTCGGTGGTGGCCCCGCGCCTGAGCGTGAGCAGACATTCCGATTCCACCGGCCGCCCCTGCCGCTGGGCGTCCAGCACCGCCAGCACGGCCCCGCAATGGGCGCACGCATGGCTGGTGCCGCAGCCCGCCGGTCCCTCGTGCGCATGGACGCAGCCGAACAGTTCTCCGGGGCGGCGGCCCAGGGGGCTCCCATCCTCGGGATCGGCGATCTGCAGCACCCGGTCGTTGGTGGCCAGCACCTGCCGGTTTGCGTCCAGGATGAGCACCAGGCCGTCCAGGGCTTGGATGAGGAACCGGGCCACGGGATTCTGCAGGCAGGCCTCCGCCTCCCGGCGCAGCTCATCCTCGGGCGTGCGGTCAGGCGGCGCGAAGTGCGTGGTGGCCAGGCCATCCATGCTGGGCTTCACCTCGAGGGCCATGGGAACTCCGTGCCGGCGCAGAGCGAAGGGATTCTGATGACTGTATCGGTCTTTTCCGAGTTCAGTTAAGGATTGGAGAGCTTTTCCATGGATCGATCGTGGATCCGGGACAGCAGGCCCAGGGCCAGGCTGGCGCCGATCAGGGCGCAGGCCATGTCCCACTGGGTGTCCCAGGGATCGCCCTGGGAGCCCAGGAAGGCGTCGGCGGAACTGCCGGTCCACACCGCTGTCTGCCATTCCAGCAATTCATAGGAGGCGCTGAGCCCCAGGGTCATGAACAGCAGCACCACCACCGACCAGGCACCAGGCCGCAGGACGCCCTTCCGGAGCATCACCTCGCGGAAGACCAGCACGGGCACGAAGCCCTGGAAGAGATGGCCCAGGCGGTCATAAGGGTTGCGGGCCAGGTGCAGCCAGGCCTTCACCCAGTGGCCCGCGGGCACCTCGGCGTAGGTCCAGTAGCCGCCCACCATGAGCACCAGGCAGTGGAGGGCGATGAGACCGTAGAGCAGGTGGCTGAGGGGGAAGCGCCGGTGGGTGAGCACCAGGACGGGCGCCCCGATGAGGACGGGCACGTTCTCCATGAACCAGGTGAAGCGGTCGGCCCTCGGATGCCAGGCCAGCAGCAGGAAGGCCGCGGCGGTGAACAGGAGCATGGCCAGGGGAAAGCGTTTCGCGGTCACGGGTTTCCTTCGTGGATGGCCTCCAGGATAGCGGCCGAACATACACAGACGTGATGTCCGGGCTTTGCCTGGACATCACGTTGGGGGTCAAAGGGGGGACATCGCGGCCGAAGGGAGCAGGCGGTCCCCCCTTTCATGGTCAAGGATTCGCCTATGCTGGGGGCCTGGAGGACATCATGGATCTGGGCATTCGCGGCAAGGTGGCCATGGTGGCGGCGGGCAGCAAGGGCATCGGCCGGGCGGCCGCCGTGGCGCTGGCGGCGGAGGGCTGCGCCGTGTCCATTTGTGGCCGGGGGGCCGAAGCCCTCGACACGGCCAAGGCCGAGCTGGAGGCCCTGGGCGCGCGGGCCTTCACGGCGGTGGTGGACGTGTCCAAGGCCGAGGACATCCTGCGCTGGCACGAGGGCACCGTGGCCGCCCTGGGGCCGGTGGATATCCTCGTCACCAACACCGGCGGCCCCAAGGCCGCCACCTTCGATGGCCTCAGCGACGGGGACTGGAGCGCCGGGGTGGACACCACCCTCCTGAACGTGGTGCGCATGACCCGTCTGGTGCTGCCGGGCATGCGGGCCCGCCGGTGGGGCCGCATCGTCCACATCACCAGCCTGGTGGCCAAGCAGCCCTATCCCCTGCTGACCATCAGCTCCACCCTGCGGGCGGGCCTCTCGGGTCTCACGCGCACCTTGGCCCTGGAGACGGCCAAGGATGGCATTACGGTGAACGCCCTGCTGCCGGGCCACATCATGACCGACCGCCAGCATCATCTGGCCGAGGTGAAGGCCAAGGCCGAAGGCATCACGGTGGAGGAACACTTCGCCCGCCAGGCCGCGTCCATTCCTGCGGGCCGCATCGGCGAGCCCCGGGAAACCGGGGCCGTCATCGCCTTTCTGTGCGGCCAGCCCGCCTCCTACGTGACGGGCCAGAGCCTGCTGGTGGACGGCGGGCTGGTCTCCGGCACCTTCTAGAAACGGATAGGCATAAACCTCCTGGCCGTATCTTGAAAACTCTTTTTTCAAGATGGCCGCCAATGCTCCGATAATCGTCCCTAAACACATCAGGTGGCATTCCGCCGCTGGATCAGGTGGGGCTCGGCATGGGCGACCGTGGGGGAGCAGGTTCGGGTGGAACCTCAAGGGGGCGCCGCCGGTGGAGGTTCCTCGCGGCTGCGGCGGGCTGCCTGCTGGGGCCGGCGGGGCTGGCGGAGGATGCCCTCCATGTCAGCCTGCAGGCGGGCCTGCAGGTTCCGGCCGCGCCGGATCTCAAACGCACGGCGGGCACCGGAGCCAGCCCCAACCTGGGCGCCATGTTGGCCTGGGGATCCCGGGAGGACTTCGCCCTGCGCCTGCGCGTGGACGCAACCCGTTTCCGGGAGGCCCGGCAGGAGGTGGACGCGCCCGGCCTGCGCCAGGTGATCACCACCAGGGTCCGCTGCGAGAGCATCGGGTTGGAGCAGCTCGACTATGAAGGCCGCTGGTCCTTTGGCGCGGGGCTCTACGCCGTGCGCTGGACCGTGGAGAGCGCCAACCGGCTGGAATCCGCGGGCGACGTGTTCGAGCCCAGGTCCACCACCCGCTGGACCCGCCTGGGCCTGGGCCTGATGGTGGGCCGCCAGTGGTCGAAGCACGGGGATGTGGAGCTGCGCTTCATGTCCAGCCACTACGGCCAGGAGAACCAGCCCACGAACCTGGTCTCCCTCAACCTCGTCTGGACGTTCTAGCGGAGGCCCCATGATGCGGCGCCGGTCCCTTCTGGTTTCTGTGGCGCTCCTGGCGCCGGTCCTGAGCCTGGGCTGCTTCGGCACGAACAAGTCCAGCGACCGGGCCGGTGCCGTGAACGGGAACATGACCATCCTCCCGCAGGCTCCCTCCCTTTTGGCGGGGCAGACCGTGCAGTTCAGCGCCAGCGTGCCCTGGGACGGCGAGGTGACCTGGTCGGTGCTCCCCGCTTCGGCCGGCGCCATGTCCGCGACGGGCCTGTTCACCGCCTCCGGGACCCCAGGCGCCGCCACGGTCTTCGCCGTGTGGTCCAAGGACGTGCGCTACACCGCCAGCACTGGGGTGAACGTGCTGCCGCCCCCCGCTCCGGCGGAAAGCTCGCCCGGCCTCGCGCAGGCCTCCGGGGCGCAGCAGACGGCGGCCGGCGGCATCGCCAATGCCGCCGTGGTGGGAGAGACCGTCCCTTCCACAACGGCCGCCAGCGCCAATGGCGCCATCCAGGTGCGCCACGGATTCACCCCGCCCGTGAAATAGGCCTTTCTCCATCTCTGAATCCAACCAGATTTCTCGAAGGTGAACTCCATGCGACGTCCCCTCCTCACGCCCACCCTCGCCGCCCTCATCGCCTGCGCCGCCCAGCCCGGGGTCCAGGCCCGCGCCCTGGTCCCCGTACTGGCCCCCGCTCCGGCCCTCGCTGCGGACCCGGCGCCCCTGCCCACCCTTACCTACCAGGGACGGCTGCTGGAAGGCGCGGTGGCGGTCACCGGCGTGCGCAGCTTCACGTTCAGCGTGCTCGACAGCGCCGGCGCCGAACACTGGACTTCAGGTCCCCAGACCCTCACGGTGACCGATGGCCTCTACTCCGTGGTGCTGGGCACCACCGGCATGACTCCCCTGCCCCTGACGCTGCTGGGCAGGGCCGGCCTGAAGCTGCACGTGGTGGTGGGCAGCCAGGCCCTGGCGCCGGACGTGGACATCGTGCCCGCCTTCCAGGCCCGCAGCGCCTGGGAGGTGACCGGCGCCTTCGGCGGCGATCTGAGCGGCACGCAGGGCCAGACCCTGGTGGCGAACCTGCAGGGCCGCCCCCTGGATCTGACCACCACCGCCCCGGCCAATGGCCAGGCGCTGATGTTCAACGGCACGAAGTGGGTGGCCGGCACCGTCGCCGGCACCGGCACGGTGGGCCCCCAGGGCCCTCCGGGACCTCAAGGACCTCAGGGGCCCCAGGGCCTCACGGGGCTCACGGGCGCCACGGGAGCCACAGGCGCCACGGGGGCCACCGGTCCCGCAGGGGCGAGTCCCTTCACGCTGAACGGCGCCAACGCGGTCTTCACCACGGGATCCCTGGGCGTGGGCATCAACCCACCCCAGGCCAGCGCCCTGTTGGATCTCACCAGCACCACCAAGGGTTTCCTGCCGCCCCGCATGACCGCGGCCCAGCGCGCGGCCATCGCCTCGCCGGCCATCGGCCTGATGGTGTACCAGACCGACGGGACCGCGGGCCTCTATCAATTCGACGGCGGCGTCTGGTCCCTGTTCGGCCTGAACACCGGATCCGCCGTGGTGACCAGCGTGGGCACGGGCACGGGCCTCACCGGCGGCCCCATCACCAGCAGCGGCACCATCTCCCTGGCCAACACGGCGGTGACGCCAGGGGCCTACACCCGGGCCAACCTCACGGTGGACCAGCAGGGCCGCCTGACCGCCGCCAGCAATGGCGGGGCGGTCAACCTCGGCACAGAGGCCACGGGCACGCTGGCCCTCGCCAACGGAGGCACCGGCGCCGCCACGGCCGCCAATGCCCGCACCAACCTGGGCCTGGGCAACGTGGAAAACACGGCCCTCTCCACCTGGGCGGGCTCCACCAACCTCACGACCTTGGGCACCATCTCGGCGGGAACGGTGCCGGCGGCCCGGGTGAGCGGCCTGGCCAGCGTGGCCACCACCGGGACCTATGCCAGCCTGACGGGCATTCCCGTGGCGGGCACGGACTTCTTGGCCCCAACCGGCAACGGCTCGGGCCTCACGGGACTGACCAAATCCCAGGTGGGCCTGGGCAACGTGGAGAACACGGCCCTGTCCACCTGGGCGGGTTCCGCCAACCTCACGACCCTGGGCACGATCTCGGCCGGAACGGTACCGGTGGCCCGGGTGAGCGGCCTGGGCAGCCTGGCCACGCTCAACGCCGTCAACAACGGCAACTGGTCCGGCACGGCCTTGGCGGTGGGAAATGGCGGTACGGGCGCAACCAGCGCCAGCACCGCGCTGAACGCGTTGCTGCCCAGCCAGGGTGGCAACGGCGGCCTGTTCCTCACCACCGATGGGAGCGGCACCGTCAGCTGGGCTTCGGCGGGAGGGGGCGGGTGGAACACCTCGGGTCCCAACACCACCAGCGGCAGTTTGACCATCACTGGAACGGGGGGAGTGAACGCCGCTTGGACGGGATTTGGGTATGACGCCGTCGGGGCCTCGAACACGAGTGGCACTGACCCGTTCTCCGTGTCGGCCAGCCAGAACATCCGTGCCCTGGTGTTCATGGCTACCTCCGATGCTCGCGTGAAAGAAGTGGTGGGCCGCTCAGATGGGGCCGCCGATCTGGAGAAGTTGCGGCAGCTTCAGATCACGGACTATCGCTACAAGGACCGGATCCAGCACGGAGATGCCGTTCACAAGAAGGTCATCGCCCAGGAGGTGGAGGCGGTCTATCCCATCGCCGTCAGGCAGACGGTGGATTTCCTGCCGAACATCTACCGGTTGAGTGTCTCGGTTGGCTACGCCAACGGGCGGCTGACGGTGGGCCTGGCGGAGCCCCACGGACTGCAGGGAGGTGAAACCCTCCGTTTGATCGGGGCGAAGGGGTCCCAGGACCTTCCAGTGGTCGAGATTCTGGACGCCACCCATTTCGTGGTGGCCAACTACCCCGGCGCCGAGGAAAAGGTCTTCGTCTACGGCACCCAGGTGAAGGATTTCCGGGTGGTGGACTACGAGGCGCTGGGCACGCTGAACATCAGCGCGACCCAGGAACTGGCCCGGCAGCTGAAGGCGCTGCAGGAGGAGAACGTCGCCCTGAAGCGGGACCTGGCCGAGATCAGGGCCCTGTTGAAGAAGTAACACCCTTGCCCTTTCACGCAGAAACGCCGGCCCTGGGGCCGGCGTTTCTGCGCAGGGACCGGCCTCAGTTCCTGATGCCGCTCACGGTCTGGAAGTAGTGGGCGAAGGCGGCGATGCCGCCGGAGGCCTGCTCCCAGTCGTAGTTCTCGTTGGGAGCGTGGTAGCCGTGGCTGGGCAGGCTGAGGCCCAGGAAGAAGACCTCGCAGCCGAGCACATCTTCCATAGTCTTCACGGCGCCGATGCTGCCGCCTTCGCGGGTGAAGGAGCAGGGCGCATCGAACGCGAACTTGTAGGCGTCCTTGACGGCTTCGGCATAGGGACCGGTGACGTGGCCCTTGAAGGGGGCGAGGCCGTGCTCCTCGTGGAACTGCACGTCGGGGAAGTTCTCCTGGACGAAGTCGCGGATGAGCTGGATGGTCTTGTGCTCGTCCATGTCCGGCACCAGGCGGCAGCTCATCTTCACTTCGGCCCGGGGCGGCACGGCGCTCTTGATGCCGGGGCCCGTGTAGCCGCCGACCACGCCATGCACCTCCATGGTGGGCCGCCCCCATACGCGCTTCATGACCTTGACGGGATCCTCCGTGCGCATGCCGGTGATCATGTGGTCCTTCTTGAAGGTCTCCACGCTGAAGCCCGCATTGGCCCACTCCTCCAGTTCCTTCTTGGAAGGTTTCACCACGTCGTCGTAGAAGCCGGGGATCTTCACCTTGCCGGTTTCGCCGTCCATCATGGTGGCCACCACCTTGATGAGCTCGGCGAGGGGATTGCGCGCCGCGCCCCCCACCACGCCGCTGTGCAGGTCGTGGTCGGCGGTCTCCAGCGTGAGGCGGAAGCCCTTGAGGCCCCGCAGGCCCGCGGGCGTGCTGGGCTTGCCGCGGGTGATCCACACCGTATCGCTCACCACGATGGCATCAGTCCTGAGGCGGTCCTTGTGCCGGGCGAGGCCGCCTTCGAAGCTGGGGCTGCCGATCTCTTCTTCCAGTTCCCAGAGGAAAGCGATGTTCAGGGGCACGCCGGCGCGGCGGGCCGCGAGGGCGCCGAAGAAGGCCGTCACGGCCGGGCCCTTGTCGTCCGTGCTGCCGCGGCCGCGGTAGGTGTCACCGTCCACCACGAACGCGAAGGGATCCGCCGTCCATTCGGGCTCATTGGCGGGCTGCACGTCCATGTGGTTGTAGACCGTGATGGTGGGCAGGCTGGGGTCCTCCCCGAACCAGCCGTGCACCAGGGGGTTGCCGCTGGTTTCCAGAATCTCGGCCTTGCCGCCGTGCCGCTCGAACAGCGCGCGGGCCGCTTCGGCGCAGCGCCGCACATCGCCCTGCCGGGCCGGGTCCGCGCTGATGGAGGGAATCTCCACCAGGGTTTTCAGTTCCGCCTCGAAGGCCGCGCGGCTCTCTGCGGCGAACTGGCCCAGGGCCTCACGGGTGAGAAGGGAAGGATTCATAGATGCTCCGGGAAGGGGTAATCATCATCCCACAGGCCGGAGGGTTGTCCATTAACAGACGGACAGGTCACTGATGAAGTTACGCGGGGTATCCTCCGGCGGTCTTCAGGCCCGTCCATTCGGGCAGGCCCAGGGCCAGGTTCAGGTTCTGCACGGCCTGGGCCGCCATGCCCTTGCCCAGGTTGTCCAGAGCCACCATGACCGCGCCGTGGGAACCTTTGGCGGCCACGGAGATGTCGGCGAAGGCGCTGCCGCTGGTGGCCGCCACCCGGGGCGAACCTTCGACGATGCGCACGAAGAAACGATCACGGTAGAAGGCTTCAAAATGGGCTTGCAGAGCCTCTGCTCCAATTCCTGCTGGAATCGGGAATTGGAGTGTGGCGAAGATGCCCCGCACCATGGGCGCGCTCTGCGGCACGAAGCTGAGCGGCGCTTCCCAGCCGGCGGCGGCGAGGGTGCGCAGCACTTCGGCCTCATGCTGGTGGCTGAGCATCTTGTAGGCGCGGAAATCGTTGGCCCGGGCGGGGTGGTGGGTGGTGTCCGAAGGGGCTGCGCCGGAGCCTGAGGAGCCCGTGGCCGCGGTGACGGCCAGGAAGGCGGGCTTCCATTCCGCCAGGGGCAGCAGCGCCAGTTGCAGCGCCGTGGCGAAGCAGCCGGGATTGGCAATGCGCCGGGCGCCCCTCATGCGCTCGGGCTTCCAGTCCACCAAGCCGTACACCCAGGCGGGATCCAGCCGGAAGTCCGCCGACAGATCGATGATCGTGAGCTTCTCCGCCAGGCCGTGAGCCTTCCAGGCCGCCTCGAATTCGGGCCAGAGCTTGCCCAGCTCGCCGTGGGGCAGCGCGGAAAAAACGACGGGGGCTTCGCTCCGGCCCAGGGCCCCCCAGTCCGGGGCTGCCTCGAAAACGCCCTCGACCAGGCCGCGCAGGTTCGGGTGCTGGGCGTGGAAGGGCTTTCCCGCGTGGCTGCGGGCCGTGCCGCGGATGGAGTTCACCGCCGGGTGGCTGGAAAGCCACCGCAGAAGCTCCCCCCCGCCGTAGCCCGACGCGCCGAGAATCAAGACATCCACAGATTTCATAGGAACTCACAGAAGAAATGCTTGACCACAGATTTCACAGATCCACACAGAGATTGAAAACGGAAACCAAGCTTTTGAATCTGTGACATCCGTGGAATCTGTGGACCAAGATCTTTTAGGCCTTGGCGGCGAGCCTTGGTTCGAGGAGGTTGAGCAAGAACGTGCCGAGGGCCTCGGCATCGGCGCGAGCGTTGCGGGCGGGCAGGCCCAGGGTGGCCACGAAGCGCTCTCCCACGCGGTTGTCCGTGGCGGGCCCCGCCACCAGGTCCGTCTTGATGCCGTAGGCGGCGCTCAGGTTGTGGACGGCGCCGGCGGCCCCCACGGGATCGTTGGCGCACACGACGAAGGCGCCGCTCAGGGCCATGAGTTCGGCGTCCTGCAGGATGGCCTGCACGCCATACTCGCCCATGATGCCGTCGCCGGTTTCGGCCACGATGACATCCACGCCATGGGAGGCCAGTTCTGAAAAGATGATGCGCGACACGCCCGCCGCGGTTCGGGCATCGGTGCAGGTGATGCCCGCATCCGTGAAATCCAGGGCCACTTCGGCGCCGTAATCCCGCATGGCGAGAGCGTCGCGCATGAGGGAGACGCCCGTGAGCTTGCAGGCGCCCACGCGATAGCCGGCCCGGCTCAGCTGGCGGATGGTCGCGCAAGCGGCGGCGGTCTTGCCTGCGTTCATGCAGGTGCCCGCCACGTAAACCACGGGGCAGTGGGCCGAAAGGCTCGTGCCCTTGAGGGCGCCCATGCGGATGTGGGCGGGTTGGCCGGCGCGGGACTGGAATTCGGGAAACACCAGCACCTGGCCCAGCACCTCCAGCTCGAAGGGCTTGCCCACATCGGGGTTGTGCGACAGGCACTGTCCGATGACGCCGCCCATGTTCAGCAGGTTCACGGTATCGCCGGGTTTCAACGACGTGGGCATGACGCCCTCGTAGCCCTGCAGGGCGTTGCGGTGGCCCAGGGCGCCCACGAGGATGTCGCCGTCGTGCAGGGTGCTCATGCGCCCGTGGGGATCCTCCAGCTGGTTGTACGTGGTCTTTTCGCCCCGCACCTTGCAGGCGATGACGGAGCCCTCTTCAAGCAGGATCTCGCTGCCGAGAGTGAGCGTGCGGCCCAGCCGCAGGTTGCGGGTGACGGAGGCGAGCTTGTCGACGTGAATTCTCATGGGGGCCTCAGGCGGTCAGTTGCTTTTTGCTTTGAGAGTCAGAGTCTGCTGCACGCCAAAGACCTTGGCGAAGCCCGCGGCTTCGGCGCCGGTCCAGAGCTTGTTGGCTTCGCCGTAGGTGGCGATGCGCGGATCCATCAGCGAGTAGGGCGACTGCACACCCTCCACCACGAAGGCGCGGGGATGCAGGGTGAGGCGCGTTTCGCCGCACACGCGGTCCTGGCTGGAATGCAGGAAGGCCTCCAGGTCGCGGACCAGGGGATCGAAGAAGTGCCCCTCGTGCAGGAGCGACCCGTAGAGGTTGCCCAGGGATTCCTTCCAGAAGAGCTGCTTGCCGCTGAGCACCAGTTTCTCCAGCTCCCGGTGGGCGCCGATGAGCAGATGCGCGGCAGGGGCCTCGAAACCCACCCGGCCCTTGATGCCCAGGATGGTGTCGCCCAGGTGCACGCCGCGGCCGATGCCGTAGACCTTGCCCACGGCATTGAGCTGGGCGATGAGCGTGACTGGATTCATGGCCATGCCGTCCAGGGCCACGGGCACGCCCTCGTCATAGCTGATGATCAGCGTCTTGGGTGCCAGAGAGGGGATGGCCCCGCCCGGAAAGGCGCCCTCGGGCAGGGTGGTCCAGGCGTCCAGGGTTTCGCGGCCGCCCACGCTGGTGCCCCACATGCCCTCGTTGATGGAGTAGTCCTTGGTCTTCTCGGGGAAGGCATGGCCGCGCTCGGCGCAGTAGGCCATTTCCTCGGCCCGGGAGAGGCCCAGGTCGCGGATGGGCGTGAGGATCTCCAACTCCGGGGCCAGGGCGCGGAAGGCCACGTCGAAGCGGATCTGATCATTGCCCGCGCCGGTGGAACCGTGGGCGATGGCGGCGGCCTTCATCTCCTTGGCCAGCTCGGCCACGGCCCGGGCCTGGCAGACGCGCTCGGCGGATACGGACAGCGGGTACATCTGGCCGCGCAGCACGTTGCCGTAGATCAGGTAGCGGAGGTAGCCGTCGAAGAGCCCCGCCCGGGCATCCACCGTGGTGTGGCTGATGGCCCCGAGCTTGGGCGAGGCGGCCTCGATGCGGGCCAGTTCCTCGGGCGAGAAACCGCCGGTGTTGACCGTGACCGTGGCCACATCGTAGCCCTGCTCCTTGAGGTAGAGCACACAGAAGGAGGTATCGAGACCGCCGGAGAAGGCGAGGACGGCGAGCTTGTTCATGGGTTCCTTTCAGACGGTCCAGAGGGCGGATTCAGCGTCGGCGTGGATTTCGCGCTTGCCTTCGATCCAGGTGCGGGCCTGCGTGAGATCCGCCGCCAGGTCGTCCAGGCCCAGGTTCCCGGCGCCGCCCAGGTGCGTGGCCGTGAGGGCGGCGCGGTCGGGGGCGAAGGTGCCCTCCTGGATCTGGTGCGCCACTTTGCGGTAGGCCTCGCGGAAGGGGAGGCCGCCCTGCACGTAGACGTAGGCCTGGTGGGCGGCATAGAGTTCGTCCGTGCTGGCGGCGGCGGTGGTTTCCGCGTTCACTTTCAGGGCGGGGATGAGCCGCACCAGCACGCCGAAGAGTTCGTCCGCCTGGCGGAGACCGGTGATCACGGGGCGCTTCAGCAGCTGGAGGTCCCGGTGGTAGCTGGAGGGCAGGCCCGAGCCGATCTGGTCCACCAGGCCCGCGGTGCCCCGCAGTTCGCGGCAGCGGCCCCGGGCCAGCTCGACCACGTCGGGGTTCTTCTTCTGCGGCATGATGCTGGATCCTGTGGTGAAGGCGTCCGGCAGCTTGAGGAAACCGAATTCCTCGGTGCTGTAGAAAGACACGTCCCACAGGAACTTCTCCAGCACGCCGCCGGTGGAGGCGGCCCACTGCAGCAGGGCGGTCTCATGGCGGCCCCGGCTGTTCTGAACGTCGATGGGGCTGCGCTGCACCCTGGAGAAGCCCAGCAGCCTCGCCGTGAGTTCCCGGTCGATGGGCAGGGGCACGCCGAAACCGGCGGCAGAGCCCAGCGGGCAGCGGTCCAGGCGCTGGTACACGGACTGCAGGGCTTCCAGTTCCTCCAGCAGGCCTTCGGCGAAGGCCGCCGCCCACATGCCGAAGGTGCTGGGCATGGCCCGCCGCAGGTGGGTGTAGCCGGGAAGGGCCACGTGCTGGTGCGCCTTGGCGAAGGCGAGGAAGGCCGCCGCCAGGTCGGATACCCGCAGGCCGAGCCGCAGCAAAGCATCCCGCAGGTAGAGGCGGAAGGCGAGGATCACCTGGTCGTTGCGCGAGCGGGCCAGGTGGATGCGCTGACCCACGGGGCCGAGGCTGCGGGTGAGATCCGCCTCGATGGCGGTGTGGCCGTCCTCCAGGTGGGGCGGAATGGGGAAGGCGTTCTGCCGGGCAAGGTTGGCGATGCGCTTGAGGCCCCGCACCAGGGCTGCGGCGTCTGAGGCTTCCAGCAGCCCCGTGGCGGCCAACATCTTTGCGTGGGCGGCGCTGCCCAGGGCATCCCAGGGAAGCAGGGCCAGGTCCGTGTCCGGATCATCGCCCACCGTGAAACGGTGGATGGCCACATCCAGCGGCAGGTCTTTGGCCCAGAGGGTCGTTCCGTCTGGCTTCATCGGGCACCTGCCTCTTGCTTGGGCACCTGCAGCTTGAAGAAGGTGGTGGCCAGGTTCGCGTAGAAGGCGGCGCCGGCTTCGAGCTCGGGCAGGGTCAGGTACTCGTTGGGGCTGTGGCTGCGGAAGGTGTCGCCGGGCCCGGCCTTGACCGCCGGGATGCCGCCCAGGAAGGCCCAGTCGGAGGTGGTGCCGGAGCCCACGGGGCCGGCCTTGCCCGCGGCTTGGAGCGCGGCGCGGACGATGGGATGGCTGGGATCGGTCCCCTTGGGCAGGTAGCGCTTGGAGTGGATGGCCACTTCGCTTTCCAGCTGCCGCTGGAAGGAGGCGGCGAGGTCGTCGTGGTCCTGGTCGGGGCTGGTGCGCAGGTCGATGAAGAACTCGCAGGCATCGGGCACCTGGTTCCGCCGCAGGCCGCCCTGGATCTGGGTCACCTGGGCCTTCTGGGAACCCAGGAGGGGGTGCGCGGGGAACTCCAGCGCCGCGATTTTGGAAATGTCCCGGGCGGCCTTGTGGATGGCGTTCTCGGCCCCCAGCATCTGGGCGTTGGCCACATGCCCGCTGGTGCCGCGGGCGGTGCACTTCAGCAGGAGCATGCCGCGCTGGGCCGCGCAGATGCGCAAGCCGGTGGGTTCGCCTACCACGGCGCCATCGAAGGGGCCGAGCTGGTCGAGGATGGTGGCGATGCCCTTGCCCCCGGTTTCCTCTTCGGCACTGAGGGCCACCACCACCTCGCCGTCCAGCTTCAGCTTGGACAGCTCGAAGGCCGCGAGCAGCATGGCGCTCACACAGCCCTTGGCGTCGTTGGAGCCCAGGCCCTGAAGGCGGGAGCCGTTCCAGACGGGCGTGAAGGGATCCCCCTCCCAGCCCGCGCAGGGGGGCACCGTGTCCAGGTGGGAGTTGAGCAGCAGGCGGGAACCGCCCGGGGCGCCGAAGGAGAACCAGAGGTTGTGCCCCTGCCGTTTCACGTCGAAGCCTCTGCCGGCGAGGAGACCCTGCAGCAGGTCGGCGATGGGGCCTTCCTCGCCGGAGACGCTGGGGGTGCCCACCAGCAGGGTGAGGAGTTCCGCGGGGCTCATCCGGCGACCCCGGACGCGAGTCCCGAAACGGTCCCGGGCACGAGCGCCCCGGGGACGAGCATGGTGCCGCTGCCCTCATTGGTGAAGATCTCGGCCAGCAGGGCGTCGGGCGCCAGGCCGCTCACCAGGTGAGCGCTGGGCACGCCGGCCGCGAGGGCGGCCTTGACCGCCGTGAGCTTGGGCCGCATGCCGCCGCTGATGATGCCCTTGGCTTCGTAGTCCGCCAACTCTTCAAGGGTGGCGTGGGGGATGAGGGAAGACGCCTTGCTGACGTCCTTGAGGAGCCCAGGCACGGCCAGCAGGAAGAAGAGCTTCTCGGCGCCCAGGGCGCTGGCGAGGCTGGCGGCGATGGTATCGGCATTGGTGTTGTAAATGGCGCCGTCCTCACCCCCTGAGAGCGGCGCCACCACCGGCACGAACCCTCCTTCGAGCAGGTGGCTGAGAACATGGGGATCGATGGCGTCGATATCGCCCACCAGGCCGAAGTCCACCAGACGGGCTTCGGTGGCGCCATCGGGAACCACGGTGACGGGAGGCCGCTTGTGGGCCTTCACCAGGCCCGCGTCCAGCCCGGTGAGCCCTACGGCGGGCACGCCCGAGGCCTGGAGGTCGGCCAGGAGATCCATGTGCACCTGGCCTGCGAAGACCATCTTGGCGGCATCCAGCACCTCGGGGCTGGTCACCCGCCGTCCGGCCACCTTCTCGATGGGAATGCTCATGGCTTCGCAGACCGCATCCAGCTCCGAGCCGCCGCCGTGCACCAGCACCACCCGGATGGAAAAGGACCAGAGCAGGGCGATCTGCTCGCAGAGGGCCCTGCGGATCTTGGCTTCGGACAGCACCTCGCCGCCCACTTTCACCACGAAGGTCTTGCCGCGGAACAGGCGGACGTACTGGCTGGCTTCTTTGAGGGCGGCGTAGGGATTGGGGGAGAGCGGCATGGGGACCTCGGGAAAGTCTGGAGTCTGGAGTCGGGAGGCTGGAGGGCCGCGCCGGTGTTTGGTTTGGGTGCTGGTGAAGGGAGCGGCCGTGAATGAATCCGAGTCCAACCTCCAGACTGCAGACTCCAGCCTCAGGACTATCCGATCAGGCCCGCGAGGGTGGCCCGCTGCACGTGGAAGCGGTTCTCAGCCTCATCCACCACGCGGCTCCAGGGGCCGTCCAGGACGCTGTCGTGCACTTCGAGGTTGCGGCGCACGGGCAGGCAGTGGGTGAAGATGGCTTCCTTGGCGGCCTTCTGCATGTGGGCGGCGGTGGGCATCCAGGCGCCGAGATCGGCCATGGGCGCGGCGGCGAGGCCCGACTGCGTGGAGGGGCCCCAGGCCTTGGCGTAGACGGCGGCGCTGCCCTCGAGGGCGGCATCCTGATCGTTGGTGTAGATGATCTTCCCGTCCGTGGCCGCGGCGTAGGCTTCGGCCTCGGCGCGGACTTCGGCGCTCAGCTCGTAGCCCTTGGGGTGGGCCACGCGGATCTCCGCGCCGCAGGCGGCGGCCGTCAGCAGAAAGGAGTTGGGCACGGCCTTGGGCAGGGGCTTGATGTGGGGCGCCCAGGTGAGGGTCACGGGCACCTTGGTGCTGCCGTGGGCCTCCTGGATGGTGAGCAGGTCGGCGAGGCCCTGGTGGGGATGCTCCCGGGCGCTTTCCATGCTCAGCACGGGCACCGTGGAGAAACGGCGGAAGGCATTGATGACGGGATCGGCTTCGTCCTCCGCGTCGCCATTGCCGTGGCTGAAGGTCCGCACGGCCAGAAGGTCCGCGTAGCGGCCCAGCACGGGCACGCCTTCGCGTACGTGCTCGGCGCGGTCCTCGTTCATGACGGCGCCGTCACGGTCCTCCAGCTTCCAGGTGCCCGCGCCCACTTCCAGCACGATGGCGTGGCCGCCGTGGCGCAGCATGGCCGCCTCGAAGCTGGCCCGGGTGCGCAGGCTGGGGTTGAAGAAGACCATGCCCAGGATGCGGTCCGCGAAGATGGCGCCGGGGCGCTGGGCCTTCCAGGCGGCCGCCTTGGCGAGGAGGGCCCGCACGCCCTCGGGCCCCAGGTCAGCGATGCGGGTGAAGTGCTTCATTTCGACTCCGGTTGAAAGGCGTGAACGGCGGAGATGAGAGCGGTCAGGGCTTCGGCGCTGACGTTGAGGGGGGGCATGAGGCGCAGCACGGTGGGATCGCCGGAGCCGCCCAGGAGGATGTGTTTCGCCAGCAGGTGCTTCTTCAGCGCCGCGGAGTGGGCGCTGCGCAGGCCCAGCAGCAGGCCCTCTCCCATTACCTCGGTCACCACGGAGCCCTTCAGCTCCAGGCGGAGGCGCACGGCGGCGGCCATGGCGTTGGGCATGAGCCCCTCGTGGCTGATGACGTCCACCGTGGCCAACAGGGCCGCGCAGGCCAGGGGGCCGCCGCCGAAGGTGCTACCCAGATCACCGCCCTTGAGGCGGGAGGCGACGGCGGCGGTCATCAGCAATGCCCCCATGGGCACGCCGGAGGCGAGGCCCTTGGCGGAGGTGGTGATATCGGGCCGCACGCCGTAGAACTGGGCCGCGAAGGGGGTGCCGAGGCGCCCCATGCCGGTCTGGATCTCGTCGAAGATGAGCAGGGCGCCTGTGGCATCGCACTTGGCCCGCAGAGCCCGGAACCAATCCCGGCTCGCCGTCTTGATGCCCGCCATGCTCTGGATGGGTTCGAGGATCACGCCGGCCACGTCGGAGAAGTCAGCGGCGGCGAGGGCGTCGAGATCGCCGAAGGGCAGCCGCAGGCAGGGCGTCAGTTGATCGGCGAAGGGCTCGGTGATCTTCGGATCGTCCGTGACGGAAAGGGCCAGCAGGGTGCGGCCGTGCCAGCCGCCTTCGAAGGCGGCCAGCCGTTTCCGGCCCGTGAGCAGCAAGGTCAGCTTCAGGGCGTTCTCGTTGGCCTCGGCCCCGCTGTTGCAGAAGAAGACGGAATCCATGTTCGAGAAGGCGGTGATGGAGGCGGCGGCCTGGTCCCGCACTGGCAGGGCCGCCGCGGCGGAGTAGAACAGCAGCGAGGCGGCCTGATCCGCGATGGCCCGCACCACCTTGGGATGGCTGTGTCCCGTGGCGCACACGCAGTGGCCCCCGTAGAAATCCCACCAGGCCTGGCCCTGGACATCGAACACGCGATCCCCTTCGCCCCGCGCCAGAGGAAAGGGGTAGGGGGCGTAGGTGGGGAGCAGGGCGGGAACGGGCGGAGTGGCGATCATGCGGGCATCCTGTGCATATGCGCGCATGGAGTTTGCATAACCAAGCGGCAGATTGCATATTATGCATTATGTTTGTTCTTGATCAAGCAAAAAATCTCGTGAATTCCATGTTTCGGATATGCAGCCTTGTTGAGGTATGCAAATTCATGCATCATTCATGCATGGATCTGGACAGCCTCATCCTCCACCTGCTGGAGACCGCTTCCATCACCGACCAGGGTGATCTGTTGGCCCGTCTGGCGGCCCAGGGGCACGAACTGACCCAGTCCACCCTTTCCCGGCGGCTCAAGCGGCTGGGCGTGCAGAAGGTCCAAGGGCATTACCGCAGGGTGGAGGCCTCCGCCCAGGTGCTGCCCGAGGTCACCGTCACCGAGGTGCCGCCGAACTTGTTGGTGCTCCGCACGGCCCCGGGTTTCGCTCAGGCCCTGGGCCTGAGCCTCGACGCGGATCCGGTGCCCGGGCAGATGGGCACCCTGGCCGGCGACGACACGGTGTTCGTGGCCGTGCTGCCCGAGCGCATGGCCGAAGTGAAGGCGCACCTGGCGCGGGTGTCGGCGACGCGCTGAGGCCCTCTTCCATCGGATGGCTCGAACCACGGATACGGATTGGTACGGATTTTAAAAGGGTGGTGGTGCGCTCCTGAATCCGTGTCAATCCGTTCAATCCGTGGTTTCAGTGGGCTCTGCGAAAAGGGGCATCCGAGCAGAAATTTGGGCCACGGAGGACACGGATTTGCACGGATTTGAAAGAAGGGTGGTGGTGCACTCCTGAATCCGTGTCAATCCGTTCAATCCGTGGTTTCAGTGGGCTCTGCGAAGAGGGGCATCTGGGCGGAAATTTGGACCACGGAGGACACGGATTTGCACGGATTTGAAAGAAGGGTGGTGGTGCGCTCCTGAATCCGTGTCAATCCGTTCAATCCGTGGCTAATTTAGGTCTTCAACCGTTTGAAACACTCAGCGGAGATCATATGGTGGTGTTGGGGCCTGATGCGGAGCTGACGGAACAGATCTTGGGGTGCGCCTTCCGCGTGCATGCTGTTTTGGGCTGCGGCTTTCTGGAGAAGGTCTACGAGAATGCGCTTCTGCATGAGCTTCGGAAAACCGGCCTTAAGGCTGAGCAGCAGCGGCCCATCCAGGTGCATTATGACGGGTCTCTGGTGGGAACCTTCTTCGCTGATCTCCTGGTGGAGGGGAGGGTCATTGTCGAACTCAAGGCCGTCAAGGCCATCGAAGATATCCACCTGGCGCAAACCCTGAACTACCTCAAAGCTGCTGCCCTGAAAACAGCGCTCCTGCTGAACTTCGGAACCCGCAGCCTGGAGGTCAAACGGCTCCTGTACTGAGGCCGCTTTCATGCGGCCGGGTATGATCAGAACATCCCGTCTGGAGCCCTCATGGATCGGTTTGGTAGTTCGAAGCTGCGCATCACCTGGGCGCTGATCTGCCTGTTTGTCACCGGCCTGGTGGTCATGGCGGTGCGGGGCCAGCAGGGGGATGGCGGTTCGCAGATTCTGCTGTTCGGCACGGCCATTCCGCTCGGGGCTGATTCGCTGCGCTCCTACGCCCTGGGCAACCTGGTGGGAGCGATGTACTGGGCCGTCTCCCTGGTGGTGCTGCTGGGAGCCTTCGGGCCCGTGAGCCAGTGGACCGCCGCCGCCGCGCGGGGGGAGCGGCTGAAAGGGTTCTTCGCGGGCACGGGGCTGGGTTTCGCCCATGGACTGTTCCTGTCGCAGGTGGCGCTGATTCCGGTGTGGGCCCTGAGCTGGCGCCTCGTCGGCGAAGCTTTCCCGCCCGAGCTGCTGCGGGCGGATCTGCACGGGTTGCTGCTGGGCCTGCAGATGCTGCTGTGGGCGGTGCTGTTGTCGCGCCTGCTGAAATCCAGCGCCGGCTTGGCCTTGCTGCTGACCCTGCTGCTCCGCGAGCTGGGGCCGCGGCTGAGCTTCTTCCTCGATTTCGGTCAGGATTTGGGTTGGACGGCGGGCCAGGTGAAGGCGCTCGAGATCCTCGTCCGCCTGCTACCCATGGCCCAGCTGCCCTCGGACCCCTTCTCGCCTTTGGCGCTGCCCCTGTCCATCGGCGGGCCGCTGGTGCTGGGCGCCCTGGCCATGCTCCTTCCCGCGGGCAGCAGGAAGTAGCTGGTGCGGCGCCACCTGAGCCTGTTCCTGCCGGCGGTCCTGCTGGCGTCAAGCGCCCATGGGTTGCTGGCGTCCGGCGCCCATGGGTTGCTGGCGCACAGCGCTCAGGATCCAGCGGAGCTGCGCCAGAAACTGGCGGACATCCAGGGCCGGTTGAACCAGGTGGATCAGCAGCTCGCCTCGCTGAAGAAACGCCGCAAAGGCGTGCTGGTGGAAATCCAGGGCATCTCCCTGCAGCGGGACCGGGCCAAGGCCCAGGTGGAGGGCGCGCGGCTCCGCCGGGATCAGGCCCAAAGCGAAGTGCAGGTCATCGGCCGCGAGCAGGCCCGCATCCAGGGCGAGGTCCAGCGGCTTCAGAGCGATCTGCGCAGACAGGTGCGGTGGATGCAGGCCCTGGGGCCCTGGGGCGATCTGGGGCTCTACGCCACCTTCAAGGATCTGGAGGCCTGGCTGGTGCGGGGCCGCATGCTAGCCTGGGCGCGCCTGCAGGAACGCAAACAGCTGGGGCAGGTCCATCGTTTGCAGGGCGATCTCGCCACCAAGGAAAAGGCCCTGAAGGAAGTGCTCGCGCGGGTGGCTGCCGACGAGAAGGAGGCGGCCCAGTTGCAGGCCGCCCTCCGCCTCCAGGAGGAGAAGCTCAACAGCTTCCTCGATGGGTTGCAGAAGGACGAGGCTTCGCAGAAGCAGGCCCAGGCCGAATTGGCCGAAGAGGCCCTGCAGCTGGAGCGCCTGCTTTCGGGCCTGCTGGGCAAGCCGAAGGGCGAGGCCTTCGAGGCCGCAGTGGCCTTCTCGAACCTGCGGGGCGAGCTGCCCCAGCCCGTGGAGGGCACGCTTTCGCAGAGTTTCGGAGAGCACCTGCATCCGCGCTTCCACACCAAGACCATGCAGAGTGGCCTGCTCATCGCCGCCAACGGCGGGGCTCCGGTCGGCGCGGTGGCCGACGGGAAGGTGGCCTTCGCGGACTACTACCAGAGCTACGGCCCCATGGTGATCCTCGACCATGGTGGCGGCTGGTTCACCCTCTACACGCACCTGCTGGGGCTGAGTGTGAGCAAAGGCCAGGTGCTGCGCGCGGGCGAATCCGTGGGCGCCGTGGGCGACACCGTGGACGGCCCCAGGCTGGGCTTCGAGATCCGCCACCAGGCCCAGCCCCAGGATCCGCAGAAGTGGCTGAAGCGGAAATACCGGTAGCGCCTAATTGAAAGGGATGCCTCCGGTGAGGGTGGAGAGGGGCGCGAGCTTCCCATCTGGGAGAACCCGGCCTTTGGCGGACGGCCAGCCCGCCGATTCGGCCTTGAGATACCACTCCTTGGCTTTCCTAGGGTTGATGGGAACTCCGATTCCTGCCTGATGGATCAGCCCCAGGTGGAACATGGCTTCAGCCAGTCCCGCCGCAGCGGCTTTGGCGAACAGGGACATGGCCTTGGTCGGAGAGGCCGGAACGCCTCGGCCATTTTGGTAGAGAAGCCCGAGTTCGAAGGCGGCCTTTCCATCGCCGGCCTGACTTAACGCCTTGAGGGTGGACAGCCCTCTCCTCTGAAGCTCCGATGGGCCATCGAGCTGAGCCTTGGCCCATTCAATCTTCGCTCCCGGGGCCCCTTGCTGGACCGCAGCATCGAGGAGCGACATTCCAAAAGCGGCATCCTTTGGAAAGGTGTTCCCCGTCATGAACTGATGGGAGATAAGGGGCAGAAAGGGAGAGGGCGGCTGATCGCGGGTCGCCTCAAGAAGCAACCGTTTCCCTTCGTCAAGCTGGGCGGACGCGCCAACCCCAGATAGAAGGGCGAGAGCCAGCGCAACCCTGGCTTCGGTCCGGCCGCGCTTCAGGTGCTCTCGACAAAGCGGAATAAGGGTAGCCGCCTCCTCCGGTGCAGGAGCGGCTCGCACAAGCAGAAGCCGGGCGAGTCCATGGAAGGCTTCCGCATCACTCTGATCTGCGGCCAGGAGGTAGAAATGGAAGGCTTGGCCCGGATCCTTCGGGATCGGGCGGCCGAATTCGTAGATGTAGCCGAGGTGCAACTGCGACAGGAGATCACCCTCTTTGGCGGCATCCTTGTAATGGGACATGGAGGCGATGAGATCACGCGGCATTCCCAGCCCGTTTTCGTACAGGTAGCCCAGATTGCCGTCCGCGCGAGAATTCCCCTGAACGGCCGCAATCTCGAACAGCTGGCGAGCCGCTTCATAGTTCTTCGGGAGGCCGGCCCTTCCGCTCACGTAGAACCAGCCCAGGTTGTTCATTCCGATGGCGTTCCCCTTGGACACGCCGATGGCGTACATTCTTGCCGCCTCCCAATCGTTCTTTGGAACGCCTCGGCCAGACTCCGTCAGCCACGCAAGGCTCATGAGGGCGTCGATGTCGCCAAGGTCGGCGGCGCGCTGGTACCAGTCGGCGGCCTTCGCGTCGTCCCTTGGCGTGCCGCGGCCCCATTCGCACATCCAGCCCAACATGCGTGCAGCATAAGCATTCTTCTTCTCTGCGGCCTCCTGGAACAGGATGAGGGCCAGGGGCTCATCCTTGGCGAGCCCGCCAAAACCATGGAGCGTGCAATACCCGAGGTCGGCGATGGCCATGACGTGGCCTTGGTTCGCCGCCTTGCGATACCAGTGGACCCCCTTGACCTCATCCCTGGAGGCCCCATCCCGGCCTTGGAATAGGCGGTCTCCCAACTCCCGTTGGGAATCTGCGTCGCCGCGGTTCGCAGCAGCCTCCAGCTGCTCCATCGTCTGTTTCGCCGCTTGGGGAGAGGCCGTCCGAAGGGGCGCCGTATCCACGGGGCGGATGGCCGTCAGCGCGCATAGAAGGAACACTGCCTGGACTGAAACCATATTTTTCCCGTTGGCTTGGGCCCTAATGAATCACGTTGCTCGCATTGAACAGCGGCACGTAGATGGCCAGCAGCAGGCCCAGCACCACCACGCCCATGAAGAGGATGAGCACGGGGCCGATGAGGCTGGTGACGGCGGTGGTGGCCTTTTCCACTTCCTGATCGAAGAAGTTGGCCACGTGGTCGAGCATCTCGGGCAGGGCGCTGCTCTGCTCGCCCACCCGGATCATTTCCACGGCCAGGGGATCCAACACCTTGCCCTGTTCCAGCGCCAGGTGGAGGCTGCTTCCGGCCCGCACCTTGTCGGTGATGGCCAGCAGGCCCGCTTTCATCCGCTCGCTGGGGCTGGTGCGCTGCACCACTTCCAGCGCCTGCACCACGGGCAGTCCGCCGGAGAGCAGCACGCCTAGGGTCCGGCAGAACACGCTGGAGTGGTACATGCGATAGAGGGTGCCGAGCCTGGGCAGCCTGAGCAGAAGGCGTTCCGCCATCCTGCGGCCCGCCTCGGAGGCGATCATCCAGCGGATGAAGACCGCCAGGCCCAGGACGAGGAGGCCCTGGAGCCAGAGGGTGGAGCTGATGAATTTGCCCGCCGCCAGCAGGACCTTGGTGATGAGGGGCATTTCGATGTCGCCGCCCGAGTAGAACTCCGAGAAGCGGGGAAGCACCACATTGAAGATCACCCCCAGGGCCAGGACCATCACCAGCACCAGGAAGGAGGGGTAGAACAGGGCCTCCAGAATGCGGCGGCGGCTGGTCTGGGCGAATTTCTGGAAGGCCAGCCAGCGGGCCAGCACTTCTGTCATGGTGCCGCTGCGCTCGCCCGCCACCACGTTGCTCCGGTAGACGGGGGGGAAGGAGCCCGCCTGTTCCAGCGCGTCGGAAAAGGACATGCCTTCGCGCACCAGCTCCACCACCTGGGCCAGGCTGCGCCGCAGTTGGGCGTCCTTGCCGTGGCCCACCAGCAGTTCGAGGGACTGCAGCAGGGGGATGCCCGCCTTCAACAGGGCCAGCAGTTCCTGATTGAAGAGCACCAGGGATTCGGTCTTGAGCTGGGGTCGGCTCCGGAAGGCTGTGTCCGTGCGGGTGATCTCCAGGGGGAAGCCGCCCTCGGCCAGCACCCGGGTCCGGAGGGCGGTCTCGGATTCGGACTCGAATTCGCGCACCAGGACTTCGCCGTTGGCATGGGTGAGTCGGACCGTGAATCGCATGGGCACCTAAGGAGATCTAGAGAATAACGGATAAACCGAGGTACCGTCGCAGCAGCAGCCCCTATCCGCCTGGAGGCCTCGTGCCGCGCAACGCCCTTTTGATCCTGCCCTCCCTCCTCCCGGCGCTGATGGCCCAACCGCCTCAGACCGCGCCGCTGAGCCTGCTGCGCCCGCTGAGCACCGGCGAGCCTCTTCCGGCGGATCTGGATCTGCGGGCCGTTCAGCCCCAGGACCTGCTGCCGAAGGACAACCGCGACGCAGCCCAGGTGGAGGCCACCCGCCAGCGATGGCAGGCCCTCGTGGCGCCCTTGCGCGAGGCGGCGGCGGTCCGGCTGCGCCTGCCCCTGGATGGGGCCCGCCTGCCCCTCCTGCTGGCGGCGGCGCAGGCTCTGAAGGCGCAGGCTCCGGCCCAGCGCCTGTACGTGGCCTTCGACGCCAAGGCCCCGGCCCTGTTGGACGAAGCCGCCTGGGGCGCCGTGGACGGCGGGGCCCTGGTGCCCTCGGACCTGTCCCTGGAACCGGGGGCTTGGCGCGGTCAGCTGGCTCAGGCCCAGGAAACCTTTCCGGGCCGGCCGTGGACCCTCTGGCTGCCCAAGGAACCCGGCATCCTGGCCTCCACCCTCCTGGGCGATGGCGGCCGCCTGGTGGTGCCCTCCGGGGGTGCCTCCGCCCAGCTCGCGGGTCTCATTCCGCCGGGGTTCCAGGAGGTGGAAGGCGGCCAGGGCGACCTCACCTTGCGCAACCGCGCCGGGGCGTCGCGGCGCTGGGTGTTTGCGAACGGCCAATGGGCGGAGGCGCCGCTGCCGAGGGACCGCACCGAGGTAGCCGTCACCGGGGCCGAGGCCTACGACGTGGGCGCCCTGCTGGCGCTGGTGCGCGCCACGCAGCTGCGCTCGCGGGCCCAGGTCCGCACCCTCCAGGCCAAGGCGGACCTGGACCTGCACATCCAGGGCCAGAGCGGGCAGGGAGGCGACCTGGGGTTCACCTTCGGATACTTCGAGCAGGCGGGCGACTGGCCCGAACTCCTCCAGAAGGAAGTGCGCTTCAACGGCGTCACGGCGAACCTGAAGGGGGAAGTGCAGCTGCCCCTCATCGAAAGCCGCCGCTCCGTGTCGCTGCCGCTGTCCCTCAGCCTGGCCGAGCGGTACCGCTACCGGGACGGCGGTCCGGCGGGGCCTGGACGCAGGCTGCTCCGCTTCGAGCCCGTGAGCCCCGACCCCCTGGCTTACAGCGGCGAGCTGGAGGTGGAGGAGGCCAGCGGACGGATCATCGAGGAGCGCCGCGAACGGTCCAACCTGCCGGGCACGGTGAAGAGCGAGCGGGAGGTGCTCACCTACGGGGCGGTGGCCCCGGAGGTTTGGCGGCCCGTGGCGGTGCGGACCTTCGAGCGGTGGGTGAGCGCCGGGGGCGTGGTGCAGGTGCAGCGGCGGTTCACCTACCGGGATTTCGAGCTGAACGGCGGGCGCTTCGCCGCGGAGCGGGAGGCCGCCCGCGGCTCCGCCTCCACCATGCTGAAAGTGACGCCTGAAGGGGCGCGGTACTTCACGCGCCAGAGCGACGGCACGCGCCGGATCGAGGAGCACGCCAAGAGCAATGGGCGGGCCATCGCGGCGGTGGTGCTGGTGGATCCCGGCCTGGAGCCGCCGGTGCTGCCGCTGGCGGGCCTGGCCTACTTCGACTTCAACGCCTTCGGGAAGGGGGTGCAGCTGAACGCCCTCACCGCCGGGGTGTTCAACACGGCCAGCCTGGCCATTCCCCGGGGCCTGGGCAGCTTCGACCTGAGCGCCAACGCCACAGCCCTGCTGCTGAAGGGCACCGAGCGGCCCGTGGTGGACGGAAGGCTGGCGGACCACGATGGCGTGGGCCGTCGCTTCGGCATGATGGGCGTGGAGCTGGGCCATGACCTGGGCCTGGGCTTCCGCCTGGAAGGCCGGGGCGATTTCCGGTACGACGCCTTCAGCGAAGGCGAGACCAAGTACCGGACGCCGGGATATGTCCTGCCCCCCTCGGGCCTGACCCGCGCGGCCAGCCTGCAGGGATCCTGGCTGTTCCGGGGCTTCCAGGTGCGGGGCTTCCACAGCTGGGGCCAGCGCCCCGAAGGCACCTACGGCACCGCCGCCCGGCCGCTGGTGGTGCCCGAAGGCGGCGCCTTCAAGCGCTACGGCGGCAGCCTGGGCCTCGACCGCGAAACCCGGCCCGGCTTCTGGTTTCATGGCGAGGCGGGCTGGGTGGGAGGCCGCGCCTTCGATCGCTTCAATTCCCTGGACGTGGGCGGCGCCGGCTCCCTGGTGCGCATCGCGGGCATCCGCTCCAACGCCATCGCCGCGGACCAGGTGGCCTATGCCAAGGCGGGCATGGCCATTCCCACGGGCCCCAGCCTGCGCCTGACCCTCAGCCTGGAACACGCCCGCGCCCGCAGCCTGGATGACGGGAAAACCTACGGGGTGAGCGGCCTGGGCGTGTCCGGCGACCTGCCGGGCTTCTGGTGGTTCACGGCGGTGCGGGTGAACCTGGGCGCGGGACTGCAAAGCGACATCGCCGGCGTGAAAACCGTGAACGGCTACGTCGCGTTGTTGCGGGTGTTCTAGGGCCCGGGCTTATGGCTCTTACCCGGTTATCGGCGAGCCTCAGCCTGTTGCAGAGATTTCAGGACCCCACGAGGGACACGAAAAAGAAAGGCAAGGACACGAAAGGCGTCTTCGTGCTCTCGTGGGGGTCTTTTCAAGCGAAGCCAGGCCGATAAGCGAGTGCTTTTATTGGGCCGTGATGGCGGAAGTGGTGATGGAAATGGGGGTCCTCTCGCCGGTTCCCAGGAGCAGCCGGCACTTCGCCGCATCGGGGGTGATGGTGATGCTGGTGCCCGGGGCGGCGCCTGACTGCAGATCCACCGCCACCAGGAGCAGGGGCTTGTTCAGGGCCTTGGGCGCGGCCAACCCCTTTTCGGCGACGGCGGCGCTTAGGGTGGCTCCGTTGAGGGTGGCTTTGAGGATGGGGGTCCCCGCGCCCGGATCGAAGGCCGTGCCATTGGCGATGTAGGTGCTGGCCGCATCAGTGCCCCTGATGTTGCGCCAGGCCCCAGCGGAACTGCCGAGGGTGAAGGCCGCGGAGACGCCGCAGCCGGTGTCGGTGGCTGGGCCCCACAGCTCCAGCACCAGATGGGTGGGAGAGCTGAGGGTGGCGTTCTGCCGGAGCTGGTAGGTCCCCGTGGTGGGGTCGGTGTAGGTGAGGCGGGTGGCGGTGGTGGGGCCCGCGGGTGTGGAGCCGCCGCCGCCGCAGGCGAGCAGGCTTCCCAGCAGAAGGGCAGGAATGAGGATGCGTGGATTCATGGAAGCCTCGGCCTATTTGATCTGGTTCAGCAGGGCGGCCAGATCGGTGTCATCCACCGTGCCGCTGCCCTTGAAGTTGGCGGGACTGCCCGCGCCCTTGCCCCATTCCGCGGCGAATCCCAGCAGGTCCAGCGGATTCAGAAGCCCATCGGCGATCACGTCCATGCCCTTCACGGTGAGGGTGGCGGTGACTTTCAGGGAAGCATCCCGCTTGTCCGTGGCGGTGAGGGTGTAGGTGGTGTTGCTGAGCGGGGCGGCGGCGGGCATGGTGACCGTGGTGCTGAGGCCGTTGTCGGCCTTGGTGGCGGCCCCCGTGAGCGTCCAGGTGACGCCGTCGCCGAGGTCGCCCGTGCAGGTGAAGGTCGCGGAACCTCCGGGCAGCAGGGTGGCCGCCGGACGGTCGAGGGCCAACGCGCTGACTTTCACCGCGATGGTGGCGGCGCTGGCGGTGGATACGGCGCTGGTGGCCGTGATGTGGAAGGTGCCGGGAACGCTGGAGGACCAGGTGGCGGTGCCGCCCGGCGTGCCCGTCCAGGTGCCGCCGTCGTTGCGCCAGGTGACGGTCTTGTCCGTGAGGAGGGAGACACTGGGCGTGCAGATCACGGGGGCCCCCAGGGGAACGGCGGTGGCGCTGGGAACGAGGCTCACCACCACGCTGGAGGGGCTGACCAGCTGCAGGCTGGCGGAACCGGGGAAGTGGGGCGTCTGCGCCGGCGTAGCCGTGATGACGTAGCTGCCGGCCGTGGCGCCGCCCGTGAAGGTGGTGGCCGATCCCGAAGCGGTGGTGGTGGGATTGAAGGTGCCCCCTCCGCCGTTGACGCTCCAGTTCACCTGGTTGCTGGAGCTGATGTTGGAGACCGTCGCAGAGAAGGGCGCTGTTCCACCGGTGATGGTGACGTAGCTGGCGGGGCTCACCACCGCCGCGGCCGTGGTGGAGCCGCCCCACTGAACGTTGTCCACCCAGGCGCCGTCTCCTGCCGGAGCCACGGACTCATCCCTGGCGTAGGTCCAGCGGACCACGTGCGGGCCGTCGGGAATGGTGGCGTTCACGGTGGCGAAGGCCGTGGTCCCGCTGATCTTCCCGGGCTGATCGACGCCGTCGAGGCTGAAGGTGAGGAAGTCGTAGCCCGCCTCCGACAGCACTTTCCAGTCGAAGACCAGGGTGCCCGGCCCCACCAGCTTCGTCTGCAGGTAGGTCCGGCTCGAATCGGTGATGACCGCGCTGCGGGCCGAGCTGAGGCCCGCGGTGTAGGCGGCCGGATCCACGGTCCAGGGCCCGATGGTCTTGAACGCGAGGCCGGCGTTGTCCAGCACGCTGCCGTCAAAGCCTGGCAGGGAGATGGCCGGGCCCGCGCAGTCTCCCGAGTAGGCCGAGGGGAGACCCGCGCCGTTGAGGGCGGCCACGCGGCCGTAGAGGAGGGTGCCGTCCCTCAGGCCCAGGTCCTTCACGGTCCAGGCGTGGACGTTGCCGACCAGGGAGTCGAAGACGTCGTTCCCTCCGGGCGTGGTGCCCACCTGCAGGCGATAGCCGGCGATGCCCGAATCAGCATCTGCGGCGGTGCCGACAGTCCAGGTGTAGGTGAGGGTGTCCTGGGCGGTGGTGGCGGTGGGCGTGGAAGGGCTTCCGGTCGGAGGGGTGCTGTCCGTGACCAGGAAGACATCCAGGGTCATGGAGGAACTGGCCGCGGAGATGTTCCGGACGCCCAGCTTGGTGAAGGAGCCGTCATAGCGGTTGCTGCCCGGGAGGGTGGATGGCCCGAAGGTCTTTCCCGCGGTCCAGTAGTCGCCTGCATTGGCCTGGGTGCTGAAGGTCTCGATCTCTTCCAGGCCGTCCGCCTCCATGAGCCGCAGCAGCTTGTGGTCCGTGTAGGAGTTGTCGTAGAGGTAGTTGGTGTTGTTCTTGGCCGGATCCAACCGGGAATCCACGTGCCAGATCAGGAGGCCATCCGCGGGGTAGGGGGTGTCGTTGCCCACCCGCTGGCGGTTCTGGACCATGAAGTACTCGCCGAAGGCGCCCCCGGGATTGGTGTCCATGAGGATGAAGGAGCTGTTGTCCTTGTGGTCCCCGGAGGAGAGGAGGCTCTGCCCCGTGGCGGAGCTGGTGATGACGGCGGGGGTGATCCAGTCCAGCAGGAACTTGCTGAAGCAGTTGTGGTCGCCCCAGTTGCCGTCCATCATGTCGAGCCGTCCCAGGCCGCCCTTGGGGCCGACGGCGGCATCGTAGTCGTAGTAGTCGGGAAGGCCCAGGGCGTGGCCGGTCTCGTGGATGAGCACCTTGGGATCGAAGGCCGGGGCGTTGCGGGTGGGATAGTCCTTGTTGGAGACCCACTGCCACACGTACTTGCCCAGCGTCTTGCCGTTCAGCGTGAGGGGCGTGGTGCTGTTGTTCCAGCTGGTCTGATAGGCCCACCAGAAATTGGACCAGCCGGTGTCGGGTCCGGTCCACAGCACGGCGAAGTAGTCGATCTTGCCGGAGGCGTTGTTGTCGTACTGGCTGAAATCATGGCCCGCGGCCGCCTGCGCCTGCAGGGCCTCCTTGATGAGGTTCTGGCGCTGGGCGACGGTGGGCGAGGCTCCCATGCTGGCCCGGGTGTAGGCGGGGCGGTAGTAGCCCAGGACGTTGCCGGAGATGGTCAGCTGCCCGTAGGAGGAGCGGTAGTAGTAGCTCTTCAGGCTTTCGTAGGGGGCGGGCTGCACGCCGTCTCCATCCCCGAAGGCCCGCGAGGCCACCGCGGACAGCGTGTTCACCGGATCCGCCGGATAGTCCGAGAAATCGATCATCAGGATGAACATCTTGGGCGAGCCCTTGGTGGGGAGTCCCCGCCAGGCGGAGGGCGGCGTGGGCGCAAGGGTGGAAGCGGGGAGGTTCACCCCATGGGCGCTGGCCAGCTCCTGCATCCGGCGCTGGGCATCCTGGAGCAGCTGCGGATCCGCCCTGTGGTTGCCGATCTCCTTGGCGAAGGCGATGCGCTGCTGGAGGGTGCCGTCCTCCCGGTAGCGCTTGAGCATGGCCGCGGTGGGCGGAGGCATGGCCGCCGCCCGCTGGGCGCCCATGCCGAGCAGCAGAAGCGCGGCCAAGCCGCGCCTCAGGAACGCCGGCGCGCTGGCGAGAAAGAATGGTCTGCTGTGGGACGTCATGGGCAGAGTCTCCTGGGGCAGGCGTAAGGAACCGCCGGAAACGCGGGGGGGTGCTGCGGGGGGATGGGAGAAGAGGAGGGATCGCTTCCCAGGTGACTGGAGCACGATCCCTCTTCGCCGGGGCATTCAAGGGGAGTGGACGGCCTGGCATTTCCGTGTTGGTAAGAGCTGAACAATTTGAACTTCTGGTCGCAGAATATTCAACACCCTTGTGACCGTCAGCACGTTCCAGGCATCAAATCTTCGGATCTGCCGGGCGCAAAGCCGCCGCCCGGGTCTTCTCGCGGTGCAGCACCTGGAAGCGGATGGGGCCAAGGTCCCGCCGCCGGTAGGTGTGCAGCCGCGCGTTCATCACTTTGAACGCGTCGACCATGGTGGCGCAGAAGGCCACTTCGCCCTCCTTGTCCTGGAGCCCGCCGCGCTCGAAGACCTCCCGGGTCTGGCCGTGCAGGCCCACGAAGATGGCCTTGATGCGCTGCCGCTCCATTTCGCGGAGGACGCCTTCCATGGCGACCAGGCCGCTCACATCGGCGCTGGGGACCTGCTCCATGCGGAAAATGATGACGCGCACCTCGGCGCCGATGGCCCGCATGGCGTTCAGCGCGCGTTCGGCGGCGCCGAAGAAAAGGGGCCCGGAGAGATCATAGATAACCACGCCCTCGGGCAGGGGCCCCGGCAGAGCCCGGTGGTCCGGGCGGGTCACGTGGCCCTCGGAGACGTGGGCCATGCGCCGCATGAAGAGAAGCGAGGCGAGCACGATGCCCACGATGACGGCGATGACCATGTCGAAGACCACGGTCAGGAAGTAGCAGGTGAGCAGCACCGCCACATCGCTTTTCGGAGCCACCCGCACCGTGTGGAAGAAATGCTCGGCCTCGGACATGTTCCAGGCCACCAGCAGCAGCAGGGCTGCCAGGCTGGCCATGGGCAGGAAGCGGATGAGGGGCGCCAGGATCAGGATGGCCAGCAGGATGGTCAGGGCGTGCGTCATGGCCGCGATGGGCGTGCGGCCGCCGAAGCGGAAATTGGTGGCGGTCCGGGCGATGGCCCCCGTGGCGGCGATGCCGCCGAAGAAGGGCACGACGACATTGCCCACGCCCAGGGCCAGCAGTTCGGCGTCCGGATCGTGCCGGGTGCGGGCCATGCCATCGGCCACCACGGCCGAGAGCAGCGATTCGATGGCGCCCAGCATGGCCACCGTGAAGGCGCTGGGCAGCAGCATGCGCACAGTGCCCAGGCTCAGGCCCGAGGGCTGGCCGTCCAGACCGGGCAGGCGCCAGGGCCAATGGAAGGAGGGCAGCACCTGGGGAATGCCCGCCACCATCTGCCCGCCCACGAGGGTATGGAAACGCGTGCCGATGGTGTCCACGGCGAATCCTGGAACCCAGCGCCCCAGGGCCCAGGCCACCAGAGCCATCAGGGGCAGCGCCAGAAGCGGCGGAGGGATCTTGCGAAGCCACTTGGGCAGCCGGGCCAGACGGCGCTTCGGCAGCCGGGGCCCCAGCAGGATGGCCAAGGTCGCCAGGCCGATGAGCAGTTCCCAAGGAGAGGCGGTGTGGGCGGCCCGAAGCATGGCCGCCAGCCGCTCCATGAAATGGTCGGGATGGCCTTCCAGCTTCAGCCCAAGCAGGTCCTTGATCTGCAACAGGGCGATGACGGTGGCGATGCCCGAGGTGAAGCCCGTGGTCACGGGGAAGGGGATGTACTCGATGAGCCTGCCCATGCGCAGCAGGCCCATGCCGATGAGCATCAGTCCGGCCAGCAGGCCGGACAGGAGCAGGCCCGACATGCCGAAGGTCGCATAGAGCGGGGCCAGTACCACGATGAAGGCCGCCGTGGGCCCGGCCACCTGCACGCGGGAGCCGCCCAGCAGGGCCGCGAGGAAACCCGCGATGATGGCCGTGTAGAGCCCCTGCTGGGGCGGCACGCCCACAGCGATGGCCAAGGCCATGGCCAGGGGCAGGGCCACGATGCCCACCAGAAAACCGGCGGACAGATCCCGCTTGAACTGACGCCCGGTGTAGCCCTCCGCCCACACGGCCCTCAGGGCCGCCGCAGGCAGGGCGCGGAGGGGAACGGCAGAGGAGGGATCCTGGAAACGCGTGCGGGCCACGGCCACTCCTGGGGCGGGGGGATGTTCCGGGGGATGCTCCATGGTAGCCCTCAGCGGCCGTCTGGTCCGGGATAGACTGGATCTCCATGCTGAAAACCCCTTTTCAGGCCCACATGACGGTGACCCTCAAGGTGAGCGGACGGCGCATCCTGGGCTGGCGGACGCTGCTCTGGACGCTCCTGGCGGCCATGCTCCTTTTCGGGCTGGGGCTCCACAACCACGAGCTGTGGGACTACCACGAGCCCTATGTGGCGGGCATCATCCGCGAGATGGCCAGCAGCGGGGACTGGATCGTGCCCACCCTGAACGGCCAGCCCTACCTGGAAAAGCCGCCGCTCTTCTATGCCCTGGGCGCGCTGGTGTGCCGGGCCACCGGCAGCTTCGAGCCCTGGGCCCTCCGCCTGCCCTCGGCCCTGTTGAGCCTGGCGACGGTGGCCTGGATCAGCTTCCTGGGCTGGCGGCTCAGCTCCGCCCGCGCCGGCGGCTGGGCGGGCTTCATGGTGGCCACGGGCGTGCTGTTCTTCCAGGTGGGCCACATGGCCATTGTGGACATGGCCCTCACGGCCGCCGTGAGTTTCAGCCTGGGCCTGGCCTTCCTCTCCCTGGTGGAACCGGCCTACCGCGCGCGCTGGGTGCCCTGGTTCTGGACCAGCCTTGGTTTCGCCTTCCTCGTCAAAGGCCCGGTGGGCCCGGTGCTGGTGGCACTCCCCTTGGCCATCACCCTGCTGCTGGAACGGAACCCCGCCCTGCTGCGGACCTTTCTGAGGCCGAACTGGGGCATGGCCGCGGCGGCGGGCCTGGCCGCGGGATGGGTGGTTCCGCTGGCGCTGCGGGGCGGAAGGGAATTCCTGGTGGAAGTCTTCCTGCGCAACACCCTGGGGCGCTTTCTGGCGGATCCCGGCCTGGTGCCCCGCACCGGGCGGCTGGGCGAGCATGTGGAGCCCTTCCTGTTCTACGCGCAGCGGGTGCCCGGCAACCTCCTGCCCTGGCTGGCCATCTGGGGCGCGGCGCTCTGGTCGGCCTTCCCCCGCCACCGGCGCCACCACCTCTCCCCCCGCACCTACTTCCTGCCCCTTTCCTTCGGGCTGATCCTGCTGCTGCTCTCCTTTTCCGCAGAAAAGCGCATGGTCTACATCCTGCCCATCTTCCCAATCACCTACCTGCATGCGGCGCTGTGGCTGGATTCACGCGTGCCCCGGGCCCGGCGGCGGGTGGACCGCACCCTCATGACGGTGCTGGGGCTCACGTTCTTCCTGGTAGGCATCCTGGGCGTGGGCTTCCCCTGGGTGGTGATGGACCGGGCGAACCTGCACTGGTCGGCGGCCCTGGCCATGTCGCTGCTCTCCCTGGCGCTCAGCGTGATCTCGCTGCGCCTGCTCTGGCGCCGCGATTTCCCGGGGGCCCTGGATCTGGGCATGACCCAATGGGCGGGCTTCCTCGTCATCTTCCTGATCTTCGCCGTGCCCCAGTGGGATAAGGAAGTCTGGCGCCCCTTGGCGGACCCCTACGCGGTGGCCCAGCGCTGGGAGCGGGAAGGGGTCCGGGTGGTGGCGGGAAGCCTCTCGGAAACGCAGATGGGCTTTGCCAGCCTGCGCCTGCGCCACCATCTGCCGCCCATGGATGACGCCCTGTCCCTGGCCGGGGCGCTGGCCGCGGAGCAGCCCGTTCTGGCGCTGGTGGAGCCCGGCTGGTGGGAAGCCAATCCCAGCCTGCATCCTGCGGGCACAGTCCTGCCTTCGGCGGCCTCGGCCCTGCGCCCCTCCATGAGGCAGCGGGCCCCCCTGATGGTGGTCAACCCGGCGGCGTTTCGGTTGATGTCACGCTGATGCTGTCAGCCGCTTCGGCGAGAACCCGGAGGATCTCGCTGTCCTCGGGGCGCTGGTCGGGTTCCTTGTCCAGCAGCCGCAGCACCAGACGTTCGACTGCCGGAGGCACCCCGGGCCGGAGCCGGGACGGAGGCGCAGGCGCCTCCGTGCGGTGGCGGTGCAGGATCTCGAAGGGCGTCTCTCCCGTGAAGGGCGGCTCGCCCGTGAGCATGTGGTAGAGGATGACGCCCAGGCTGTACCGGTCCGCCGCCGGGCCCACATGGGTTTTCAGCTGGGCCTCGGGCGCCGCGTAGAGGGGCGTCCCGAGGAAGGCGTAGGTGGAGGTGACCGTGGCCGAGTCCATCACCCGGGCGATGCCCAGATCCATGATCTTGGGCCCCTGGTCCGTCAGCATGATGTTGCCGGGTTTGAGGTCGCGATGCACCACGCCATGGGTGTGGGCGTGGGTCATGGCTTCGGCCACGGCCCGGGCGATGCCGAGGGCCTCCGCCAGCGGCAGCGCGCCCTCCTGCCCCAGCCGCTCGTCGAGGCCCTGGCCGCGGAGGTATTCCATGGCCAGGTAGGGGCGGCCGCCCTCCTGGCCCGGATCGAGGATGGGCACCAGGTGGGGATGGACCAGAAGGGCGCCCAGCCGGGCCTCCTGGTGGAAGCGCGCCCTGAACTCGGGGTCGTCGGAGCGGTGCAGGTGCGGCACCTTCAGGGCGACCTCCTGTCCGCTGAGCTCATGATGGGCCAAGAAGGTGTCGGCGAACCCGCCCCGGCCCAACAGGCGATTGATGCGGTAGGGGCCCACGGTCTCTGGCAGGGCGCCGGGCGTATAGGCCGGAGCCATCCGGCCGGAGGGCCGCAGCCGCACCTTCCGGGAGGAGCGCCGGGTCCAACCCCAGGCGAGGGCCAGCATGGCCGCGGCCCCCAGGCCGGCTGGAAGCCAGGGCAAGGGGCGGGGAGCCTCCGGAGGGGGCGGCAGATAGGGAGCCCGGGGCGGGGCCGCCGCGCCCGGAGGCTGGGTGGCCGCTGGAGGCGGAACAGGCCGCAGCGTTTCGGAGGGCGCCTCGGAATGCTGCGGTGGAACCTCCTGGAGGGGCTGCCGCGCGGGCTCCCGCAGGGGTTCGGGGGGAGGCTCCTTGAGGACAGCCCTGGGCGGCGCTGCCGTTCCAGGCGGTGGTGACGGGTTTTCGCGCTCGGGGACAGGGGCCTGCGGCGGGGGCTGGGCGGGGAGCGCGCGCAGGCGCTGTTCGCGGATGCGCCGGGCCACGGTCTCGCGTTCCGCCAAGGGTTCGGCCTGAGCCTGGCGCAGTTCCGCCTCGGCGCCCGCTGAATCGCCGAGCTCCAGCAGGCAGCGGGCAATCCGGGTGCGGGGGTAGTATCCCAGCAGCAGGTTGTTGCCGTAGATGACGATCCGGGCCGCCGCCGCTGGCCGTAGCTCCCGGGCGCGCCGGTAGGCGGCCAGAGCCTCGGCCCAGCGCCCGGCGCGTTCGGCGTCGAGGCCATCCTGCCAGGCCGCGTGGAAGGTGGGCTGCTGCTGGGTGACCAGGGGCGCGGCCAGAAGAAGGAGCGTCCACCGCACGGTCAGTCCCCGACGAAGAGGTAGCGCAGGGCGCGGTCTACGGGCTGGCGGTCGAATTTGTAGATGAAGGACACATCCACCCGATGCTCCTGGATGCGTTCAACACCCACGGACGTGGGCGGCGTCTTGGACAGGAGCTGGTCCACTTCCAGGAACTGCGAGGCCCGGCGCCGGGACCAGCCGTAGCAGTAGGCGATGTCCACCCCCGTGTTGCCCCGCTTGAAGCCGCTGCCCAGGGCCGCCCGGTAGAACACGCGCTGTTCGCCGGTGAGGCCGTCCACGAGGGGCTGGGGTTCGCGGCTGAGCCCCGCGCGCAAGGGGATGACGGAATCGTTCCGGGTGAGCCACAGGTACTCCACGCCCAGGTGCGCCGTGGTGGCGTTGGGGGTGCGGCCGCCCCGCTCGAAATCGAAGAAGCTGCGCCCGTTCAGGATGGGGGACGGGGACATGTAGCGGGCGGTGGACCACAGCGTCTGCACCGCGTCCGCCGTGATGAGCCACTGCTCTTTGGGACGGTAGGCCCAGCCAATGCCGGTGCCCGCGGGCCAATGCAGGCCGGTCTGCACCCAGGGGGTCCTGAGATTCAGGGCGGTGATGTCGGATGTGACTTCGGTGGCAAAGCTGTAGTCGGCGTGGAAACCCGTGTGGCGCACCAGCCCCAGGCTCCAGGTGGGCCAGCGCCAGATGAGCCCCAAGTTGAAATTGTCGCCCTCCATGGCGTTGGCCTGGTGGAAGCCCACTGAGGTGCTGCGGGCGGCGGAGGTGCGGTGGCTGGAGGAGCTGATCTCCCAGCGGCCCCGCCAGCGGTTGTAGCCCAGGCCGATGAGGAGGCGCTGGGACACTTCGTAGGCTGCGGCCAGGGAATAGCGGTCGATCTGGCCGGACTGGCTGATGTTCTGTTCCAGCAGGCTGGGCACCCCGCTGCCGGGAGCCACCGGGTCTTCGTGGAGGACGCGGCTGTCGTGCTCGCCGAGGGCGTAGACCCGCTGGATGGAAAGCTGGAGCACCAGATTGCGGCCGCCCAGACGCACGGGGGCCGTGGCCGAGGCGAAGAGGGGATCGAAGCGGGTGCTGCTGGCGAGGGCGTCGCTCACGGCCAGCACCCGGCGCCGGCCCACGGTTTCGAAATCCTCGTAGCCCACCTTCCGCTGCAGGCCCCGGCCCACCAGGCTCACCTCCGGCGCCAGCAGCTGGGCCAGGCCCGCCGGATTGAAGGAGACCGCCGTGGCGTCGTCGGCCACGGCGATGAAGGCGCCCCCCAGGCCCATGGCCCTGGCCCCGGCGCCCGCGGTGCTGAAGGCGCTGCGGGACTGCTCGGAGATGAGCATCCCGATGGGGGTCTGGGCCGACAGGGCGCCCGCGAAGATGAGGGCCGGGAGGATCCGGCGAGGGATGGACGCCATGGATGGGCCGCCGCGTTTGTTGGAGGTGGGGTTGGCCTCAGGCGTAGAAGCCACGGTACCGCATGGCCTGAGCCACCCGGTCCAGGGCCAGGATATAGGCGCCGATGCGGGGATTGGTCTTGTACTTGTCGGTGGTGGCGAAGGTGGCCTGGAAGGCGTGGGTCATGTAGTCCACCAGGCGCTCGTTGATTTCGCGCTCGCGCCAGTAGAAGCCCTGGCGGTTCTGCACCCACTCGAAGTAGCTGACGGTGACGCCGCCCGCATTGGCCAGGATGTCGGGAACCACGAGGACGCCATGTTCCAGGAGGATGGGATCGGCTTCGGGCGTGGTGGGGCCGTTGGCGCCCTCCACGATGATCTTGGCCCGCACCTGGGCGGCGTTGTGCTCCGTGATTTGGCTCTCGGTGGCGGCGGGCACCAGGATGTCCACCGCGTGGGTGAGCAGCGAGGCTGGCTCCATGGGCTCGGAACCCTTGAAGCCGGTGACCGTCTTGGCCTCCGCGGCATGCTTCATCAGTGCGTGGATGTCGAGGCCGCGGTCGTTCCTGATGGCGCCCTTGAGATCGCTGACGGCCACCACGCGGGCTCCGGCTTCGTGAAGCAGGCGGGCCGCCTGGCTGCCAACGTTGCCGAAGCCCTGGATGGCCACGGTGGCGCCCGCCAGGGGCTTGCCCAGGCGCTGCATGGCTTCGCGGGCGGTGATGAGCACGCCCCGGCCCGTGGCCTCGTTGCGGCCCAGGCTGCCGCCCAGGCCCAGGGGCTTGCCCGTGACGACGGCGTTTTCCGTGCGGCGCACGTGCATGGAATAGGTGTCCAGCACCCAGGCCATGGTCTGGGCGTCCGTGCCCATGTCGGGGGCGGGCACGTCGCGGTCGGGCCCGATGATGTCCATGATTTCAGCGACGTAGCGGCGGGTGAGGCGTTCCTTCTCGCCCAGGCTCAGTCGGTTGGGGTCGCAGACGATGCCGCCCTTGCCGCCGCCGAAAGGCACGTCCACCACGGCAGTCTTCCAGGTCATCCAGGCCGCCAGGGCCTTGATCTCATCGAGGCTGACGTTCAGGTCGTAGCGGATGCCCCCCTTGGCGGGGCCGCGCGCCGTGCTGTGCTGCACGCGGTATCCGGTGAAGACTTCCCAGTGCCCGTTGTCCATGAGCACCGGCAGGCTCACGATCATGGAGCGGTTGGTGGCCATGAAGACCTTGAACAGCGCGTCGTCCAAGCCATAAAGCTGGGCCGCCACTCGGAGGCGGGCCTGCATCGCTTCATAGGGATTGATCAAGGTGGCGGACATGGAGGTCTTCTCCTACGGGCGGGCGCCGAGGGCGGGGTTGATTTCTTCGGGCAGTTCCAGCTCGATGCCTGCGTTCCAAAGGCCTTCGAGGTTGTAGTGGCGGCGCGTCTCCTCGTCCATGACGTGCACGACGAGGTTGCCGTAGTCCAACAGGATCCAGTTGCCGTTGGTCCCGCCCTCCCGCGAGATGGGGCGTTCGCCGGACAGCTTCAGGCCCTCTTCCACCGCCTCAGCGATGGCGCGGTTCTGGCGGTCGCTGCCGCCGCTCATGAAGGCCAGGGTGTCGGTGAAGCTGGCAATGCCGGTCACGTCCACGAGTCGGATGCGGAAGGCTTTCTTGGACCGGGCGGCGTCGACGACGGTCGCGAGCCGGGAATCAAGGGTCATGCGGGCTCCAGAGCAGGCTAACGATACAGGTTTTCGGTGCGGATGGTACGGAGAACTTGGGGGGGTAATCCTGCCGGGTCTTCCTCCGGCGCGGCCTGCAGGCGGGACCGCAGGTCGGTGGACGCCAGGTCCAGCTCTGTGGCGGGCAGGGCCACCAGCTCGCCTGGGCCGCCGCTCCAGGCCGGGCAGGCCTTCAGCCCAGGAACTTTGGGCGCCTCGAAGGGCGCTCCGGGGCGCAGGGCCACCGCGGCGGAGGCCAGCTGGAAGACCCGCTCCGGGCGCCGCCAGGCGGGCAGGCCGGGCAACTGGTCGCTGCCCATGACGAGAATCCAGGACTGGCCCGGCTCCCGCTCCGCCAATGCCTCCAGCGTGTCCACGGTATAGCTGGTCCCGCCCCGCTGGATCTCCAACGGCTCCACGCGGCAGCGCGGATCCAGGTCCGCCAGCGCGTCCGCCAGCAGGCGCAGCCGCGCCCCGGCCCCGGGGCCGCCGGGGTCGGGCTTGTGGGGGCTCAGGGCCGTGGGCACGAAGCGAAGCTCATCCAGGGCCAGGCATTCCAGGGCCAGACGGGCAAGCTTGAGATGACCCTCGTGCGGGGGGTTGAAGGCGCCACCGAGAAGGCCGACGCGCACTACCAGGCCTCGCCCTTGGGAGCGGCCGTCTTGAGGCCGGCATCCACCTTGAGGGCCTCGTTCACGGCGAAGGCCAATTCCCGGAGCCCCTCGCCGGTGACGCCGGAAATGAAGATGGGCGTCTGGCCGCGCTCCGCGCAGAGGGCCTCGAAGGCCAGGCGGCGGGTGTCGTCCTGCAGCGCGTCCAGCTTGGTGCCGATCAGCCAGCGGGGCTTCGCGGCGAGCACGGGGCTGAAGGCCTGCACCTCGCCTTCGATGATGCGGATGGCGTCGGCGGGCTCTTCGACGGGATCGGAGAGGTCGACGAGCTGCAGCAGCATGCGCGTGCGCTCCACGTGGCGCAGGAACTGGATGCCCAGGCCCGCGCCGGAGGCGGCGCCTTCGATGAGGCCGGGGATGTCCGCGATCACCCAGCTGTCCAGCAGGTCGCCGCCGAAGCGGTCGAGGCTGACCACGCCGAGTTGGGGCTCCAGGGTGGTGAAGGGGTAGTTGGCGATCTTGGGCCGGGCGGCGCTGAGGCGGCTCACCAGGGTGCTCTTGCCCGCGTTGGGAAAGCCCACCAGACCCACGTCCGCGATGAGCTTCAGCTCCAGATCGAGGATCCGCGCCTCGCCTTCTTCGCCGGGCTGGTGGTGGCGGGGCGTGCGGTTGGTGGAACTCTTGAAGTTGGTGTTGCCCAGGCCGCCGCGGCCGCCGCGGGCCACGCAGACATCTTCGCCATCGGCCAGCAGCTCGGCCAGCACCTCGCCGGTTTCGCCATCCTTCACCACGGTGCCCAGGGGCACTTCGAGGAGGATGTCGGCGCCATCGCAGCCGTGGCGCATGCAGCCCTCGCCCTGGCGGCCGCGCTCGGCGGTGAAATCACGCTTCTGGCGGAAGGGATTGAGGGTGTTCAGGGCCCGGTTGGCCCGGAGGGTGATGGAGCCGCCCTTGCCGCCGTCACCGCCATCGGGTCCGCCCTCGGGGGCGAACTTCTCGCGGCGGAAGCTCATGGCGCCGGCGCCGCCGTGACCGGCAGTGACGCGGAGCTGGACTTGGTCAAGGAACATGGTGGGTCTTCACTTCCTGGTGGGTGTGGAATGAGCACAGGCCGGGCTTTGCCCGGCCTGTGCGAGGGGGCTCCGGAGGTGTGCGCGCAGCGCGGAACCCCCGGACGGCATCAACCCTCGATGGGATCGATGTGGATGAAGCGGCCGCTCTGGCCCTTGTCCTGGAAGCGCACCTTGCCGTCGATGAGGGCGAACAGGGTGTGGTCCTTGCCCATGCCGACATTGATGCCGGCCTTGAACTTGGTGCCGCGCTGGCGGACGAGGATGGAGCCGCCGGTGACCTGCTCGCCACCGAACTCCTTCACGCCAAGGCGCTGGGAATGGGAATCGCGACCGTTGCGGCTGGAACCTACGCCTTTTTTGTGAGCCATGGAATTACCTCTGCAAAATCTGGATGTCGTGGATCGGGAAGAGGGAGTGATGCGGGCGCGGGTTTCACCCGCGTGAGCATCGGAGTTGGGGGTGTGCGCGCTGTGCGCCCTTAGGCCCTCACAACGCATGCGTTGCGAGGGGAACCCCCGGACAGCACTAGGCCTTGATGGCCTTGATGCGGACCTCGGTGTAGTTCTGGCGGTGGCCCTGGGTGCGCTGGTAGGTGGTGGTGCGCTTCTTCTTGAAGATGATCACCTTCTTGGCGCGGTCATGGGTGATGACTTCGGCTTCGACCTTGGCGCCGGCCACGACAGGCTTGCCCACCTTCAGATCGCCGTTGTTGTCGATAAGGAGCACCTGATCGAAGGTGACGGCCTGCTTGGCCTCCTGCTCCAGCGTCTCCACGCGGATGACATCGCCTTCAGAGACGCGGTACTGCTTTCCGCCGGTCTTGATGATTGCGTACATGAAAACCTCTTTGTTTTGGGGCGCATGGGCGGCAGTCCGTCGGACGCGCTTGAAAGCCCATGGCCAGGGCAAGGCCTCCCAGTATGCGGGGAAAACCCTTCCGGCTCAATGAAAATTCCTGCCGGGGCTACCAGGAGAGGGTCAGGCCCGCCACGAGGATGCGGCGGCTGAAATAGCTTTCGTTCACCGAGCGCTGGCTGAAGTCGGCGGAGTAGGTGTAGGCGGTGACATTGTGGCGGTTGAGCAGGTTCATGACCTCGGCGAAGGCAGCGCCCGTGAAGGGGCCGGCCCGGTACAGGCGGGTCAGCCGGAGGTCCAGCCGGTGGTAGACCGGAAGCCGGTCCCCGTAGACCGGGCCCTCCACCGGATCCCAGCCTCCGCCGGGATTGGGGGTGGCTCCGAGGACAGGCGTGACCGTGGGGCCGCTGGCGTAGCGGAAGGTGGCCGCCAGTTCCCAGCCCGGGGCCAGGGTGTGGGCCGAGACCACCGTGAGGTTGTGGGGCACGCTGGTGGGCACCGGACCGAGGACCAGCTGCTTCTCCTCTTTGCGCCGCGTGTCGAGGTAGCCGTAGCCGATCCAGCCCCGCCACCGCGGGAGGGTGGCCTTCAGGAGCAGGTCCAGCCCCTGGGCGTAGCCCCGGCCCGCGGAGCTGTACCGCCGCACCGGGTCGTTGGCCACCAGCCGGTCGTAGTCCTTGCGGTAGGCCTCCACCCGCAGGTTCCAGGCGGCCTCCCCCTTCCAAGCCGCATCCAGCGAGACCAGGGCGTGGGTGGCCCGCATCACCCGCAGGTTGGGGTTGCCGGCGTGGGGGTCGATGCGGTCCGCGGGCGGGGCCTGGTGGAAGCTGCCGCCGGCCAGACGAAAGGTGAGCCCTTCCCGGAGGAGCCAGGAGAGGGTGCCCCGCAGGTCCCGGGTGGTTTCATGCATCAGCCCGTAGTGGTCCGTGCGGCCGCCCAGGGATAGGCCCCAGCTGGGGCTGAGGCGCAGCCGGGCCGTCAGATAGGCGCCGTCCCGGCTGGGATTGAAGCCGTAGGCGAAGATCCTGGCGCCCGAGGCGGGGTTCCAGTTGCTGAGGTCCGCCGGAACCTGGCCCGTGGGATCCACCCGGCCCCGGTCCAGATCGGCCCCGCCTTCGAGGGTGAAATCCTCCCCGAAGGGCAGGGTGAGCTCGGCACGGGCGGAGCGGTTCCGCTCGTCTTGGCTGATGCCCCACTGGTTGAAGGTCCAGGCCAGGCGGGAGGCGCTCCCGGAGGCCGCGAGGGTGAGGCCCACCCGCTCGCCAAGGGCGCCGTTCCACTGGAGGGCGCCGAAGCGTGTCTCGCTCTGGTTGCGGTAGCTGTCCTTGAGGTTGGCGATGGTCACGTCGGTGGCCAGGTGGTCCTTGGAAAAAAGCCCCGTCGCCGCCAGGCGGCCGTTTCCCAGGGGCTGCTGCCAGTTCAGCTGGACATCGTGGGAAAGGGGCGATTCCTCGAAGGTGGAGGCGAGGCCGTACCACCTGTCGAGGAGGACGGGATCCGAGCGCCGCGCCGAGGCCCGGAACACCGATTCGCCCACGGGGCGCTCCAGGGAGAACCCCTGGGTGGGCAGGGTGAGCATGAGGGCCTGGGTGGATTTGGGCGAGGGCTGGTCCGTGGAAATGTCCAGCACCGCTGACAGCGCATCGCCGTAGCGGGCCGAGAAGGCGCCGGGAACGAAATCCACGCGGGTCACCAGCGCCGTGTCCACGGCCGAAAAGATGCCGCCCTGGGTGCTGGGGTGATGGAAGGGGCGGGTGAGGCGGCCGCCGTTGAGCCACAGCCCCACCTCTTCGGGCTTGCCGCCCCGCACGAAGAGTTCGGCCCCCTCGCTGGCATTGCTCACGCCGGGCAGGCCCTTGGCGGCCTGGAGCACGTCGGCGGCGGCCCCGGGCGTGGTGTAGATGTCCATGCGCGACAGCGTGGACGTGGTGCCCTCCTGGCTGCTGTAGCCGCTGCCCTCCACCACCTCCACCACCGCGCCCTGGGGGGCGGGGCTCAGCAGCACCTGAAGCGGTTCGCCGGGCCGGCCTTCGCGGGTCTGGGCCTCCATGCCGGGCGCCGTGATGCGCACCGCCACCAGTCCGGGCCCGGGCAGGGCCAGCCGGAAACGGCCCTGGGCGTCGGTTTGAACCTGGCGGTCCCCCACGGTCACCAAGGCCCTGGGCAGGGGCAGGCCGCCCGGCCCCAGCACCACCCCCGTCAATTCCACGGCGGCCTGGATCAGGGCCACGAGGCTCATGAAGCCAGGTCCTTCAGGAGGGGCAGCACCTGGCGGGTGACGAAGGGATTGCCGGGATCCAGGGCCAGGGCCCGGCTGGCCGTAGCGCGGGCCTCGGCCGGCTTGCCCGCCTTGGCCTGGATGTAGGCCAGCCAGCCCAGGCTTTCCACCCGCCCCCAGGCAGGGGCCCAGGGATCGGCGGGGGCGGGTTCCGCCGCCGCTCGGCGCGCGGCTTCTTCGGCCAGGGGCAGGGCGGCCTCGGCTCCGCCGCCCACGAAGGCCGGCATGTGGAGGGTGTGGATGGCCTTGAAGAGGAGGGCCCGGGGGTTGCCTGGCTGCTGGGCCAGGGCCCGTTCGAAGCGGCCCATGGCCTTGGGGCTGAGCACCATGGCCGACATGGGCGAGAAGCCGATCTTCAGGCCCAGGAAGGCGCCCATCAGGATCTGGATCTCCGGATCCCGGGAGGCCTCATGGGATTTCAGGGCACGGTCCGTGAGCTGCTCGGCGGTCTTCGGATCCTCCTTCTGGAGGCGGCTGGCGAGCGCGTAGGCGAGGTGCAGCTCGTGGTAGGCCTTCTTGTCCGCGGGGGCGGGATCCAGGGCCAGCCGGGCCTGAAGACCCCGGAGTTGGTCCGTGGACAGGGCCTGGAGCCGGGCCAGCAGGGCGGGGAGGCTGGGTTCCTGGGCCGGGGCGATGAAGGCCGGAAGGAACAGGGCGGCGCAAGGGAGGGATGGCAACGATCGCATCGAAGACTCCGGGCGGCGGAAGGCCTGCGCCAGACTGGGCCCGGGGCCTCCGGGCCGCGCCGGCGAACGCACCAACGGCGGAGGGGATCTCCCGAAGGGCGGTCAGCCCTGCCCCAGCCGCGCCCGGAGCTCGGCCATGCGGTCGCGGCTCACGGGGAGGCGGGAGCCGTCCTGCAGCCGAAGCTCCCCGGTGCCACCGGGATCGGGCGCCAGCTCGCGGATGGCGTCCAGGGCCACCATGGCCGAACGGTGGGTGCGGATGAAGCGCGGCGCCAGCAGGCCTTCCAGCTCGTCCAGGCTGCGGTCCAGGACGTAGCGCCCTTCGGGCGTGTGCACGAAGAGCAGGCGGTTCTCCGTGCGCAGGTGGCTCACCTGGGCCCAGGCCAGCACGAGGATCCGGCCCTTCACCAGCACGGTGAATCGCTCTGGCATGGCCTGCCTGCGGGTGGCCTCCAGGGCCTGTAGGAGCAGTCCCAGATCCGGGACTGGTGCGAGGGCAGGGGTGAGCCTGCCCCTGTTCACCCGCGCCAAGGTTTCTCCCAGCCTCGCCCGTTCCACGGGCTTCAGCAGGTAGTCGCAGGCGGCCCAGCGAAAGGCCTCCACGGCATGCTGGTCGTAGGCGGTCACGAAGGCCAGGGCGGGCAGGGCCAGACCCAGCTCCTTCGCGCGGCGCAGGAGGCCGAAGGCGCCTTCTGGCGGGAATTCGATGTCGAGAAAGAGGAGGTCTGGCGCTTCTTTTTGAAGCCGCGCGAGCAGGGCCAGCCCCGCCTCGCCATCGGCCGCCTCCCCCACGCATTGGGATCCGGGAGCCAGCTCCGCCACCAGGCGTTTGAGACGGCCCCGGGCGGGGGGCTCATCCTCGACGAGGGCGTATCGGAAAACGGTCACAGCCGCACCTCCGCCGTGCAACCCTCGGCCACGGCCGGCCAGGCCAGCCTGCCTCCAGCAGCCTCCAGCCGCTCCCGCACTGTGCGCAACCCCAGGCCTTCGGGGACGCCGGGAGCCCGGCCCACGCCGTTGTCCTCCACCCGGATGATCCGCTGGGCCGCCACCACCCGCAGCCGGCAGGGACCCACCCTGGGGCGGAAACCATGTTTGAGGGCATTCTCCACCAGGGGCAGCAGCAGCAGGGGCGGCACGGGCTCCTGGGCCAGATCGGGGGCCAGCTCGAGGTCGAAGGCCAGGCGATCGCCGAAGCGCAGCCGCTCCAGGCCCAGCAGGTGGTCCAGCAGCTGGAACTCTTCCGCCAAGGTCCAGGTGGGGCGCTCCAGCGCGCCGAGGATGCGGCGAAGCAAGGAAGAGAGCCGCTCCGTGGCTTCCTCGGCCCTGCGGGGATCGTCAGGGATCAGGGCGGCGATGGTGTTGAGGGCGTTGAACAGGGTATGGGGCTGCAACTGGGCTTGCAGGCCGAGGAAGCTGGCGCGCGCCTCCGCCTTCGCCAGGTCGCGCTGGATCTGGACCTGGTGTTCGACGGTCTCCTTGGTGGCAATGACCCCCGTGGCCGCCAGCCCGGCGGCGCCGGTGAGCATCAGGACGAGGCGCGACCGGACGATGTTGACGCCCGTGAAGACCCGCACCAGGCCGATGGAAAGGCCCAGCAGAAGGAGGTAGAGCAGCAGGATCCAGCCCGTGGCGAAGAGCCCCACCCGGGCCGCGGGCCAGTGGCTCGGCAGGCGTTCATGGGGCGTGGGCAGCAGGTGGAAGCCGCCCCACATCACCACGCTGAAAATGACGCCGATGGCGATGGTCTGGAAAGGGTTCCCATGCGGGCCGCCCACCGCCGCATGCAGACCCAGGCCCACCAGGGCTCCGAGGATGACCGAGCGGAAGATCCAGGAAAGGAACGAGGGCCAAGTGGCGCAGTGGCGCATGTCCTCAGGATCTTCCCGGAGGGACGCGGGGGTCCAGGGTTTTGAACCAACGGCGGCTTCCGCCGCACCAACGGGGGTGGGATCATGGCGCATGAGCCGCGATTTCCAAACCTTCCTGAAGCAACTTGAAGCCGCGGGCGAACTGGCCCGGGTGACCCCGGAGGTGGATCCGCACCTGGAAATGGGCGCCATCGCAGACCAGGTCTCCAAGCAGCCCGGGGGCGGCAGGGCCCTTCGCTTCGAGCGCCCCAAGGGCCACGGCATGCCCGTGGTCATGAACGCCTTCGGCAGCCTCAGGCGCATGGAAATGGCGCTGGGGGTGGACCAGGAACCCCGGGGCCTGGACGCCATCGCCGACCGCATCGAGAAGCTGGTGCAGGAGGCCATGCCCAAGCCCGGCACGGGGTTTTTCGAGAAGCTGGCCAAGCTGCCTGTGCTGGCCGAAGTCTCCAACTGGATGCCCAAGACCGTGCGCAAGGGCATCTGCCAGGAGATCGTGCTGAAGGGCGACCAGGTGCGGCTTTCGGAACTCCCCGTGCTCACCACCTGGCCCGAGGACGGCGGCCCCTTCATCACCCTGGGCATGAGCCACACCCGCAACAAGCAGACGGGCCACCGCAACGTGGGCCTCTACCGCCTGCAGGTCTACGACGACCGCACTCTGGGCTTCCACACCCAGCTGCACCACGACGGCGCCCGCAACCGCCACGGCTACGGCCGCGACGAGCGCATGCCCGTGGCCGTGAGTTTCGGCGGCGATCCGGCCCTGACCTACGCGGCCACCGCGCCCCTGCCGCCCTTCCTCAGCGAGGTGATGTTCGCGGGCTTCCTGCGGGGCGAGGGCATCGAGATGGTCCAGTGCGTGACCAACGATCTGGAAGTCCCCGCCGACAGCGAGATCGTCATCGAGGGCTACGTGAATCCCGACGAGCTGCGGCGCGAAGGCCCCTTCGGCGACCACACGGGCTACTACTCCCTGGCCGACGACTATCCCGTGCTGCACGTGGAAGCCATCACCATGCGGAAGAACCCCGTGTTTCCCGCCACCATCGTGGGGCGGCCCCCGCAGGAGGACGCCTACCTGGGCCTGGCCACGGAGCGCATCTTCCTGCCTCTGCTGCGCATGGTGCTGCCCGAGATCCGCGACATGCACCTGCCCGCGGCCGGCGCGTTCCACAATCTGGTGATCCTGTCGATGAAGAAGGAGTATCCGGGCCACGCGCAGAAGGTCATGAACGCCATCTGGGGCACGGGCCAGATCATGTTCACCAAGGGCATCGTGGTGGTGGACGAGGACATCGATCCCCACGATCTCAACGAAGTGCTCTTCCGTCTCACCAGCAACGTGGACCCCAAGCGCGACATGCTCTTCACCGAAGGGCCCCTGGACGTGCTGGACCACGCCGCCGACCGCTTCGCCTTCGGCAGCAAGGTGGGCATCGACGCCACCCGCAAGAACCGCCCCTGGGACGGCTACGCGCGCGAGTGGCCGCGCGACCTTGTGTTCCCGGAGGAGATCCGGGCGAAAGTCGCGCGGCGTTGGAAGGAGTACGGGGTCTAGAAGCGCCAGGCCGCGCTGATCTGCGCGGTGTTCGAATCGAAGGTCTTCTGGATGCCGCTGAACACGTAGCGTCCCTCCACCGTGAACTGTCGGTTGACCTGCAGGCCCACGCCCGTGGTCACGGCCAGTTTGGTGGTGGTGAGGTTGGAATCATAGGCGGGCGTGTGCTGGTCGAGGCTCCAGCGCACGCCGCCCAGGCCGCCCACCAGGTACATTCCCGTGGGGCCTTCGTTCAGGCGGAACAGATGGTCGAAGCTGAGCGTGAGGTTCTTGGCGTAGGTGGTGGTGTTGCCGGGTCCCACGGGATGGCCTTCCGGGAAGGTGTTCCATTCAAAGCGCGTGCGGCTCGCGTGGAACTCGCCGTGGTCGTGGGTCCACTGCAGGCCCAGGCCATAGCCCATGCGATTGTCGAGGCTGTCCCGCAGGTCCCGCAGAGGCTGGTCCGCCTGGATGCTGAAGCCGAAGGCATCGCAGCGTTTGTGCTTCGGCGCCTTTCCGGAATCCTCGCCGGCGGCGAGGGTGAGACCGGCCAGGGCCAGTGGAAGCAGGTACAGACCGCGGGTGAGGGGCATGGCAGCTCCTGAGGGGGCTCGGGGAGTCGAGCGTTGGCCTCGCTACGCACGGGTTGTGCCGAAGCGCGAATCCCGTTGGGGCGTGGGATTCCGTGGGTTCAGGCTGCGAAGGCTGTGGTGAACTGCCACGCATGCTGCAAGGTGTTCACCGGCGCTCCATGGTTTCGGACGCGGGGCTCGGGCACACTGGGCGGAATCCTTCGGAGGCCCCATGCGACGCAAGCTCATCGGCTGTCTGCTCCTCCTGGCCGGGCTGGCTGGTTTCGCCCAGACGGCGCCCGTCTCCACTCAGCAGCCAGCGGCCTCCCCTGAATGGGTGGCCTTCCTGGGGCCCTTTCCGGCGGTGGGTTCCGACGAGGGCAAGGCGGATATCGCCATCTTGCTCTGGCATCAGCGCACCCGCACGCCCGCGGACATCGCGCGCGCCGCTTCGGAGGTGAAGCTGGGGCTGGAGGCTTATGCCGCCGCCTCGGGCCGGCCCCTGAGCGCCGCCCAGTTCCCGAAGACCGCAGCTTTGATCGACAAGGCGGGCAAGGATACCAAGGCCGTCACGGACAGCCTGAAGAAGCATTTCCTGAGGCCGCGGCCCTACCTCACGGATGCCCGGGTGCAGCCGGCCATCGATCGGGAGACCAGCCCCTCGTATCCCAGCGGCCATGCCACCCGCGGCCTGATCTTCGGCATCGTCCTCGCGGAACTGGCGCCGGAGCGGCGAGAGGCCCTGCTGGCGGCGGGGCGGCAGGCGGGCGTGGACCGGGTGATCGGCGGCGTCCACTATCCCTCGGACATCGAAGCGGGCCAGCGGCTGGCCATGCGCCTCGCCGCCGCCTGGCTGGCGGATCCCCGCAACCGGACCGAGGTGGACGCGGTGCGCGCCGCCGAATGGTCCGAGGCCGCGAAGCCCTGATCCGGCCCGGTCAGAAACGGACCGTGACTCCGCCCTGCAGCGTGTCGGCCTTGAAGGTGTTGGATACGCTGGAGTGCAGCCAGCGGGCCTCGGTGCCCAGGGTGGCGCTCCACTGGTAGCCCACGCCTGCGGCCAAGCCCGCCTTCGTGGTGCGGGTGGTGATGTCCATGGAGGCGTCCTTGTGCTCGAAGGACCAGCGCACGGCGGAGACGCCCACGGTGAGGTAGAGGCCTTCGGGTTTTCCGGCGATGAAGTAGAGGTAGTCGCCACCGAGGCTGAGGGTCGAGGCGTTCTGCTTGACCGTGGTGAAGGAGGCCTCGGGGAACACGCTGTAGTCCATCCGGGGCCGCAGCATGTGGCCGTCATTCAAGTCGAAGGTGCCATGGATGCCGAAGCCGGGCCCGGGCTTGCTGTCCACATAGGTCTTGAGATCGCCCAGGGGGATGTTGGCCAGGCCCTGCAGGCCGTACCTGGGCGCCTCGGCCTTGAGGGCCAGGGCGGGGGCCAGCAGCGCCAGTGCGGCAAGAAATGAAGTCTTCATGCTTCCTCCCGGGGAGCGGGCCCCGGAGGGAGCTGCCGGATGGCCCAAAGCCATTCTTCCACAGAAGGGCAAGAATGGCCGTAGGCTTCGGAGGATATATTTTGTAGAAATAAAGATCTAATTGGGTTTAGTAAATAGGAACGAGGTCCGGTCCGACATGAAGAAGGCGCCCTTGCGGGCGCCTTCCAGAGAATGAAAAAACCTACTCGGGCCGCTCGGTGCGGCGCTCCTTGAGGCGACCGGCCTTGCCCAGCTTCTCGCGGAGGAAGTAGAGCTTGGCGCGGCGGACCTTGCCGTGGCGGATGACTTCGAGCTTGTCGATGGTGGGGCTGTTCAGGGGGAAGATGCGCTCTACGCCCACGCCGCTCGCCACTTTGCGGACGGTGAAGGAGGTGCGCATGCCGCCGCCCTTGATGCCGATGATGATGCCCTGGAAGAGCTGGATGCGCTCCTTTTCGCCTTCCTTCACCTTCACGTGCACCTTGACGGTGTCGCCGGGCTGGATGCGGGGCAGGTCGTGGCGAAGCAGGCCGGCTTCGAGTTGATCGATGATATGGCTCATGTGGGCTCCTGGGCCAGCGGTCCCACACCGAGATCGGCGGACATGGCACGAAAATCCCCAGACGGGGAGTCCAACAGTCTACCGGAACGCCGGGGAAAGGGAAGCGTTCATTGGCGTTTCCACCCCTTCCAGCCCTTGGGCTTGGGCCGCTCCCAATCCTGGGGGTGCTCCACTTGCCAGGCACACCATTGGGCCGGGCGGTCCAGGGCCCCCAGCCGGTCACGCAGGTAGGCGTCCCAGAGGTCGGGCCTCAGGCGCCGGGTGCGGGCCATGGCCTCCCGCAGGCGCCAGAGGCGGATGGCTCCGTGATCGCCCCCCTGGAGGACCGCGGGCACCGCCTGGCCCTCGAAGGAAGCGGGACGGGTGTAGTGGGGGTGGTCCAGCAGGCCCGTGGCGAAACTGTCCTGTTCGGCGGAGGCCTCATTGCCCAGCACGCCGGGGAGCCACCGGCAGACCGCATCGATGAGGAAGAGCGCGGGCAATTCGCCGCCGCTGAGCACGGCCTCGCCGATGCTGAACTCCTCGTCCACCAGCTGATCCACCGCCCGCTGATCCAGTCCCTCGTACCGAGTGCAAACCAGGATGAGCTGATCCAGCCTCGCCAGCTCCAGCACCTTGGCGTGGGTCAGCGGGGGCGCCGCCGGGGTGAAGTGGATGACCCGGCCTGCGCCCGTCCGGGGCACGGAGGCCAGGGTGTCGCGCAGCACGTCGGGACGCAGCACCATGCCCGGGCCGCCGCCGAAGGGCGAATCATCCACATGGCCGAAGGTGTTCCCGGAAAAGGGCCTGTAGCTGTGGGTATGCAGGGCCTGGCCCAGTTCCCGGAAGGCCCGGCCCGTGATGCCCAGCCGCGCGGCCTCGAAGAATTCCGGAAACAGCGTGAGGGCATCGATGCGCATCACTTCACCAAGGCGTGGAAGGCCTTCAGGAAGGCGCGGGCGATGAGGCCGAAGCTGGAGGCGAAGTACAGGGTGTTGGCGAAGGCCGCCGCGGCGCCGATCCAGGCCCAGGCAGGGCGTTCTTCCAGCAGGGCTGCTCCGAGCAGGCAGAGGATGGCGGCCGGGAGCTGGTTGCCGAAGGGCAGGGGCACCGGAATGGCCAGCAGGAATCCTGTCCAGGCGATGAGGGCACCCATCCAGCGGGGATTCAGGGGGCGTTGTCGGGCCCCGCGCCACCGGAAGCGGTTCAACTGGTACTCCAGCTTGGCCAGGGCCTCCTTGATGCGGCCCTTGTGGATGGGCTGGGCCTGGATCCGCTGAGGCACCCAGGGATGGGATCGCCCCCAGGCCAGCTGGGCGCCCAGGGCGATGAGCGCCACGCCGCCCACGGGGGCGAGGCCCACGTTCAGGCCGGGGATGAGGTTCGGCAAGGACAGCAGCAGCACCAGCAGGCCGTAGGTCTGCTCGCCCGCCGCGTCCAGCAGCTCGCCCAGCGTGATCCCCCCCTCCGCGTCGAGCAGGGTATGGAGGGTTTCAAAAAAGGGTCTCGGCGTGGAGGACACCCCTCCAGCATGACCGATTCAGCGCGTTTTCGGATGCCGGGACTGGCCCTCGCGCACCAGCTGGCCGCAGGCGCCGGCTACGTCCTGTCCCCGGCTGCGCCGGACGCTGACGGGCAGATCCGCATCCGAAAGCAGCTGGCAGAAGGCGCTGATGCGGGCTTCGTCGGGCGTCTCGAAGCCCGAGCCCTCGTGGGGATTGAAGGGGATCAGGTTGATCTTGGCGGGGAAGCGCCGGGCGAAGGCGGCCAGGCGGCGGCCATCCTCCTGGCTGTCGGTATGCCCCTTGAGCAGTACGTATTCGAGGGTGATGCGCTCGCCGGATTGGAGCGGGAAACGGCCCAGGACCGCGGCCAGGGCCTCCAGGTTCCAGACCCGGTTTACGGGCATGATGCGCGAGCGGTGCTCGTCCGTGGTGCCGTTGAGGCTGAGAGCCAGGCGGGGCCGCTTGGCGAAGGCCCCCAGGCGCTCGATGCCGCTCGCCAGGCCGGACGTGGAGACCGTGATGCGGCGGGGCGGGATGGCCAGGCCCTCGGCGTCCGTCAGCGTGGCGAAAGCCGCCATCAGGTGGTCGAAGTTGTGCAGAGGCTCGCCCATGCCCATGAACACCAGGTTGATGGGCCGGTCCGGCGGGTGGCCGTGATGAAGCAGCATGGCCATCACTTGGCCCACGATCTCGGCGGCGCTCAGATTGCGGATGATGCCCATCTGTCCCGTGGCGCAGAAGGTGCAGCCCATGGCGCAGCCCACCTGGCTGGACAGGCACAACGTCACGCGGTCGAGCTCTTCTTCAATAATGTCCGGGGGTGTAGGTCGCAGACCGGACCCCCGGACGGCATAAGGCATGTGGACGCCTTCGATCTGATGGCCGTCCGCGAGCTGGAAGACATGCTTGGTCGATCCGTCGGACGAGGCATGGCTTTGCACGATGGCGGGCCAGGCGAGATCCACTTCGGCCTCCAGGCGGGCCCGGAGCGCCTTCGACAGGTTCGAGAACTGCTCCCATCGGGTCCACCGCTGGCGCAGCAGGCCGGAGAGGATTTGGGCGGCCCGCCAGGAAGGCTCCCCCAGCGAGGCGAGCAGAGCGCTCAGTTCGACGCGGCCCATGCCTGCGGCGTTGTGGCGCACTGGCTTGCCGGCTTCGGGGGCCGGGGCATCCCACGCCTGGGTCATCCTCAGTCCATCTTGATCTTGAAGGATTTCATCAACCGCATGTCGTCCTCGGAGAAGGGCGGCTGCGGATCGCTGTCATCCGAATCGAAGGGATCCCGGGCGGGGTTGGCGGGCGAGGCTTCGAGAATCAGCATCAGGCCGTATCCCTTGGCCTGGATCTGGAAGGCCAGATCGCGGCAATGGTCGTCATCAGCCAGGGCCTTCAACAGAGAATCGCCCAGTTCGCTCACCAGGTGGTGCAAGTGCTCTGGCAAGTCCATGACGTCTCCCCCTCCCTTCCCCAGAATACCCTGGGCTTTCCCGCACGGATCAGCCAAGAGGGCAGCAAGTTCAATTCAGGCCAAACCAAGTCCGGACCTGGCGGATCCACTGGCTCCGCCGACCTTCCTTGGGAAGGACCGCCGCCGCGGTTTCCCGTTCGCGCCGGTCCATGAGATCTACCAGCTGTTCCAACAGTTCTGGCTCCCGCCGCAGCGAAAGGTCAAAGGCCTCCTTGGGCAGCTCGAGGATGACGGCTTCCGTGAGGGCGACCACCGTGGCATTGCGCGGGGCCCCTGTCAGGAGGCTGGCCTCCCCGAACCATTGGCCGGGGCCCAGGTCCGCCACGGCCTTCCAATGAATGCCCGTGTAGGGTTCCAGCCGTTCTTCCGGGTGGACCACCTGCAAAACGCCTCGATGGACCGCGAAGAGGGAATTGCCAGGATCCCCCTCCCGAATCACCGCCTCGCCGGGGGCCACGGAGCGGAAGCGCAGATGGGGGCGCAGGTCTTCAGCCCAGTGGGCGGGCAGGCCCAGCTGCTCGACGAGTTCTTCCATGAGCGCCGAGGCAGGAGCGGGATCAGAGGCAGCCGGCAGCGGAGTGGGGCCGTGGGGCCCCATGAAGCGGAAGCCTTCGCGGGGAAGGATGGTGGCGGCCAGGCGGGTGGCCTGGAAGGCGGCTTGTCGGCCGTGACGGAAACCCAGGGCCCAGAAGCGCATTTCCAGCACGGCGCCGCCCATGTCGCTGCTGTGCACCACCACCTCGGGACGGTGGTGGGGATGATGGGGGAGCCCCGCCAGGGCGCGGCCGAGCTTTTCGATGGCCACATGCAGATCGGGCCGGGGCTCGACGATGACCTTGGCCGTGCGCCGGTGCAGGCCGGACGGCGCATAGAGGTTGGTCACCACGGCCTGGGCGATGACGCGGTTCGGGAGGATGTCCATGTCGCCGTTCTCGGTGCGCAGCTGTACCGTGCGCCAGGTCATGGCCTCCACCTGTCCGATGAGAGTCTCGCGGCCGGGGCCGCCCCGCAGATTGCCGGTGATCTCCAGCCAGTCCCCTTCCCGGAAGGCCGGATCGAGGTGCAGGGAAACGCCCGCGAAAAGGTTGCCCAGCACCTCCTGAAGGCTGAGGCCCACCACGGCCGCCGCGATGGCTCCGGTGCCCAGCAGTTGGCCCAGGCTCACGTGGAGGGCGTGCCGGAGGATGCCTCCCCCGGCCGCCAGGTAGAGCGCCACCACCAGGAGATCCCGGGTGAAACCTGGTGTGGCGGTCTTCCGCTGGCTCAGGAGGGGATCCAGCAGCAGGAAGGAGATGCCGCGGATGGCGGCGTAGGCCGCCAAGGACCAGAGGATGGCGTTCGCGGCCTGCTGCGCGGCCGGATGGGAGGTGAGCCTGGGCAGCACGAAGGCCGCCAGCAGCAACAGCGCGCCCAGCAACACCCAGGCCGCCAGGCGGCGCGGGGCGCTCACCTTCTCCCTCAAGTCATGGAACATGCGGAGAAGGATACCTGCTTCATCCGCGGAAGCGCGCCACGGCCTCTGCGGGATCGCCATCCCAAAAGGGGCGGATGGCGGCGATCCCTGCCAGGCGGGCATGCCGCAGGACCGCAGCGTTCTCCGGATCTACGCCGCCCAGGGCCAGGAGCCGCGGCGCGGCCGCGGGAAGTCCATCCAGGAAGCGGTGCAGGCGCTCGGGGCCCCAGGGTTCGCCCTTGCCCGGGCTGGCGAAGATGGGAGAGATCAGCAGCTGGTCCGACGAGGCCCTCGCGAGCCATTGGCTTTCCGCGTGCAGGGGCCGGGAGAGCGGCGCCAGGCCGGGCCCTAGATCGGGATAGGCCTCCGGGGCGTGCAGGCCGCAGCCCGCGGCCAGGGCCACGTCGAGACGGCCGGCCACCCACAGGGCCAACTCCGGCGCCGCATCCTGGCACCAGCGGACCGCTTCCAGCAGAGCCCGCGCGGGCATCGCTTTCTCGCGGATGAGGAAGGCGTCGATGCCGCTGCGGAGCACTTCCCGCCAGGCCTGGGGCTGGAATCCCAGCCCCGGGGTGATGGCCAGGAGGATCATCCGAAGAGGGCTTCCAGGGCCGCGGGCTCGAGTTTCGGAAGCCCCATGACGGCGGTGTTTTCAGCCACGTGCGCCGCCCGGCCCATGCCACAGAGGGCCGTGGCCACGCCCGGGCAGGAGCGGGTGAATTGCAGGGCGGCCTGCGCGGGCGTTTGAAGGCCCATGGCTTCCGCAAAGCCCCCGGGCAGCTGCCGCAGGATGCGGGCCTGCATGATGGAGGCGGAGGTCTGCACCGAAAGGCCGCTGGTCCGGGCCGCACCCAGCGCGGTCATGGCGGCGCCGCCCATGGGCTGGGTGGGCGCCAGGAACGCTTCGGGCATGGCCAGGTTCAGGGGCAATTGAATCCATCGGAAGTGATGCTTGCCGCCTCCCGCGGACACGGCGGCTTCCAGCAGGCGCGCCAGGCTCAGGTGCCCCTCCTGGCCGGGCGGCAGGCGGAAGCCGTTCCAGGTGGCCACGCCGTAGGCGCGGATCTTTCCCTCGGCCACGAAGCCTTCGCAGGCCTCGAAGGCGCGGGCGATCGTGGCGTAGAAGGCATCGGCGCCGAGGTGCGGGAGCTGGTGTTCCGGATTGTGGAGGTGGAACAGGTCGAGGGTCTGGATCCCCAGGGCCCTCCGGCTGATGTCCAGCTGGTGGGCCAGGTAGCGGGGGGTCATGGCGTGGCAACCGTCCACCACGTCCTCCGCGGACAGGATGCCGGGACCCTCCAGCACCCGCTGGAACCAGGCGCGGGGGCTTTCCCCGGAATCGGCCTCGGGCACGGGCAGGTAGCCGGCCTTGGTGGACACGAAAAAGGAATCGCGGGGAAGCGCCTTGAAGGCCGAACCCAGGGCGCGCTCGGAGCGGCCACCCCGGTAGTTGGCCGCAGTGTCGAAAACGTTGCCGCCGGCCGCGGCGAAAGCCAGCGCCGCCTCCACGTAGGCGGCGTCGATGGCCTCCGAAGCCGCTCCCAGATAGGTGCCGAGACCTAAGCTGCTGAGCTCCATGGCGCCTCCCGGTGAAGTCGGCGGCCGTCGGGGCAGGTTCATCCTGCTTCGGCGGCGGGGGCCCGGGGGTGTCCGCGCAGCGGGGAACCCCCGGACAGAACCTAACTGTCGAGTTCTTCCTTGACGCCGCTGGTGCCCATGGTGATGAGACGATCCGCCGCCTTGCGGGCCCACTCGGAACCGGGGTAGCTCTCCACCAGCTTCTGATAGTAGTTCTTGGCTTCGGCCCGGAAATCCTTGACGTGGTCGGCGCCGAAGGCCTCGAGGTCCTTGTTGTACTGCGCGATCTCTTCCTTGGTGAGGTCCTTGAATTCGGCCTTCTTGATCTTGACGAGGAAATCCTTTCCGAACTGGACGATCTCCTCTCCCGACAGCAGGCGCTGCCGCATGGCCTCACCCAGGTAGTAGTAGGCCCGTTCGCGGTCCACGTAGTCGGGATAGGTCTCCAGCAGGTTCTTCAGGCGGCGCTCGGCGCCGGGGTAGTAGTACACATTCACGTAGAAGATGCTCACGATCAGCTCGTGCTCGGCGAGCCGGCGCCAGCACTGCAGGATCTTGGCCCTGGCTTCGGCGGCGTAGGGACTGCCGGGGGATTCCGCCAGGAGCTGCCGGAAGCCGTCCAGGGCCTTGCGGGTCTCCGCCTGGTCGCGCTCGGCGCTTTCGATGGAGGAGAAGTGGCAGAGCGCGCGATGGTACATGGCGTAGTCCCGCGACTCGTGGCGGGGGAAATAATTCAGGAAGCTGGAGTATTCGACTTCCGCTTCCGGAAAGCTCGGGCTGCCCTGGAAGAAGAAGCTGTCCCCGAGCATCAGCTTGGCCTTGGGGAACTCCGCGGAGCCGGGCAGGTACTGTTCTAGATGCCGGAGGGTGATCCGGGCGTCGTTGAACTTGCCTTGCTTCATCTGCTTGTCGGCCGTGGCCATCAGTTCTTTGGCCGTGACGCTGGTATCCACCGTCTTCGGTTTGCGGCAGCCCAGACCCAGGCCCGCCAAAACGGCGGTGAGGGCGAGGGCGGTGAGGGTGCGCTTCATGCGGGCTCCGGAGACAGCACTATAGACGTGGCGGGACGGTGGGAAGGGTTCCAGGCCCGGGCGAGTCTCTCAAGCCAGGGTTCTGCGATGGCCTGGGCCTGGTCCCGGAGGCGGTCGTGGAAGATCTCGTGGTAGAAGGAGGGGAGGCGGTGCCGTTCCAGGATGTCCGGCCGCACCGCGGACCAGAGAGCCTCAGCTCCGTCCGGATCGACCACGGTGTCGTGGCCCGATTCCAGAAGCAGGATGGGACGGTCCAGCTCATGTCCCAGGGGCAGGACTTCGGCCCGCCCTTCCTCCAGCGCCGCGCCATAGGCCGCAGTGGCCCAGCGATGGCAGAGGGGATCCGCCTCGTACCGCTGCACGATGACGGGGTCCGAGCAGACCTGGCTCTTGTCGCCGTGGAGACGGATGGGGCGGTGGGGCATGAACCAGCGCAGGAACCGGGAAAGGATCACCAGGAGGCGGGAATTGGACAGCACGGCCACGGCCGGGGCGGACAGAATCAGGCCATCCAGCGTGTCGGCGTGCCAGAGCAGCGTGAGCAGGGCCACCAGCCCGCCAAAGCTGTGACCCAGGACGACTTGGGGACAGACGGGCAGGGGGGGCATGGGCACGCCGTCCACCACCCTGGGCTTGGCCCCAGTGCGATCGGCATCGTAGCGGCGCTCCTGGCGGAGGAAGAGGGCGAAATCATCCACGAAGGCCCGGATGCCCGCCGCGTCGCCCCGGATGCCGCCGGACCGGCCGAAGCCCCGGTGGTCCATGCTGGAGACCGACCAGCCCAGGTCGTGCAGCCAGTGGGCAGTATGGCGGTAGCGCTCGCCGTGTTCACCATAGCCGTGAGAGATCACCACCCGGCCCTTGGGCTGGGGGTGTTCCCAGCGGGCCCAGGCCAGAGGCACCCCTCCATGGCCAGTCAGGACCCCACGGATGGTGGGCTCCAGATCGGCAGGGATCACGGGGATGAAACCAGGCATCCGACCAGAATAACCCGGCGATCTTAAAGCCTGTCGGAGAACCCTTCAGACCCGGATTCCGGTGGATTGCACTAAACTCAAAGGTTCCCCCGGCCTCAGAGGCGATGCCAGGGCAGGAGATGCCGACAATGGATTTCGAGACCCTGGTGCGGGCCAAGAACGAGCTGGAACCCCGCGTTCAGCAGTTGGTCGCCCACCTGGACCCCGAGCGCAAGGCCCTCGAGCTGGAGCAGATCGAGGAGCGCACCACGGCTCCCGGATTCTGGGATGATCCCGATGCCGCCAAGCCGCTGCTCCAGAAGCGCGGGTCCATCACGAACGACATCGCCCTGGCCAAGCGCCTGACCGGAGGCATCGAGGATCTGGACACGGGACTGGAGCTGGCCAGGGAAGATTCCGGCATGCTGGCGGAGGCGGAGGCCGTGGAAGCGGAGCTCCGCAAGGCCGTCGAGGACGCGGAACTGCGCATGATGCTGAGCGGCGAGCTGGACAGCAGCCATGCCATCGTGGCCATCGCGCCGGGGGCGGGCGGCACCGAAAGCCAGGACTGGGCCGCCATGCTGTTGCGCATGTACCTGCGCTTCTGCGAATCCAAGGGCTGGGCCACGGAGATGATCGACTACCAGGATGGTGAAGAGGCCGGCATCAAGGGGGCCACCTTCATCGTGGACGCTCCGTTCTCCTACGGTTACCTGCGCGCCGAAGCCGGCGTCCACCGCCTGGTGCGCATCAGCCCCTTCGACTCCGCCAAGCGCCGCCACACCAGCTTTGCGGCCGTCTACGTGAGCCCGGAGCTGGACGACACCATCAACGTGGATATCCCCGAGAAGGATCTGAAAATCGACGTGTTCCGGGCCAGCGGCGCCGGCGGACAGCACGTGAACCGCACGGAATCCGCCGTGCGCTTCACCCACCTGCCCACGGGCATCGTGGTGAGCTGCCAGAACGAGCGGAGCCAGATCAAGAACCGGGCGACGGCCTTGAAGGTGCTGCAGGGACGGCTCTATGAACTCGAGCAAAGGAAGTTCCTGGAGAAAGTGGCCGCTGCCAGCGGCGACAAGGCTGACGTGGCCTGGGGCAGCCAGATCCGCAGCTACGTGCTGCAGCCCTACCAGATGGTGAAGGACCACCGCACCGGCGAGGAAACCAGCCAAACCCAGAAGGTGCTGGACGGCGATATCGACGCCTTCATCCGCACCCAGCTGCTGGCCAAGAGTCTGAAGACCGAGGGCTAGGCTCCATGACTCCGGCGGCCCTGGGACTGACTCTGGCCTCCGCCCTTCTCCATGCCGCCTGGAATGCGCTGTTGAAGCGCGCCAAGGATCTGGATGCCGCATCCGTGCTGGTGTTCGGCACGGCCCTGCTGTTGATGGCCCTGCTGGCCTGGGTGTGGCCAAGCCCCGCGTTTCCCCGCATGGCGGCCCTGGGTTGGGCCTTGGCGGCGGGCTGCGGCGAAGGGGGTTACTTCATCGGTCTGGTGGGCAGTCTGGAGCGCGCCTCGCTGGGCTGGTCCTACGCCTGGATGCGGGGCGGGGCCCTGCTGGTGGCCTGGCCCGCGGGGCTCCTCCTGGGCGAGAAGGCAGATGGCTGGGCCCTTCTGGCGGTGGCCGGCATGCTGGCCGGGCTTGGTCTGCTGGGTCTCGGCGGGGGGGAACGGGGCAGCGGCCGGGCCCTGCCTCACGTGCTGGGCGCGGCGGTGAGCATCGCGGGCTTCAACGCCTGCTACAAGCTGGCCCTCGGCGCCGACGCCTCGCCGCCGGCCCTGTTCGCCACCTCCATGGCCGTGGGCCTGCCCATTCAGGCCCTGCACCGGCGCTGGCGCCGCGGCGCGGGCGTTTCAGCCTGGAAGGGATCCGTCGCGGCTGGGTTGGGCGCGGGGCTTGTGTGCGCCGGGGCCTTCCTCTGCTACCTGGTGGCGCTTCAGACCTCACCCAGCGCCTCGGTGCTGACCATCCGGAACACCTCCATCGCTTTCACGTTCCTCGTGGGCTGGCTCCTGGGGGAGCGTCCCCGTCCGCGCCAGGTGGCGGGAATCCTTCTGGTGTGCTTCAGCGCCATCCTGCTGGGGTGGCCGCGCTGAACTCCTACTTCAGGGCCCGGAACAGGTTGCTGAAATCGTCCCGCCAGGGAAGGGAGGCGCCAGGCAGGCGCTTCACGTCCTCGTTGTCCTGGAAGGCGGCCCGGGAGAAGAAGGCATCATCCTGGGTGACTAGAACCCACGTGGAGCCGTAGGCGCCTTCCTCCTGGTCCGATTCCGTGTCCACCACCCGCGCCTGTTTATGGAAGGCGTTCACCGCCGCGCGCACCACGGGCTGTAGGGCGAGGTAGCGGTTGGAGACGTGGACGGCCAGGACGCCGCGGGGGCTCAGGTGCCGGAAATAGAGCGCGAAGGCTTCCTGGGTGAGCAGGTGCACGGGAATGGAATCGCTGGAGAAGGCATCGATGGCCAGCAGGTCGTAGCCCTGGGGCGCTTCAGCCTCGAGGCTCAGGCGGGCATCCCCCAGCACCACCTCCGTGGCCGCCTTGCCGTGATCGAGATAGGTAAAGTGGCGCCGGGCGAAGGGCTCCACCAGGGGATTGATTTCGTAGAACCGCAGATGGTCGCCGGGGCGCCCATAGGCCGCCAAGCTGCCAGCGCCGAGGCCCACCACTCCCAGCTTCCGGGGGCCCTCCTGCAGGCTGGCGAGGGCCAATCCCACCCCGGAATCCTCGCTGTAGTAGGTCGAAGGCCGGTCGGCCCTGGCGGCATCCAGGAATTGCCCGCCGTGGGTGATGGTGCCGTGGGCCAGCACCCGCCAGGCGCGTTCCGGGTTGTCGTAGACGGCGAGGGTGCCGTAGAAATTGCGGCCGCGGGCCACGACGGTCCGTTCGGCATCGTGATCCAGGGTGAAGGCGTGGATGCCCAGAACGAGCGCGACGCCACTCATGGCCAGAACGGGGGCCAGGGCCGGCCGCCACCGCGATGCCTCGCCCGGATCCCAGGCCAAGGCCAAGGCCGCCATGGCTCCGCTGGCAGCCAGTCCCAGGGGCAGTTCCAGGTAGGTGGTGAAGATCCGGGGCGCGGCCCAGGCCACGAAGAGGCCGCCCAGGGCGCCGCCCAGGCTCAGGCGCAGGTAGAAGCCCGTAAGGAAACGGGGGTGCGGCCGCCGCCGGGACAACTCCCCATGCGCCACCATGCAGGCCACGAAAAGGCCCAGGCCAAAGAGGACCACCTGGCCCCGGACCGAACCCAGCCACCGGACCGCCGCGTTCAGGGCCGGGAAGGGAGAATCGGCCTGGCGGAAATGGGGCTGGAGGGAGAGGGACATCGCCACCAGCAGGACCGGCAGCAGGGGCAGGAAGCACCCTCGCCGGTACCAACGGGTGCCGTCGAAGCAGAGGATGAAGCTGAGCAGGTAGAGGCCCAGGGGCAGCACCCACAGGAAGGGAATGGGCGCCACATTGGTGCTCAGGTGAGTGGTGACGGCCATGAGCAGCGCTGACGGCACTGCGGCGAAGGCGATCCACAGCAGCTTCATGGCGGGACCGGGGGCTTCTCCTTCTTCGGAAACCACCGGACCGCCGGGTTCACCATCGGCGCGGTTCCGGGCCACCAGGAAAACCAGGGCCGCGAAAAGCGCGAAGCCCGCCGACCACAGCCAGGACTGGCTTTTCATGGGAAGGAAGGGCTCGATGATCACCGGATAGGAAAACAGGGCCAGCATGGAGGCCAGGTTGGAAAGGGCGAAGAGGCGGTAGGGCGCCTGGCCCCGCCGCGCCACCCAGGCCTGCACCAGGGGGCCGGTGGTGGAAAGCGCCAGGTAGGGCAGGCCGATGGTGGCCAGGAGCAGGCCCAGCAAGCGCCCCAGCGGTTCCGCGCCGCCCGAGGGCCGGAACCACGGGTGCAGCCGGAGCGGCAGGGTCAGGAGGGCTGCTCCCAGGAGGGCGCCGTGCAGCCAGACCTGGTGCCGCTGGGACAGATGGCGCACGGCCAGGTGGGCGTAGAGATAGCCCAGCAGCAGCAGGGCCTGGAAGAAGAGCAGGCAGGTGGTCCACACGCCCGCGCTGCCGCCGAACCACGGCAGGACCAGCTTGCCCGCCATGGGCTGCACCTGGAACAGCAGGAAGGCGCTCAGGAAGATCGTGGCCGCGGGCAGGAGAAGGGAATTCCCTGCCGATGCCTCGCGAGGCGTATCCATATGGGCTCCAGGCTTTTCTCCCACTGTGGCAGGAGCCCGGGGGCGTTGCACTGGACCTGCGAGTGGTTATTCGCCTTTGGCGGCCAGCTCGACTTGTTCGTCCTTGGGCAGGCGGAACAGCCAGCGGCCCGTGATGCGGTCCCAGAGATCAAAGCAGCAGAGCCAGTTCAGGAGGCCCGCCACCATCACGTAGGTGGCACCGTATTCCTGGGTGAGGGTGCGGACGGGCTCCGTGCCGGTGCCTCCGAAGGCCCAGGCGAAGGCGCCGTAGACAGGACCGATGCCGGCGGTGGCGAAGGCGCCCAGCGTGGGCAGCCAGGATCCGGCCACGGGAACGAAAATGCCGCCCTTTACGCCATCCACGGCGCCGAACTGCATCTGCAGCGCGCCCAGCACGCAGAACAGCGCCCAGACGCCGAAGAGGACCTTGGCCCGGCCCTTCTGGCCTGTCACCCAGTAGCCCGCGCCGGGCACCAGCCATTGCAGCAGCAGGGGCCTCCAGGCCGCCTTCAGCGCCTTCTGCTTGCGAAGGGGCATGGGGAGTCTCAGGACGGGTTTCTCGTCGCTCATGGGTTCAGGTTACCCCAAGAACCCCGGCCATCGCTTGAGGTTCCAGGACTCAGGGGGCTTGAATGTCTTGCCAGAGGTCCGAACGGCAAATGGGATCCGATGAACGGGGCTGGCTCGATCGGATCTGCCACCCGTATTTCGAAAACCGGCCATTTGACCGTCGTTTATGCCAGTGCGCATTTGCCCAGTGGCTGAATTTGCATCATTAAGTTCGGCGATGCATTTGTTAGCAATAATAAATATTTGAATGCCTAAAGTTTCACGGAAAAAGCTCCGATTTGGGTGGCACTTATACAGACCAATCCCTTGTCGAAGGGCGAGCGTTGATTTGAAGCGAGTCCGCTGAATAGGAGTGCATATGTTCAAAGGTGCATGGCTTCGAGTGAAAACAGGACCGGCTCTGCTGGTGGTGCTGGCGGGCCTGAGCCTTCGTGCTGGCGACCTTCCTCCGGCGGTGCAGGCGAAGTTCGTGAAAATCCTCAGCGCCGCCGCCGGCTCGCCCGGCAAGGTGGTCTGCAAGGATGCGGATGTCCTCGGCGAGCTTGAGAAAATCGGCGTCGCTCAGGACGCCGGCTCCAAGGTGGCCTGGGCCACGGCCGGCGACGTCAAGACCATGAAGGCCGCCGGCAAGTTCGTCATCTGCTCCAAGCTGGATGATCTGGCCAAAGGGGGCGCCATCGCCATCATTGAAGAGGGTGGCAAACCCCAGATCTACCTCCACATGGGCAACATCGCCGCCTCCGGCGTGACCCTGGCGGACAGCGTCCTGAAGATTGGGAAGCGGCTGTAGGAAGGCCCGTCAACAACATGAAGGCCGCCCTGGGGCGGCCTTCATGTTCGTCGGAAACGAAAAGAAACCAGTCCGTGGCGAAGGGCAGCAGCGAGATGCGAGGGACGAAGCGGGTCGCGGAACAGGCTCCAGTAGAGCCTGTGGAGCGGGGCCCCGCCGTCCGGAGTGCGCGCGGAGCGCGCCCGCAACAGCGCGAAGGCCGCCTCGGGAGGCGGCCTTCGGTTCGTCGGGGACGAGAAGAAAAACTAGTCCGTGGCGAAGGGCAGCAGCGCGATGTTGCGGGCGCGCTTGATGGCTTCCACAAGCTCACGCTGGTGGACGGCGCACACGCCGCTGGTGCGGCGGGGCAGCACTTTGCCGCGCTCAGGGGTGAAGGCCTGGAGGGTCTTCACGTCCTTGTAGTCGATCATGAGGGACTTCTCGACGCAGAACTTGCAGAACTTGGCGCGTCGTCCCCCAAAAGCCTTCTTCTTCTTGGGCTTGCCCTTCTTGGCATCGGCGCGGCGCTTCATCCCATCACCTCTTCAGCGGAACGTTCCTTGATACCCGCCTGGGCTTTGCGCTTGGCTTCGCGCTCGATGCGCTGCTTGGTGCGGCCCGCGGCCTTCTCAGCCTCGTCCATGCGGATGCTGAGATACTTGATCACGGCATCGTTGTTGCGGAAACGGCGCTCGAGCTCGTGGATGAGCTCGGGACCGGCGTTCATTTCGAAGAGCGTGTAGTAGCCTTCGCTGAACTTCTGGACTTCGTAGGCCAGCTTCTTGCGGCCCCACTTGTCGGTCTTGAGCAGTTCGCCACCCTGCTCGGCGATGATCCCCTCGTACTGCTTGACGAGCTCGTCGGCCTGCTCGTCAGTCAGCGTGGGGGAGGCGATGAAGATGGTCTCGTAGCGACGCATCTGTCCTCCTTGTGGATGTGAAGCCCCCTTTGTGTTCCAGGGAGCAAGGAAGACGCCTTCAGATGAAGGCGCGAATAAGCAGTTTCCACCGAAAAGCCAGGAAGATCAACGAAAAGTCTGGGATCAGGGAGTCCAGAATCCGGCCGGGTTCACTTGGTTGGCCAAGGTGCCCAAGTCTTCCGTGGCTGCGAGCAGGTCCAGGAACCGCGCGAAAGGGGCATCCAGGGCATCGATGCGCTCCCACTCGAGATCGGTCCAATGGCCCAGGACAAAATCCGCCAGGGGCCGCTCGAAGGGGCCGATGCCCAGGCGGAGGCGGGCGATGTCCTGGGTGTCCAGGCACCCGAATACGGAGCGCAGGCCGTTGTGGCCGCCATCGGAGCCGTCCAGCCGGAAGCGCCCCGTGCCGAGGGGCAGGTCCTTGTCGTCGTAGAGCAGCACCAGGCGCCGGGGGTAGAGGCCTGTGGCCGAAGCCTGGGCGCAGGCCTCACCCGATAGGTTCATGTAGGTGGCGGGCACCAGGGCCTGCAGACGGCTGGACAGCGGGTAGAGCGCGCCCGAGGGGAAGCGCTTCAGGGGAGCGGGCGCCAGGTCGCGATCCGCCATCCAGCGTTGCAGCAGGAGGCGGCCCAGGTTGTGCCGGGTGTCCTGGTACTCGGTTCCTGGATTGCCCAACGGCACCAATGTCCACATCTGTCTTCAGCCCTCAGCGCTCAGTCTTCAGTAAAAGCAGCGGGCGCCGCAAGGCGCCCGCGCTGAGGACTGAAGTCTGGAAAACTACTTCTTCTCGTCTTTTTTGCCCTTCTTGACCACCTCGGGCTCGGCGGCGGCGGTGACAGCGGCCTCTTCCTCGGCGGCCTTGCCGTGGAGGGAGCAGACCACCTGGTGGGCATCGCCTGTGAGGACGACGTTGGGCACGAGGGCCAGCTGCTCGAAACGGATGCTGTCACCCACGTTGAGGTTGGTGATGTCCACGTCAATGTGGCTGGGGATGATGCTGGGCAGGCATTCCACTTCGATCTCGCGGTGGGCGAAGTCGAGGACGCCGCCCTGGCTCTTCACGCCGATGGCGATGCCCAGCAGGCGCACGGGCACCTTCACCCGGACCTTGACGGTCATGTCGACGCGCATGAAGTCCACGTGGCGCAGGCGGCCGGAGATGGGATCGCGCTGCAGGTCCTTGATGATGACGTGGCGCTTGATGTCGGTGCCCTCGCGCTGGAGGAACATCACGGAGTTCATGCCGGCGTCGCTGGCCAGCACGCGGGCCACGGCCTTGGGGCTGATGGCGATGGCGACAGGAGGCTCGTTGAGGCCATAGACCACGGCCGGGATCATGCCGCTCTTCTTGAGGTCGCGGGTGGCGGCTTTGCCGAAGGATTCGCGCTTGGGAACGACCAGGACTTCCTGGGACATGGATTCCTCCTACCTGGCAGCGTTGAATGAGTCGCTGCCCTCTCGTTGGGGCGGGTCCGGGCGGACCGTTCGGGTTCCTCCCGATGGAGGGCCGAACCACCGATCCTGCCCGAAAATGCCATGAAAACCAAGGAGTTCTTTGGAAGAGGGCCCCCAGGGCCTGTACCATCAGGTTGTTACATCGGGGTTGTACGCTCCAAGCATCGAGGCCCTGCCGTGTTCCATCCCATTCCCCGTCCCGAGGAATTGCTCAACCGCGAGTTGAGTTGGCTTGATTTCAATGCGCGGGTCATGGAGGAAGCCGAGGATCCGGCCGTTCCCCTGCTGGAGCGGGTGAAGTTCCTCAGCATCGTGTCCAGCAACTGGGACGAATTCTTCATGGTGCGGGTGGCGGGCATCTGGCGGCAGATCGACGCCGGCATCACCCAGCCCGGGCCCGACGGATTGATGCCCCGCCAGTTGCTGGAACGGGTCTCTTCCCGCATCCACGCCTATTCGGCCCGCCAGCACGAGCTTTTCCACAAGACGCTGGTGCCCCTGCTGGAGGCCGAAGGCATTGCCATCCTGGAGCCCGGCGATCTGGACGCCGCCCAGCAGGCCTTCGCCCTCGACTACTTCGAGCGCAGCCTGCTGCCGCTCATCACCCCCTTGGCGGTGGACACGGGGCACCCCTTTCCCCGCCTGGGCAACCGGGCCTTGGTGCTGGTGGTGGAGCTGGAGCCGGACGACGATCTGCTGGACGGCGACCTGCCGGCTTCGGAGTTGTCCTTCATCCATGTGCCCACGGGACTGGCCTCCCGATTCCTGCGGGTGCCCTCGCTCCCGGGCGCCCACGCCTTCGTCATGCTGGAGGACGTGGTCCGGCACCACCTGTCGCGTCTCTTCCTGGGCTACACCGTGAAGAGCTGCCACGCCATCCGGGTGACCCGGGACTCCGACCTCCCGGTAGAGGAGGATCCTTCCGAAGACCTGCTCAAGACCGTGGAGGAAGGCCTCCGCGACCGGCGGCGCGGCGCGGTGGTGCGGCTTCAGTACGAGCACGGCCTTTCCGCCTCCGTGCTGGACCTCATGAGCGAGGAGATGGAGCTGGCCCCGGAGGACCTTTACCCTTGTTCCGGACTCACGGCCTTTTCGGATCTCATGCAGCTCTACGGGCAGCTGGACCTGCCCCGCCTCAAGGACGCGCCGCTGCCGCCCTTGCCCGTGCCCCAGCTCGAAAACAACGGCAGCATCTTCGACGCCATCTCCCGCAACGACATCCTGCTGAACCACCCGTATCAGAGCTTCGACGACAGCGTGGTGCGCTTCGTGCGCGAGGCGGCGGAAGACCCCAAGGTCCTGGCCATCAAGATGACCCTCTACCGGGTGACGGCCAACAGCCCCGTGGCCGCGGCCCTGGAGCGGGCCGCGGAACGGGGCAAGCAGGTGGCGGCCATCGTGGAGCTGCGCGCCCGCTTCGACGAGGCGGCCAACATCGCCTGGGCCCGGAGGCTGGAAAAGGTGGGCGTGCACGTGGTCTACGGCCTGCCGAATCACAAGATCCACTGCAAGGCCTGCCTCGTGGTGCGGCAGGAATCCGCTGGCATCCGCCGCTACTGCCACCTAGGCACCGGGAACTACAACGAGCGCACCAGCCGCCTCTACTCGGACATCGGCCTGCTGACGGCGCGCCCCGAATTCGGCGAGGATCTCTCCAACCTCTTCAACATGCTCACGGGCTACACGCGCCCGCCCAAGTTTCACCGGATTCTGCTGGCGCCCCAGCACCTGAAGAAGGCCCTGAAGGAGCGCATCCTCCGGGAGATCGACCACGCCCGGGCGGGCCGCGAAGCCCGCATGGTGCTGAAGATGAACGCCCTGGTGGATCCCCAAATCATCCAGCTGCTCTACGAAGCCAGCCGCGAAGGGGTGAGGGTGGACCTCATCGTGCGGGGCACCTGCTGCCTCCGTCCCGGCGTGCCTGGCCTTTCCGAGAACATCCGCGCCCTCTCCATTCTCGACCGCTTCCTGGAGCACGCCCGGATCTACCACTTCGCCAACCATGGTCAGCCGGAAACCCTGCTGGCCAGCGCCGACCTGATGCCGCGCAACCTCGATCGCCGCGTGGAGCTGGCCTTCCCCCTGGTGGACCCGCTGCTGGCCGCCCAGGTGATGGAGGTGGTGGAGCTGCAGCTCAGGGACACCCTCAAGGGGCGGGTCCTGGGTCCCGAGGGCGACGTGCTGCGCCGGGGGCTGGACCCCCAGGATCCGCCCCTGCGCAGCCAGCTCCGCATCTACGAGCACGCCCTGCTGGCCAGCGGCGTGGGCGCGTTGACGCAGAAGCTGGGGCCGCTGGATCCGGATATCTGAAGCAAGGAAAACAGAACCGCGAATGTCGCGGTTTCTTCGTCTGCCTTGAATCTCCGTGTTTCGACGCGGATCCGCCCCTGTCAAACTGGGGGGCTGGAGACACGCATGACGAAGATCAGCCGCGCCGCCCTGTTCGAAGCCCTGAATGCCTATGTGGTTCCCGGAACCAATGCCACCCTCACCACGCTCAAGGCGGTCAAGGGCATCGATGTCACCGAAGGCAAGGTGACCGTCCTGCTCCAGCTGATGGAGGCCTACCAGGATCGCGTCCAGGCCATCAAGCAGGCGCTGGAGGCCATGATCCTCCAACAGCCCGGCGTGGCTTCCGCCGAGATCGAGATCGGCTGGGAAAAGACGGCCCAGGTGGAATTCAAGAACCTCATCCCCGGCATCAAGCGCTGCGTGGTGGTGGGCTCGGGCAAGGGGGGCGTGGGCAAGAGCACCGTCACCGTGAACCTGGCTGTGGCCATGGCCCAGCAGGGACTGAAGGTGGGCCTGCTGGATTCCGACATCTACGGCCCTTCCATCCCCACCATGCTGGCCCTGAAGGATTCGCCCCTGGGCACGCCGGAGGGCCAGATCCTGCCCCTGGAAGCACATGGCATCAAGGTCATGTCCATGGGCCTGCTCATCGAGGAGGACCGCCCCGTCATCTGGCGCGGCGCCATGCTCAACAAAGCCTTGCAGCAGTTCCTGAAGGACGTGGCCTGGGGCGATCTTGACCTGCTGCTCATCGACCTGCCGCCGGGCACCGGCGACGTGCAACTCACGCTCATCCAGAACGCCCAGGTGGACGGCGCCGTCATCGTCAGCACGCCCCAGGACGTGGCCTTCCTCGACGCGAAGAAGGCCATCGGCATGTTCGGCACCGTGAAGGTGCCCGTGCTGGGCATCATCGAGAACATGAGCAGCTTCGTCTGCCCCGGCTGCGGCCAGGAAACCCAGATCTTCGGCCACGGGGGCGTCAAGGCCGCGGCGGTGCGCATGGGGCTGCCCTTCCTGGGCGAAGTGCCCATCGATCTGGCCATCCGCGAGGGCGGCGACAGCGGCAAGCCCTTCGTCTCTGAACATCCGGACAGCATCCAGACCAAGGTCTTCCGCGAGATGGCCGACACCCTCAAGGGCGTGCTGAAGCTCTGAAAGATCCACCACGGAGGACACTGGGAAAAACAGCGAGGAAAGCACTGAGAAGAGACTCCGTGCTTTCCTCGGTGCTCTCCGTGCCTCCGTGGTGAATCAGTTCAGTTTCCCAGCGCTCATGGCGGCGAAGTCGCCGGGGATGGCCACGGCGCCGAAGCCGGCCACTCCGGCCTGCCCTTCTTTGGAGAGCACGAAGCGGAGGAATTCCTTCACGGCGGGATCGAGGGCCCGGCCGGGGGCCTTGTTCACGTAGATGTAGAGGAAGCGCGTCAGGGGGTAGGTGGCCTTCTGGATGGTCTCCAGGGTGGGTTCGATGAAGCGGTCGCTGCCGAAGGAGGCCACGGGCACGCCCTTCACCAGGCGGTTGGCGTACTGGAGCGGACCGTAGCTGATGCCCCCGCCGTCCACCGCGGGGGCCTCCACGACGGCGAATTGATCCATGAAAGCCCTGACCGTGGGCTTGAAGTCGCCCTTCTTCAGCACGTGTTCCTTGAAGAAGGCGCGGGTGCCTGAGTTCTCGTCCCGTCCATAGGCCTGGATGTCCCGCTGCTTCCAGTCCCCGTTCAGGCCCAGATCGCCCCAGCGCAGGATGTCCTCCTTGGCGCCGCCGCGGCGCGTGGTGGAGAAGATGGCGTCGATCTGCTCCATGCGCAGCTGCCGGATGGGGTTGTTGGCGTTGACGTAGACCACCAGGGCATCCACGGCCACGGGAATGCGGGTGGGGGCATAGCCGTACTTGGCCTGGAAGGCGGCGATTTCCGGATCGCTCATCTCCCGGCTCATCTGTCCCATGAGGGCCGTGCCTTCGATCAGGGCCTTGGGCGCCGTGGCCGAGCCCTTGCAGACGAAGTGGGTGCTGACCCGGGGATGGAATTTCTTGAAGTCTTCGCCCCAGAGGACCATCAAGGGTTCCATGGAATCGGAACCTACGCTTTGCAACTCGCCGCTGACCACATGTTCGGGCGCGTAGGCCGGCAGGCCCAGCTCCTTCACCTGAGTCATGGTGGGAGGACGGGCTGGGGGGGGAGGCGTTTCCTGGGGCCCCCGGCAGGCGAGGGCTAGCAGGACCAGTGGAATGGCAAGGCTTGTTCGCGGGGACATGGCAGTTCTCCTGCTCTCATTCGCCCATGCCGCAGTGACGGGCCCATGAAGGGCCTGCTGCATCGTTGTGACGACCGGGCCGGGGGCACCTCCGCTATGCTGGGCCATGGCCAAGCCGCAGATTCCAGAGACCCTGGCTCCGGATCTTCTGGAGCGACTCCGTGTGCGCTTCCATCCCTGGGAACTCATCCAGGGCTGGGGCCTCACCATCGAATCCGTGCGGCCGGGCGAGGCCTCCATGCGCCTGCTGCCCTCGAAGGCCGTGATCAACGGGGCCCGGGGCAACGTGAACGGCGGCGTGCTGGCCACCATGGCGGACATGGTGTCGGCCCTGGCCCTCAGCACGGCCTTCGACGGATCCATGCCCTTCGCCACCTCGGACCTGCACATCCGCTACCTGGAACCCGCCAAGGGCGAGGTTGTCGGCGAGGCCAAGGTGATCCGCTTTTCGGGCCGCGGGGCCATTCTCGAATGCCGGCTCACCTGCGGAGAACACCTGGTGGCGCTCTGCACCGCGAACTTCGCCATCAAGCACGGGCTGGGCTAGGATGCGCGTCGCCGTGCCCTTTCCCCACGGGCGCGACCGCGGCGCCGACGGCCCGCTGTCGCGCCTGCGCTATGCGCTCGCCCTGCTGGCGGCGGTGATTTTGGCCGGGGCCCTGGGCTACCACTTCCTGTCGCGGCTGAGCGCCCTGGACAGCTTCTACATGGCCATCACCACCCTGTTCACGGTGGGGTTCCGGGAACTGGGCGAGGTGAACGCCCACACCAAAATCTTCACGATCTTCTACCTCATCGTGGGCCTGGGCGTGGCCACCTACGCCATTTCGAACCTCACGGCCCTGCTCCTCGAGGGCGACCTCCGGGGCTACCTCATGGAGCGACGCATGCAGAAGCGCCTGGACGACCTCAGGGATCACGTCATCGTCTGCGGTTTCGGAAAGATGGGCTTCCAGGCCGCCTGGGAGCTGAAGAAGGCGGATGTCCCCTTCGTCATCATCGAACAGGACGATACCAAGGGCCGCAGCCCGCGGTTCTCCGGCGAGCTGATCCTCTACGGCAATGCCATGGACGACCTCATGCTTGAGCGGGCGGGCATCCGCCGGGCCCGGGGCCTCATCACGGCGCTCACCACCGATGCGGACAACGTGCTGGTGACGCTCACGGTGAAGCAGATCCGGCCCGACCTGCCCGTGGTGGCCCGCAGCGCGAAGCTGGGCACCGAGCGCCAGCTGAGGGCGGCCGGGGCCAATCACATCGTGAGCCCCTACGAGATCGGGGGCCGCCGCATGGTGGGCCTGCTTCTGAAGCCCGAGATGATGAATTTCTTCGACATCGTGCTGCAGCAGGAGCAGTTCGAAGTGGGCATGGAGCGCATCTCCATCTCCAAAGGCAGCGCCCTGGTGGGCCAGACCCTTCGGGAAGCCCAGCTGCGCCACGCCACCGGCACCCTGCTGGTGGGTCTGGTCCATTCGGGGGAAGGCCTGCGCTTCAATCCACCTGGAGACGAGCGTTTCCAGGAGGGCGACGAACTGCTGGTGATGGGCTCGCCAGAGGCCCTGGCTGCTCTCACCCGCCTCGCAGGAGATGGCGGGAACGCCGGTTGACGCTCCCGCCGGACAGGCGCATGGAAGGCTCAGGGTTTGGCGGCGGGGGCTGGAGCGGTCCTTTCGGCGGGCCGGGGACGGGCCACGGGTCCGTGGGGCAGGCGGCCGTCCATGTTGAGCAGTTCCCAGGCGGTGCCGGCCATGGCCTGGGCCCCCTGCACCAGCTGGTCGGCCTGGATGTGATCCGGGAAGTCCATCTGACTGTGGTGGGTGCCTTCGAAGTAGTCGGCGGGCTCTTGGATCGCCGCGAAGGCCGGCACGCCCAGGCGGTCGAAGGAGGCGTGGTCGGTGCCGTTCATGGTGCGCAGGGAGAGTTCCCGCACGCCCAGGTCATTGAGGGGCGCGATGGCCTGGGCCATGAGGGCCCGGCAATTCTCGCGGCCCTGCAGGTCGAAGCCCTTGATCATGCCGGTGCCCATGTCATCGACGATCACGGCCTGGACATGGTCCAGCTCCGCCTTGTGCGCTTCCGCGTAGGCGCGGGAGCCCAGCAGGCCCTGCTCCTCGCCGCTGAAGAGGACCACCCGCAGGGTGCGCTTGGGCTTCAGCCCCGTGGCCTGGAAGGCGCGCAGCACCTCCAGGGCGACGCTGCTGCCGGTGCCGTTGTCCGTGGCGCCGACGCCCAGGTCCCAGCTGTCCAGATGGGCGCCCACGATCACGACTTCCGCGGGCTTCTCGGTGCCGCGGATCTCGCCCACCACGTTATAGGCCTGCACCGGCTTGGCGGAGAAGGTGCCGCCCAGATTCAATTCCAGGCGCACCGGTTCCTTTCCGGCCACCTGGCGCAGCAGCATCTTGTAGGGTTCCTGGGGTACGTAGGCCGTGGGCAGGGCGGCCTTCTTGGGATCACGCCCGGCGCCGCCGCTGGTGTAGTTCAGGCCGTTCTTCCGGCCTGATATGGAAAGGGAGGCCAGGACGCCTTCATCCAGCAGGAACTGGGTCATGGCCGCCTGTTCGGCCGCGAAGGCGGCGAAGTCCATGCCGTTCCGGCGGGGCAGGGGCGGGCGCTTGTCGTAGGGATTGGATCGGAGCAGGATCTTGCCCTTCAGCTTGCCCTTGAAAGCCTGCAGTTCTTCGAGATTGCGGGCGTCCACCAGCATCAGCTCGCCCTGGACCGGGCCCTTGGTCGGAGGCGTCCAGGCCAGCTGATCCACCCGGAAGCGCAGGCCGTTGTGGGAGAGCAGCCGCGCCGAATCCACGCCGCGGGTCCAGGCCAGGCCGAAATCGTAGGCTTCCTCATGGACGTTCTCGGCGCCGAAGCGCTTCATCTCCTCCATGGCCCAGTGCTGGGCCCGGCGGAGCTGGTCCGAGCCCGTGAGGCGGGGGCCGATCTGATCGCAGAGCCGCTCAACCCGTGCGACCACCTGGGCGTGCTCCTTCACTTCCTTCAGCAGCTGGCCGGAAGGGGTGTCGGGGTAGCTGGCGACCACGGGCACGGGGGAAGGGGGAGTCGCCGCTGGGGCCATGCCCGGCATTTGGGCCTGGATGGCGCTGCTCAGGGCGAACAGAAGGAGGGCGGGGGTGGTCCGCATCATGGTGGCTCCTGGAGGGGTGCTCCAAGGAAACATCATCTTTTGATGCATGACAAGCAAAACCCTTTGGGGGTAGATTAAATATGCTTCGGAAAAGTGCGAAATGACGACAGACACGCTCCGTCCCCTGGTGGACACCCTAAAAGCCCTGGCCCATCCCGCGCGTCTGCGCATCCTGGCCCTGCTACAGGGGGGCGAGCTTTGCGTCTGCGAGGTGGCTGAGGTGCTGGGATTGGCCGCTTCCACCGTGTCCGAGCACCTCACGGGCCTGCGGCGCACGGGCCTGGTGCGGGAGCGGAAGGTGGGCCGCTGGGTGCACGTGGCCCTGTCGGAGGCCGCCGCGGCCCGCCCCGTGCTGGAGGCCCTCTGGCCTCTCATGGCCGCTGCGGAGCTGGACCTGGCCCGGGACCGGGCCCGCGCCCGGACGCTGCGCTGCGGCACCTGCGATCCTTCTGCCTGCCCCGTTTCCGATCCCGCCTGATCCATCCCCCTTCCCATCAAGGAGTCCTCATGACCACCTCGACTGAACCCCAGGCCGAAAACCAAACCGGCCTCAGCGAGATCACCCTCAACCTCATCGCGCTGGGCGCCGCCATCGGCTCCAATGCCGAGCGTGCCTTCCGCGCCCATCAGAACCGCCTGGAGGCGCTGGGCGTGTCCAAAGAGGACATGATCGAGGCGGTGAACATGGCCCTGCGGGTGAAGGGCGATCCGCATTCCATCATGATGGCCCTGGCGGAATCCACCCTCACCGAGGGCGGCGGCTGCTGCGGCGGATCCTGCTCCTGCGAAGAATCCGGCGAGGAGAAGGGCTCCTGCGGCGACGGCTGCGACTGCCGCTAGGCGCCACCATGGCTTCGGGCCGGTTGTCCTTCCTTGATCGCTACCTGACGCTGTGGATCTTTTTGGCCATGGCGGCGGGCATCCTGCTCGGCCGCTTCGCGCCGGGCTTCAACGCCGCGCTGAACGCCTGGAACGCCGGCAGCACCAGCCTGCCCCTGGCCCTGGGCCTCATCGTGATGATGTACCCGCCCCTGGCCAAGGTGCGCTACGAGGAACTGCATCTGGTCTTCAGGAACCGCCGGGTGCTGGGACTTTCCCTGCTGCAGAACTGGATCATCGGTCCCCTGCTGATGACAGGGCTGGCGATCCTCTTTCTGCGCGACCGGCCCGAGCTCATGGTGGGCCTCATCCTCATCGGGCTGGCCCGCTGCATCGCCATGGTCATCGTGTGGAACGACCTGGCGGCAGGTGACACGGAATACTGCGCCGGGCTCGTGGCCTTCAATTCCATCTTCCAAGTGCTTTTCTTCAGCGGGTACGCCTGGCTCTTCATCACTGTGCTGCCGCCGAAGCTGGGTCTGCAGGGCGTGCGGGTGGGCATCACCATCCAGCAGATTGCCGCCAGTGTTTTCATCTACCTGGGGATTCCCTTCATCGCGGGCTACCTCACGCGGAAAGTGCTGGGGGCGGTCAAGGGGCTCGATTGGTACCACCGCGTCTTCGTTCCCAAGATCAGCCCGGTCACGCTGGTGGCCCTGCTCTTCACCATCGTGGCCATGTTCAGCCTGCAGGGGCGCCAGATCCTCGCCCAGCCCACGGATGTGTTGCGGGTGGCGCTGCCCCTGTTGATCTATTTCCTGGTGATGTTCCTGGCCAGCTTCTGGCTGTCGAAGAAGGCGGGCGCGAACTATCCCCAAAGCGCCACGCTCAGTTTCACCGCCGCCAGCAACAACTTTGAACTGGCCATCGCCGTGGCCGTGGCCACCTTCGGACTGGGCCACGGAGCGGCCTTCGCGGCGGTCATCGGCCCCCTGGTGGAAGTCCCCGTGCTCATCGGCTTGGTGAACGTGTCGCTGCGCCTGCGGAAGCGCTGGTTCCCGGATGAGTCCGCCAGCCTTGCCGATGCCGGATGCTGCAAGTAGGAGTTTCATGCCATCCCTTCTTTTCCTCTGCGTGGCCAACAGTGCCCGATCCCAGATGGGCGAAGGCTTGGCCCGCCAGCTCTTCCCGGGATTTCTCATCCAGAGCGCGGGCAGCAGGCCCAGCCGGGTGAACCCCTATGCAGTGGAAGCCCTTCATGAACTGGGCATCGATGCCTCGTCCCACCGTTCCAAAGCGGTATCGGACATCGACTCCGCCACCGTGGATCTGGTGATCACCCTCTGTGCCGAGGAAGTCTGCCCCGCCTTTCTGGGCCAGGCGGAGCGGCTGCACTGGCCGGTCCCCGATCCCGCCAGCGACGATCCGGCCCTGTCGCCCGAGGATCTGCGCGTCCGGTTCCGGGCGGCTCGCGACGAGATCCGGCGCCATCTGGAGGCCTTGGGCGGGCAGCGGGGCTGGCCGGGTTGAATTTCCATGAAAATCGAAATTAGGTCTTGCATGTTATTTCGATAATTCTAGAATTAGGCCAGGAGGAGTTCATGCGGCGGTTGGTGGAGCAGGCAGCGGAACAGCTGAAAGCCCTGGGCCACCCGGTGCGCCTGACCATCCTCCGCAGCGTGGTGCAGGGTCCTGTGGCGGGGACGCCCGCTGGGGAACTACAGGCGCGCCTGGAGATTCCCGCCTCCACCCTCAGCCACCACCTGGCTTCGCTGGCCGAGGCGGGGTTGGTTTCCGTGGCCCGGGAAGGCACCACCCTGCGCTACCGCGCGGAGTTCGGCGCGCTGCGCGCCCTGACCGAGTACCTCTGGGAGGACTGCTGCTCCGGCGGCGCCGAGTCCAAGCCCCGAAAGAAAGCCAAACCTTCGCCCTGCTGCAGCGGGGACTGACCTTCCACCTTCCTGGAGACCCGGATGCCGAGGCGTCCCGGGGAACCTCTGCCCCTCGAAAGGAATCACCATGGATTCCCAAACCATCAAAGCCGCTGTGCGGAAACGCTACGCCGGTGTCGTCACCCAGAACCAAGGTTGTTGCGGACCGATCTCTGCATGCGGATCGTGCGCCCCGGAGGAAACGAGCCTTCAGTCGGGCTATGCCGACCAGGATCTCCAGGCCGTGCCGGAGGGGGCCAACCTGGGCCTGGGGTGCGGCAACCCCGTGGCCCTGGCCTCCCTGAAGCCGGGAGAGACGGTGCTGGACTTGGGCTCCGGCGCGGGCTTCGACGCCTTCCTGGCCTCGAAGCGCGTCGGGCCGGAGGGCCGTGTCATCGGCGTGGACATGACGCCCGAGATGATCCAACGGGCCACCACGCTGGCCGGGAAGCACGGTTACGCCAATGTCGAGTTCCGCCTGGGCGACATCGAAAACCTGCCCGTGGCCGATGCCGCCGTGGATGTGATCATCTCCAACTGCGTGGTGAACCTCAGCACGGACAAGGCCCGGGTGTTCCGCGAAGCGCACCGGGTGCTGAAGCCCGGCGGGCGGCTCTTCGTGGCGGACATGGTGCTGGCCCGTCCTCTGCCCGAAGCCCTGGCTCAGGATCTGGACGCCTATGGCGCCTGCGTGGCCGGAGCGCTCCTCAAGGCGGATTACCTGGGCGCCATCCAGGCGGCGGGTTTCAGCGGGGTGGCCGTGTTGGGCGAACGGGTCCACAGCCTCGAACTGTTCTCGCCGGAATTCCTGGAGGCGGCTCGGGAGCGGAACCCTGGGCTCAGCGCCGAGGAACTGGGCCTGGCGGCGGAAGCGGTGTTGAGCATCCAGGTGGAAGGATTCAAAGAACCGAGTGGACGGGCCTGCGGTTGCGCGCCCACCTGCTGCGGAGGATGAGAGCATGAGCGGCGATGTGAATGCCTGCGGCTGCGCCGGAACGGCGGCAACCCCAGCGAAACAAGCCGGTCCAGGTTTCTGGGCTTCGGGGGGGTGGCTGTTGGCCGCCCTCCCGGCTTGGATCGCGCTGTACCTGGTCCTGAAGCCTCTGGCCGACGGCCTGGCCTTCCACCTCCTGGGCCTGCGGCCCGGCAGCCGGCTGGGCGAGGCGGTGGCCTTCTTCGCCTACGACGGACCCAAGGTGCTGCTGCTTCTCGGGCTGGTGGTGCTGGGCGTGAGTTTCGTGCAGACCTTCATCAGTCCCGAGCGCACCCGTGATCTGCTGGCGAAGCGCACCGGCGTCTGGGGGAACCTGCTGGCCTCCCTCCTGGGCATCGCCACGCCCTTCTGCTCTTGCTCCGCGGTGCCGCTCTTCATCGGTTTCGTGCGCGTGGGGGTGCCCCTGGGAGCGACCTTCAGTTTTCTCATCTCGGCCCCCATGGTGAATGAAGTGGCGCTCTTCCTGCTGCTGGGCCTCTTCGGCTGGCGCATCGCGCTGCTCTACACCATTACGGGCGTGACCATCGCCTTCCTGTCAGGCTGGGTCATCGGGAAGCTCCGCATGGAACGGCACCTGGAAGCCTGGGTGATGGAGATTCCCTTCGAGGCCTCGGTGGATGCCGGAGGGGCCCTGGGCTTTTCCGCCCGCCTCAATCAAGCCCTGCAGGCCACCCGCGACATCGTCGGCAAGGTGTGGCTCTACGTGCTGGCGGGCATCGCGGTGGGGGCCTTCCTCCATGGCTATGTGCCGGCGGAATTGCTGGCCCGTTTCATGGGCAAGTCCTCCTGGTGGAGCGTGCCTCTGGCCGTGCTCATCGGCGTGCCGCTCTACGCCAGCGCGGCGGGCATCATCCCCATCGTGCAGGTGCTGCTGGCCAAAGGCGCGGCCCTGGGAACGGCGCTGGCGTTCATGATGGCGGTGGCGGGACTGTCGTTGCCCGAAACCATCATCCTGCGGAAGGTGCTGCGCCCCACCCTGATCGCCACCTTCCTGGGCGTCGTGACCCTGGGCATCGTGCTGGTGGGGTACCTGTTCAACATCCTGATGTAGGAGCGACCGTGAAAATCGAAGTGCTGGGCACCGGATGCGCCAAGTGCAAGCTGCTGGCCGAGCGGGCGGAAGAAGCGGCCAGAGGCCTGGGCGTGGATTTCACCCTGGTGAAAGTCACGGACTACCCCGCCATCGTGGCCCGGGGCGTGATGAGCACCCCTGGGCTGGTGGTGGATGGGGTGGTGAAGAGCCAAGGCCATGTGCCGACCACGGCGGCCATCCAGGAGTGGCTGCGGTAGGATTTCCCTTCATCACGGGAGATCTCATGCGCATCGGCATCCTGGGCTATGGCCGCTTCGGGAGGGCGCTGGGCGCGCTGCTCCGCGAGGCCGGCCACAGCTATCGGGCCTGGGATGCGGGGGGCGGTTCGGCTGAGGAGATGCCTGCGGAGCTCCGGGCGGGCAGCGCCCGTCAGCTCGCGGAGGTCAGCGACTCCCTGGTGCTGGCGGTGCCGGTGCCCGCCCTGGCGGGGGCCTTGAGGGATCTGAGGCCCCACCTCCGGGCGGACCACCTGGTGTTCGATGTGGGCAGCGTGAAGGCGGGCCCCTGCGCCGTGTTGGAAGAACAGTTGGGCGCGGCCATTCCCCACGCCGGCACCCATCCGCTCTTCGGACCCGTGAGCCTGGCCCGGGCCGAGCGTCCCCTGCGGGTGGTGCTGTGCCCCTCGGCCCGCCATCCGGCGGCGGCCCTGGCGGTGGAAAACCTCTTCGCCGGCCTGGGCTGCGAGGTGCTCCGCCAGAGCCCCGAGGATCACGATCGCGTGATGGCCACCACCCACGCCCTCACCTTCTTCATCGCCAAGGGGCTGCTGGCCGTGGGCGCCGGGGCGGAACTCCCCTTCACGCCGCCCTCCTTCCACGCCATCGCCCGGACGCTGGAATCCGTGCGGGAGGACGCGGGCCACCTCTTCGCGGCCCTGCAGAACCAGAACCCTTTCGCTGCCGGGGCCCGCGAGGGGCTGCTGGAGGCCCTTTCGGCCATCCATCAAAGTCTGGCGGATGCGGTGGTGAGCGGGGCCGACGAGCAGCTGTCCATCCCCGATCTGGGTTCGCGCTCTCCGGCCCTTCAAGAAGCCCGCGATCACATCGACGCGCTCGACCAGGAGCTGGTGGCCTTGCTGGCCCGTCGCACGGAGCTGGTGCTCCGAGCTGGGCGCGCCAAGGCAGAGCTCAAGCTGCCCGTGCACGATCCCGAGCGGGAAAGCGCCCAGCTGCAGGCACGGCGGGCCTGGGCGCAGGCCTCGGGCCTGGACGCCCAGGGCGTCGAAGAAGTATTCCGGGCCGTGCTCAGGGCCTCCCGGGCCGCCCAGGGGCGATGATGTCGAGGCGCAGGGGCGTTAGCGGGTGGCGAAGGCACCGTTGGCGAAGAGGGTCTGCCCGTTGATCCACCAGCCCTCGGTGGCGAGGAAGCGCACGATGGGGGCGATGTCGCGGATGTCGCCCAGCTGGCCGTTCATGCTGGCGGCGCTGAGGTAGGCCACGCTCTCAGGCGATTCCTGGCCGTGGAAGAAGGGCGTGTCCAGGGGGCCGGGCGCCACGTTGTTGACCGAAATGTTGCGAGAGGCGAGCTCCTTGGCGGCAGCCCGGACGAGGTGTTCCAGGGGGGCTTTGCTGGCCGCGTAGGCGGAGTAGTGGCCCGTGAAGGCCGCCAGCAGGGAGGTGGCGATGGAAATGATCTTGCCGTCCCGCTCCAGGCGCCGGCCGGCTTCCTGGACGAAGAAGTAGGCGGCCTTCGCGTTGAGGGCGAACAGCTCGTCGAATTCCGCTTCGGTCGTGTCGGTGATGGGTTTCTTCAACACTTTGCCCGCGGTGTTGATGGCGATATCCACGCGGCCGAACTGGTGGATGGCTGTGTCGAAGAGGCGGCGGATCTCCTGGACTCCCGTGAGGTCCGCCTGGAGGGCGAGGGCTTTGCCGCCCGACTGCTGGATGGCGGACACGGTGGCCTCGGCTGCCTCGCGGCTGGCCGGGCTGTTGTAGTGGACGAGGACGGCGGCGCCTGCATCCGCGAGGCTGCGGCTGATGAGCCCGCCGAGATTCTTGGCGCCTCCGGCCACGAGGGCCACTTTGCCGAGGAGGGGTTGGGTGGTCATGGGGTTTCCTTCTGAAGGGGCGATCTCGGCCGCCGGAACGGGCAGGGCCCGAGCAGGGCCTCAGTCTCGGAAGAACCAGGCGCCCCTTCTTGGACGTTGGGCGGGGCCTTGGGACGATCCTGCGGAAAACCCGCCTACGACATTCCGCGGTCGGCCTTCCGGAGGGCGCGGGGCGTCAGCCCCGTCAGCCGCCGCATGTGGCGCGTGAGGTGGCTCTGGTCGTAGAAGCCCACCTGCACGGCGATGGCGGCGATGGGTGTATTCGTGGCGGACAGCAGCTCCTGGGCCCGCTCCACGCGGCGCCGCGTGAGGAACTGGTAAGGCGAGACCCCTGTGGCCTGGCGGAAGAGTGTCGAGAAGTGCGAAGGGCTCAGTTCCGCCACGGCCGCCAGATCTTCCAGGGAGGGGTCCGAGGACAGGTGGCTGTCCATGAACTCCAGCACGCGCTTCAGCATGCCCTTGGAGAGGCGGGGCGGGGCCTCCGCGCCCGGGCCGGCGGCGCCGTAGCGGGCCAGAAGGTGGGCCGTGAGGGCCGTGGACAGCCCATCGCTGAACAGGGGGCCGCGAGGGCCCCCCGCATGGGATTCCTCCCACAGGGACAAGGCCAGCTGGTGGACGGCGGGATCGTCCGCCTGCCATTCCGGAACGAGGCCGCCGGAGCGCCGCCCCATGCCGGCTGCGATCCGCGCCGTGAGGCGGTTGGGAAGGTGCAAGTGGAGATGGTCGGCCACCTCCGCGTGGCGGAAGAGGCGCGCATCACCTTCGGGCATGACCTGGATGCAACCTGGATGAAGCACCATCTCGCGGGTCTGTCCCTCCGAGCGCTGCTCGACCTTCAGCGCCCCGCCCAGAGTCACGCAGACCAGGCTTTCTCCTACAGGCTCGACGAGGAACTCGCCGCCCCCGTGCTGGCGGCGCTCGACGCGGAGCGCCGGACCGGCGGGATGGGGAACGGGTGGAAGGGGCAGGCGGCCTCCAGGGACGGCGGGCTTCCGCGACGATACTCCATCGGAGGGACCGGCGGGGATCTGGACCCTAAGGTGCTGCCGGAGAGCTTTCCGCCTCCCGCCAGACGGCCAGGGTGGGACCTGAAGGTTGGGCCGCGGACGGGATCGCGGATGCGGCTTCGACGGTGACGCGCAGTTCCAGGGGCCAGCCCTGGTCCATCCACGGGGCCTCCAGGATGCTCCATCCCTTCCCGCTGTCCTCGGGGGGCCGGAGATCCACGTGCTGCCATCCCTGGCCGGTGCGGATCCAAAGCACGTGATGGCTTCCCGGGGCGGGCTGGGGGAAGCGCGTCTGCATCAGCACCGCCAGGCCCGCGCCGGGGGCGCTGCGGAAGGTGGCGTGAAGGCCTGTTTCGGGCGAAGCCGGGGCCGGATCCGGCACCAGGCGGAGGGCCTTCGTTTGGCTGTCCGAAAGCAGGTGGAGGGCCTGGCGCGTCTGTGCCGCCTCGCCCGCACGGCGCCAGATCCAGGAGCCGGCCCCCGCCAAGGCCACGAGGAGGAGGGCCACCAGGCCGCCCAGATGCCGCTCCAGCAGCCTCAGGCCGCTGCGGATGCGCGTCTTGGCGGTGCCCAGCGGCACCTTGAGGGCCTTGGCCACTTCCTGATGGCTGAGGTCCGCGAAGAAGGCGAGGCGCAGGGCCGCGCGCTGGGGCTCAGGCAGGGCCGCCATGGCCTCGGATACGGCGTCGCGCTGGTACTCCCGCCACAGGGTTTCGTCGGGAAGGGGGTCCTGGGCGGAGAAGGCGGCTTGATCCAGGGCCAATTCGCCGTCGGCCTGGGGCCGCCGGGAGCGGGCGCGCAATTCATCCAGCATGCGGTGGCGGCCGATGCTCACCAGCCACGTTCGGAAGGATCCCTTCGCAGGATCGAAATCCCCGGCCCGCCGCCACACGGCGAGAAACGTGTCCTGCACGATCTCTTCTGCCGCCGCCCGGTCCAGGGCGCGACAGGCCAAGTGGAAAATCAGCGGTGCGTAGCGCCGGTGCAGTTGCTGCAAAGCCGGCTCCTCGCCGTTGCGCACGCGCCGCAACAGCTCCGCATCCTCTTCGCCTGGCGGGCCGGAGGGGTCGTTGAGGAAGGGGAGGGGCATGGTGGATCCATGCTGGCCCTCCTGTCCTTTCCTGGCCAGTCCCGCGACGCGGTTTGGGATGCGGGGCGCGCCGTTCAAAGCCGTGTGTCCGATGGCACGGTGGTGGAGATATCCACTTGCAGAGGGCCCTTGGGCGTGACCTCCTTCACCGAGAGGTGGCGCAGAGGCCGTTTGGCGGGGCCTTCGGTCACTTCTCCTTGGAGGTTGTAGGCGCTGTCGTGGCAGGGGCAGCCGAAACCGGCGGCGCCCTCGGAGAGCACCAGGCAACCGCGGTGGGTGCAGACCGCCGTCAGGGCGAAGACACCCTTGTCGTCGGCCAGGAGGTAGAAGGCTCCCAGCCTGCGGAAGTCGAGCACCTTGCCAGGGGGCATCTGGGCTCGGGTCACATCGGTGGTCTTCAGCGGTTGGGGATCGGGCCCTTTGGCGCCGCCGTTGGGGGTCTGGGCCTGGCCGGGCAGGGCCGCCGCAGCCGCCAAGGCGCAGAGGGATGTGCAAAAGACCCGGCGGGACCGAACCTCCACCCCCATTCCGTCGCAACAGGATTTCGGCATCATGCGGGTGTTCCCGCGGGTTTCTGGGTGGCGGCCAGGGCTTTTTCGGAGACCTGGAGCAGCCCTTCGCCATCCCCTGCCTTCTGTTGGCCCGGCTGGGCGTGGATCTGCCGGAAGCCCAGGCCCTGGTAGGGATGGGCTGGATCCCAGGGCACCGGGGCCCGTTTGGGCGTAGAACCCGGAGCAGGAAGGGGAAAGATCAACGAGGTGGCCGCGTGGTGGTGGATGTGGCCGGTGGTGTGGTGGTGCTCCTGATGGATGTGCCCGTAGAACACCGTCACGAAGCGGTGGTTTTTCAGCAGGTCGAGGGCCAACTGGCCGTCGGTGGTGGTCCAGTCCCAATCGGGGTACAAGGGGAAGAGGGGACGGTGGGCGAAGATCACCAGAGGCGCGTCCTTGGGCACGTGGCCCAATGTCCCGGCGAACCATTTGAGCTGTTCTTCGCCAAGGATGGAGCCCTCCTGGGACACATTGTCCAGCGCGATGAAGTGGATGCCCTTGTGCGCGAAGACATAGCGAGAGGGACCGAAAGCCTCCCTGTAGGCCTCGCCCTGGTCGCCTGAAGCGTCATGCTCGCCGGGCAGGTACCGGATCTGCCTGGCCCGGAGGCGACCCGCCTGCTGCTTGAATTCCGCCATGCGCCTGCGGCGGAGCGCGGCGTCATCCGTGATGTGGGTGAGGTCACCGGTGAAGACGACGAAATCCGGCTGCGGGTCGAGGGCGTTCACGGCATCGATGGCCTTGCCGAGGGTGCCCATGGCCTCGGGGTTTGCCTTGGGGCCCTCGAAACCCCAGTGCGTATCCGTGAGCTGCACAAAGTAGAAGTCCGAGGCCTTGGCCGCGGAACCCAGCGCTTCCGAAAAGCCGGGAACCCCCGTGGCGAATACCGCCCCGCCGATGCCCAACAGCTTCATGAAGGTCAGCCGATCCATCTCCGAACCCACGCACCCCTCCTTCCGGGCGAGGCCCGGATCAAAGCGTTTCCGCCCCTTTCGGGGTCAGAGATGGATACGCCGGGGACGGGCGGCTGGATGTCGGATCAGGGGATGAATCCGCCGGTTTGCATTACCAGGGCAGGTCCATGGCCTTGCACAGGAAGGCGACCAGGGGGGCCGCGCTCCGGCAGGCTCCGGCCACCCGGCCGAGGAAGTCTGGGCCGAGCACTTCCACGTCCGTGAAGCTGCAGGTGACGTAGAAGTCCTTGAGCTTGAGATCCTCGGCGCAGGGGTGGGCGGCGTCGAAACCCTGGGGCACACGCTTCAAGGCCTCGCCCTCGATCTCCAGGCCGCGGGCTTGGCCACGATGGCCTGGCGCACCTTGAACAGTGGGCCGGGCTCCGGATGCCAGAGGCCGCCGCCGGGCTCCAGGTGGAGGTAGAAGCCGGGCCCGTGAACGCCCCCGGCGTCCCCGCCGCGATGCGGGAAGTGGGCCGCGAAATGCGTCTTGTAGGGGCTCTTGTCCTTGGCGAAGCGCGTGTCGCGGTAGATCCGGAACAGGGAGCCGCCCGAGGGCCGCGGGTCGGCGACGAAGTGGCGGCTGATGGCGGACAGGGGGCCGCCGAAGGCGCCGATGAGGCCCAACAGGGCGTCGCGTTCAGTTTCGAAGCGGGCCTTGTTCTCGGCGAACCATTCCCGATCGTTGTGCGCCTTCAGATCCTTGAGAAACCGGAAGAGGCCCGCGCCCAAGAGGGCCTGCTCTTCCACAGCCTGATCCTTGCGTGGCACTGCGCCCTCCCGGGAAACATGCCCAAGATTAGAACGGTGCCGTCCGTTCGGGGGGGCCGAAGAAGCGGTTCGTTCCCGCATCCGCTGGCCAGGGCCACTGTGACGGCCACGCAGGCCCGGGCGCCGCATACTTGTGAGATGCGCTTCGCCCCTTCCTTCCTGCTCCTGACGGCGTTGTTTCCCCTGATGGCCCAGGTGCAGGTGGATGACCGGGGCGCCCAGGCCTGGATCGCCCGGGCCCGGACCGCGCCGCAGAGGCCTGCCTCCTGGGAGGCGGCCAGCGCCGCCACCGAGGGGGGCAGATGGCCGAGGCGAGTTGGGGCTCCTTCGGAGACCTACCCGCGGAGCTTCCGGCCCTGCCGAGTCCCGCTCACATGGAGGCCTTCCTCCAGGCGCTGCACCGGGCCGATCCCACCCATTTGGACGCGGAGCTGGCGCCGCTTTTTCCTCCCCTGCCCGGCCTCAAGGTCGAGGTGAAGGTGGTGGCCAACGGATTTCCCGTCTGGGGCGACATGTATGTCCGGCGCTTCAGCCTCAGGGACGGCAGCCAGGTCGAGGACGAGCAGGGCCGGCTGGTGATCCTGCTGAACGCCTGCCTGGTGGCCGGCCGCAGTTATGGAGAGACTTCCGAGGCTCAGGCAGCCGGAGCCATGAACGTCCTCCGCCACGAAGTCTTTCACATCTGCTACGGCACCCTGCGGGAAAGGGATCCGCGCCACACGCAGGATTCGGCCCTGACGCCCGCCGAATCCCTCCTCCTCACAACCCAGAACGAAGGCATGGGCCACTTCCTGGCGGACCAGGCCAAACTCCGCGCCAAGGGCTTTCCTGCGGAAAGGGCCGAGCGGGCCCTCAAGGATCTGGAGGCGGCTCTCCTGGCCATCCGCCAGGGAAAGGCCACGCCCAAGCTGCTGCTCGACGCCAACCAGGGCCCCTTCTGGTCCAAGTACGCCGCCATTTCCGGAATGCTCTTCGCCTACGGCGTGGACAGAGCCCAAGGCGCAGAGGGGCTGAAGGCCAGCCTCCGGGAGGGCCCCGCGGCCCTGGTCCGCCGCTACATGGAAGCGGCGGATCGCCTCCCGGAACTGCCCAAGCCCGGCCCCGAAGTCGTGGCCTGGTCCAAGGCCCTGGCCGGCCTGCGCTAGGGGAGGGGCGAGCGGCCCAGAGAAAAAGGAGGGCCCCCGAAAGGGCCCAACCTTGAGCATGCGTTCGGTGGTGCGCCTATTTCCCGAAGCGCTGACTGACTTCGCTCCACTTGATGTTCTCGACGAAGGCGTCGAGGTATTTCGCGCGGGCGATGCCATAGTCGACCATAAACGCATGCTCCCAGCTGTCCAGCACCACGAGCAGGTCCTGCTCGATGGGCAGGCCCAGGTGGTGCTCGGCCACGAAGTAGGTGTGCAGCTTGCCGTCGCGGCGGTTGCGGGTGAGCAGGGCCCAGCCGGGGCCGCCCATGGCCGTGGCCTTCAGATCGGCGATGACTTTGTCCTGGCCGCCGGCGGCATCCAGGGCGGCCTTGAGGCCGGCGCTCACGGTGCTGTCGGCGCCCAGGTTCTCGAAGTAGAGTTCGTGCAGGAAGGAGCCGTTGAAGGCCACTGCTTCGCGGCGCTTCAGCTCGCTGTATTCGTTGAAGGAGTAGTTGGGCTTGGTGTTGTCCACTGCCGCCAGCTTCTCTTCGATCTCGTTCAGCTTGGTGACGTAGCCTTTGTAGAGGGTGAAGTGCTGGTCCAGCTGGGCGTCGCTGAGCCCCTTCAGGGCGCCGCCCTTCAAATGGTCATAGGATTTGGCGGTGTAGGCCATGGTCATCTCCTTGGAGGCAGGGGGGGCGTGGACGAGTAGTTTACCAAAAAAGTCGGAATTCGGAGAAACCAGACTATCCCAACATCTCGTGAAGGAACCAGGCCTCCTTCTGGTGAACCTGCACGAAGCGGGTGAGGAGGTCCGCCGTGCCCGGGTCGCCAGCGCCGTTGGCCAGGTCGATGCCTTCGTGCATGAGGGCGATGGTGGCTTCCTCGTTGGACAGAGCCTCCTGCAGCATGGCCTTGGAATCCAGCCGCGCGCCGGGGTTGGAGATGGCCGCCTTGGTCTGCGCCTCGATCTGGGAGGGGGCATGCAGCGGCAGGCCGCCCAACATGCGGATGCGCTCCGCCAGTTCGTCCACGGTACCGTCTGCGGCGGTGTAGAGATCCTCGAAGCGCAGGTGATAGTCGCGGAAGTGGGGGCCGCTGACGGTCCAGTGGTAGCGCTTGGCATTGAGGGCCAGCACGAAGGCGGTGGCCAGTTCGGCATTCAGGTGGTTGATGACGGATGGATTCATGGGATCTCCTCAGGAAAGCCAGGAGGCCCAGGACGCGGGCGCGGGCCAGCGGCCGGAGACTTCGGCGTGGTTGGAGACGAGGGCGGCGATGCTGCAGCCGTCCGGAACGGTGAAGCGCAGGGCCAGCACCGAAGGCAGTCGGTCCTCGGGCCCCGCGGCGCCGCGGTCCACGGCGGGAAGGGCGAAGGAACCATCGCTCAGTTCAAGCCGGAGCTGATCCGGGAAGCGATGGAGGGCGGCGAGCTTGGCATCGCGCGTTCCGTCGGGAAAACCGAGGAACAGGGTGGCGACGATGCTGCGGCCGCCCGGTTCGCGGCGGGGCGCCAGCACGGCGAAGGAGGCCCGGGATTCGGCCACGTCCTCAGCCGGAGCGGTTTCCAGCGTCATGCCTTCGGCCCAGAGGGTCTCGACCACCTGATCCTCGACGCTTTCGGCGGTTTCCGGCTGGAAAGTGATGCCCGTGGTCAGGTCCAGTCGCAGCGAGGCCTGACGGGCCAGGAAAGTCTGACGGGATTCGAAGCGGGCGCGTTCACTCGCGGGGTCGAAGGCTAGCAGCATGGGGATCCTCAACCTGGTCAGATGTGCTTCGCGATGTCGGCATCGGGCTTGGCGATGCTGCCTGCCTGGAGCCGGGTTAGCGCGTCCTGAAAGCGGCCCGCATGGAAGCGCTCCACCTTGGCCAGCGTCTCGAACCAAGCCGCGATCTCGGTGTGGCCTTCCTCGCGGGCCACCCGGGCGAATTCGGGATACATGTCGGTGTACTCGTAGGTCTCGCCAGCCACCGCGGACTTCAGGTTGGTGAGCGTGTCGCCCAGGGGCAGGCCCGTGGCCGGATCGCCCGCCTGCGCGGCGAGGTACATCAGGTGCCGCAGGGCGTGGCCCGTCTCGCCGTCGGCGCTGTGCTTGAACAGGCTGGCCACCTCGGGCAGGCCTTCCTTCTCCGCGACCTGGGCCATCCAGGTGTAGCGCCGGTTCGCCTGGCTTTCCCCGGCGAAGGCGGCCTTGAGGTTCTGGTGGGTCCTGGAGTCGGTGAAGGACATGATGTCTCCTGTGAGGCCGCGAGCGGCGGCATCAAGGTAGAGCCATCTCCATGCCAAAGCAATAAGTCAAATCATTGAATATATTCGATAATTTTTGCGGGGCGCGCACCCTGGATGTTACCGACCAGCCGAGACCCGAATCCTCGAAATGCCGAGAATCCTTCAGGCCTCTCCGGTCTCGGTTGATCCGGTTTCGGCCTCATCAGCGCCTTCTTCCTGGCCTTCGGTTTCCGGAATGTCATTGCCCAAGGCGTCCTTCTTGAGGGCCTTCTTTTGCAATTTCTCTTCCTTCTTCTTCTGGCGGGCCAGGTCCTTCTGTCGTTTTTCGAAGTTGTAGTTGGGCTTTCGGGCCATGGCGAATCCGATCACAAAAAGGGTGAAGCCGACTCAGCCCTAAGGTGCAGTCTACCGCCTCGAGCGCTTCAGCGCCTGGACCAGGTCGTCCAGTCGTTGCAGGAAAGTCGAACGGTCCCGGGCCGAGAAGGGGGGCGGTCCGCCCCCCATCTCGCCCATGGCCCGCAACTGCGCCATCAATTCCCGGCTGGCCAAGGCATCGCCGATGGAATCCGGTGAATAGACCTTGCCCTTCGCATCCAGAGCCCGGGCGCCCTTCTCCAGGCAGCGGGCCGCCAGGGGGATGTCCGCCGTGACGGCGATATCGCGATCCGTGATCTGCTCGACGATCCAATCATCGGCACCATCGAACTGGCCCTTGGCGACCACAATGGCCTCCACCAGGGGGTTGCGGGGCAGCCGCAGGGGCGAGTTGGAGACCACCAGCACCTTCAAACCGCAGCGGGTGGCCACGCGGAAGATTTCCTCCTTCACGGGGCAGGCATCGGCATCCACGAAGATGCGTGTATCGGGGATCGCTGGGTTCATGAAGCCGCCATCTGGGCATGAAGGCGGTTCAAGGCGCCGCGCAGCGAGGCGGCCTGATCAGAATCCTTCAGGCGCCCGTCTCCATCCAGCCCGGAGCGGGCCAGGCTGAGGCAGAGCGAGGCCTCCGCCACCACCTTCGCCGACATCACTTCCAGCGTGTGGACCAGGGAGGCCTGGGCGCGGGCCCCGCCTTCCAGGGAGGGCGACACGCTCCACGCCGCGGCAGGCTTGCCCACGCAGTCTCCGGAGGACACCACCCACTCCAGCAGGTTCTTCAGCACCGCGGGCATGGCGTGGATGTACTCCGGCGTGCAGAACAGCAGGGCATCGGCCTCGTGGAACCGGGCCCGCAGATCCGCCACGGCCGGGGGCAGCGGATCTTCGTCCCGCTCGGGGCTGAAGTGGGGCAGGTCGTCCAGCTGTTCCCAGAAAGTGAAGGCCATGCCCTCGGGCGCCAGGCGGGATGCCTCCTTCAGAAGCAGGGTATTCAGCGACTGGGACCGGAGGCTGCCGGACAGGGCGAGGACGCGCATGCGGACTCCGCGGAAAGGACCATTCGACCACAGACCGCCCGGGGCTTGGAAACTGGACCCATCATGGCGGTAATTTCTGGTTATTTCGTTTATAATTCGCGTTAAACCCTCTTTTTACTGCTTCTTAACAAAGAAAAGATTTTCGTAACGAAGATGATGGTTGGATCATCTTCCCGTGTTGCTCATCGCTCTTTTCCAGGAGGTGGCCATGCTGGCCAGAAGGTTTGTGTACTCCCTTGTCTGCCTGGGCTTGTTCGGCAGGTTCATCTTCGCATCTCCGGCCCCCGCCGCCATCGCAGCCGACCCTCCCCATCAGGAGGACAGCCGCGGGCCAGACTCCTTCGGGCCGCAGGACCGGCACCGGCCCGCGCACATCACCATCCTCACCCAGCCCCTCAGTCAGACGGCGCTCCTGGGCCAGCGGGTGGCGTTCAAGGTGGTAGCCACGGGCAAGCCCGCCTGGCTGAGCTACCAGTGGCGGAAGGATGGCCGCCGCGTGGGTTGGGACGCTCCGGTCCTGATCATCCATGATGTTCACGCCCGCAGCGCGGGCACCTACACCGTCACCGTGAGCAACCCCACAGGCCACGTGGTCAGCGCGCCCGCGGTGCTCACCGTGAACCTGCCGCCCCAGATCCAGAGCCAGCCCCAGGGCCTGACCGTGGTGCTGGGCGCTCCCGCCTCCCTGTCCGTGGCGGCCAGCGGCTCGGGCGTTCTCAGCTACCAGTGGCGCAGGGGAGGCGTGGCGGTTCCCGGGGCGGTGGCCCCGGCCCTCAACCTGCCCGCCGCCGCCGGAGATGCCGGTCTCTACGACGTGATCGTGACCAACACCCTGAACGGGACGGCGGCCTCGACTTCGTCCCGGCCCGCCCTGCTGCAGGTGAACCTGCCCCCGGTGATCAGCGCCCAACCTGTCAGCCTGAACCTGGTTCAGGGCAGCGCCGCCGCTTTCAGCGTGCAGGCCAGCGTGCAGCCCGGCGGCGCCCTGGGGTACCAGTGGCGCAAGGGCGGCGTGGCGCTGGCCGGTGCCAACGGGTCCAGCTATGCCATCGCCAGCGTCCAGGCGGCGGATGCCGGAGTCTACGACGTCCTGGTGACCAACACGCTGAATGGAACGCTCACCACGACCCAGTCGGCCCCCGCGGCGCTGGGCGTGAACGTGCCGCCGGTCATCACCCTTCAGCCCCAGGGCCAGACCGTGGACCAGGGGACGCCGGTCTCCTTCACGGTGGCCGCCACCTCTGAGGTGGGCGGGGCCCTGAGCTACCAGTGGCGCAAGGATCAGGCTCCCCTCCCGGGCGCCACCCAGGCCACCTTCAATCTCGCCAGCGCCACGGGCGCCGATGCAGGCGCCTACGACGTGGTGGTCACCAGCACCCTCAACGGCACCACGGCCTCGGCCACGTCGCTGGCGGCCCAGCTCAAGGTCCACACGCCGCCCACCATCGAGGTGCAACCCCAGTCGCAGACCGTGCTGCCCCCGGATTCCGTGACCTTCACCGTCACCGCCAAGGCCAACAACGGAGGCACCCTGGGCTACGTCTGGAAGAAGGATGGCGTGGTCCTGGACGGCGCCACCTCGGCGTCCTACACCGTGGCCTCCACAGAGTTCGCCACCAACGCCGCAGCCTATTCCGTCACCGTGAGCGAAGGCTCTCTCAGCACCGAAAGCGTCTCCGTGAACGCGGTGGCCTCAGTGTCCTCGCCCACCTACGCGGGCGACCCCGTGCCAGTGCCCAGCCGTCCTCTGACGGTGCTGCCTTCGTTCCATGTCAACGCGGTGAGCTTCCCCAACGGCGCCTTCCGTCTGGGATACGACGAAACCCTGAAGAACCCGGTGTGGACGGCCTACGTGAACTTCCCCGTCCACCAGCCCTACGCGAATTCCACGGCCGACTACAAGGCCGATCCGCGCCTCGCCGCGCCCCAGGTGGGCAAGGACGACTACACGGGCATCTACACGGGCGGCGCCAGCTACCCGGACAGCTATGACCGCGGCCACCAAGTGCCCCGGGCCGACGTGTCCTACCGCTACACGCCCGTGGCGGGCGACGACGCCACCATCATGAGCAACCTGGTGCCCCAGATCTCCCAGTTCAACCAGCAGACCTGGCAGAAGCTGGAGGATGCCATCGGCGGCACTCAGGGCGGCGACACCGACGGCCTGACCTCCTTCAAGGGCCGGGTTTGGGTCTACACCGGTTCTGTTTTCCCGGCCGCTCCGGCTTGGTGGCATTCCCGGGTGACCCCGGGCCTGAACATCGCCATCCCCGTGGCCTGCTACAAGATCGTGGTCCATGAAACCGCCGCGGGCCATCCCGAGGTGCTGGCCATGCTCATGCCCAACACCTGGGGACTGGTCAACAGCACCGCCACCCTCACGGGCTACGTGACTTCGGTGGCCCATCTGGAGTCGCTCACGGGCCTGGATTTCTTCCCGAACCTCGCCACCGTGGCCCCCGGTTTGGACATCCCCGCCTGGAAGGCCACCGTGGACGTGCGCGGCTGGCGGCCGCCCTTCGAGCAGGCCGTGGGCCCCAACGTGCACATGATCCAGCCCAGCTACGACACCACCATCGACCTGGGCACAGAACTCGGCTTCGCAGGAGCGGCCACGCCCAATGCCAGCGCGGATGCGGCCACCACCATCGCATCGGCGACCTGGACCTTCGGCGACGCCACGCCTTCCGGCGCCGGCCTCAGCGCCACCCACCTCTACACCAGCACCGGCACCTTCAACGCCTCCTTCAGCGTCAGCGACAGTCTGGGTGGCAGCAACACCATCACCCGGGTGATCCGCGTGATTCCGCCCGCCTCCAGCAACGCGGCGCCCACCACGGCGCCGGCCCTGCTGCCGGACCAGGCCACCACCGCGGGCCTGGCCGCCACGGTTTCCTTCACAGTGGCCGATGACCGCACCCTGGCCCGGGATCTCCAGGTGGCGGCGGTTTCGGACAATGCGGTGCTGCTGCCCGCCACCGGCATCCAGGTGACCAACGCCTCCGGCGCCGTCACCCTGGTGCTCAATCCCGCCGCGGGCCAGACCGGAAGCGCCACCCTCACCGTCAGCATCACCGACGGCGACGGTTCCACCACCACGCGGACCTTCCTCCTCAAGGTCGATGCGGCGGCCAGCAACACGCTGACCGAGGGCTTCGAATCCGGAACGAAGACGGGTTATGCCACGGGCAACGTAACCTTCCCCTCCGGCGTCTGGACGCTTAACGACGCTCTGGTGGGCACCAGCGCCACGGACCGCAAGACCGGACTGCAGAGCGTCCGCGTCCGCAACGGCATCGTGACCATGGCTTTCGACTACCCCAAGGGCGCCCAGACCGTGAGCGTCAACCACGCCAAGTTCGGCACAGATGCGAATTCCACCTGGGAGCTGTGGTACTCCACCAACTCAGGCAGCACCTGGACCATGGCCGGTCCGGCCGTGGTCAGCAGTTCCATCGACCTGACCCCCGCTGTGTTCACCCTGAACGTGCCGGGTCCCATCCGTTTCGAGTTCCGCAAAACGGCCGGGGGCACCACCCGCTTCAACCTGGACGACTTCCAGATCCAGGGCTACTAGCGCCACCAAAGAGCACCGACGAAACGAAGACCCCGGGTTTTCCGGGGTCTTCGTTTTTGACTCAGCAGGCGCCGGTGAAGAGGCCGGACACGCGGCCCAGGGCCGCCGGTTGTTTGGAGGGCAGGGCTTCCAGCACGTCGATGCGCCAGGGGGCGATGGTTGTTTCGTGGATCCACGCGAAGGGTTCCGAGGGGAGGCCGAGAGGCAGGTGGGCATGGACGCGGCGCAGGCCTGCGGCCCGGTACAGCTCCAGGAATTCCGCTTCGGGGCAGCAGATGTCTTCCACGGGCCGGGCATCGGGCACGTCCTTCATCACCGTGAACACCGGATCTCCGGAGCGGGCGGTGCGGTTGGCGGGGAAGGGTGCCGTGCTGAAGGAGGCCCACTCCAGGCGGTAGAGGTCTTCCGAGCTGACGAGGTTGAGCAGGCGTCCGCCGGGCCGCAGCAGGCGGGCCAGGTGGTGGAACAAGGACGCCTTGCTTTCGGCGCGCACGTTGTCGAAGGTGAAGGCGGACAGGATGCGGTCGTAGCGCGCCGTGGCAAGGAGGGACAGGTCGCCGTCGGGCACTTGGAGGTAGGTGCCCTGGGGATCCCGCTGGCGGGCCTGGCTGAGCATGGCTTCGGAGAGATCCACGCCTTCGGTGTCGAAGCCCAGGGTCTTCAGGAAGCGAGTGGATCTTCCGGCGCCGCAGCCGAAGTCCAGGGCCAGCGCCCCCGCGAAGGGCCTGCCCAGGAGGCCGGGCAGGTCCCGGAAGGCCAGGTGATAGGTGCCCGGGAAGGCCAGCTCCGCGTAGGAGGCGGCCCGAGTGGCATCGGCGTAGGCGTTGGCGAAAGGCATGGCTTCTCCTTGCGGGCGGAGCCCGCGCAGGTGGAATTGGGGAATGGGACGGGGTTAGCGGGGAGGAGGGTGCGTGGCCTTCAGCGCCCGCAGCCCAGCCCCCAGGCGCGCGATGCCCCGGACAATCTCGGTCTCATCGAGGTTCGAGATCGATAGGCGGAGGTAGGGGCCACCCTTCGCAGGTTCGATGAAGAAGCGGCTGCCCGAGCGAACTTGAACGCCATGGGCCCGCAGCGCCTCTTCCAGGTCCAGGTTTTCGGGGAGGCCCAGCACCCTCAGCCAGACGAGGTACCCGCCCAGGGGCGGCTCCCAACAGACCTGCTCGGGATCCAGCTCCCGGCGCAGGGCGGCCAGGCAGGCGGCCATGCGCCGGCGGAAGGCGCGGTGAAGGCGGGCGAGGTGCTGGTCGAAGTGCCCCTTGCGGATGAAGTCCTCCAAGGCCGCCTGCAGCAGGGGCGGCGTACCCAGATCCACTGCCCTCCGGACGGTGGCGAGGGTTTCGACGCAGGCCCTGGAGCCCACCAGCCAGCCCACGCGCAGCCCCGGGAAGAGCACCTTGGAGAAGGTGCCGGAATAGAGCACCAGCCCGCTCCGGTCCATGGATTTCAGGGGGAGGACGGGGCGCCCGAAGTAGGTCATCTCCTCCTCGAAGCCGTCCTCCAGAATGGGCAGTCCGTACCGTTCGCACAGGGCCAGGAGGCCCTCGCGCTGGGCCTGGGTGAGGCTGCGTCCCGTGGGGTTCTGGAAGCTGGGCATGGTGTAGAGAAGGGCCGGCCGCTCTTTCTGGATCAGGGCTTCGAGCGCTTGCAGATCCAGCCCGTCGGCCCCGGTAGGCATGGGCACGGGCCGCACTTGCCGCAGGGCCAGGAGCTTCAGCATCTGGTTGTAGGTGGGGGATTCCACCAGAATCGCATCGCCGGGCCGGGCGAGTCCCGCGAGGGCCAGGTCCAGGGCCTGCTGGGCGCCGTGGGTGACCAGGATTTCCTCGGGCGTGGCCGTGATCCCATGCTGGGCCATCCGGTGGGACAGGCATGCGCGGAAGGCCGCCAGGCCCTGGGGATCGCCATAGTCCAGCAGCTGGGCGCCCTCGCGCCGCAGAACAGCCTTCAGGGAACGGGCCAGGGGCTCCAGGGGCATGAGGCGGGGATCCATGCCGAGGGCGTTGAAGGAGATGGGGCCCCCAGGCGCCCCAGGGATGGGTAGGGGGCTCGGTTCGGCCGGAGGAACCACCATCCGTTCGGCCCAGGGGAACTGGCCAGTGATGGGTGTCGTGGGCGTCATCAGGGCCCCCCGGCGGCGCACCCGGGGCAGCGCGCCCGGGCGCAGCTCCAGCCAGCCCAGGGCCCAGAGTTCCTGGTAGGCCCCGGCGATGGTGGAACGGTGCAGGCCCAGCTGTTCGCCCAGGCGGCGGGTGGAGGGCAGGCATTCGCCGGGGCTCAGGTGGCCTTCCTGAATGAGGCATTGGATCTGCGCGACGATTTGCCGCCCCGCCGGTTGCCGGCCTTCGCCTTTGAGTTCCAGCAGCACCCTGACCTCCCTCCACCAACCCTAATTCAAACTGGGCTGGTGGAAACGGCCAGTACGGGCGAAAAACCACCCGTCCACTTGGTTCAGGCCTTGGAGGGGCCGCCTTTCTTGGCGGGCTTCCTCCGCCGCTCCGGTTTCTTGTCCTTGGCCGGCGGGTGGGCAGCGTTGTCGTAGAGGTGTTCCAGCCGGATGGCCTTGGCGGAGGTATCCGCGGCCTTGTGGATCTCTTTGAGTGCGGAGGCCACCAGATCCAGATCCGCGGCTTCACCCTTCAGCAGTTCCTGGAAGGCCGCGGATTTCAGCGCTTCCAGACGCTTGGATTGCCGCTTGCCCGCCGCCCAGTTCAGCAGCTTGGAAAACAGCTCGTAGCCGAGTTTCAGTTCCGGGGTGGGGAGGGACATGGATCCAGGGTAGCTGCCCTGACTGGACAGGGCATGGCGTGGCACCGGGTCAGGAACCGGCCCTGAGTTCATCCAGGCGCCGGTCGGCCTCTTCCACGCTGTTCACGTACTCGGATTCGTAACCGGCCTGCTGGGTGATCCGCTCGAACTGGAGGTGGCTGAGGGGAATCCTCACCACGCGGATGATGTGGCCGACGCCCTTCAGCTTGAGGGTGGCCTTCACCCGGAGCAGATCCTTGAAGCCCTCTTCGTTGGTGGCGTGAAGGGCCGAGATGTCCGTGACCACGTCGAAACCGGGGCTCAGCTTGGCGGCCTCCGCGATCAGGGCCTTGGAGGCCGCCTGCCGTTCCAGGCCCTCCATGTGTCCCGCCAGGGTGATGTAGAGGCGGTTCTGCTCGGGATTGGAGGTGACCGTGTACATGGCCGCTCAGACCCGGAAGGGCCCCGGCGGGTTGGCCTCCCAGGCGCCGCCCAGGAGGGTGGTGCGCACGGGGACGCCCGGTGTTTTCACGCCCCGGTGGCTCATGCAGGTGTGGACCGCCACCAGGTTGACGCCCCAGGCTGCGGGCCGCAAACGGGCTTGAAGAGCCTCGGCGATCTGGGTAGCCATGCGCTCCTGCACCTGCAGGCGCCAGGCGAAGGCCTGCACCACGCGGACCAGCTTGCTGAGCCCCACAGTGCCGCCTGCTCCCGGCAGGTAACCGATGGTGGCGTGGCCTTCAAAGGGGGCCAGGTGATGTTCGCAGGTGCTCACGAAAGGGATGCGCTCCAGGATGATGGGCACGGGCGCCAAGTCGCCGGGCAGGGGCTGCAATTCTGCGGCCAGGTCGATGCCATAACCGGCCAGGCGCTCCGTCCAGAATTCCGCCACGCGGGACGGCGTGTCCTTCAGTTCGGGCGAGTCGGGATCCTGGCCGAGGCTTCGCAACAGATCGCGCACAGCCGTTTCGGACGCGGCGCGATCAATGGGGAGAAAAGGCGGCATGACCATGTGGGGGCCAGTGTACGCCCGTGCCGGCCCCTGGGTCACGAAGCGCAGAGGGAGCAGCCCCTATGCCAGCAGGTTCAACCCGGAAGACAGCAGCGTCTGCTGCCCGGAGGCGAGGGCCTGGCCCAGGGAGGCCGAATGGTTCTGGCTCTGGTCGTAGGTGTAGCGGACCAGGGCGGCGGTGGCATCCGGCGCCAGGACGGAGGCGGATACCGAAAGACCATCTGAGGCGGAGAAGAGGGAGGAAAGGCTGGCGGTGGGCGAGGTGGAGCCCAGCAGGGCCTGGAGGGCGGCTGAATCCTGGCCCAGGGACGAGGCCGTGGAATAGGACAGGGCGTTCAAGCCGCTGAGGCCGGAGGCGCCGCTGAGGCCGGCCAGGGGATCCTCGGATCCCGTGCTGGAGAACAGGGCGCTCAAATCGTTGATCTGGGCCTGGCTTGCGCTCAGGGCCTGACTGAGGGCCTGGTTGGCGCTGCCGGTTTGGGTGAGGGCGCTCTGGTAGGTGTAAGCGCTGAGGGCGCCCAGTCCGTTCACGTTCATGCGCGCCTCCCTCCTTGTCCATACGCTTCGGCAGCTGCGCCTGGAAAGTTGAGGCATTTCCCTGAGGGGCTCAACCCGCCGTCCAACCTGGCGCTCTCTTCCTGAGGAGCGCCCATGTCCGAAACGCCGTCCCCTACCCGAGCTGCCGCGCCCCAGGCCCGGCGGGTGGACCGCTGGGTGTTGCAGGCTTGGATCGTGGCCGTCGGGACCGCCCTGCTTTGGGCCCTGCTCCGCTGATCAGGCCAGGAGATCGACGCCCGCGGCTTGGGGCTGAGCAGGAGTGGAGACGGCCTGGTAGTCCCGAAGGATGCGGGCGAGGTTCGCCTGGGCGCGGAGGAAAGCCTCGGGACCGGGGCCTCCCGCATGGGGCTGCACGCCTCCGGTGCTAATGACGGAGGCCGCATCCCGCACCAGCTCCGCGCCCCGGGTGGGGGCCGCAGGGGCGGGGGCGCTGGAACCGGCCACGCCGGATCCGAAGCGCAGGGCCGCCTCCATGGCGAAATCCAGGCTGGAACTGGCTGCGAAGGCATCCTGTCCCGGAAGCGCATCGCCAGCAATGGTCGCGGGAGGATTAGGGGAGGGCGCCGTGGAGCTCGTATCCGCCGTGGCCTGGACCGCAGGCGGCTGGGGGGTGGTGGAGGCTGCGGCCTGGGGCGCGTTCAGAGAGGCCAGCAGGGAAGCGGTGGCTTCCGGGGCCAGGCTGAGCATTCCCGTGGTGGGTTCGGCCAAGGGGAAGCCCGCGGCGGCCTGAAGGCTCTGCCGGAAAAGGCTTTGGGCCAGATCCTGGGCCGTCAGGGTGGTGGAGGTTGCCGGAGCTGTGACGGCGAGGGGACGCAGGGCGCTGGCCGCGTTCACGGCGGCCAGGGCGAGGGGGTTGACCGAAAGGGCGTCCATGGCACTCCCATGATAGGCCTTTTCCGGCAATGGGCCCTTTCCGACAGGAGGTTTGCCCTGGGGGCGGAAATCAGCTTGTGGGATCATGGAAGATTCGGGAGGGGCCATGAGCGAGAAGGTCAGTTACGCGTCCAGCGGCGTGGACATCAACCGCCAGGACGAGGCGCTTCGCCGCATCAAGCCCCACGTGAAGGGCACCAAGACCCCCGGCGTCCGCAGCGACATCGGATTGTTCGGCGGGCTTTTCGACGCCCGCTTCCCCGAAGCCAAGCCCATTCTCGTGAGCAGCATGGATGGGGTGGGCACCAAGATGAAGGTGGCCCGCCGCGCCGGCATCTGGGACACGGTGGGTCAGGATCTGGTGAACCACTGCATCAACGACATCCTGGTGCAGGGGGCCCGCCCCCTGTTCTTTCTGGATTACATTGCCGCCCAGCGGCTCGAGCCTGAAGTCATCGAGCAGATCGTGAAAGGTATGGCCACCGCCTGCAAGGATGCGGGCTCGGCCCTCATCGGCGGTGAGCTGGCCGAGATGCCCGGTGTCTACGCCGAGGGTGAGGTGGACGTGGCGGGGACCATCGTGGGCGTGGTGGATGAGGCGGACCTGCTGCCCCGTCTGGAGGCCATGGGCGAGGGCGACGTGCTCATCGGCCTGCCCAGTTCCGGCCTGCACACCAATGGCTACTCCCTGGCCCGCAAGGTCTGCTTCGAGCTGGAAAAGCTTGAGGTGAACGATCCCCTGCCCGGCACGGGCAAGACCGTGGCCGAGGCCCTGCTGGCCATCCACCGCAGCTACCTCAGCCAGGTCATGCCCCTGGTGAAGGCCGGCAAGCTGGTGGCCATGGCCCACATCACGGGCGGCGGCCTCACGGACAACCTCCCCCGCGTGCTGCCGGGAACCCTGGACGCCGAGATCGACACGGCCAGCTGGGAGATCCCGGCCCTCTTCCGGTTCCTCATGGAGAAGGGCGGCCTCAGCCTTGAGGATGCCCGTCAAGCCCTGAACCTGGGCGTAGGCATGGTGCTGGTGGCAAAGGCGGACCGGGCCGAGGAGGTGCTCAACGACCTGCATCAGGCCGAGGAACCCGCCTGGGTGCTGGGCCGCCTCGTGAAGGGCAGCGGCGTGGTGACCTACCGGTAGGACTCAGGCCAAAGGATTTTGGTCCACAGATTTCACAGATTCACACAGGTGGAAGAAATTCAGCCTTCCGGGCTACCTGTACCCCGGGATGCTTGTCTGTGTAATCTGTGAAATCGGTGGATCGATCCTTTCCGCGCTGGGGTGCTTGTGGCGACTGAACTGGGCAAGGCCCAGCGTTTGGGTTGGCTGGATCCCCTCCGTGGCATCCTGGCGCTGGGCGTGGCGGTCTACCACCTCAGCGTGTGGTTCGAGCTCACCCGTTCGGGATCGGCCTGGAACATGGCCATCGCCAAGGCGGGGAATTTCGGCGTGTCGGCCTTCTTCGTGCTGAGCGGCTTCCTGCTCTTCCGCACGGCCCCCTGGCTACGGATCCAGAAAGAAGGTGTGGGCCGATTCTGGCTGCGGCGCTTCCTCCGGCTGGCGCCGGTGTTCTACTTGGCCTGCGCCCTGAACGTGGTCTTCCATCTGGGCATGGGGCCCGAACCCTCCCTGCGTTTCATCGCCGAAAACCTCAGCCTCGCCTTCGGCGCCATCCACCCCAACCATGCTCTGGTGACCGGGGGCTGGTACGTGGGCCTGGTGGCCCTGCTCTACGCTGCCTACCCGGCCTTGGCCTGGCTGCAGGAGAAATCCGGTCCCCGGGGCGGGCTGGTCTTCCTGGCGGCGCTGGCCCTTGGATTGTGGGCGTGGAGCCTGCCCGCCACGCTGCACGGCGTGATGAGCCAGGAACCTTGGAACCATTTCCATGCCTACGTGCTGGCGCCCAACCAGCTTTTCCTTCTGGCCTGGGGCGGCCTGCTGGCGGGGCTTCACGCGGGGACGCAGAGACGATTGGATCCCAGAATGGCCCTGCTTCTGTGCGTGCTGCTGCTGTGGATCCTGCTGCGCCCCTCGCCGTTGTTCTTCGACCATCTGACGGTGCTCACGGGCTGGATCCGCTACCTCTATCTGCTGGTGGTAACGGCCCTGGTGGCCCTCGCTGCCTTTTCACAAACCGTGCGGCCCGGCTGGACCGGCCGGCAGCTCTCACGGCTGGGCGACTGGAGCTACGGCCTCTACTTGTTGCACCCCTTCACCATGAAGCTGGTGGCCCCCCATCTGGCGGGGCCGTGGGGGTTCAGTGTGTCCCTGGCCCTGGCCATCCTGGGCGCGGCCCTGGCGCATCGCTGGATCGAGGAGCCTGCGGGGCGGCTGGGGCGGGGCTGATGTCTGGCTTTGGGATCTCTTGAAGAAAGGCTGGAACACAGAGGGCACAGAGGAAGGAGTACGTGTTCCTTGGACCGGCGGAAAGGCGTCACTCGCTTCAGAGTCACCGGCAGGGGCCTGACCCCTGTTTTTCTCTGCATCCTCCGTGCCCCTCTGTGTCCTCTGCGTTCCGCTTCTTCTAAGCCGGGATCTGCTGGGCGAACGGATCAACTGCCTTCGAGCCGCGCGTAGAAACTCGTGCGGCGCAAGTTCTCTTCGACCCTGAGGGCCTGCTGCAGGGGCGGGAAGGCCCGCTGCTCGCAGTCGGTGCGCTCGCAAAGGCGGCAGGTGACGCCGATGGGAACGGGGGGCTGGTCGAGGCGCAGGCCGTCGGCGTAGATGAGCTCCTTGGCGTGGCCGATGTCGCAGCCCAGGCCCAGGGCCTGCATGGCGTGCTGGCCCCGGTAGCCGCCCGTATCCTTCTGCAGGGTGCGGGCGATGCAGAAATACTTGCGGCCGTCGGGCATCTCGCTGATCTGGGTGCGGATGAGGCCCGGCGTGAGGAAGGCCGCGTGGGCGTTCCAGCGGGGGCAGGCACCGGAAAAGCGGGCGAAGCGGATGCCTGAGGCGGAAAAACTCTTTGAGATGTTCCCCGCGATGTCCAGGCGCAGAAAGTGGAAGGGCACGCCCTCGGCGCCGGGTCTTCGCAAGGTCGTGAGGCGATGGCAGACCTGCTCGAAGCTGGCCTGGAAGCGCCGGGCCAGGATCTCGATGTCATAGCGTTCCAGCTTCGCTGCCTTCAGGAACCGCTCGTAGGGCATCAGGACGGCGCTGGCGAAATAGTTGCCCAGGGCCACCCGGGCCAGGGCCCGGGAGGCGGGCGTCCGGAGCAGGGGGTGGACCGTGAGTTGGTCCAACAGGTCGCTGTGGTCCAGCAGGGCGAGCTGGTGGGCCAGCTGGAAGGTGCGGCTGCGCTGGGGCAGCAGTTCGGAAAGGCTGAGGATGCGCCGGTCTGGGTCGAAGCGCCTCAGGAGGCCGGGGCCCTCGGACACCCGGTGAATGCGGATGGCGATGCCACGAGCCTCCATGATGGACACCAGGCCGGGGTACGGGTTTTCCGCGTCCAGCGGCGACTGCTCCCAAAGGGCCTCAGCAGCGTCTTCCAGCTCCGGGAAGTGGTTCATGGTCTGCTGGATGAAGTCGCCGACCTCCTCGGAGGGCAGGCGGGTGGCCTCGGGGTCGTAGCCCTGGCCGTCGCTGAGCTTGGCGGACAGGGTGCCCAGGCTGTCCTGGGCATGCTGGTAGGCCCGGTAGAGCTCGAAAACGGCCCGGCCCAGGGTGGGATTGTTCTGGACCAGCTCTCGCACATCCTGTGCCTGCAGGTCCATGGGTTCGAAGAGGGGGTCGCCGAAGACCTCCATGAGGTCATCCGACAGGCGCTGGTCCTCCTCGGGGGCCAGGGCCTTCAGGTCCAGTTTGAACTGTTGGGCGAGGCGGATGAGCAGGGGCGCCGTGAGGGGGCGCTTGTTGCCCTCGATGAGGTTTAAGTAGCTGGGACTGATGGCCAAGGCCTCGGCCAGCTGGACCTGGCTCAGGCCTTCCTGACGGCGGAGGAGGCGGATTTTGGCCCCGAGACGGGCGGCGGGCTTGGTGGGCGCGGGAGAGGGCATGAGGCCTCGTTTACAAGTATTTACAAAATGAGGTGTGCGAATTGACTGAAATTTTCAACTTAACCCCTATTAAATCAGCCGTTCATTGACTCGCCAAAGAATAAGTCAATCTTTGACATCACGCCACCCACAACCTTTTCGAGGTGCTCCATGACCCCCCGCTTTCCCATTCCGCCCATCGAAGACGATTTCGCCGCCCAGCGCTGGGAGGGCATCACCCGGCCCTACACTGCCGCCACGGTGAAGAAGCTTCGTGGCAGCATCCGCATCGAGCACACCCTGGCCCAAATGGGAGCCCGCAAGCTTTGGAAGCTGCTCCAGAACGAGGAGCCCACCCGGGCCCTGGGGGCCCTGAGCGGCGGCCAGGCGGTGCAGATGGCCAAGGCCGGGCTCAAGGCCATCTACTGCTCGGGCTGGCAGGTGGCGGCGGATGCCAACCTCTCGGGCCAGACCTACCCGGACCAGAGCCTCTATCCGGCCAATTCGGTGCCCGCTCTGGTGAAACGGCTGAACGGCGCCCTGCAGCGGGCGGACCAGGTGGAGCACGGCGAGGGCGGCATCAGCCGCGACTGGTTCCTTCCCATCGTCGCCGATGCCGAGGCCGGCTTCGGCGGGCCCCTCAACGCCTACGAGCTCATGAAGGGCATGATCGAGGCGGGCGCCGCCGGCGTCCACTTCGAGGATCAGCTCTCCAGCGAGAAGAAGTGCGGCCATCTGGGCGGGAAGGTGCTCATCCCCACGGGCCACTTTATCCGCACCCTCGTGGCGGCCCGCCTGGCGGCGGACGTCATGGACGTGCCCACCCTCATCATCGCCCGCACGGACGCGGATTCCGCCCGCCTCATCACGTCGGACATCGACGAGCGGGACAAGCCCTTCCTCACGGGAGAGCGCACGCCGGAGGGCTTCCACTGCATCACGGGCGGCGTCCAGATGGCCATCGCCCGGGCCAAGGCCTACGCGCCTTATGCCGACCTGATCTGGTGCGAGACCTCCACGCCGGACCTGAAGGAGGCCAAGGAGTTCGCAGAGGGCGTGCATGCGGCGTTTCCCGGCAAGCTGCTGGCCTACAACTGCTCGCCCTCGTTCAACTGGAAGAAAAAACTCTCGGACAAGGAGATCGCCACCTTCCAGAAGGAGCTGAACGCCATGGGCTACAAGTTCCAGTTCATCACCCTGGCGGGCTTCCACAGCCTCAACCACGGCATGTTCGAGCTGGCCAACGCCTACCGCACCGAGCACATGACCGCCTACGCCCGGTTGCAGGAGGCGGAGTTCGCCTCGGAAGAGAGGGGCTACACGGCCACCAAGCACCAGCGCGAAGTGGGCACCGGCTACTTCGACGAAGTGGCCCAGGCCATCAGCGGGGGCCTGGCTTCCACCCTGGCCCTGGCGGGCTCCACCGAGGCCCAGCAGTTCCATTAGGGCGGTTGGCCCAAGCGGCAGGGGCGGCCCGGAAGGACCGCCCCTGTTTCGTTGGAAAGGATCGAAGGCGCGCTATTTCGGCGCCTCGCCCTTGGCGCGCTCCGCCAAGGTCTGTTCGTTGATGACGTTCTTTGGGGCGGTGGCGGGCTTCGCGGCGGCGGCGGTCCGGGTTTCGCCCAGATGGTGGTAGGTGAGGTATTCCCCGAAGAAGACGGCCATGAGATCAGCGCGGTCCTTGAGGAAGGCGAAACCATGGGCCTCGCCGTCGACGGCGCTGAGGGCGATGCCGGGCAGATCCTTCAGGGAGGAAGCGTTCTCCGTGGACTCCTTGTCGCCGTAGGCGGTGAGGATCAGCGTGGAAGCGCGGCCCCGGAGCACCGCCTGCTTCAGCTTGTCCTGGGCCCCGTCGCCGAAGGCCACGTTGCCCGCGGGGCTGAGGCCAAGCACCGCGAGGGCATGGACCTCGGGGGTGGCCAGCAGCGCGGAAAAGGCGCCCAGGCTGGCGCCGGCCAGGCCGATGCGGCGGCCATCGACGCCGGGCTGCTTGCGGAGCCAGGCGGCGGCTTGGACCAGGTCGGCGGGGATCTGATCCAGGGCCACGGTTTTGGCCGAGGCAGGCAGGTTCGCCGTCACGGCCAGCTGCGCTCCATTTTTCTGGGTGCTGGCTCCATGACCACGGAGGTCGAGCGCCAGGGTGCCGATGCCGCGCGCGGCCAGGCGATCCGCTAGGGGAGCCCAGCCGGTGCGGTCGGAGCCGAACTGGTGGGCCAGGATGACCACCGGAACCTTGCCCTTGGCGGCGGGCAGCGTGAGGGTGCCCTTGAGGGCGAATCCATCCGCGCTGGTGAGGGCCATTTCTGTGGCGGCCGGGGCGGCGGCCCATGCAGGAATGAGGGTCAGGGATGCCAAAGGGGCCAGCAACCGGAGGGTGCGCATGGGGGACCTCGGGAGAAGTGCCCCCACTCTAGCACGCGGGGAGGAGCCTGCGGCGGACCCGCCCCTGCGGTATAAAGGAAGGTTGTACAAGCGAGGTCCTCATGTCTGTCCAGACCCCCGACACCATCCTTCAGGAAGCCAAGCGCCGGATGCATTCATCCGTAGAGGCCCTGAAGAAGGAGATGGCCACCATCCGCACGGGCCGCGCCAACGCCAGCCTGCTGGACAACGTGCATGTGGAGTATTACGGATCTGTGGTGCCCGTGAACCAGATGGCCACCGTGTCCGTGCCCGAAGCGGGCATGCTGGTGGTCCAGCCCTTCGACAAGAGCGCCATCAAGGCCATCGAAACCGCCATTCTGAAATCCGAACTGGGAATCAACCCAGGCAACGATGGCAACGTCATCCGCTTGCCCATCCCCATGCTCACCGAGGAGCGCCGCCGGGAACTGGTGAAGGTGCTGCACCGGCTCGGCGAGGAGATCAAGACCGGCGTGCGCAACATCCGCCGGGACGCCAACGAGGACGTGAAGAAGCTCGAGAAGGCCAAGGAAGGCCATATCTCCGAAGACGCGGCGAAGAAGGCTCTGGACGACATCCAGAAGCTCACGGACCTCCACGTCAAGGAGATCGACGAGGCTCTGAAACACAAAGAAGTCGAGATCCTGAAGGTCTGAGGAGATCGCCTCGTACTGGTTTCTGCGGCCCCTCGCGGGTTGCGGCTCTTTAGGCCTCCGCCCCGATGCTCGCCTTGCCCGCCCTTCTCCTTCTTATGCTCGCCGCCCTGCTGGCGGGGTTCATCGATGCCATCGTGGGCGGGGGCGGGCTCATCACGGTGCCCGCCCTCATGATCGCCCTGCCCGCGGGCACGTCTCTCCCCACGCTGCTGGGGACCAACAAGGTGGTGGCCTGCACGGGCACCACCATGGCGGCGGGGAAGTTCCTTCGATCGGGCACCCTGGCCTGGCGGGAGATGGTCGGTCCGGTGCTGGCCTCGGCCGCCGGCGCCTGCTTCGGAGTCTGGCTCACGTACCGTGTCCACGGGGATTTCCTCCGGCCGGTGATGCTGGCTCTGCTCGTGGCCATGCTGGCTTTCACCCTGCTCAAGCCCGACCTGGGGCACCTGCATGCCCCGCGTTTCGGGCTGGGGCACCAGCGCGGCCTGGCGGCGCTCATTGCGGCGGCCCTGGGCTTCTACGATGGCTTCTTCGGGCCCGGGACAGGATCGCTGCTGATCTTCCTCTTCGTGGCCATCCTGGGCTTCGACTTCCTGCGGGCCTCAGCCATGGCCAAGAGCGTGAACTGGGCCTCGAATCTCACGGCCATGGGGCTCTTCGTATGGCAGGGCAGCTGGATTCCTTCGGTGGCCCTGGGCATGGCGGTGGCCAACGGGGTGGGGGGCTACCTGGGGGCCCACGTGGCCCTCAGCAAGGGCAGCGGCTGGGTCCGGGGGGTGTTCATCGCGGTGGTGGTGGCGCTGATCCTCCGTCTCGGGTGGCAGACCCTCCAGGGTTGACCCTGGTTGATCTTTTTGGGGGCCACCTTCCCGGGGGCGTTTCCGGCTTCCCCGGTTATGCTGGTCCCTCCATGCCTGTTTCCCGCCCTCGTCCCTTCACCTGGGACGTCCTCCTACGAGCGCTGAGGTTCTTCTACCTGCTTTGGGGTGGGATGCTTCTGTCCACGTTGGCCTTCTACGGGCGGCTGAAGCTGCCGACGGTCCTGTGGCATTGGCCCGCGTTCTGCCGGATGGTCATCGGCCCCTGGGGCAGGGCTGTGGCCCTGGGTATCGGCTTGGCCATGTGTCTTGCAGCCCTCATCGAGATCTGGGAGCTGGTGGACCGCCTCCTGGTGCGGTTCATGGGGGAATCGGAGCGTTAGGCGGGAACGGGGCCGGAACACTTCGCTTGGTGAATCGTGATCTTTTGGCGATCCTGGAGCCTTGGGTTTGAACCCTTCCCGGGTTCAGATCATTCAAGAGGCGTGTCTCGGGAGGCGTAGGGTATGGCCGAAGTGGTTCGTGGAGTGATCCGAGTGGGTCTGGCGCTGGGCGTGTGCGCCCTTCCGGCCGCTGCCCAAAGCATGGCCCTGCCCGCCTCCGATCCCGTCGGCATCGCCCGTGGCGGCGCGCAGGTGGCTTTCGGCTACAGCCTGGAAGCCGCGGCGACCAATCCCTCCCTGTTGGCCTCCCTCAAGGAGAAGGGCGGCTTCTATCTGGCAGCCGGATTGGAGACCTCGTCCTTCCAGGAGAGCCTGGAATCGGACCAGAAGTCCCGGTACAGCATGGATCGCAACCGGGCCATCGGCGCCTTCGGCTTTGCCGCCCGCATGGCTTCTGGCTGGACCCTGGGCCTGAAGGTGGACGAGCCCTACCTCCGCCACGGCAGGCTCCCCGACGACGCCCCCAGCCGCTACCTGGGCGACGGCATCGACCTTTCCGCCAAGCGCATGGAGGTCCAGGCTGCCTGGGCCCTCAACCCGAACATCTCCGTGGGCCTCGGTGTGGGCGTGGCGCGCTTGTCGTACGAATCCAGCAGCGTGATGCGCCTGAACGTGCCGAATGACGCAGCCCTGCCTGGCTCGGGCTCCAATGCGGTGAACGGCCTGGTGGAGCAGCGGGTGGGACAGAGCGGCAACAAGGTCGTGCCGAGCTACTCGTTGGGAGCCCGGTGGGCGCTCAATCCCCGCTGGACTCTGGGTTTCGCCCATCAGTCTGGGCTCAAGGGCGCCCCTAATATGAAGGCCGGCCTGCGCGACTCGGCTCTGGGGGCCTACGCCAACGATGGTCTGAGCGCCCCGCCTCTTGGGACGAGTGCCCGCGTCGCCACGCTGCTGGCCGCCTCGCTGGCCACGCCGGGGCAGGGGAATCTGGAGCTGCCTTCGCAGACGACCTTCGGCGTGCGCCACCGGCTCAGCCCGATGGTGACCTGGGAGGCGGATCTGAGGTGGACCTCCGGGGGGCTGCAGGCGCCGTCCTTTGCGTCCATCCAGACGCCATCGGGAACCGTATCGACCCCCTGGGAGCTGCCCCGGGGCAAGAGCCATCTGGGCGTGTTCGTTTCGGCGGAAGTCGAGATGGGCAAGTTCTGGACGTTGCGTGGCGGGCTCTCGCTGGACCAGCGCAGTGTCCAGGAGAACGTCACGGAGCCGCTGCTGGGCGGGGCCCGCACAGCCGCCTTCTCGGTGGGGCTCGGGCACAAGATGTGGGGCGGTGAGTTGAACCTGGGCTACCAGTACCGCCAGAGCGAGGATCAGGACACCTCTCGCCTGAACGGCGTGTGGAGCTCGGCCGGCTACCGTTCCGTGGGCACCCGCCAGAGGCTGGAAGGCATGGGCCACCTCATGGCCCTCGGCTACAAGAAGACGTTCTAGATGCGTTTCCTGGGCCCACATGCCTGCGAGGAGGCGGTCGCCCGGGGCGAGCTGCATTCCCTGTGGGTGGCGCCGGCCGCCTTCGGTCGGGTGGCGAAGCTGATTTCCGAAGCCCGCTCGGCCGGCGTGGTCATCCATCGGGAGCCCATGGAGAGCCTCGATCGCCGGGCCCAGGGGCAGCGGCATCAGGGCGTGCTGGGCGAAGGGGGCCCCTTTGCCTACGCGGCCTTCGAGGACGTGGTCGAGGCCGTAAGGGCGAAGGGGAAGGCGGCTCTGCTGCTGGCCCTTGACGGCGTCACCGATCCTCACAATCTGGGGGCCATCCTGCGCTCCGCCGCCGCCGCCGCCGTGGACGGAGTGATTCTTCCCGAACGACGTTCTGCCGCCGTGAATGAAACCGTGGTCCGCGCCAGTGCGGGCACGGCTGGGCGAGTGCCCGTGTGCCGCGTGGTGAATCTGGGGCGGGCTCTGGATGACCTGAAGGAAGCCGGAGCCTGGATCTACGGCCTGGCCGCAGGCGAGGGCAGCCGCGATTACCTGGAAGAGGCCTTCGACCGCGCCACGGTACTGGTGATGGGCGCGGAGGGCGAAGGCCTGCACCTTAAAATCCGGGAGCGCTGCGATGGCCTGTTGCACATCCACATGCCCGGAGGCATCGAGAGCCTGAACGTTTCCGCGGCTGCGGCGGTCACCCTGTTTCGCGTCCTGGCGCGCCGCGGGGGTGGCAGTCGAGAAGTTTCCTCTTGAGGACGTCACGATGCCGTGATACCTTTCGAGTTCCCTGTCAGGAAAGCCCTGCCTCGCAGTGACCCTGACACGGAGCCCTTCGGGGCTTCGTTTGGGAGCCCTCCTGGGCTTGCCCAGGAGTGATTGACAAGCCCCGGGAGGGGCGCTGGACAAGCATGCCGAGATGGCCGAGTGGTTAATGGCAGCAGACTGTAAATCTGCCACGCAACGCGTTACGGAGGTTCGAATCCTTCTCTCGGCACCAGTCCTCCCTTTTCGGGGAAGGGCTGGGTCCCGTTCACGGTCAGTTCCACCGCGGGAATAGCTCAGTTGGTAGAGCGTCAGCCTTCCAAGCTGAATGTCGCGGGTTCGAACCCCGTTTCCCGCTCCACCCTCCCATCCGCCGGTTCCGCCCGGCCGATGGCAAGGCCCCCGCTTCGGCGGGAAGGTTCAAAGCCCACATAGCTCAGCGGTAGAGCACTTCCTTGGTAAGGAAGAGGTCACCGGTTCAAGCCCGGTTGTGGGCTCCACCCTTTTGTTTCGAACTGTTTCCCTTCATCTTCTCTCCCACCCTTCAGGAGGTAATCCGTGGCCAAAGAGAAATTCGACCGCTCGAAAACCCACGTCAATATCGGCACCATCGGCCACGTGGATCACGGCAAGACGACGCTGACTGCTGCCATCACCTTTGTGCTGTCCAAGAAGTTCGGTGGCGAGACCAAGTCCTATGACCAGATCGACTCCGCGCCTGAAGAGAAGGCCCGCGGGATCACGATTAACACGGCCCACGTCGAGTACCAGACCGAGAAGCGCCACTACGCGCACGTCGACTGCCCTGGTCACGCCGACTACGTGAAGAACATGATCACCGGCGCGGCCCAGATGGACGGCGCCATCCTCGTGGTGGCCGCCACGGACGGCCCCATGCCCCAGACCCGCGAGCACATCCTGCTCGCCCGCCAGGTCGGCGTGCCCTACATCGTCGTCTTCATGAACAAGATCGACATCGCGGACCCCGAGCTCGCCGAGCTGGTCGAGATGGAAATCCGCGACCTGCTGTCCTCCTACCAGTACCCCGGCGACGAGATCCCCATCATCAAGGGTTCCGCCCGCCTGGCCCTGGATCACGCCGAGACGCCCGATCACGCGGATTGCGCCTGCATCCATGAGCTCATGGCCGCCGTCGACGCCTACATCCCCGATCCCGTCCGCGCCATCGACAAGCCCTTCATCATGCCCGTCGAGGACGTGTTCACCATCACCGGTCGCGGCACCGTGGTGACCGGCCGCATCGAGCAGGGCATCGTCAAGGTCGGCGAGGAAATCGAGATCATCGGCCTCAAGGACACCGTCAAGAAGGTCGTGACCGGCGTCGAGATGTTCCGCAAGTCCCTGGATCAGGGCCAGGCTGGCGACAACGCCGGAATCCTGCTCCGCGGCGTGGAGCGCAAGGATGTGGAGCGCGGTCAGGTGCTCGCCAAGCCCGGCAGCATCACCCCCCACACCAAGTTCAACGCCCAGGTCTACGTGCTGACGAAGGAAGAGGGCGGACGCCACACTCCCTTCTTCAACAAGTACCGTCCCCAGTTCTACTTCCGCACCACCGACGTGACCGGCTCCATCGAGCTCGAGGCCGGCCGCGAAATGGTGATGCCTGGCGACAACGTCACCCTGACGGTGGAGCTGATCCAGCCCATCGCCATGGACAAGGGCCTGAAGTTCGCCATCCGCGAGGGTGGTCGCACGGTGGGCGCCGGCAACGTGGGCGAGATCCTGGCCTAAAGCCGATCTGCCCGACCTAGGAGGTCCCCATGCGCGACATCGTTCACCTGCAGTGCCAGGAATGCAAGCGTAAGAACTACAGCACCACCAAGAACAAGAAGACCACCACGGGCAAGCTTGAGTTCAACAAGTTCTGCCGTTTCTGTGGCGGTTACAAGATCCACCGCGAGACGAAGTAGGTCTCGTCCAGGGTTTCCCGCCCGGCTCCACCAGAAGCCGGGCGGTCCCACAGGGGAGTAGCTCAGCTGGTAGAGCAGCGGACTCCAAATCCGCAGGTCGCGGGTTCGATCCCTGTCTCCCCTGCCACGTTCTGGCCCCGGCGAACCCGCTCGGGGCCAGGTTTTTCTGACCGACGTCCTTTCCACGGGGTCCATCGTGATCGGTGCCATCAAGCAACAGGCCAAGGATCTTGCGGCTGAGCTCAACCGGGTGGATTGGCCCAGCAAAGAGAAGGTCATGACCTCTGCCTGGACGGTGGTGGTCGTTTCAGTGTTCGTCGGGGCATTCCTTTGGGCTGTGGATTATGTCTTTTCCAAGGGCTTTGCATACTTCTTCCTGAAGGCCCGCTGAAGCGGAGGCAGCCATGACCGATCTCATCAGCACCCCCCAGGACACCCCGCAGACCGCTCCAGCCCAGTCCCATCAGGGCCGCGAGCTGAAGTGGTTCATCATCCACACCTATTCTGGCTACGAGGCCAAGGTGATGGAGCACCTCCGCCAGCGCATCAAGATGGAAGAGCGCGACGAGAGCTTCGGCGACATTCAGATCCCCGAAGAGACCTATGAAGAGATGAAGGTCGACGCCAAGTCCGGCAAGAAGGAGCGCGTCGTCAAGAAGCGCAAGTCCTTCCCGGGCTACCTGCTCGTGCAGATCCAGGTGGAGCGCAAGCCCGACGGATCCGTGGAGATGGCTGACGCCGACTGGCACTTGGTGCGGAACACCCCCAAGGTCACGAGCTTCGTGGGCGCCAACAAGAAGCGGCCCACGCCCCTGACGGATGAGGAAGTCCGCCAGATCATGCACCACACCGAAGAGACCCAGGAAAAGCCCAAGCCGAAGTACCACTTCGAGAAGGGCGAGAAGGTCCGCATCATCGATGGCCCCTTCGCCAATTTCGAGGGCGATGTGGAGGAGATCCACGAGGAGCGCTCCACCATCAAGGTCATGGTCACGGTCTTCGGCCGTTCCACCCCGGTGGAGCTGGACTTCATCCAGGTCGAAAAACGCTGACGCGTGTTTCGCGCTTTTCTAGTAGACTTTCTAGTCCCGGTCCTTTAGGGCCGGGACTTTTCAACCCGGTGGCCTCTGCGCCACCCATCAGGGCGGCCGTTGCCGGCGCATGCCGGAATCCACCGCGGGAGCGTTCACATGGCAAAGAAAATCACTGGCTACATCAAGCTGCAGCTGCCCGCTGGCGAAGCCACCCCGGCCCCTCCTGTGGGCCCTGCGTTGGGCCAGCATGGCGTCAACATCATGGAGTTCGTGAAGCAGTTCAACGCGAAGTCGGTGACCGCCGTCGAGAAGGGCACCACCCTTCCCGTGGTGATCACGGTTTACGCGGACCGCAGTTTCAGCTTCATCCTGAAGACCCCTCCCGCCGCCGTGCTGATCAAGAAGAAAATCGGCCTCGACAAGGGCAGCGCCACGCCCAACAAGCAGAAGGTCGGCAAGATCACCCAGGCCCAGCTCGCCGAGATCGCCAAGGTGAAGATGCCTGATCTGACCGCCGGCAGCCTCGAAGCCGCCGTTCGTTCCATCGCCGGTTCCGCCCGTTCCATGGGCGTCGAAGTCGTCGACTAATCCTTTCCGCGCGGGTCTCAACCCCGCGCGACGCCCTTTTGTTGGAGCGCTGCAACGTGTAGCAATCCCGGCTACCGCGACCGTCATCGCGGGAGATCGTTCGAATGGAGCCAATATGGCAAAACCTGGAAAGAAGTACCGGGCTGCCGCGGCCAAGATCGAGGATCGCCCCTACGAGCTGAAGGATGCTCTTACTGCGGTGAAGGACGTGGCGTTCGCCAAGTTCGATGAGACCGTGGAAGTGCACATGAGGCTCGGAGTGGATCCCCGCCACGCGGACCAGATGGTCCGTGGCACCATCGTCCTGCCCCACGGAACGGGCAAGACCATGCGTGTGGCGGTGATCGCAGGTGGCGAGAAGATCAAGGAAGCGGAAGCAGCGGGCGCCGAGATCGTGGGCGGGGACGAGCTGGTGGAGAAGATCGCCGGCGGGTTCCTTGATTTTGATGCCCTGGTCGCGACCCCGGACATGATGAAGGGCGTCGGCCGCCTCGGTAAGGTGCTGGGTCCCCGCGGCCTCATGCCCAACCCCAAGACCGGAACCGTGACTTTCGATGTGGCCAAGGCCATCAAGGAAATCAAGGCCGGCAAGGTGGAATACCGCGTCGACAAGACCGGCATCATCCACGCGCCCGTGGGCAAGCTTTCTTTCGGCGTCGAAAAGCTGGAAGAGAATGCCAAGGCGCTCATCGATGCCGTTCACAAGGCCAAGCCTGCCACGGCCAAGGGCAAATACGTGAAGACGATGTACCTCGCCTCCACCATGGGCCCCTCGGTCACCCTCAACACCAGCGTTGAGAAGTAGGAGGCTGACCATGGAAAAGAACAAGAAGATCGCCGAAGTCGCTGTTCTCAAGGAAACCTTCGCGTCGGCCACCTCGGCTGTCGTGATCGAGTTCAAGGGTCTCGTGGTGGGCAAGGACACGGCCTTCCGCAAGAGCATCCGCGAGAGCAAGGCTCAGTACCGCGTCAGCAAGAACACCCTGCTCCGCCTGGCCGTGAAGGACACTTCCTTCGAGATGCTGGGTGGTTCCTTCAAGGGCTCGAGCGCCATCGCCACCACCAAGGACGATGTCATCGCCCTGGCCAAGGCCGTCAACGGCTTCCTGAAGGACAATCCGGCCGCCACCTTCAAGGCTGGCGTCATGGATGGCAAACTGATCGACGCCAAGCAGCTTCAGGTCCTCGCCGATCTGCCCAGCCGCGAGGTGCTCATTTCCAAGCTGCTGTTCCTCATGCAGTACCCCATCTCCGGTCTGACGGTCGCCCTCGATGGCATCCGCAAGCAGAAGGCCGGCGAGTAGCGCCTCAACCCCGAATCAAAAACCTCATTTCGCATTTAGGAGACCATCATGGCTCTCACTGCTGATCAGCTCATCGCTGAAATCGAAACCATGACCGTCCTTGACCTGGCCAACCTGGTCAAGGCCCTGGAGGACCGCTTCGGCGTGTCCGCCGCCGCCGCAGCCGCTCCCGCGGCCGGTGGAGCCGCCCCGGCTGCCGCCGCTGAAGAGCAGACCGAGTTCAACGTCATCCTGGCTGACGCCGGCGCCAACAAGCTGAACGTCATCAAGGCTGTCCGCGAAATCGTCTCCGGCCTGGGCCTCAAGGAAGCCAAGGACCTGGTTGATGGCGCCCCCAAGGCCGTCAAGGAAGGCATTTCCAAGGATGAAGCCGGCAAGATCAAGGAAAAGCTTGAAGCCGCCGGTGCCAAGGTCGAGATCAAGTAGTTTCGATCACAGCATTAACGCAAAGCGTGGGGTGCGTCTCGCACCTTGCGCTTTGCGGTTTTGTCTGGATGTGGTACGATTATTCCTTCCGTCCGGTATTCCCGCACGGTTTTGCCCCCATAAAGGCCCTTGGTTGCCAAACGCCCGCCGTCGTCGCGCCATCCTCGTTTCTGGGCTGCACCTTCCACTGATGGGTGGCGGGGTGGCCATCGCTGCGTACCGGGGCCGGAAGCCGTCTCAACATTGAACCACTCCCGGGGCCGCGGTTCCGGGATAAAGCCGTCTTTGCTCAAGGCCCATAGCTGTGAATCACCGTGCTGTGAGCCGTCCTAGAAGGTTCCGCCAACTTCACCTGGAGCGAACCATGAGTGTTCAGCAGAACATCTACCGCCAGCGCCACAACTTCTCCAAGATCAGGTCCCTGGTTCCCATTCCGAACCTGATCGACATCCAGAAGCGGAGCTACGACGAATTCCTCCAGATGAACCTGCTTCACTCGGAGCGGGAAGGGCGCGGCCTGAAGGCTGTGTTCGAGTCCATGTTCCCCGTGCACAACGGCAAGAATCCGGACGGCAGCGACGCCAACCTGGAAGTCGAGTTCCTCGACTACACCGTGGGCCACTGGGCCTGCAAGTGCGAAAAGTATCTGGGTCTCGAGCACCTGCGTACCGAATGCAAGCAGTGCGGCCACAGCATCGTGTCCGACCACCCGAAAGACCCCACGGTGGACTGCCCCAAATGCGGCACCCGCAACAAGAACGCTGCGACCATCTGTGACGTGTGCCAAGAGCCCGTTTCGATGAAGCAGAAGATGGGCATGGACGAGTGTGTGGAGCGCGGCTCCACCATGGCGGCCCCCCTCAAGATCCGCGTGCGCCTCAACCAGTTCGACAAGGACGACAAGGGCAATCGCCGCTTCAAGCAGAGCCAGGATTCAGAAGTCTACTTCGGCGACCTGCCGATCATGACCGACCGCGGCACCTTCATCATCAACGGCACCGAGCGCGTGATCGTGAGCCAGCTGCACCGCAGCCCTGGCGTCTTCTTCAGCATCGCCCCGGACAAGAGCCTCTACAGCGCCCAGATCATTCCCTACCGCGGCTCCTGGATTGAATTCGAACTGGACGCCAAGGGCCTGCTCTACGCCCGCATCGATCGCAAGCGCAAATTCCTGGGCGCCACCTTCATGCGTGCCCTGGGCCTGTTCAGCGAGAGCCTCAGCTCCAACGAGCCCATCCTCCGCCACTTCTACACCCCCGCCACCTTCTTCCTCCGGAAGGGCAAGCTGAGCGTCGCCGTGGGCGACCATCTGCAGGGCAAGAAGACCGAAGAGGACGTGAAGAACCCCAAGACCAAGGAAGTGGTCCTGGCCAAGGACAAGAAGATCACCCGCCGCCTGCTGGAGCAGATGGAGAAGGCCGGCATCAAGGATGTGCCGGTGTCCCGCGAGATGCTGGATGGGGCCGTCCTTCTGCAGGACATCGTGAACATGAACACCGGTGAAGTGCTCATGGAAGCGAACGAGCCCTTCCTGCAGACCCACCTGGAAATGTTCCTGGCCAACGACGTGCAGTCTTTCGATGTCTGCTTCCCGGAAGCGGATGCCACGGGCAAGGTGCTGTCCGAAACCCTGGCCAAGGATCACACCGAGGACAGCGAAGAGGCCGCCAAGGAACTCTTCAAGAAGATCCGGCCCGGCGAGCCCGCCACGCTGGAATCCAGCAAGAAGCTGCTTTTTGGCATGTTCTTCGACGCCCAGAAGTACGACCTGAGCAAGGTGGGCCGCCACAAGATCAACGCCAAGCTGGGGCTGAGCACCGACCTGGACTTCCGCACCCTCGGCACCGACGATTTCATCCAGACCATCCACTACCTGTTGCGCCTGAAGAAGTACGACACCACCCGCCAGGACATCGGCGAAGTGGCCCCCGTCCGCGCCGACGACATTGACCACCTGGGCAACCGCCGCGTGCGGTCCGTGGGCGAACTGCTGGAGAACGGCTTCCGCGTGGGCCTGGTGCGCGTGCAGCGCGCCATCAAGGAAAAGTTCAGCATCGCGCAGGATCCCAACAATCCCGTGCAGGCCCACGACCTCATCAACAGCAAACCGGTCATCGCGGCCATGAAGGAGTTCTTCGGCAGCAGCCAGCTGTCGCAGTTCATGGACCAGACCAACCCCCTGTCCGAAATCACCCACAAGCGCCGCCTCTCCGCTCTGGGACCTGGCGGCCTCAGCCGCGACCGCGCGGGCTTCGAGGTGCGCGATGTGCACACCTCGCACTACGGCCGCATCTGCCCCATCGAAACGCCTGAAGGCCCGAACATCGGCCTCATCAGCTCGCTGTCCTGCTACGCCCGCATCAATGAGTTCGGCTTCATCGAAAGCCCCTACCTGAAGGTGGAGAACGGCCGCATCGTCCACTTCGCCAAGGTCACCAGCGTGGGCGATTCCAAGCTGGGCTACATGGAAGTGGTGCGCCTCGAGGATCTCGAGGAAGAGAACAAGAAGCTAGCGAAGGCCGGCAAGCGTCCCGCCAAGTACGAGATGCACGCCTTCTACCTCTCCGCCTGGGAGGAGGACGAGCATGTCATCGCGCAGGCCAACGTCCGGGTGGACAAGGATGGCGCCATTCAGGACGAGGACGTCACGGTGCGAGTGGCCGGCGAGACCAAGATCGTCTCCCGCGACAAGGTCACGCTCATGGACGTGAGCCCGAAGCAGGTGGTCTCCGTGGCCGCCAGCCTCATCCCCTTCCTTGAGAACGACGACGCCAACCGAGCCCTCATGGGCGCCAACATGCAGCGCCAGGCCGTGCCCCTCATCCGCACCGAGGCCCCCATCGTGGGCACCGGCATGGAGTACGTGGCCGCCAAGGATTCCGGCGCCTGCGTGGTGTGCCGCCGCTCCGGCATCGTGGAAACCGTGGACGCCAACCGCATCGTGGTGCGCGTCGAGGATGATCCCGAAACCGAGGGCATCGAGTCCGGCGTGGACATCTACACGCTGGTGAAGTTCGCCCGCTCCAACCAGAACACCTGCCTCAACCAGACCCCCCTCGTGAAGAAGGGCGAGTACGTCACCGAGGGCCAGATCCTCGCGGACGGCCCCTGCACCGATCACGGTGAGCTGGCCCTGGGCCGCAACCTCGTCGTGGCCTACATGCCCTGGCGCGGCTACAACTTCGAGGACGCGATCCTGATCTCCGAGCGCGTCGTGAAGGAAGACCTCTACACCACGATCCACATCGAGGAATTCGAGGTCCACGCCCGCGACACCAAGCTGGGCCCTGAAGAAATCACCCGCGACATTCCCCAGGTCCGCGAAGAGGCCCTGAAGAACCTCGACGACAGCGGCATCATCCGCACGGGCGCCACGGTCCGCCACGGCGACATCCTGGTGGGCAAGGTCACCCCCAAGGGCGAGACCATCCTCAGCCCCGAGGAGAAGCTGCTCCGCGCCATCTTCGGCGAGAAGGCCAGTGACGTGAAGGATGCCAGCCTCACGGTGCCCCCGGGCATCGAGGGCACCGTGGTCGACATCAAGGTCTTCACCCGCAAGGGCCAGGAGAAGGATCTGCGCACCCAGCAGATCGAGCGCGACCAGATGGCCAAGTGGGAGAAGGATCTCTCCGACGAGGAGCGCATCATCCGCGCGGAGGCCAAGAAGAAGGTCGTGACCCTGCTCAAGGGCAAGGAACTCGACGAGGTGCTCACCGACGACAAGGGCAAGGAACTGCTGCCCAAGGCCAAGAAGCTCACCCAGAACATGCTCGAGGCAGTGCCCTACCACCGCTTCCGCCAGATCTCGGTGGCCGCCGGCAAGACCCGCATCAATGCCGAAGTCCTCGACATCCTCGACAAGACCGAAAGCCAGCTGAAGGTGCTCCGCGACATCCTGAACGAGCGCATGGAGCGCCTGGTCAAGGGCGACGAGCTGATGCCCGGCGTTCTCAAGACCGTCAAGTGCTACGTGGCCGTGAAGCGCAAGTTGCAGGTCGGCGACAAGATGGCCGGCCGCCACGGCAACAAGGGCGTGGTCAGCCGCATCCTCCCCGTGGAGGACATGCCCTACCTGCCTGATGGCCGCCCCGTGGACATCGTGCTGAACCCCCTCGGCGTGCCTTCCCGTATGAACATCGGCCAGGTGCTTGAGTGTCACTTGGGCTGGGCCGGCAAGACCCTCGGCGTCCACTTCTCCACGCCCGTCTTCGACGGCGCGCGGGAAGCCGACATCAAGGGCTTCCTCACCCAGGCCTGGGAGAAGAACAACCAGCTAGGCCCAGACATCACCGGCAAGACCATGCTCTTCGACGGCATGACTGGCGAGGCCTTCGAACAGCCCGTCAACGTGGGCTGCGTCTACATGCTCAAGCTGCACCACTTGGTCGACAACAAAATCCACGCCCGGAGCATTGGGCCCTACAGCCTCATCACCCAGCAGCCTCTCGGCGGCAAGGCCCAGTTTGGCGGCCAGCGCTTCGGCGAGATGGAAGTGTGGGCGCTGGAAGCCTACGGCGCGGCGCACGTTCTGCAGGAACTCCTCACCTACAAGTCCGACGACATGCACGGCCGCACCCAGATCTACCAGGCCATCATCAAGGGCGAGACCATCAAGGATCCCGGCCTCCCCGAGAGCTTCAACGTCGTCAAGAAGGAACTCAACGCGCTCTGCATCGATGTCGAGATGCTCACCCGCGAAGAGTTGGATCCGGCCATGGCGGAGGAAGAACCCGCGGCCTTCTCCATCGAAGGCTGATCTCCCACCCCTTCCGTTTCCGACGAATCCTGAGAGGTCCCCATGTTTCCTGAGCAACAGAACATCAACGCCTACGAGTGCATCCGGGTGTCGCTGGCCAGCCCGGACAAAATGCGCTCCTGGTCCAAGGGCGAAGTCACCAAGCCCGAGACCATCAACTACCGCAGCCTGAAGCCCGAGCGCGACGGCCTCTTCTGCGCCCGCATCTTCGGGCCCGTCAACGACTGGGAATGCTTGTGCGGCAAGTACAAGCGCCAGAAGTTCAAAGGCGTCACCTGCGACAAGTGCGGCGTCGAAGTCACCAAGAAATCCGTGCGCCGCGAGCGCATGGGCCACATCCAGCTGGCCTCGCCCGTCAGCCATGTGTGGTTCTTCAAGGGCGTCCCTAGCCGCATCGGCTACCTGCTGGACATCCCCCTGAAGGACCTGGAACGGGTGCTCTACTTCGAGGCCTACACGGTCACCGAGAGCGGCGGCACCACCCTGAAGGAAGGCGAGATCCTCAACGAGGACAAATACCGCGAATTCCGCAGCCAGTACGGCGAAGGCTTCAAGGCCCAGATGGGCGCCGAGGCCATCAAGGAGCTGCTCAAGCAGGTCGACATCGAGGCTCTGACCATCGAGCTTCGTGACCTCATGAAGAAGGAAACCTCCAGCCAGAAGCGCAGCAAGGTCGCCAAGCGCCTCAAGGTGGCAGAATCCTTCCACCGTTCCGGCAATAAGCCCGAGTGGATGATCCTCGACGTGGTGCCCGTGCTGCCCCCCGAGCTGCGCCCCTTGGTGCCCCTCGACGGCGGCCGTTTCGCCACCTCCGATCTCAATGACCTCTACCGCCGCGTCATCAACCGCAACAACCGCCTCAAGAAGCTGCTCGAACTGAAGGCTCCCGACGTCATCGTGCGCAACGAAAAGCGCATGCTGCAGGAAGCCGTGGACGCGCTCTTCGAAAACGGCAAGCGCGGCCGTCTCCTGCGTGGCGTCAGCAACCGCCCCCTGAAGTCCCTCAGCGACGCCCTCAAGGGCAAGCAGGGCCGGTTCCGTCAGAACTTGCTCGGAAAGCGCGTGGATTACTCGGGCCGTTCCGTCATCGTGGTGGGCCCCGACCTCAAGCTGCACCAGTGCGGCCTGCCCAAGAAGATGGCCCTGGAACTCTTCAAGCCCTTCATCTTCAACCGGCTTGAGCACAAGGGCTATGCGGCCACCATCCGCCAGGCCAAGGAAATGGTCGAAGAGGGCCGCCCCGAAGTCTGGGACGTGCTGGAAGAGGTCATCAAGGATCACCCGGTCCTGCTGAACCGCGCCCCGACCCTCCACCGCCTCGGCATCCAGGCCTTCCAGCCCGTGCTCGTCGAAGGCAAGGCCATCCGCCTGCACCCGCTGGTCTGCACCGCCTTCAACGCGGACTTCGACGGCGACCAGATGGCCGTCCACGTGCCCCTCAGCCCCATGGCCCAGATCGAGGCCAAGGTGTTGATGATGTCCACGCAGAACATCCTCAATCCCGCCAACGGGCGTCCGAACGTGGTGCCCTCCCAGGACATCGTGCTGGGCGGCTACTACCTGACCAAGAAGCGCTCCGGCCGCAGGGGCGAGGGCATGGTCTTCGCCAACGTCAACGACGTGGTGGCGGCCCACGAGGCCGGTGTCGTCGACACCCACGCCATCATCCAGATTCGCTACACCGGCGAGTGGGTGGACACCGAGGCCTGGCATGCGAAGGACCCCAAGAAGAACTCCGAACAGGAAGTCTTCGAGGCCCCCGCTGAAACGGTCACCCTGCAGCTGAAGACCACCACCGTGGGCCGCGTGCTCTTCAACCGCGCCCTTCCCGAGGAAGTGCCCTTCATCAACGGCCTGCTCAAGAAGGAGGGCCTGCTCTCCCTGGTGAACCGCGCCTACAAGTTGAATGGCCCCGAAGTGACCATCCGCATGCTGGACGCCATGAAGGACACCGGCTTCCAGTGGGCCATGCGCGCGGGCGTGTCCGTGGGCATCGACGATCTCGTGGTGCCCGACACCAAGGCCAAACTGCTCAAGGGCGCTTCGGACGAGGTGCGCGCCATCGAGAAGGAATCCTACGAAGGCCGCCTGGACGCTTCGACCCGCTACAACCGCATCCTGGAAGTCTGGGGCAAGACCAGCGACCAGGTGGCTGGCGACATGATGAAGGAGCTGGAAAAGCGGAACGAGACCGGCAAGTTCCTCAACTCCATCTACATCCTGGCTGATTCCGGCGCCCGCGGTTCCAAGACTCAGATCCGCCAGGTCGCCGGCATGCGCGGCCTCATGGCCCGCCCCAGCGGCGACATCATCGAGACGCCCATCACCGCCAACTTCAAGGAAGGCCTCAGCGTCCTGGACTACTTCATCTCGACCCACGGCGCGCGCAAGGGCTTGGCCGACACCGCGTTGAAGACGGCCGACTCCGGCTACCTCACCCGCAAGCTGGTGGACGTGGCCCAGGACGTCATCGTCAACGAGGACGACTGTGAGACCATCGGCGGCATTGAAGTGGAAGCCATCGTCAACAGCGACGGCACCATCCGCTCCCGCCTGCGCGACCGCATCATGGGCCGGGTCTGTCTGGACGACATCGTGGATCCCTACGATGCCGCCAAGACCATCGCGCCCGCCGGCACCCTGATCTCCGAAGAGCTGGCATTCAGCATCGAGACCAGCGGCATCGCCAAGGTCAAGATCCGCTCCACCCTCACCTGCGAGGCGCGCCGTGGCATCTGCGCCAAGTGCTACGGCCTGAACCTGAGCACGGGCCGCCTGGTGGATCTCGGCGAGGCGGTCGGCGTCATTGCCGCCCAGTCCATCGGCGAGCCCGGCACCCAGCTCACCATGCGTACCTTCCACGTCGGCGGCGCGGCCAGCCGCACCTCCGAGAAGAGCACCCACGAGGCCCAGATCGCCGGTATCGTGCGCTACGAGGGCCTGGAGAACACCAAGGACCAGCGCAAGACCGTGGTCAACCGCAAGGGCGAGACCGTGGCCCTCACCCGCAACGGCTACCTCCTCGTCACCGACGAGGATGGCAACGAGCGTGAGCGCTACAAGATCACCTCCGGCGCCATCCTGAAAGTCAAGGACAAGGAAGTGGTCGAGCCCCGCACCGTGCTCGCCGAGTGGGATCCCTACAACGACGTGCTGCTCACGGAAGTGGGCGGCATCGCGGACTTCAAGGAATTCGAAGTCAACGTCTCCTACCAGGAAGAAAAGGATCCGATCTCCGGCAACTTCCGCAAGAAGGTCATCGATCCCACCGACGACAAGATCCACCCCCACATCAACATCAAGGGGGACAACCACAAGGTGCTCAAGCGCTACAACATCCCCACCGGCGCCTACATCGAAGTGGAAGAAGGCCAGGAGCTGCTGCCCGGCGACGTCATCGCCAAGACCAGCCGCCAGCAGGCCAAGACCAGCGACATCACGGGCGGCCTGCCCCGCGTCACCGAGCTGTTCGAGGGCCGCAAGCCCAAGGAGCCGGCCATCATCAGCGAAGTCACCGGCATCGCGCGCTACGGCAACCGCGTCCGCGGCAACCAGAAGGTCGTGGTTGAAGCGGAAACCGGCGAGAAGGGCGAATACCTCATCCCCCGCGGCAAGCACATCCAGGTCCAGGATGGCGACGAAATCCGCGCCGGCGAGAAGCTGACCGAGGGTGCCGTGAGCCCCCACGATCTGCTCAAGGTCCAGGGCGACCGCGCCCTCCAGGCCTTCCTCGTCAACGAAGTGCAGGAGGTCTACCGGGCCCAGGGCGTGGTCATCAATGACAAGCACATCGAAGTGATCATCCGCCAGATGATGCGCTGGGTCCTCATCACCGACGTGGGCGACACCCCGCTCATCGTCGAGGAGAAGGTCGACAAGCACCGCTTCAAGGAGATCAACGAGCAGGCCATCAAGGACGGCGGCACCCCCGCCACCTGCGAGCCCCTGCTGCTCGGCATCACCAAGGCCGCGCTGACCTCCGAAAGCTTCATCTCCGCCGCCAGCTTCCAGGAGACCACCCGCGTCCTCACCGAGGCCGCGCTGGAAGGCCGCGTGGACTACCTCCGCGGCCTGAAGGAAAACGTCATCCTGGGCCGCCTGATCCCCGCAGGCACTGGCATGGCCCACTACCGCAACCTGGAAATCGAGGATGGAGAATACCCCGAACCCAGCCTCAACGAGTTCCAGGGCGGCGAAGACTTCGACGACGAATACGCCCGCATGGCCCAGCACGTAGAAGAGCTGCAGGGCATGACGGAGATCGATGGGGAAGATTTGTAGTTCAAATAAGCGGGTGTCTGAAAGGGCGGGACGATTCCCGCCCTTTTTTGTGTTGTTCTGCACAACCCGTAAGTTCCCGGTTTGGCCAAGATTCGACTACACTTAATTCATATGACTGAGTCGACGAAACCTCAATCTGCCCAGCCGCGGCCCGTTCATCTGAAGCCGCTGCGGTGGACTCTCGCTGCAGGGATCCTGGCAGCAGGGATCATTGTGTTTCTTCCGAATTACTACAGGTCAGAGCTTCGTCTTCTTCCTGTGGAATCGAAAGGCTTGAGCGGGAATCTTGGAGGACTTGCGAACGCCGCCGCGGCGCTTGGTGTCAGTGTTCCCGGTGGAGACAGCAATGATGCTAATTTCACCGATGTCGTCAACAGCAGATGGATTAGAGAGCAGCTTCTTCGGACCGAGTTTAAATATCACGTACGCTCTTGGAGATTTGGCCCTGAACATTTGGTCCGAGGCACTCTGTATGACTATATCGGCGAGAAGAATGTGGATCGGGCGGTAAAAAAACTCAATGAGATCCTATCTTCAAGTCGAGATGTGAAATCAAAGGTCATTACCATAGGTGCCGAAACGAAGTCTCCTGAGCTTTCGCAGCTCCTGGTTCAGCAGTCTGGTCGATTGCTTGAGGGGTTCCTGCAAGAGAAGGGGCGTACTCGGGGAGGAGCGAAGGCTATATTTGCTGAGGCCCGCCTTGCGGATGCCCGCAAGGAGATGGATGAAGCAGAACATGCTTTTTCACGATTTTTGGTTGGCAACCGAAACTACCTCGGAAGTGCAGATCCAGCAGTAAGACTCATGGGCAGCCGTCTTGAAAATGAGCTCCGCCTCCGGCAACAGCTTGTAACGACCTTGGCCATGAATCGTGAGCAGGCCCTTCTTGAAGAAAAAAACGATGTTCCCATTTTGAATGTGCTTGATCCCGGGCATCTTCCCATCGAAAAGAGTCGCCCGTCGCGATCCATGCTGGTTCTGTTAGTCACCTTGCTTGCGGGGACGGGGGCCTGGCTGAGGTTCAATCTGGAGTGGTTGAAATATAAAGCCATCGCTGCAGGCGGAGAAGCTACCGCACCCTCGAACGGAGAGCATTGATGGTTGAAACGTATTTTTCATTGTTCATGATGAGGAGGAAGATGGTAGTTGTTGGGCGGCGGTTTGATTCCATTTTGAGATAACGAAAGGCGTAGAGATTTCAGTTTTTTGAACGGCGCACGTCTTGAGGATTGAGAAGGATATGTATGGATATTGATATTTGCGTTGTTGGGTTGGGCTACATTGGCTTGCCGACGGCTAGCGTTTTTGCGAGCAATGGTTTCCGGGTGCAGGGCGTCGACATCAGTCAACGCGTTGTGGACATCGTAAATCGCGGTGAGATCCACATCGAGGAACCGGGCCTTAAAACTGTTGTTCAGGCGGCTATTCATTCAGGAAACTTGCGCGCGAGTGTTACTCCTGTTGAAGCAAATGCGTTCATCTTGGCTGTTCCCACGCCCATTACAGAGGACAAGAAAGCAGATCTCTCTTACGTGGAGGCTTCTGCTCGCGCCATCGTTCCTTACTTACGTGCAGGAAACTTGGTGATCTTGGAATCGACTTCCCCTCCGCGCACAACGGTCGATGTCCTCGCCCCAATCCTTGCTGAAAGCGGGCTGACTGTTGGAGTCGATCTCTTTCTTGCGCATAGCCCCGAGCGGGTGTTGCCCGGAAGAATCCTTAACGAACTGATCGAAAACGATCGGATCATTGGAGGCGTGACGACGGAATCTGCAGAGCGGGCACGCGATCTCTATGCAAGTTTCGTGGCGGGAGAGATCATTCTCACCGATGCGACGACCGCTGAGATGGTCAAGCTCATGGAAAACACGTACCGGGACGTGAATATCGCCCTTGCCAATGAGTTGGCCGTGTTGTGCGGGAAACTCGGGATCAATGCCTGGGATGTCATTCAATTCGCGAACCACCATCCCCGGGTCCACCTGCACAACCCCGGGCCCGGAGTTGGTGGCCATTGCATATCAGTGGATCCCTGGTTCCTGGTGGAGAGGCTGCCGGAGGACGCTCGGCTCATCGCCATGGCGCGCAACATTAATGATGGGATGCCGCATCGCGTGGCTGGGCTTGTTCGAGAAAGCTTGGTTGGGATAACCAATCCCAAAGTGACCTTGTTGGGTGTCTCTTACAAGGGAAATGTCGATGATACACGTGAAAGCCCGTCCCTAGAGGTCATCGCGGATCTAAAGGCTCAAGGCATTGAACTAGGTATCTATGATCCGCATGTTGAGCGGTTTGAACATTCGCTATCTGGTCTTGAGGACGCCTTCCGCGATTCGGATTGTGTGCTTTTGATGGTGGATCACAATGAATTTAAGCTTCTGGATCCGGGGGCTCTTGGGAAACTGATGCGCCGCCGGCTTCTGATCGACACTCGTAAATTGGTTGATGCTGGCGTTTGGAATGCAGCTGGTTTCGTCGTGCAACTCCTGGGGAAGCTATTACTTCCAACGCCGGTTTCCCCTGGGCAGCGGGATTCCATGGCTCAAGCCCTCAGCCTGTCTGGCTCTTGAGCCGCCTTTTACAATGCTGCTGAAGGTCTACCTCTTCCTTCTGGTGATCTTTGTCGGCCTTATCCCCGCGGCCCCCTCTGAACTCACACCGCTGGTAGGAGGAGGGATTGCCTTGCTTGCAATTGGTCTAGGGGCATCCACATGGTTGCTCCTGGACCCCCGGATCCAGATCCTCCTAACCAGAAGCCGGATCTTTCGATGGATCGGGCTATACATGGTTTTTTGCGGTCTTTCCTTCTTTGTAGCGTATTTGAATGGGACGGGTCTCGGGGACTATTTAAAGGGATTAGGACCCAATTTGATTTTATTGTTTTTCGTGCTAGTAATTAGTGTTCTCGGCCGCAAGCGAGCGAGTTATCAAGAGCTCATAACCATGGTTCTTGTGGCCGCCGTGGTTTCAGGCCTTCGGGTGATTGTGGAACTGATTGTGGTTATCGCCAGTGGAATCGATTTGGGCGCGCTTACCCGGCTATCCCAGATCAGCAGCGACGCTCTATCGCCGATTTTTGTGATCGGTTCTCTTACGGGTATTGCCCTGCTCAATTATCAAAAACGCCATCGTGGCTTTACTATCGCCGCGGTGGTTTTCCTGAGCGCTATTAGTCTCTTCTCTGGCTCGCGCGCCCATCTGCTGACATTGCTTTTAGGAATCATGCTGTTCGCATATTTGGAGAAGCGCGTTTCCAAGCGGCTGGTGATCATGCTCCTGGTCCTGGTGGGTTGCTTGATGATCATGATCCAGGTAATCGGGATGAATCCGTTCGCGCTGGCCTTGGAACGTATCAATGATGATGAATCAGGCCGAATCAATGAATACCTCTTTGGACTGAGTCGATTTATGGACTCTCCTATCTGGGGAATGGGCCTGGGGTTTCCTGTCCCGACGGAACTGATCTATGGCTCTACCAGTAGCCAATTTCTTGCTTCCTATGCATTAATGAATCCGACGGTTGGATATCTTCATAATTTTTTCGTTTATCTGCTAATGGACATGGGGGTGACCGGACTTCTGTCATATCTGGCGGTAATGGTCTTCAGCATTCAGGCATTGTGGAGAATTGGAGGACTGGTCAGAAATTGGGGGGTCACCAGTCTTATCATCTTGCATTTATTTGGGATGACCGAACCCTCTCTGCGTCACATCCCGTCATTATTCCTAATCGCAATTGTTGTAGCCATTGGGATTCAAATCGAGAATGAGGACCCAAGTGGGAAGCTTACTTAAGAAAAATATTTATGGGGCATTGGCCCAATTGCTATCTTTTATTGGGTTGCTTGTTAATAATTTGATTATCCCAAAGCTCTTGGGTTTTGAGGTGTTCGGTCGAGTCTCCGCCATGCTGAGTTTGCCATATTTTGCTCAGGGATTAGTGGAATCGGCTTTGTTTGCTTATGTTGTACAGTTATCTAGATTTCCGAACACACGAGGCGCCCATCTCCGGGCCTTATTTAATATTATTGGTGTCTATTTCTCCTTTATAGGGGTGGCTATGGCAGTATATGCCCTGGCCGCTGGCATTGCTTTGGAACATTTCATTCTGATGACGGCTATTACGGTGATGATGGGGTTATATACCCTCCTGCTTTCGATTAATCTGGGCAATGCACATGGCAGTGCCATCGTCCGCAACAGCCTACTCTTTTCTTTGTCTCTGTCGCTGCTGCCGTTGCTGTTTTGCTCAATGCTGGGAACGGGGGCCCGCGGGATACTTTGGTCCGTATTCACCACATACGCGATCTGCGCGGCAGGATTGTGGCGTGATGCGCGCGCCACAATCGAAGAGATTCTAACGGCCAAAATGCGCATCGGAGGAACCCGGGTTAGACGAATGGCGCAAAAAGTGGCGCTTCTTTGCGGACCACGCCTTTTGTTTGTGACCTTCAACACGCTGGCCATTTTGGTCTTCTCGTTGTTCGCGCGGAGTCAACAAGTGGCGCTTTATAAGCTTGTTCTTTCTGCTGGCATTGCCGTTATTTATTCCGTGCCGCTTCATCCCAGCATTTTCCAGGCGACCCTGTGGAATAGCCAGTCAGCCTCGAAGACCATCTTTCTTTGGCTAGCGAGCATTTGGATTTTGGTCGGAGCAGTCGTTCTATATGCTTTGCTGCCAATGATCCTTAAATACATATTTAAAGGGCAAGTTTTAGAAATGGGGTATTTGAGGGTGATTCCTTTACTTACACCGCTCTTGTATCTCGTGTGGCTGACGCCGAATCTACTGATTGGGCGAGTATCGGTTAGGACCATTTTTTATGTCTCGTTGGCTTCGGTCGGCTTATTTCTTGGAGTCAGTTTGCTGGCGCCTTTCAAGCTCGCCTCTGACCATGGATTAGTGCTTGCGATGGTGGTATCTCTATGTAGCTATGCCATTTTAATGGGTATTAAGGTATATATGGTCGGACGGAACTCAGGCTCGAATTACCGATCAGCACGAGCCGTCTCATAACAACTTGGAGGAATTCCTTGAAGGTAAGCCTGCTGGAAGATTTATGGCTCAGTGCAAAAGGGATCTTCTTGTCACAGAGGTTCCTGTCCCAAACCCAGCGCTGGAGCCAGGAACAAATTGAGCAATTCCAGGTTGTGAAGTGCCGAGAGTTGCTTCGTTCGGCGGCGAGCAATGTCCCATATTATAAAAAACTATTTCACGATTTGGGTTTCGATCCCGATCGGGACTTTCGGTCCATGGCCGACCTGCAACGAATCCCCACCATGACCAAGGCAAGAGCCCGGGGGCTCGGCTCTGAACTATTGAATGCAATGGAGGCTGCCAAAGCGATGGAATTGCGCTCGAGCGGGTCTACTGGGGAGCCGTTTGTGATCCAGGTTTCCAAGAATCATTGGGTTATGGAGCAAGCAATCGTATGGCGTCATTGGAGTTGGATGGGGTATCGATTCCGGGATCGCATGGCTATCGTGAGATCCTATGTGCCTGAAGCTGGTGAGCCGCTTTGGAAGCTGGATCCTATCCGGAATTTCCTGTACATGTCCGCCTATCATTTGACACCTGAAAATGCGGCTGCTTATCTGGAAAAGCTTCGGGAATGGCAGCCGAAGTACCTGAGGGGCTATCCATCATCGCTCTATATCCTTGCAAAGATGGCAGAGGCGCAGGGGATCACGGCTCCAAGAGTCAAAGGTATTCTTACAGCCTCAGAGTCTCTGTTGCCGGTCTACCGGGAGACGATCGAGCGGGTGTTTGGAGCCAGCGTGTTTGACTGGTACGGCCAGTCGGAGGAAACCATCACGATGAATGAGTGCGAGGCTCATCAAGGCCTCCACATCAACCTGGAATACGGGTATTGCGAGCTCCTCGCCGACCCTTCACTCCCGGAAAACGAGCGTCGTATCGTTGCAACTTGCTTGCATAATCTTGCCATGCCCCTCATCAGGTACGAGACCGGGGATGTGGCGGTATTGGCGGAAGATGGCGCTTTATGCGGATGCGGAAGAACCTTGCCCCTTGTCAAGGCCATTAAGGGAAGGTCGGACGACTTCATTCGGACCCCGGATGGCCGGATCATTCCTAGTGTCAACTTCTACACGCTGTTTTATGAACTGCCCAACATCATTGCTTTCCAACTGGTACAGCGTGAGGTTGGGTGTCTGGAAGTCTATATTAAGTCCCAGGATTTTGGAGAGGCCTTGCTTCGTGAGTTGCGCACCAAACTTCAAGATCGGTTGGGTGAAGCCATCAATATTCAGATCCATTTGAATGAGGCGTTTGTGCAGACCGGTGAGGGAAAAAAGCGTGTGGTTGTTTCCATGCTGGGGGGGGCTGATGCGGTTTGAGCTGCATTGCCACACCGAATCTTCCCATGATGGGTTTACCAGCTTGGATGGTCTGATTGCTGAATGCCGGGAGAAGGGCATCGATGCGGTAGCAGTCACCGAACATGATGTATTTTGCCTGACCGAAAAGGACCTGGAGAAGGCGCGTGGGCAGGGCGTCTTCCTGATTCCGTCCATGGAGGTGACCACCGATAAGGGGGTTCACGTCATTGGGTTCTTCATCAACCGTCGGATAGAGCAGGGCCCCATCGAGGGAATTCTTGCCTCAATCAGAGACCAGGGCGGGCTCATCTCCATCCCCCATCCCTTCAAGCCGGGGAGTGGTCTGCTTGGCAATCCGTTGAGCAGCGCTGAAGAAATTACCGCGGCGCTCCAAGAGGCGGATTTCATCGAGGCCTGGAACGGGGGGTTCGATCTAAGTCCCTTCCAGGAAGAGATCCGTGATTTGGCACAGGTTCACGGGCTTCGCTGCATTGCTGCGAGCGATGCGCACAGGCAATGGGAGGTCGGGATGCTTGTGACAGAGATGGACCTCGATTCGCCGGTGAACCCCGCCGCGCTACGCTTGGCGATGAGCAAAGCGCCAACCAGCCTGCTGAAGGCCCGGGGGTATATTTCCAAAGTAAAGCGACAGACGTTCTTCCAGCGGTTTCGACACACCGATTGGTACCAGGCCCTCATCGCCAAGGTTCCATATTCCCTGAAACGCAGCATACGGATCTGGAAATACGGGCGAAAACTCGCTCGTTACTATTCAGTTCCCGTCCAATACGAGGCCATCCCGTGACCAACTCTTCCTCCCCAGCGCTACCCAGGCGGTATCCTGAGCCAACGCCCTTTGTCGCCAATTTGGCGGAATACATTCTGTCTAGCCAGGAAGTTTGGCGCATGCCGGACGCATCTGGGGCCCTGAAGCTAGATTGGAACGAAGGGACGCTCACTCACCCTGTAGTGGTTGATGCTGTTTCACGGTTCCTTTCGCATGCGGGAGTGGTGAATTGGTACCCTGATGTGACATGCCGGAGGGTTGTGGAACCCCTGACGAAACTCCTGAATGTGCCGACGGAAAACATCCTCATGTTTCCCGGTTCCGACGTGGCGCTCGATGCACTGGTGCGGACATTTGTCATGCCGGGGGATGAGGCTATTCTGCTTGCACCGACTTACGATAATTTTCGTATTTACGTAGAAAGCTGCGGGGCCAAGGTCCATCATGTCAACCTGGCCGATACCCTCGGTTTTAACGTCGACGAATTCGTTTGGCGAGTGGAACATTTGACCTCCAGTCCGAAAATCATGTACTTGGTGAACCCGAACAATCCCATTGGCTATTTCATCCCACCCGAGGAAATCCGGTTTCTCTTGAGCAGGTTTCCTGAGACGGTAATGGTTGTGGATGAGGCCTATGCTGAGTTCGCGGGCAGCAGCTCTCTTCCCCTTATCGGCGAGTTTCCGAATCTCTTCGTGGCCAGATCCTTTTCAAAAGCCTTCGCTCTTGCCGGCCTGCGCCTGGGGTACCTGGTGTCCCAATCTGCCAATTTGGGGCACGTGAATAAGGTTCGGAATCCGAAGAACATCAGCATGCTTGCGCAAGTGGGTGCCCAGGCACTCCTGGATCGCTACGAACTCGTTCAGGATTACGTGGATGAGGTTGTCGCAGCTCGATCATGGTTTCTTGAGATGATGCGCTCCATGGGCGGAGTCCTCTTCGACAGTCGTGCCAATTTCGTGCTCATGCGTGTTCCAGAGCCCAAGATGGTGATTCAGGGGCTCGCCGAATCGCGCATTTACGCGCGTGACCGAAGCTATATGGCTGGTCTAGCGAACATGATCCGGATCAGCATTGGCACACGTTCCCAGATGGAACAGGTGGTCCGGGCCTTCCAGCAACTTCCGACGAGCCTCTGGAGAGCCTAATGCGGCAAATCATTCAGGACTACAAAACGGGTGATCTTCAGAGTGTCGAAGTTCCATGGCCAGAGTGTCGGGAAGGCGGCGTGCTGGTTCAAACCGACCGCACCTTGGTTAGTGCTGGCACTGAGCGCATGATCGTTCAATTTGCAAAGAAAAGCCTTCTCGGGAAGGCTATGGCGAGGCCTGACTTGGTTCGGCAGGTCATGACAAAGGTGAAAAAGGAGGGTTTACTCTCCACTTTCTCCAAAGTGCAGAGCAAACTCGAGACACCGCTTCCGCTCGGATACAGCGCTGCCGGAACCATTTTGGAGGTAGGCCCCGGAGTGAAGGGACTCCTTCCGGGGGACCGGGTGGCATGCGCGGGTATGGGTTATGCCAGCCATTCTGATGTGATCTGGGTCCCAAAGAACCTGACGGTTCCAATACCTGATGGCGTGGAAATGGAAGAGGCTTCATTTGTCACACTTGGCGCTATCGCCATGCAGGGGGTGCGTCAGTCCGAGGCGAGGCTCGGCGAGATCGTGGCAGTTGTAGGACTGGGCTTGCTGGGGCAGTTGACCGTCCAGTTATTGAAAGCCTCTGGATGCCGGGTGATCGCCACAGATTTGGATCCAGAGAAGAATGCATTGGCACGGCAATTTGGTGCTGATTTCGCGGGGGCTGAATGTGATTTTACCTCTGCTTGCGAAACCAGTAGCGGTGGACGTGGCGTGGATTCAGTTATCATCACGGCCGCCACGAAGAGCAATGCCCCAGTGGAACTGGCTGGAGCCATCACACGCAAAAAGGGACGAGTGGTGGCTGTGGGCGCAGTGGGCATGGATCTGCCTCGCAAGGATTACTACGAGAAGGAGCTCGAATTCCGGCTTTCGACATCTTATGGCCCAGGTCGTTACGACCCTGAGTATGAAGAGCGCGGCCATGATTATCCGTACGGTTACGTCCGTTGGACCGAACAGCGGAACATGGCCGCCTTCCTGGACCTCATTAAGGCCAAATCTTTAAACATAAAACCCTTGATAACGCATCGCATCCCGTTTGCGGATGCGCTTCGGGCCTATGACCTCATTGAGGGTAAAATCCTCGAACCCTATATGGGTATCGTCCTTGAGTATCCCCCGCTGGAGGCGGGTTGTCCCCGGGGGGTGACTGTTGGAAAGGTGGCATCGGAGGCGACTGGCAACCTTCCCGCGGTTGGCCTCATCGGGGCGGGGAATTTCGCCACGGGCGTTCTGTTTCCCCACCTGCGGAAGCTGAAGACGCGATTGCGCGCCGTGGCTACAGCAACTCCAGCCAAGGCCCAGGCGGTCGCGGCCAAAATGGGTGTCGAGGTCGCCGCTTCAACTGCTGATGAGATTCTGGCAGACCCGGAAGTTAATACGGTCTTTATCGCGACCCGTCACAACGCTCACGCGGATCAGGTGATCAAGGCTTTGGCCGCAGGTAAGCATGTATTTGTGGAGAAGCCACTATGCCTGAATGAGGATGAGCTCGCTCGGATCATCGAGGCCAACAGCCGGTCTCGTTCAGTGCTGATGGTGGGGTTCAACCGGCGGTTCTCTCCCCATGCTCGCGAGCTAAAACGCTTCATGGGAGGGGGGAAACATCCCCTGGTTATGACTTATCGGATTAATGCTGGCCTTATTCCCCAGGACAGTTGGATCCAGCACCCGGGCGAGGGAGGTGGCAGGATTATTGGCGAGGTCTGCCATTTCGTGGACCTCCTTACCTTCCTGGCTGGAAGCCTGCCTGAGCGTGTTTTCGCGCAAACTTTGAAGTTGGACCATGCCGATCCCATTGCTAGAGACAATGTGGCGGTCACCATCAAGTTTCGGGACGGCTCACTCGGTACGATCCTTTACTCGTCCAGTGGTGATCCCGGCTACCCCAAGGAGCGCATCGAGGTACTCGCCGGAGGAAGGCTGGGCGTGTTGAACGATTTCCGTGAACTCGAAATGAGTGTTGGTGGCAAGGTTACCAAGATCAAGTCAAGGGGGCAGGACAAGGGATTTTTCGAAGAACTTTCAGCCTTCCTCGAGGCCGTGCATGATGGAAAACCGTCACCCATAGCGTTTGAAGAAATTGTTGCGACGACTCAAGCCACTTTCCTTATAGAGGAGTCGATTAATTCGGGTATACCGCTGACTTTGAGTGCAGGATAGTCCCAATTGCCAAAGCTCCTCACACATGCCAAGAAACTGCCGCTGTACTGGAGAACACTGCGGCGGCTGAAGCCCGTTCAGGTCTATGGCCGCCTGTTCGCCAAGGTGAAGCGGTATTCCCGTGTTCATGCTCCGCGGCAGGCCGTCCTCCGGCCCGACGCTCAGGACATTCGGACGGACTTCCTGCCGTCCCATGTGTCCTCGGATGGACGGACTTTTACCTTCCTGAATGAGCCCGTCGAATTTCGTTCAAAGGTCGATTGGCACATCACCTCGAAGTCCATGCTGTGGCGCTATAACCTTCATTATTTTGAATACCTTGCGAGTCTTTCCCTCCGTCAGGGACGGGACCTGATGGAAGACTGGATCACGAACAACCGCAATCCTAGAAGCCTAGGGTGGGATCCTTACCCGCTTTCTATGCGGTTGGTCCATTGGTTTAAGTGGCTCAGCCGACACGGCGAGGGAAACGCGTCATCAGTGATTCTTCAAAGCCTCTACGTTCAGTCCGGCTATCTGGCAAGGAATTTCGAGTTTCATATTCAGGCCAATCATCTTTTCGAGAACGCAAAGGCTCTTCTTTGGGCAGGGCTTGTGTTCGACGGCCCCGGGCCAGAGCGATGGTTGAAGCAGGGACAGGACATTCTTCTTGAAGAACTCGAAGAGCAGATCTTGGCAGACGGGGCCCACTATGAGCTGAGCCCTATGTACCACAGCCTGATCCTGGAAGGGTGTCTCGATCTATTGAATCTCGGCACCCTTCAAACTCGGGCGCCTAATGTACATCGTGCAATCCTGCAACGAGTTCCGAAAATGCTGGAATGGCTGCAGGCTATGTGTCATCCCGATGGCGAGATTTCCTTGTTCAATGACGCGGCTTTTGGGATTGCACCCACCCCGAGGGCGCTCTTCACTTATGCGGAGAGGCTTGGCCTATCCGTTCGCCAGGAAAGGCCTTCCTGCCACCTAGAAGCCTCGGGTTATGTCGTGGTCGGAGATTCTCATCGAGGAGACTACCTGATCCTGGATGTGGGGGGCATGGGGCCGGTTTATCAGCCGGGCCATGGCCATTGCGACACCCTCAGTTTTGAGTTGTCGCTGGCGGGTCGCAGGGTCCTGGTTGATACCGGTGTTTACGCGTACCAAGACCCGGCCATGAGGCGAATGAATCGCGAAACTTCGGCCCACAACACCTTAAGGATAGATGGGTTGGATCAGTCTGAAATCTGGGGCAGTTTCAGAGTCGCAAATAGGGCCGAGCCCCGAGATGTACATGTGGATCTGCAACCGGAGTCTGGCTTCGTAAGGGCCGGACATTCCGGCTACGAATCCCTCGGCGTTCATCATTTCCGGCAGTGGAATTGGAGTCCGGGGAGCCTTGTGGTAACAGACCAGCTTGAGGGAAGCGGCAAGCACCGGGCCGAACTCTTCTTTCACCTCTACCCGGATCTGCGATGGGAAGTATCAGGCCCCTTGGCCATTCTGAGTGCCAAAGACTGCGAAGTAGCACGTATTTGGTTACCGGAAGGTTGGACTCCTCGAGTGGTGCCATCTCTTTATTGTCCTGAATTCGGGCGAGCCATACCAAACCAGACGCTGGAACTCTCGACGACTGTCACGTTACCAGCCCATATTTCCAGCAGGATCGAATGGACAGTAGACTGAAGCGAATCACCCTCATCGCGAGCAGCTATGCGCCCGAGACCTGCGCACCTGCGAAACGCCTCCAAGCCTTGGCGAAAACGCTGAGTGAGCGTGGGCATCGGGTAACCATGATCGCCCCGTTGCCCAACTACCCCCAAGGCAGGATCTATGACGGATTCTCTCATCGTCCGATTCAGCGCACGGAAGAAGATGGCGTTCGGGTGTACCGGCTTCTCCCCTGGATTGTTCCCAAGAGCAATTTGATCCTGCGTCTGCTGGCGGAAATCTATTTTGCCCTGTTCGCCTCAGGGATATACCTCCTCAACGCTCGAGCGGACCTGGTGATCGCGTCGTCGCCCTCCATGTTCGTGGGCCCCTTTGGCCGAATTGTCTCTAAGTTGACAGGCGCCAAATTCGTTTGGGATGTCCGTGACTTGATCTGGCGCTACACGCAGGCCATCGGCGAAACTGGAGTCAAGCGTCTGGCTGGAGATTGGCTTGAGCGATTGATGATCTGGACTGCCAAGGGCGCGAACCTGCTAACGGCGACCACGGAAGGGCAACGCGCTTATTTCATCCAGCGAGGCGTTTTGGCGGAGCGAACGAGGCTCTTGCCTAATGGTGTATCAGAATCGTTTTTTGATGCGCTTCAGCATGAGGATCGGACCGCTCGCGGGGACCAGGACTTCCGTTTGATATATGCCGGTTTGATCGGCTACCCACAAGGTTTAGGCACGTTGGTGAGCGCAGCCAAATTGTTGCAGCCTGTCGGTGTCCAAGTGATCATCGCCGGAGAAGGGGTGGAGCGCGCAGAGCTTGTGCAGCGGTGCCAAGACGAAGGAATTGCCAATGTGTCGTTTCCTGGGTACCTCTCTCAAGCGGATTTGGGCTGTCTCTACCGCTCGGGCGACGTCCTTTACGCACAACTCCGGGGAGAACCAGTCTTTGCTTCGGCTCAGCCCTCAAAAATTTGGGAGTACCTCGCTGCGGGCCGACCCGTGATCTATGGTGGGATCGGTGAGGCGGCCGAGGCCGTGCGGCGATCACAAGGCGGATTGACCGTTACTCCGGATGACCCGGAAGCGCTAGCGGTAGCGGTACGCCAATTGAAAGCAGATCCTGTTCGGGCGGAGGCCATGGGGGCGATCGGGCGCCGGTATGTCGCGGAGAACCTGATTCGCGAGCGTCTGATGAACCAGGCGTCTGAAGCCTTTGAGGGACTGCTCGGCCTTTCTCGGCAGGGGTGAGCTTACAACGTCGATGACTTTATTGGCGACCAAGCGATAGGATTTAATCCTGGGAGATAATATGAACCCTCTTTCACTCAGCAAACGCCGGGTCATTTGTGTCGTTGGCACACGCCCGGAGGTCATCAAGATGGCTCCCGTGGTCCACGCCCTCCGTAAGCAGGGGGTGGAGGCACCCATTCTCGCAACTGCTCAGCATCGGGGCCTCCTGGATCAGATGCTGGCGGTGTTTGGCCTGGAGCCTCAATGGGACCTGGATGCGATGAAGCCAGACCAAACCCTGGCTACGCTGACCGGGACCTTGGTTCCGGCGTTGGATCAGGTTTTTCGTGAGGCGGCACCCCATGCCGTGCTTGCACAGGGTGATACAACGACGGTTTTCTGTAGCGCTTTGGCGGCCTTTTATGCGGGCATTCCCTTTGGCCACGTGGAGGCTGGATTACGCAGCGGGAACCTCTTGGCTCCCTTTCCCGAAGAGGGTATGCGTCGGCTTTCCGCTGTACTGAGCCGCTGGCATTTCGCGCCCACGGAAATGTCCCAGAAGGCTCTACTCAGGGAGGGCTACCCAGAGTCCAGCATCCACGTTGTCGGGAACACTGTGATCGATGCCCTATTATCCACCGCGGCAAGAAGGGATTTACCAACTCTTCCCATTCCCCCTCTCCAGCCGGGAGAGCGCCTGGTGTTGGTAACCCTTCATCGGAGAGAGATTTTTGGAGAGCCTCTCCGCCAGGCGCTCCATGCCATTCGCGACTTCGCCCATCGTCATCCTGAAGCACGGCTTTTGTACCCAATACATCCCAATCCGCATGTGAAGGGTCCAGCCTCCGAGATTCTTGGGGGCCTCCCCAATGTACAGCTCATGGAGCCCTTGGATTACCCCACCTTGGTCAGCGTCCTAAAGCAAGCCTACCTCGTGCTCACCGATAGCGGAGGTCTCCAGGAAGAAGCGCCAGCCCTCGGCAAGCCGGTTCTGGTATTCCGGGACGTGACAGAAAGGCCTGAGGCTGTCGAAGCGGGGGGAGTAATTTTGGTCGGAACCGACCCCGATCTTATCCGTCGAGAAACGGATCGCCTATGGTCTGACCCCGTAGCTTATCGGCGGATGGCTCAACCGCGGTTTCCCTATGGCGATGGATCTTCTTCTTCGCGGATCGCAGAGATTTTGTCAGCTGCGCCATTTCATTCCTGATCTGCCTCCTGGAAGAATTCCCTTGCGCAGCGATAGGTGAATTCTGGTCACGGGGTCGATTCGGACTCGTCAATTGGAAGAAGGAAGTCTGTATAGATCTCGGAAACCCCTGATTTAATCAAATTCTGCGCCTCGGTATGGGTGTTGACCGTGTGTGCGAAAACATAAACCCCGTGGTCACGGGCAAATTGGACAATGCTGTCGTGTGAAGCTCGATCCTTTGGAAGGGTGAGTCCCCACGGGTGACGTTTGGTGATAAAGGTTCGCAACATGAAGCTTCGCTGGGCCCGTCTGTAAACCGTAAGAAGGACGCGATCAAACCCCATGCCAACAAGAGCGTCCCACTCGTCAAAGGAATAGGCTTGCGGAATGACACGTTGACGAGCCTTCGGGATGCGGTTCAAAATCAGTGATAGCGCTGAGATGTTCTGGGTTTTGACATCCGTGATGATTTTAGTATCCGGGTGCAAGATCATCCAATCACAGAGTTTTTTGAGATCCAACCCAGTTCGGTTTCGCCGCGCCATTTGCTGCATGAAGCCTGCCAGAGTGATGGGTTGCCCTGGTTGGCCCCCGAACCGCTCCCAGGTCTCACCCCAGTCGTGGAGCAATACCAGATCCCGATCGGAGGTCCACTCGAAGTCCAATTCGAAGAGCCGGAATCCGCGTGCGAAAGCAGCCTCGAGTGCCTCTTTGTCGTTCAGTCCCGCTTGGCCATACTGGCCACCCCCAGCATGGGCGATTCGGGGTGGCTTCCATGTTTCAACGCTTGGCGGTCGTGCACGATCTGCTCCGAGTTTCGCCCACTCAATGGTGTTGAGGAACTGGTGTCCTGTGAAGATGGTTACGTACCTGCCCCAAGGTGTGATCAGCAGAAGAGTAATCATTGGAATGGCCCACAAGGACACTCTCCAATAGAGATGCAAGCGAGGCAATCTCATAGGTGACTCCGGCTGTTCGTTGAATCTGAAGGGGGCTGATGACACCGTGGTCATTGATAAAACTAAGGCACGGCACCTTGGGGCTAAATGCAGATGAGGGCCAATACTGGCGATGACCTGGGCTGGGGTGGTCTCCGTAGATAATGAAGGCGATGCGCTGGCTGCTGATTCCCTCGATTAATCGTTGAATTTGACGATCTAATTGCTTGAATGAATTGAAGTAGCCTGGCGCATCTCCTTCGATAAGGTCGTACGGAGAATGGGTGGACATGGTGATCCAAAAATGAAGGGAAGGGGCTGGGCGTTCTTTTACTTTCTCAATAAGGTGTGATACAACATCCTCATCCGCTAAGCCCCACTTCGATTTTCGATGCTCTGGAATGATCTCCGCATCGTCGAAGGCCATGATTCCCATGGCCTTCAAGGCCGGGCCCCTCTTCCAAAAACGACTGGTGTTGTTGTGGTAGATGTAGGTCGCAACCGAGGAAGCCCGCAGCTTTTTGGGTAGGGAGTCGATTTGATTCATGGCAGGGCTGTTGTACACAGGGTAGGGAAGCGCCGGTCTTGCCCCAGTCAGAAACTGAAAATCTGACCCGGAGCTACCCGAAATTCCATAGTTGGGCTCCAGTAAATCCATGCTACATTTAGTAAGAATTCCTGCCAGATAAGGCATGTGAGGCGTGGTCGAGTTGCGGAGCAATTCGCTGTCCATGGATTCCACTTGGATCACCAAGGCCCGGTCGACATGGTCCAGGGATTTTAGGGAGGGAACCGGCCGAGTGAGGAGGTTCTGTCGAATTGCAGCGACATCAGCTTCAGGATTACGCAGCCTCATGGTAAGAATGCCATCTACCAACCAGCCTATTACAAGCCCATGTTTGCGAACCACGTCATCCAGCCAGACATAGTCTGGTTTCCCAAAAGGTGGATAAAGTATCAGCATTCCGGCACTCAATGCTGCTTTAGTGGCAATGAAAAGGCGGTCTAAAGACAACCTTTCTTCAGAGACGCGAACAAATACTACATAGGTGGAGGTGGTGACTAAAGCCATTAAAATCTGAGCTTTCGGAATCGAATGGAAATAGGCCAGAATCGGAACATCGCGGCCTTCCGAAACGAGCACTGCAAACGTTGAAAGATGAGGGAGATCTGACAGCGCATTGGCGTACCATGCCAATCCTAGGATCCAGATGGACGCGAAAGCGATGATCCACGGAAGGTGCCTTTTGCCCACCATGCGAGATATGATGCCAATATAAAACCCAGCACCGGCCACGCTCGAAATGATTACAAATGCCGCTTTGAAAGGTGCGTCAAAAAAGCCATCAAAATAAATACTCCAAAGAGTAATGCACTGCACGGAGACCGTGAGAGTTCCCAGTAGGTAGTCCATTTCATTGCGCGTTGCCCTCCTAATCCACCCTGCCATCTGCTTTCGCCAATTCGCCATGATATGTCCATCGCTGCCAGCCAGTCTGGTGGGAGGAGGCCTTCCGGCGAGTCCCGGTACGACTCCTACTATCTCAATTCTACCACTATGGCACTCTTGAGGACCCAGCCATCCTCTCCTCTAATTTGGTTAAATGCTAATTAAATGGACAATTTGTAATAGTTTACCTGCTTATTCGCTCGCCTTGGCCAAAAGCCGGAGGCTTTGAGGCATGGGCGGTGTGAGTGCGGCGGAGCCGCGGAGCCTGTTCAGGATGACCTCCAAGTCAAAGCGGCGATTGAAGCGCCACTGGAACTCGGCCAGGTAGAGGGGAGGTGCTTGGCGTTGATTCAGCGGCAGATGCCGAGGAGGTTGCCTTTCAGCTTGCCCAGTATCGTGTTGATCCACACGAAGGCTGGGTGCCGGGAATTGCGCCAGCCACCCTCCATCACGATGGGTTGGTGGTCCTCGACCACTTCGCCAATGGCATTAATGGGTTCCTACAACCTATTGCATCGGGGTGAGTTGAGACTATTGCAAGGCCGACTATATAATAATGTGATTTATAAAGAGAACCCCCAAGAGAGACAAATCGGCAATAAAAGGCCATGCTGAAAGGAGATCCCATTATTCATAGGCATGAATAATAGATAGGCAGAGAAGGCAGTAATGGGCAGTTCTATTGTGAAATTTGACCATCGTTTTTATATCCAACCGCAAATATTGCCTGATGGAAGGTTTTCGGCAGAAGATTCCCAAGAAGAGTGATGCCTTGGTATGCAAAGCTTCCTTTGGGTGGGTACTTAATAGAATCTATCTCGCCTACGCGGAAGCCTGACTGAGTCAAGGCGTAGACGACCTCGGCTCTCGTGTACTCACGGTGGTGACCAGAGAAAGGATAGGCGGAGTTAAAATAATCCTGGTATTTCGGCTGGACGGAAGTCCCCCCCAAGAGTAGTCCCAGCCTGCGAATGAGGCGCGCTTGATTTGGCACTGTCAAGACCAGCGCCCCTCCGGGAACCAGTATTTCTTGGATGCGCATAAGCAGTTGTTTGGGACTCCCCAGGAGATGTTCAAGGATGGCGATCAGGTTCACAACATCGAACCGAGTTGAATCAAAATCGGAACCTATGATGTCGATATCTTGGAATGTCACGCCCATTCGTGTGAGAAGATCGATCATGGGGTCGAGTGCTTTCCCGTATAGTGAGAGTTTCTCGACGGTTGTTACCCAATACCCGTGCCAGGTTAGGAGTATGGGAATAACAGGAACGAATGTGCCAATTTCCATCACTCGACTTCCCTTTGGGATATTCTTTAAATACCATTTCAGAACCCTAGAGTGTGATGGCCATTCAGCCTCCACGAAGGTCTCGAAGCGATGGCTGGAATAGTCGCTTAAATAACCTCTGTTATGGCGTGCTAGTTCGGCCAAATCGAGGTTCATGAGTGGCTCTTCCAGGATTGACCGCAGTCTAGATAAGTCGTTGGAAATTGGCGTACGAGCCATCGATTTCTCCCATGAAACGGTGGTCTGATCGAGCTCTGCTCCTGTCATCGATGAACTGGATTTTCTTTGGGCTTGGCTGCCGCTCAAGCTATGGATTTGCACTAAACCGCGTTTTGACTGGGCAAGTTGGATGTGGATGACTCCGCGTTAACGGTTGTGAGAAATTCCACCATAATGGTGGTCGGAGTGTGTGTGTGTGGGGGGGGGGGGGGGATTTTGAGATTCAGGAGCGTTTAATGTTAACACGGAACCTCAGCGGTGCTTTGGCTCAGTTATTGGGGTTTATGGGATTGCTTGCTAACAACCTCATAATTCCGAAACTGTTGGGGCTCAATGCTTATGGGGAGATCGCCACGCTGCTGAGCATGCCTTACTTCGCTCAGGGGCTTGTGGATTCGGCTCTTTTCGCCTTCGTTGTCCATGAATTTGCTTTTCCACACACACGAAACGCCCGGTTACGAGGGCTTATTCCAATTGTGGCGATTTATTTCTTTGGCGCTGGCGTCATTATAGGTATCTATGGCATAGCAATAGGCGTCCCAGTGTTTACCCTGACCCTTCTATTTGCTATTGACTCTGCAATTGCGCTCTACACGATTCTACTTTCCGTTACTCTGGGCAGTGCAAACAGTCGCGCTATTCTGAGAAATAGCGTAATCTTCTCCTTGCTTCTTACGGTTCTCCCCCTTGTTTTCAGCTCGATACTGGGAAAAACTCCCTTGGGTGTGCTTTGGGCGGTATTTGTCGCCTATGGTCTTGCGGACATCAGCCTTTGGAGGAACGCTCATCCGATAGTTGCAGATGTTTTTGTTTCAAAAAGCTATCCCAGTACGCTCCGCATCTTTGTCATGGCAAAAAAGATAGGACTTCTCTGTGGTTCTCGGCTTCTATTTGTTACCTTCAATACGCTAATTGTCATCTTGTTTGCCCGTCATGCAGAGTCGCAGTCTGTTGCCATGTATAAACTCGCGTTGTCCGCAGACATGGCTCTGATCTATTCCGTTCCTCTTCATCCAAACATCTTTCAGGCCACTTTGTGGCATACGAAGTCTAAACTTCGAACAGCCTTCCTTTGGCTGGCGGGTGTTTGGATTGTGGGGGGCGCCTTTGCCCTCTACTTTCTCCTGCCTAATCTGTTGGCATACCTATTCAAAGGTCAAAAGATCGACCTTGGCGCTATGCGCCTAATCCCTCTCCTGACACCCTTGCTTTATCTTGTGTGGATGACACCGACTCTATTGATTGGTCGCATACCAACGAAACACCTCTTCCGGATTTCCCTAATCGCGGTTTTCATTCTCCTCTTCAGTTTCTTTGTTCTCCCCCACTTGATGGCCGCAGACTACGCTCTCCTGCTGGCCATGACTCTCTCCCTAGGGGGCTACAGCATTCTTCTTCTCTTGAAAATCCAGTCCCAGCGAGCGCTTTCGAAGACCAGACCCGCCAAGGACGGAATAAACGGCGCGAGCACGGAGAAAAACCGGGCTTCCTAGCCATAATAGGCATCTCGGAAGCCCGGTAGGGGTGAGATCGAGCTTAGCTCAGTTGCGAGTTACAGGCCTTTGCCCTGCAGAATAACTTTGATGCCTCGTCCAATGATGACAAGATCAAGCCAGAGCAGCCCAAATGCGGAAGAGTTCATGTAGCGGTCAATGTACTCATATTCATAAATGGGGTTCCCCATCTCCGGTGTGCCTTTGTGGACATGGCCAAGACCCAGCAAACCGCCCTTGATGAGGAATCTCGTGACATTGCCTTGGGCCCGGTCGCGCTCATAATGATGCACCGCAAGCGGGCGGGGACCGATCAGACTCATGTCGCCAATGAGAATGCTGTAGAACTGAGGCAACTCATCCATATAGAACTTCTTGGCGAAGTGGCCGACATGGGTCCGACTGTCAGGGGTCCATTCCGCTGAGAAGGCATACCAGTCCCCCTTGGCGGCTCCAACCGGATCGATGTACTTCGTTTTGATCAGACGGATCTTGTATTTGGGGAAGACCTTGCCTGCGCTCATTGCGTTGTAGCTGAAGAACATTGGCCCTTTGTTCTCGGGAATGATCCAGCCTTCAATCAGATAGGCGGCTTTCAAGAGAAGTAGGAAGGGGGAAGCCACAAGCAGGAGAAAGCCTGCTACCAGCTTGTCGAAGACCTGTTTGGGTAAGCGGGTTGGCAGAGGTTTCTGCAGGGCGAAGATGTGTGGGTACTTGTCCCTGATTTCCTGGGTGGGCGGCTTGTAGGGAAAGGCCTCCTTGGGTTCGGGGCGCTGTTGTGTGGCCGAAAGCGCGGCTTCGTTCATGCCGGGTTCTCCATGACCGATCAATGGCTGAATTGGATCGTGCTGTTGCATACCTGGAAAGCGCTATCGCCGCGGCCTTGGCCGCCGTTCACGCCGAGGTTCCTCGCCTTCGGTAACGGTTTCTTCTTCCATGCCTTCAGGCTTCGGAATCAGCGCCTTTCGGCTGAGTTTGATCTTACCGCTCTTCTCGTCGATGCCGATGCACTTGACCATGACTTCCTGGCCTTCGTTCAGCTCGTCGGAGGGATTGGCCACGCGGTGGTGGGCGATCTCGCTGACGTGCAGGAGGCCATCGAGGCCGGGGAGGATGGTCACGAAGGCGCCGAACTCGACGACCTTGGCGACCTTGCCCAGGTAGGTCTTGCCGACCTCGGCGGTCTGGATGAGATCGCCGATCATCTTGAGCGCGATGTTCAGCTTCTCGGTGGTGGGACCGGCGACCTGGCAGAGGCCGTCGTCGTCGATGTTCACTTCACAGCCGCTCACTTCGATGATGTTGCGGATGGTGGCGCCGCCCTTGCCGATGACGTCGCGGATCTTCTCTTTGGGAAGCTGGAGGCTGTGCATCTGGGGGGCATTGCTGGCGTAGGCGGAACGGGGCATGGCGAGCACCTGACCCATGTGCTCCAGCAGGTGCAGGCGGCCGACCTTGGCCTGGTCGAGGGCCTTGGTAAGGATTTCGGTCGTGATGCCGCCGATCTTGATGTCCATCTGGAGGGCTGTGATGCCCTTCTCGGTGCCGGCGACTTTGAAGTCCATGTCGCCGTAGTGGTCCTCCTGGCCGGCGATATCGGAGAGCACCACGAACTTGTCGCCGTCGCTCACGAGGCCCATGGCCACGCCCGCCACGGGGGCTTTGAGCTTGATGCCGGCATCCATCAGGGCGAGGGTGCCGCCGCAGATGGTGGCCATGGAGGATGAGCCGTTGCTCTCGGTGATGTCAGACACCACACGCACGGTGTAGGGGTTCTCCTCGGCGGAAGGCAGCACCGCGAAAATGGAGCGCTCGGCCAGCATGCCGTGGCCGATCTCGCGGCGTCCGGGGCCGCGGTTGGGCTTGCACTCGCCCACGCTGTAGCCGGGGAAGTTGTAGTGGAGGTAGAACTTTTTCTTGTACTCCTCTTCCAGGCCGTCGATGATCTGGATGTTGTTGATGGTTCCCAGGGTGGCGGTCACGAGCGCCTGCGTTTCGCCGCGGGTGAAGAGGCAGCTGCCATGGGCGGAGGGGAGGACGCCGACCTCGATGTTGAGGGGGCGGATCTGGTCGAACTTGCGGCCGTCCAGGCGCACACCCTGCTTGAGGATGGCGTTGCGGAAGAGGGTTTCCTTCAGCTCATCGAAGCAGGCGACCGCATCTTTCTTCAGCTCGGGCTTCTCGGCGCAGAACTGGGTGATGGCTTCCTTCTTGAGGAGATCGATGGCCTTGTAGCTCTCGATCTTCACCTTCATGGTGAGCGCTGCGAAGAGCTTCTCGGCGAAGGCGGCGGCCACTTCCTTGTAGAGCGCCTCGTTGCGCTCGGCCTTGACAGCGGCGACCTTGGGCTTGCCCACCTTGGCCTGCAGATCCTTCTGCAGCTTCACGAGGGTCTTGATCTGGTCGTGGCCGAAGGCCAGGGCCTTGACCATGTCGGCTTCCAGCACTTCCTTGGCGCCACACTCGACCATGACGAGGGCGTCGGAGGTGCCGGCCACCAGCAGGTCGATGTCGCTCTCGGCGCGCTGATCTACGGTGGGGTTCACGACGAGCTGGCCATTCGTGCGGCCCACGCGGACGCCGCCCACGGGGTTCACGAAGGGGATCTCGCTGATGATGAGGGCCGCGGAGGCGCCCACCATGGCGAGGGTCTCGGGGGCGTGTTGGCCGTCATAGCTGAGCACTTGGGCGGTGATCATGGTGTCGCCGTTGTAGCCCTCCTCGAAGAGGGGGCGCAGGGGGCGGTCGATGAGGCGGCTGGTGAGGGTTTCCTTGGTGGTGGGCTTGCCCTCGCGCTTGAACCAGCCGCCGGGAATCTTGCCCGCGGCCAGCACGGGCTCCCGGTAATCCACGGTCAAGGGGAAGAAGTCGATGCCTTCCCGGGGGGTGCCGTAGCACACGGCCACGAGCACCATGGTGTCGCCCTGGCGGACGATGACGGCGCCGTGGGCCTGCTTGGCGATGCGGCCGGTCTCGATGGAGATGGGCGTGCCGCCAAGGTCCACCGAAACGGTGGTGGGAGTGAAGGTTAATGCGTTCATGAACTCTCCGGGGCCCTGGGGCCCTCGTGGCTCCCCTGAGCCCGGATACCGACCCGGGTCTCCTGCGATCACTCCATGAAACCCGTCCGCCAAGTCCTGGATCAGGAGGGGGAGGTGGGCTTCCTGCAGAGGTCGCCGCCGAAAGGGAGCGGGTGGAAATCGGCAGTTCCGAGCATACCAGGGATGAGCGCAGGGACGAACAGTCGCAGGACTCATATATCCGACAGGCGGGTCCGATAAAAACGGCAACTTGCCACCAGTCACAAAGTTTTTGCTTCGAGGGTCTCGGTGGGCATGAGACCATTGATTTTCTAACTTGATCTCAACCGCGCGAGGTTCCGGTCCGTGTCCCCACTGATTTTGCCCCTGTAGAGGATGGTTGTGAACCCCATGTGGATCCAATTGGCTGCCGGAGTCGCCCTTGGCTTAGGGGGCTCCGCGGCTTTGATCCGTTGGGTGGCACCGCATGGATGGATGGATCGTCCTGACCAGGCGCGAAAGAAACACGGGCGCCCCATCCCCAGGACAGGTGGCATGGCCATTTGGGGCTTGGTCGTTTTGAGCCAGTATTTGGGCTTGTTTGCGGGGCTAGTGCATCCAGTGGAGTGGTTTGGCATTCACAGCATGGCCTTTCTGGGGCTATTGGATGACCGCTTCAACCTGCAGGCAAGATATAAGGCCATTGTAGGGCTTGGCATCGCTTTCTCCCTGGCACTTTTCGCCGGAGCATCGGCCAGTCCTTCTGTGCGCGAAGTGTCGTTTCTCGGCATTGGCCTCCCTAACGTCCCTCTGGTTATCGTTCCCGTGCTCATGTTGTGGTACTGGGCCGTTCCTCAGGCTTACAACCTGATCGATGGCATCAATGGACTCTCTGTTGGTTTTGGCGCACTGTTGCTGGGTGTGCTCGGGTGGAATCTGGGGCATCAGCCGATGCTGCTTTGGGGGAGCCTGACAGCGTTCCTTATGCTGAACTACCCCAAGGCGAAGCATTTCCTGGGCGATTGCGGGGCCCTTATGCTGGGGACGCTCTTTGCAGTGTTAGGTGTCAAAGCCTTCGCCCTCAGGGATCCGAATCTCCTGCTGTGGGTGTATGCGTATCCGACGGTGGATGTCTTCTTGGTGGTGAGCATCCGAAGATGGAAAGGGGTGTCACTCAGCACGGCTGACCGAAGCCACCTGCACCACTGGATGGTAGACCGCCTGGCTGGAAAAGCCTGGCTTGCAACACCATTATTGTTGATTTTGGCAGCATTACCGATGCTGCGGGCCACCGAGATTCCAGGACATGAATTGGCATCCTCTGTGGGACTTGGGGCTCTTCTGCTTCTGGCTTTCAAGGCATTCAAAGACCGGGTCCTGCTTCCGGCCAAGATCGAAGAGCATGCTCAGGTCCGCCGGGAGGTTCCTTTGATGCAGCCGCGCGTCAATTTGGATGCGCCCTCGGGCTCTCATCATCTTCTGTAATGCCCTGTCTACCCTCAGGCATACTGGACCTCGCCCATCCACCGTGCTGTGGTAGGGATTTTGTGCTTTAAATTTTAGGATGCCCTCTATGACGTTTCTCCCCGCTAAACGCTCACTCTGGATGCTGTTGTTTGGGGTTGGGGTTTTCACCCCTTTGGCTGGGCAGTTGCCCCAGGGGCTTGATCTCCAAGCATTGAAGCAGGCCGCCGGCACCCAGGGCATCGGTTCGGGTGTGGCGGATGTGCTTCCGGGTCGCACTGGAGCCACTCAGAATCTGCCTCAGGTTCCCGAAGAAATTTTGAAAAATAAGGCGGAGGAGGATCGCCTCGATCGCGATATCCAGGCCCTCAAGCGGCGCGAGAAGGGGCCTTACCGTTTCGCCTCAGACCTGTTCCAGATCCGCCAGCGGGGCACCGGGTCCACGGAAGGGGGGATTTCGGAAGACTACGTGCTGGGCACGGGCGACCGCCTGAACCTGAACGTGTTCGGCAGTGCCACCTTCGACCTGCCTGTGCAGGTGGATGGACGGGGCGAGATCGTGATTCCCAAGGTGGGCACCGCCAAGGTGGCCGGCCTGACCCTGGGAAGGGCCAAGGCGGCGGTGCAGGGACTGGTGAACCGCAATTTCTCCCGCTCCTCGGTGGATCTGCAAGTGATCAAGCTGAGGGAAGTGCGCGTCTTCGTGCTGGGCGAGGTCTACAAGCCGGGAAGCTACCTGGTTTCGAGCCTGAGTTCCCTGGTCAATGTGCTGGGTTTGGCTGGCGGTCCCACTGCGGTGGGCAGTTACCGGGATATCCGGGTGATGCGCGGAGGGCAGAAGGTCGCCGGTCTGGATTTGTACCCCCTCAGGGCCGAAGGGCTGGGCAACCCCAACATGGCCCTGCAGCACGGTGACACGGTATTCGTGCCCCTGGCCCAGAATCAGATCCTCGTGGAAGGGGCCTTCCAGCGAGTCGTGAACCTTCTGCCCCGGTCGGTGAAAGACGGCGAGAAGGGGGAAAAGGGGGCGGCAGACGAGGCGGAGGATCTGGTCGCGGACCCGCTCAAGGATCAGCGGGAACGAGTTCAGCGGGAGATCACGGCCATTGAAGGCCAATTGGCGCCCCGGGCCGAGCCGGCGGATGTTCCGGATCCAGCATCTCTGAAACTGGGCCAGGACGGCCAGCCCCAGCCAGCCAAGCTTGCTGCGCCCGTTCCAGCCCCGCTGGGCCTGACGGAGCGGGCCAATCTTGAGGACCGCCTTTTCTTCCTGAAGCGGCAACTGGTGGCCCTGAAGGATGCCGCCCAGGGGGATCATCGGCTCCGCATCAATCCGGAAACCAATCAACCCGTGATCCTTTCCGAGGGGGAGGCCCAGAAGCCGGACTGGCTTCGCCGCTGGGAACGCAGCGGCATCGCGCCTCGGATGCAATTTGAAATGCGCCCTGGCGAGACAGTGGCGGATGCTTTGAGGTATGCCGGAGGCTTCGCTCCGGAGGCGGGCGCCGGGGCCCTCTCGCTGCGCCGGAGAGAAGCTTCCGGGATTGCGGTGGGCCAGGAGGTGTCACTGGCCACGGCGGATCGCACGCCCCTTCAGCGCGGCGATGTCCTCTCAGGGTTCCCCAGGCGCGAGTGGACCGGGCCCGTGGTGGAGCTCACCGGTTGGGCCCGGGTGCCCGGGACCTTCGCCCGCACCGAGGGGATGCGGGTGGGTGACCTCCTTCGCCGGGATGCCCAGGTGCTTCCTGATACCTACCGGGCGCGGGGCGAAGTGGTGCGCACGGCCTTGGACGGCACCACCCAGTTTCTGGTGTTCGACGTGGACAAGGCCTTGGGCGGGGATCCGGCCCACAACCTGGTCCTCGAAGATCGCGATCGCATCGAATTGTTCCGCATGGAAAGCCTCCGTCTGCCCCAGATGGTGACTGTCCTGGGCCCGGTCGCCCGGCCCGGAACCTACGCCTTCCACGAGGGCATGCGAGCTTCGGACTTGATTTTCCGGGCCGGTGTTCCCGAAAAATCCGCGGACCGTTTTGTGGCTGAGCTGGCACGCAGCAAGGCCGGGAAGCCCAGCGAAGTGGTCCGCCTCGACCTTTCGAAGCTGCTCTCCACCCAGCAAGGCAGCCCCGTGGCCCTTCTGGACGATGCCGCGAATCCAAAGATCCTGCCCGACGATCAGCTCAGCCTTTTCGAGAAGCCTGACTTCAAAGTGCACCGGACCATCCGGGTGACTGGGCAGGTGGCCCGCCCCGGTTCGTACACCCTGGATTCAGAGCACCCGCGCCTGAGCGACTTGGTCAAGCGCGCCGGCGGGACCACGGCCGAGGCCATGCCCCAGGCGGGGATCTTTCTCCGGCGCTTGAACAGCCAGGATGCCTCCCTCGCGAGGGCCGCCGAGGAATCGGGACTGATCGGCAAGGACCCCACGGCCAAGGGCATCAATGAAATTCTGGAACGCCTCAACGAAACCAAGCGGCAGCCCACCACCGGCCAACTGCAAAAGAATCCCCTTCTGCATGGGCTGCTGGCCGGCAGCCTCAACCGCATGGTGGTGGACTTCCAGGGGGCCCTAAAAGGTGATGTCAATGCGGATGTGGAACTTCAGGACGGGGACGAAGTGATCATTCCCCGGGCCACCGAGGCGGCCTACGTGGTGGGCGAAACCGCGAGCCCTTTCGCCACCTACAAGGTGCAAAAAGGCATGAAGGTGTCAGACCTGCTCAAGCTGGCCGGCGGCCTTACCCGCAATGCGGACAGTTCCAACGTCCGTCTCCTCAAGGCGGATGGCCGGATTCTGGACAGTTGGGTGGAAGGCAAGGCCGTGGAGCCCGGGGACACGGTTCTGGTGCCTCAGCGCTTCCGCCGTGATTCCAGCTGGCAGGAGAATCTGCAGGCCTTGACGCCACTCGCTTTGATTTTGAACGCCATCAAGCTCTAGCCAAGCGCCCTGAGTTAGACTGAAAGGCCCCGCCTCCGCGGGGCCTTTTCATCGTGAGTGCCATGATCCTGCGCAAAGAATACTGGTTTGAAGCTGCCCACTTCATCTACAACCACCCGGGCAAGTGCCGCAACCTGCACGGCCACAGCTACAAGCTCTTCGTGCTGCTGGAGGGGCAGGTGAATCCTGAGACCGGCATGATCATCGACTTCGACGATCTGTCCAAGGTGGTGGTGGACCAGGTGATCTCGAAGCTGGACCACCGTTTCCTGAACGATCTCATCCCCCTTTCCACGGCCGAAAACATCTCGGTGTGGATCTGGGAGCAGCTGAAGCCCTCGCTCCCCCAGCTCTGCCAGATCGAAGTGTATGAAACCACGGACAACTGCGTGATCTACCGGGGCGCCTGACATGCGATCCGCGTTTCTCCTGCCCGCGCTGGCGTTCCTGATGGGCTGTGACGCCTTCCAGCCCGCCCTGCGCTATGAAGAGGCCGCCCGTCAGCTCCGGTTCAGCCTCGACCGCGTGGAGCCCCGGCTGGACCTGGCCTTTCCCCTGGAGGAATCGCGGCTGAGCCTGCGGCTGGAGGTGGGGGTGGACAATCCTTCCGACCAGCGCCTCCGGACCCGCAAGGTGGCGGGGGATCTCCGCCTCTCTTCCCAGGGGCAGAGCCTTGGTTTGGGTTCCGTGAGCTTTCCTGAAGGGGCCGACATCGCGGCCAAGGGGCGCAGCGTGCTGAAGGTGGATGTGACGCTGAACTACGGGGACCTGAAGGCCGCTTGGGGGCCTTTGTCCGGCGCGGTTCTGCGCCACGATCCGGCCACCTGGAGCCTGGTTGGCGAGGCCCGCTTCGACGTGGTCGGCCTCGGCTTCGGCGTGCCCTTCCAGATCCGCAAGGCGAGCGGCCAATGAGGGGCGCAGGCGCATGATCCGGGCCGTTGTCTTCGACCTCTGGAACACACTCGTGTTCAGTCCGGCAGGCAGCCCGTTTCAGCGCATGAAGGAGCTGCTGAAGCCAGAGCAGGAAGGGCAGTTCGCGGCCCTCATGCGCGACGGGATGGCCCGCCCCTATGCTTCGGTGCATGCCTTCCTCAAGGTCTGGCGCGGCGCCATCGGCTTGGATGCAGCTCAGGTGGAGGCCATGGCCCAGGCCTTCCTGGAGGCCGGCAACCAGGCTCAGTGCTTCAGGGAATCCTCGGAATCCGTGGGTGCGGTACGGGATCTGGCGCGGGTGGCCTTGCTCTCCAACACCCAGACCTTCGGCCTGGAGCTGCTGGACCGTCTCGGCCTGTCCGATTGCATCCGCATCCGCCTGCTGAGCGCCGAAATCGGCGTCCTGAAGCCCGAATCGGCCGCTTTCGAGGCCATGCAGCGGAAGCTGGGCCTCTTCCCCGGCAATCTGGCCATGGTGGGCGATAGCTGGAACGACGACGTGCAGGGCGCCCTGGACGCGGGCTGGACAGCCATCTGGGTGAACCGCGAGGCCAAGCCCAGACCGGACCATGATCCCGAGGCTCCGCTGTACGAAGTGCGCAGCCTGCACCGGGTGCCTGAACTCATCCAGGGGCTGCAGGAAGGCATGCGCTGTCCCACGTGTCTGGGGTGAAGGCACTGGATCCAGGGGATTCGAGCCCGGCTGATTTCCATTGGGCCCCAGGGTTCTGATTGGATCGAAGTCCAGAAACGAGTACATTTCGGACTGATTCTTGCTCGGCTGGCGTTGGTGTTCGGGTGACCCGCATAGGGAGATCCCCACCCATTTGGGTGGGTTTCCATGGAGCGCGCATGAGAGGGGTGGTTCTGGCGGGAGGCAAGGGAACGCGCCTGTTCCCTTTGACCAAGGTGACCAACAAACATTTGCTGCCGGTGGGGCTCGAACCCATGATCTACCATCCTGTGAGGCAGCTGGTGCAAGCCGGGGTGACCGACATCCTGATCATCACCAGCACTGAGCACATGGGCGACGTGGTCCAGCTGCTGGGAAGCGGCAAGGTCTTCGGGTGCCAGTTCACTTACAAAGTCCAAGAGGATGCCCGCGGCATTGCGGATGCCTTGGCTCTCGCCGAAGGGTTTGCGGGAGCCGGGTCCATCCTGGTGCTGTTGGGGGACAACATTTTCACGCACTCCCTGCGTCCCTTCGCCGAGCGGTTCATGCGGCAGGGCAAGGGGGCCCGCGTGCTGCTCAAATCCGTGGACGACCCTTCCCGGTACGGGGTGGCAGCCCTGGATGAGCGGCACGTGCTGGAAATCGAGGAAAAACCCAGCCACCCGAAGAGTTCCTACGCGGTGGTGGGCGCCTATTGTTTCGATGCGCAGGTTTGGGACATCATCCGGGGCTTGAAGCCTTCGCCCCGGGGAGAGCTGGAGATCACCAGCGTGAACAACGAGTACATCCAGAGGGAAGGGCTGGAATTCGACATCGTTCAAGGCGATTGGACCGATGCTGGCACGTTTGAAAGCCTCGCCGAGGCCAACACCATGATGCTGGCCTGCGGCAACCGCATTCACGAGCCGCGCCCATGAAGGGGCTGCTGGTCACAGGCGGGGCGGGGTTTATCGGTTCCCATTTCGTGCGGCGGATGTCGCGGCGCCATCCGGACACTCCGCTGGTGGTGCTCGACAAATTGACCTACGCCGCGGACCCAGCCCGGATCCAAGGACTGCAAGGCGTGGAGCTCGTGACGGGAGACATCTGCGATGCGGCTCTGGTGGGGGCGCTGTTCGCGTCCAGAGGACTGGACGCAGTGGTCCATTTCGCGGCCGAAAGCCATGTGGATCGCAGCATCGACGGACCCGAGGCGTTCATCCAGACCAACCTGGTAGGCACCTTCACCCTGCTTGAGGCCGCACGGCGAGCCTGGGGTTCGGAAACGTCAGCCCGGTTTCTCCACGTGAGCACGGACGAAGTCTATGGCTCGCTGGAACAGGGCGAGGCCCGGGAAGGCGATCCCTACGCGCCCAACAGCCCCTACAGTGCCAGCAAGGCGGGATCGGATCACTTGGCGAGGGCCTACCACATCACCTACGGCCTGCCGGTCCTGGTGACCCATTGCACCAACAACTACGGCCCATTCCAGCATCCGGAAAAACTGATCCCTCTGGCCATTCATCGAATGGTTCAGGAAGAGGCGGTCCCGATCTATGGCGATGGTTTGAATACCCGCGACTGGCTCTTCGTGGAGGATCATTGCGCGGCGCTGGAGATGGTGCTTTCCAAGGGGCGTCCGGGGGCCACCTATGGAATCTCCCAGGGGGCGGGGCAGACCAATCTGGCCCTTCTCGAAGCGCTGGCGGATGTGGTGGACCAGGTGCTGAACCGGCCAGCGGGATCCAGCCGGAGGTGCTTCACCTTTGTCCGGGACCGTCCAGGTCATGACCGGAGGTATGCCCTGAACTCCGAGCGGCTCCGCCAGGACTTGGGCTGGCAGCCGGAAACCTCGTTCCAGGAGGGACTCCGCCGGACTGTGGAGCACTATCTGAGCCTGGCTGCGCTGTGACCAGGGGTGACCTAGGCGGTCGCGCTGCCCTGGCCGGGAATCTGTAGATCCATGATCACGGCGTAGCGCGGGGTGTCGGCGCGCTCGATCCAGGACACCCGGGCGCCCAGCAGGCGGGCCAGTTGCAGGAGGCCTTCGCGGGCCTCCTGGTGCAGGGCTGCGGAAAGCTCAGGGTGCAGGGTCAGCCGGATGTCCGCCCCGCGCAGCCGCTCGCCCAGGCGGACCAGCTCGCGGTAGGCCTTGAGCAGGGAGGTTTCGGGGCTCTGGGTTCGGCCGGCGCCGTTGCAGGCGGGGCAGGGCTGGGTAAGCTGCCGCTCCAGCGAAGGCCCTGTGCGCTTGCGGGTGAGCTCCACCAGGCCGAATTCGGAGATGCCGCCGGCGCGGGCGTGGTTGCGGTCGCGCTTGAGCTCTTCCTGCAGGCGGCCCAGCACCTCTTCGCGATGGAGGGGGTCCACCATGTCGATGAAGTCGATGACCACGATGCCGCCCAGGTTCCGCAGCCTGAGCTGCCGCACGATCTCGGGGATGGCTTCGAGATTGGTGAGATAGACGGTCTCTTCGAGATCCTTCTTCCCCACGAACTTGCCGGTGTTCACGTCCACGCTGACCAGGGCTTCGGTCTGGTTCAGCACGATGGAACCACCGTGCTTGAGGAAGACCTTGGGCTGGCGGGCGGAATCGATTTCGGATTCGATGCCGAAGGCCTCGAAGATGGGCAGGTCCGACGTGAAGCGCTTCACACGGCTGGACCATTCAGGGTGGATGTTCTCCACGAAGGAAACCACTTCACGGTGGGCGGTGTCATCATCCACCCAGAAAGTGGAGACTTCCTCCCGGAAGATATCGCGCATGACCTTCTGGAGCAGGCGGAGGTCCTGCCACACGAGACCGGGGGCTGGCACCGTCTCGGCCTTGGCCTTGATCCCCTGCCAGAGCTGGCGGAGGAAGACGACGTCTCCCACCAAATCCTCGTCCTTTTCACCGATGGCCGCGGTGCGGACGATGAAGCCCTCGCCGGGCTCCACATGGCTGCGGATGAGCTCGCGGAGGCGCTCCCGCTCTTCCGGATCGGTGATCTTCCGGGAGATGCCGATGTGGTCGATGCCGGGCATGAAGACCAGGAAGCGGCCCGGAAAACTGAGATGGCGGGAGAGCCTCGGGCCCTTGGAGCCGATGGGATCCTTCACCACCTGAACCAGGGTCTCCTCGCCCTCTTTCAGGGGGGGCAGGGGCGGCGGAGGTGGCGGCAACTCCTCCGAGGCGGCCTCGTCGGCCTCTTCTTCCGCGGCGAGGTCGGCCCCCAGGCGCTGGACGACTGGATCGTCCAGGTAGAGGAACCCGTCTTTCACGCCGCCGATGTTGACGAAGGCGCTTTGCATGCCGGGGAGCAGCTTGGCCACCCGGCCCTTGTACACATCCCCCACCTGGCTCTTGTTCATCGTCCGCTCAAGGAACAGCTCGCAGAGCTGACCGTTCTCAAGCAGGGCGATGCGCGTCTCCAGGGGGGTCGCATTGACCACCAGGGACTTGCGGACTTCCATGGAACCAACCTTTCAGAACTGTGCAGGAAGGCGCCTTGCCCCCACCGCGGGCCCCGGGGTCGTACCAGACCGTGGGGTGATTCATTTCTACCATGACCCTTGGATGCCGCGCCAAGGGGCAAAGGTTCCGTGTTTGGTTTTTATTCGTCCCGGGCGGCCGTACGGCCTTTCCTTGACAGGGTGGAAAGCCTGAAAGGATCAGGCGCCTTGGATCCTTAGAAGAGGTCGGCAGGATCTGTTCAGTCGGTAAAGGCGGCCATGCAGAGCGGGGTGCGTTCCTGGCGGCGGCGCTCGGTGATACGGTTGCGCTCGTCCACGAAAACCACCTTGGGAGCCACCGTTTCCGCCTCCTCCGCAGTCATCCAACCGTAGGCCGCGATGATGACGAGATCGCCCTTCCGGACCAGGTGGGCCGCGGCGCCGTTGATGCCCACCTCGCCGGAGCCGGGCACCCCTGGAATCACGTAGGTGGACAGGCGGGAGCCGTTGGTCACGTTGTAGATGTCGATCTTTTCGTTCTCCATGAACCCCGCCGCCTCGATGAGCAGCGGATCCAGGGTGATCGACCCCACATAGTCCAGATCGGCCCTCGTCACGGTGGCGCGATGGATCTTTCCGAGCAGGAAGTGACGCAGCATGTATCCTCCGGTCCAGGCTCCGTGGCGGAGTCCCGGCCAACCCCTAAGGATCGCTCCAGCCTTCCTCCGGGTCCAGCCTCGTTTTTTTCCGGGCTTCAGGCCCCCGCGGTGCTACGGGCCAGACTCAGCCCCGCGTCCGCGGGCAGGGGGGCCAAGAGAACGTTGTCGATCAGACGGGTGCTTCCCACGTAGGCGGCCACACAGAGAGCTGCGGCACGGTCCACCTGGCCCTGGATGGGCTCCAGGTTCTGGGTGTCCACCAATTCGAGGTACTGGACGGAGTCCACCCCCGCGAGGGGAGTCCGGGCGATATCGACCAGCCTCGCGGCTTCCCGCTCGCCCCCGTCGAAGGCGGCCCGGGCGGCTAGCAGGCCTTCGCTGAGGCGGAGGGCCCGGCGGCGGGCATCCTCATCCAGGTAGGTGTTGCGGCTGCTCAGGGCCAGGCCGTCCGCCTCGCGGATGGTGGGCACTACCACCACGTCGACAGGCATGTTGAGGTCCCGGGCCATGCGGCGGATGACCACGGTCTGCTGGAAATCTTTCTGGCCGAAGAAGGCCAGATCGGGTTGCACGATGTTGAAGAGCTTGGCCACCACGGTGGCCACCCCCCGGAAATGCCCGGGCCGGAAGCGTCCGCAGAGGGGTTCAGCCAGGCGGCCCGGTTCGATGTGGGTCTGGAAGCCCGTGGGGTAGATCTCGGCGACTTCAGGAAGGAACAGAACGGTGGCCTCGGCCTCCAGGCAGAGGTTCTGGTCCCGCTCCAGGTCGCGGGGGTAGTTGGCCAAGTCTTCACTGGGGCCGAACTGCGTTGGATTCACGAAGATGGACACTACGGTGGCATCGCAGCGGGCGGCACTCTGGCGGATGAGGGCGCCGTGCCCTTCATGGAGGAAACCCATGGTGGGGACGAAGCCGATCCGCTTGCCTTCCTCCCTCAGAGGGCGGAGCAGGGCGCGCAAATCAGCGATGGTACGGACAACTCGCATAGACAAAAGCGGGATCCTTCCTAAGGAGCCTGTCGGCAAACCAGAGGGGGCTTCAGGGAGCCCACTGGGTCAAAGCCGGACGAACGGCTTCTGGAAGGGTATAGGATTCCCGTCCGTCGGGGAACCCTCCCCCCCTCACATCCTCGGCCCAGGCCGCCAAGGCGTTCCGTAGATCCTCGAATCCTTCGGCATAGCGGCGGACGAACTTGGGGGATGGGCCGGGCAGCAGGCCCAGCACGTCGTGGAAGACCAGCACCTGTCCCGAACACTGGGGGCCGGCCCCAATGCCGATGGTGGGGATCTTGACCGTCTCGGTGATGCGGGCCGCCAGATCCGCAGGGATGCCCTCCAGCACCATGCTGAAGCAACCGGCATCCTGCAGTCTTTGGGCGTCGTCAAGCAGGCGGAGCGCGTCGCCCCGGTGCTTCCCCTGCACTTTGAAGCCCCCCATGGGGTTGACGCTTTGCGGGGTGAGGCCCAGGTGCCCCATGACGGGGATCTCCGCGTCCAGCAGCGCGTGGATCATGGGCAGGCGCTTGGCGCCGCCCTCCAGCTTCACCGCCTGGGCACCCCGCTGCAGGAATCCACCGGCGTTGCGCAGGGTATCCTCCACGCTCAGGTGGAAGCTGAGGTAGGGCATGTCCGCCACCAGCATGGCCGTTGGATGCGTGCGGGCCACGGCCTCCAGGTGGTGGTTCATCATGGCCATGCTCACGGGCAGCGTGTTCTCGAAGCCCAGGCACACGTTTCCCACGCTGTCGCCCACCAGGATGATGTCCACGCCGGCGGCATCCGCAATGCGGGCGGTGACCGCATCGTAGGCGGTGACCATGACGAGCTTCCGGTCCGCGTGGTGCCAGCTGTGCAGCTGGGGCAGGGTGACGCGTGGGCGTGATTCAACGGGCAGGTGGCTCATGGAAGGTCTCCGCTGGAAGGTCGAAGCCGTGACCCTCCATGAGACCACCGAATGCCGCTGCCGTCATTCCGGATCGGGAAAGGCCGGGAGATCCATCTGCGTCGGCGTCCAGTCCACCAGGGGATCGGCGCGTTCCGGCTGGATGAATTTGAGGCCCACGGCCTCCACGGTCTGCCGGAAATGATGCATATCCTCCCGGCCCAGGAAGCTGGTCTCGTGGGTGGCGGGAAGGCGCGACCAGAGCTGCTGGAAACTCGGGAATGCATCCTGGATGCGGGACCGGGCGCCCAGTTTCTCGCCTCGCGCCAGCAGCAGTTGGGCGCTTTCTGCGCTGGCTTCCATCACCTGGGCCGGGAACAGCATGTCCCTGGCGGCGGCCTGAACCTGGCCCCAGGCCTCCAGTGTCTCCTGCACCACCGCCTCGGTGGCGGGCACGGTGGACAACAGCAGGGCATGGGCCCGGTGCCATTCCAGGTCGAGCCAGCGGGAGCCGGAGCCCTCCACCGGGCCCTTGAGGTTTTCGAGGATGGCCCAGCCCTGTTCCGGCGCTTCCCGCCTGGACTGCCGGGCTTCCCGGGCCACGGCTTGGCTGTAGAGCAGCAGGGCCAGCCGCTGCCGCCAAAGCAGCCCCGAGGATTCGTAGACGTCTGCGGCGGACCGGTAGAGCCGGATGGTGTCCCGCCAGGTGCTGCGGAAGCGGGCCACCTCGCCCTGGAGGAAGAGGCTGTCTCCTTGTTCCTCCGGGGACATGACGGGGGGCTGCGCGGCCAGGGCTTGGAACTGCGCATGGTCCGCGGCCACGGTGTCGCCCATGGCCGCGTAGGTGCGGGCCCGCCAGATCTGGATGACGGAGCGTTGCGCTGCGTCGCCGGATTGCTCGGTGCGGCTCAGGGCCCGGTCCAGGTGGGACAGGGCGGGGCCCAGCCACTGCTGGAGGCTGCGCACCGTGCCCAGGGCGAGATGCCCTTTGGCCTGGAGGAGGGTGTCTCCCTGCATTCGGGCCGTTTGCAGCGCCTCTCTTAGAAGGATGGCGCAGGTTTCCGGTTGTCCTTGAGTCAGTCGCACCTCGGCCAGGGCGATCTGCACCGGAACCAGGCTGCGAAAACTCTGGCTGTGCTCCAACATGCGCTGGGCGGACTGCAGCAACCCCGCAGCCCGGAGGAACTGGGACTGCCCCCCCAGGGCCTGCCCCAGGGTGAGCAGCAGGGCCGCCTGATCCTGGGGCTGGGGCTTGAAGCCCGCCTGGGGATGAAGGCCTTCTTCCAACGCGCGGATGCCCTTGGTGAGGTGCCCCTGAAGCAGGTGCAGCCGGCCCAGGGCCAGCCGGAGCCGGGCCTGCTCCGCGTGGTGCGGATGGCCAGTCAACCGCTCGGCGGCGGCCTGGAGGGCTTCCTGAGCCTCGGAAGGGCGGCGGAGGTGGAGCAGCAGGAGGGCCCGCTTGCGGAAAAGACGCGCCTCCTTGAGGTGGAGATCCGCTTCCTGGGGAGCCTTTGAGAGCGCTTTGAGGGCGAGGCCCAAGGAGGCGAGGGCTTCTTCCGACGGAGAAAGCGTGGAGATTTCCCCCGGTTCGCGGGCGCCGGCAGCCCAGGCGTCTGCCAGGTGCTCGCGCAAGTGGGCTTCCTGAAGCGGGGAGGGTTTCAGTTGCAGCGCCTGGTTGACGGTCCGCAGGGTCTCCTGGAGGGACCCCGCGGGTCCCTCCAGGAGCGAGGCCAGCACCGAGGCGAGGGCGGTGGCCTCGTCGGAAGCGAGGGATTGCATGGGAATGGGGCAGTCCCAGCCCTGTTCCCGAAAGGCGGCCGAAAGGGCCCGGGCCAGGCGCTTGAGTTCCGGCTGGGGCGTATGGGCGAGCACCAGCTCCCGCCACCGCGGTTCGGGCATCAGCGACTGTCCCTGCTGGGACTCCACCAGCTGCGAAGCCACGGCGCCGAGGATCGCGTCCTCCAAAGCATCATCCTGGAGGCCCAGCAGGCGTTGCAGGGGCAGGGCCGGAAGCGGCCGCTCCCCAAGGGCCAGCAGGCGCACCAGGGCGGCGGAAGCGGGCGTGAGGCGCTGCAGGCGCCCCAGGAAGATCTGCCGCATGAGATCGTCCTCGGCCTTCAGCGCTACTCGCTGTCCTGGGGCCAGGATCCAGTGATCCTTCCCCCAGGACAGGGCGCCGGACTGCTGGGCCAGTTCCAGGAGGTTCCGCAACAGGCCCGGATTGCCGAGGCTTTGGGAAATCAGGTCCGCCTGGAAGGCTTCGGGAAGTTCCTGCGGACCCAGGAAATCCCCCAGGACCATCCGCAGATCCCGGTCTTCCAGGCGGTTCACGCCGACCACGGCCGCGGCGGCCTCGGACAGCAGCTGCGCGATGAAGGGCTTCAGGCCCGCGCCCTGGGCCCCGGTGGTGAGCGAGAGCAGCCAGGGCAAGGAGGATCTCTCCACCATCTCGCGGATCAGGGCCAGCACTCCAGGCGTGGCGCGGTCCAGGCCGGACAGGTGGATGAGGCGGCGCTGCTGGAGGCCCGCGAAATCCAGGGCCTCCAGGGCCGCCCGCACCTCTTCGGGCGCGGGCCCGGCGTCCTGGCCGTGCACGTGCCGTCCGCCCGTGAGGAAGGAGAAGGCCTGCACCCGGAGCGACAGGGCCTTGGCGGCCTCGGGCCGCTCTGCGTAGAAATCCACCTCGTTGCCCGAGAGCAGGGCATCCACCATGCGGCCCAAAAAGCGCCCGGGGGGCTCCTGGTCCGAGGCGGCCAGGTGGTGCACCCAGATGCCCTCGCCCTCGGCCACGGCGCAGGCCCAGGCGGCCAGGTGCTCCTTGCCCACACCTTCCTCCCCCTGCAGGAGGACGATGCGCTCCATGGGGATGGGGGCGCTGAGGCCCAGCATCAACGATTTGAGGTAGGGGAGCTCCTGGCTGCGCCCGCGCAGCGGCCGCGAATGGGGTTCCGACAGGTCCCTGGGCAGCTTCCAGGGAAGATCCTCCGAAAGGGCGGGCACGGGCGCGGTCTGGGGCAGGAAACCGGGCACGGCCGCGGTCTCCCACGGCGCGGCCCCGATGACCCGCGGGATCTGGGTGAGGCCAGGCCGGAAGGTGATGGCCTCCGGGTGGAGCAGCCGGGGATGGGGATCCTGAGCCGTCAGTGTGCCGAGATGCTCCAGCAAGGCCTCCCGCTGCGGATCTCCCCAACCCGCCCAGAGGCGGGAGAGGGGCGTGCCCTGAATGGCCTGGAGGTACCAGGCCTGCTCCTCGTCGAAGCCCAGGTGGCTGTTCAGGGGATCCAGGGGAGACGCGTCCAGGAACCGGGAGAGGTAGGTGTCCCGGATGTGATCCATCTCACGGTCCGCGGGACGGGGCGACCAGATCTGTGCCAGGAAGCGGGTGCCGTCCGATTCGCGGCGGAGGAGATGCCAGGAACAGGCCGGACTGCGGCCCAGTTCCTGAAGCCAGGCATAGCGATGCGCCCCGAGGAAGGTCGTCACATCCACGGTTGGCCCCCGGGGGCTCGGCTGACGCGCTGGGTGGGCATGGCCGGAAGTGTAACCGAGGCAGGAATCGCCCGGGCGCCCACAGTGGCGCGCTGACGATGCTCTGCTTTCCGTCTTCGAGAACTTGGCGGGCATTTTGCTCACGGCCTTTACGCCTGCAAAGGCTGCCCAGGAGCGCGCATGAGCCTTACGCCCGTCAGTTCGGACCAGTCGTCGAGCATTGGAACCCTGCTCCTACAGCAGCTGAACACCTTGGGCTCCTCTTCCTCCTCCCAGAACGCCAGCGGGCTCGCGGGCCTCCTGGGGGATCTGATGACCCTGTCGCCGGAGGCCCAGCAGCTCACCAAGGCCCCGGAGGACGTGACCAAGGCCCTGAGCGACCTCTTCACGACGCAAAAGGATGTCTCGGGCGACATCGAAAAGCTGAAGACCTACTTCAAGCAGAACCCCCAGAGCCTGGCCACTGTGCTGGGCAGCCTGCAGGGCAGCGCCACCTATGGCGCCTCGGGCGCCAATTCGGCCCTACTCACGGCCCTGATGAACAGCCAGAGCAAGAACTCCAATCCGGCCGCGCTGCTGAACCTTCTCCAGGGTTCGAAAACCACCACCCTCTTCGACGCCCTGGGCGATACGAGCGGATCCGACAGCTCTCTCGCGATCTTTGGCTGATCAGCCCACCACGAGCGCCACCAGGTAGGTCCGTCCCGCCACTTCGCGCTCCTGGTGCTCGACGCGCCACCCCCGGGCCAGGCGCGCGCTTCCGCAGAGGCTGCGCAGCCGCAGGCCGGGGCCGTCCGCGGGTTCCAATTCAATCTGATCCATGCCGAAGGCGAAGCCTTGGCCCAGGGCTTTCATCACGGCCTCCTTGGCCGTCCAGAGCAGCAGGTGTCCCCTCCAACGTTCCTGGGGCGGCAAGGTGTCGGCCCAGGCGCGTTCTCCAGGAAGAAAGAGGGCCGAGGCCACTTCGAGTGCCGGAGAGGGCCCCAGGCATTCCAGGTCCGCGCCCACCCGGCCTCGTGCTGACCAGGCGACGAGGTGGGCTCCGGGCGCGCGCGAGACGCTCATGGATACGGGCCGTCCGTCCGGGCCCAGGGCCCGGGGCCTCCCGCAGGCGTCGGGCTCCAGCTTCGCCAGCCCGGGGATCTCGCAGGTACCCGCGAGGAGGAGCATGTCCGCCGGAGGATGGACCCCGCCATGGCCCTGGCCTGGAGCATCGCCGGGGATCCGCATCGTTTCCAGGCTTCTTTGGGAGGGCCTCGCCGGCGACCCTTCCCACCGGGTGCCGGCGGGCAGGGCTTCCCCCTTCATCACCAGCGACAGATCGCCGAGGACCGAGCCGGATTCCATGCGCGAACCGTAGAGCACCACCGAATCCATGCCCACGGAACATCCGGCCCCCAGGTGGATGCGGTCCATCTTCATCACCCGGTCCTCGAAGAGGTGGGTCTGGATGGTGCAATCGGAGTTCAGCTGGGCGCCGTCGCCGATGTCCACGAGATCGTACTCCGTCAGCCAGGTGCTTTCCATGCAGACGCGGCTGCCGATGCGGGCGCCCAGCAGGCGGAAATACAGGGGCACCAGGGGCGTCCCCGCGAGCAGGCGCAGCAGCCAGGAATCAGCCAGGTTCTCGTGGAGCCCGCTCACCAGTTCGGTGCGCCAGATGAAGCTGCACCAGAGGGGCTTCTCGCAGGGCTTGTAACGTCCGATGGCCGCCCACTTCACCGCCACCACGAAGAGGCAGGCCGCAAGGCCGCCCGCGAAGTAGAGCAGGGGCAGCGAGAGGGCCGCGGCGCCCAGGGAGGAGGCTTCTTCGATTTCCGTGAGGGCCGTAAGCAGCAGGCTGGTGATCACCACGAACCCCGTGGCCGGAGCCAGAACCCGGAATTGCTCGATGAAGGCGCGCAACAGGATCATCCGCTTGGGCGGCCGGAAGGTGGCCGCCTCGCCGAAGGCGGCGCTTTCCTGGCGGTGCGGCAGGTAGATGGCCGGGGAGCCCAGCCAGGAGCTGTCCGTGCGGGCCGCCTCCAGGGGATCGCCGGGGGGCACGGACAGGACGCCCACCAGCACGCTGTCGCCGAGGGCGGTCCCGGAGGGGACCAGGGCGCTGTTGCCCACGAAGGCCCGCCGCCCCACCTGGGTGGTGGCCAAGATGACCTGGCCCAGGTCCACGCGCGGCGGGCCGAAGGACACGCAGTCCGCGATGAAGCTTTCATCCCCGATCTCGAGCAGATCCGGGCAGCCGGAACCCGCCGTGGAGACCTCGGCCCAGGCGCCCAGTTTCGCGCCCAGCAGGCGGAACCAGGGGGCCAGATACAGGGTGGCGTAGAGGGGCGCCAGCAGGTCGAGGCCCACGGCCATGAGGCGGTCCACGTACCATTTCCGCAGGACGAAGCCGCTGTACAGGCCGTAGGTGCCGGGCCGCACCCGGCCCAGGAGCAGCCACTTGGCGGCGGCGATTTCCAGGGCCAGCAGCGCCACGAAGGAAAGGGCCACCCCTGGGGCCACCACCAGGTACGCGAAGTAGCCCGGCGTGGACGCGTATAGCTCGTTGATGAGGACCAGGCCCGGGAAGATGGCGAGCAGGAAGGCCATGGGGACCATGCAAGCCCCCAGGGCCTGGATGGCCGCGAAAACGATCTGGCGCCCCCGTGAAGGACGGGGCAGGTCTGCGCTCAGCCGCGAACGATCGGAGGTGCGAGGTGGCAGAGGACGGGCGGGGGAGCCCGCCCAGCGCTGGGCCGTGGCGATCCGGGCGCCCCCCGGCAGCAGGCTCAGGTCCTCCAGGATGGCGCCGTCCTCCATGACGGTGCCCGCGCACAGGATGGACCGGTTGCCCACGTAGCAGCGCCGGCCGACGCGGATGGGGCCCAGCTCCAGGAAACCATCCTCCAGCGTGTAGCCGCTCAGGCGCGCATCCTGGCCGATGCTGGCCTCGTCGCCGATGCGGGTGAGGTCGAAGGCGGCGAGGGAGGTGGTGGCCAGGTGCACGCTGCTGCCGATGCGGGCGCCCATGAGGCGGAAGTAGAGGGCCAGCCAGGGCGATTCCACCAGGTAGTCCAGGGGCGTGGCCGCGATGATCCGCTGGGTCAGCCACCAGCGCCAGTAGTAGAACCCCCAGACACGATGGCGGCCGGGCCTGATACGGCCCAGCAGCAGCCACTTGGCGGCGATGGATAGGACGAACATGGCCGGATAGATGAGGATCAGCGACAGCAGGGCGGCGCTGATGCCCAGGAAGCGGGAGATGTCGTGATCCTGGCTCCAGCTGTAGACGAGGTAGGGGCTGAGCCACTGCAGCGCGTAGAAACCCAGCAGGGGGTAGAGCGACAGGAGCTGGGCCAGGACGCACAGGCCGTAGCGCCAGGCCGGAAGCGGCTCTGCGGGCGGAAGCTTCGCCTTGGCCGGGCCCGGCTCCGAGGCCCGGCGCCCATCCAGTTCAGCGGCCAGGGCCCTCAGGGTGGGGAAGGCATACACATCGGGCACCGCCAGGTTTTCGAAGCCGGTCCGCGGGCGGAGCGTTGAAACCATGGCCGCGGCCAACAGCGAATGCCCGCCCAGGTCGCGGAAGAAGTCCTCGTCCAGGCCCGGCGCGCGGCCCTGGAAGAGTTGCGTCCACTGTTCGCGCAGAGTCCGCTGGGTGGGCGTCAGCCCTTCGCCGTCCGCAGAGGGGGCCTGTCTCTGGCTGGGCGCCGGAAGGCGCTTGCGGTCGAGCTTTCCGCTGGCGAGGGTGGGCAACTCGCCCAGGGCGTCGACGGAGGCGGGCACCATGTAGCTGGGCAGGCGCTGGCGCAGGCCTCGCAGCAGGCCGTCTGCGTCGAAACGGGCGCTTGGTCGCAGCACGACGTAGGCCACCAGGCGTTCCGGGCCGTCCGCCTTCCAGAGGGCGACCGCCGCCGCCAGCACCTCCGGTTCCTGGCGCAACGCAGCCTCGATCTCCTCCAGCTCGATGCGGAAGCCCCGCAATTTTATCTGGGTGTCGATGCGGCCGAGGAATTCGAGATGGCCCTCGGCATTGAAGCGCACCCGGTCGCCCGTGCGGTAGAGGCGTTCCGTGAAGGGGCCGTCGTGAAAGGGATTGGTGATGAACCGCTCGGCCGTGAGATCGGTGCGGCCCAGGTAGCCGCTCGACAGGCCCACGCCCGAGAGGTGCAACTCGCCGGGCACGCCGATGGGGCACAGGCGACTCTGTGCATCCAGCACGTAGATCCGGTCATTGGGCACGGCCTTGCCGATGGTGACCGCCTGGCCGGGCCTCAGATCGGTCCACGTGGAGATGACCGTGGCCTCGGTGGGGCCGTAGGTGTTCACCATCCGCAGGCCCGGCCGCCACCAGTGGGCCACCAGATCTTCGGGGCAGGCTTCGCCGCCGAGAATGAGCAACCGAAGCGTGGGGACGGGGTCCGAAAGGAGGCCCAGCAGTGTGGGCACCGTGGACAGCACGGTGATCCCCGCTTCGGTGAGCCGCCTCCCGAGATCCGGCCCTGCCTGCATCAGGGAGGGCGTCCCCGCCACCAGGCAGGCCCCGCTGGCCCAGGCCAGCCACAGCTCTTCCACTGAGGCGTCGAAGGCCAGGGAGAATCCCTGGAAGACGCGATCTTCCGCGCATGGCGCGAAGAGCCGCTGTTCGGCCCGCACCAAGGTGCAGGCCGAACGGTGCGTGATGGGCACGCCCTTGGGAGTGCCCGTCGAGCCTGAGGTGAAGATGACGTAGGCCAGATCTCCGGGGCCCGGGCCCGCAGCGCTGAAAGCCCCTGGATCGCGCGCGAAGTCGAGCGCTGGATCGAACATGGGACAAGGAAGACCGGGGACCGTTCCCAGCGAAGCGGAGGCCAGCAGCAGGTGCATGCCGCACTCCACGGCCACCTGCCGCACTCGCGCGGACGGGAGGCCAGGATCCAGGGGCACGTAGGCGGCCCCGCACTTGAGGATTCCCAGAAGGGCCGCATAGGCCGGCAGGCCCCGGGGCATCCAGTGACCCACCAGGGAGCCCGGCCCCAGGCCGCGATGCTGCAATCCAAGGGCGATGTCCTCCGCCATGGCGTTCAGCTCGGCATAGGTCCAGGTGCGACCGTCCTCCTCCACGGCGGGTCTGGCGCCATGACGGCGCACGGTCGCCTCGAAGCGATCCACGAGGGATTCCGGCAGGCTGAGTTCCGGATCGAAGGCAGGCCCGGAGAAGGGCCCCAGCAGCAGGGCGCGCTCCTCTTCATCGGCCATGGATGCGATCTCCGGAGAGGCTTCGGGCGCCTCCAGGATGCCTCGGTGCAGGCGTGCGAAGTGGCGCAGCACCCAGGGCACCATGGTGGGCGTCGTGCCGGATTCCATCTCCAGCATGGCTTCCCGGCCGCTGATCTGGATGTGCCCGCTGAATGGCGCGCCCCCCGCTGGCGTTTTCGCGGTGAGGACATAGGCCGCCGAGGGGCCGAGTTGAAGCGCCAACGTTTCAGCGGCCCGCTTGGTGGACGGGCCGTCACCGAGCCGGACGGAGGCCTGTCGCAGGCCGCCCTCGGCCTCCCCGTCCAGGAGCAGACCGTCTTCCCCGAGATGTCCTTGCGCCAGGCGTGCAAAGGCAAGGAGGGCCGCCGTGCTGGGGGGGATGGCGGTGGGAGGGGGCATGGGTTGTCCAGGTGCCGGAGTGGATTCGGGAATGTTTTCCCGGAGACATCCGGTTCTGGGACATCCTCCCATGCGCGGCGTGTCGGCCTATCCCCTGGGACCCGGGGCCACGGGGGATGGTTGAGGAATTGGGTCAGCGGCTGAAGAAGGGATCCAGGATGACTGCCGCCGTGAGCACCAGGGCGAAGAGGTTGATGTTCATGAAGACGCGCCGGTAGAGAGGGGCGTCCTGTCCTGGTTTCAGGAGAGGCAGGGATCCGATGATCAGCCAGAGGGCGCCGATGCCCAGCATGATCTCCGCCGGCCGGGACACCAGCACGCGGAAGAGGGGCAGCAGGCCACAGGCCGCGGCGGTGCCGCAGGTCCAGGTGAAGGTGAGGCGCGACAGGCGGGGGCGGCCGAAGAGCTTGACCAGCGTGGGATAGCCCGCCTCCTCGTAGCCTTCGGCGTGCAGGCCCACCAGCAGCCAGAAATGGGGCACTTGCCAGATGAAGAAGACGAAGGCCAGGGCCAGCACGGAAGGATCGGCGGCGCTGCCGCCCGCGGCGGTCCAGCCGATGGCCGGGGGGAGGGCGCCGATGAGAGATCCGGGCACCACGGCGAAGGCGCTCACCCGCTTGAGAGGCGTGTAGAAGCCGTTGTACCAGCCCAGGGCCAGGGCCCCGAGCAGGGCCGACGTGAGGTTGTGGGCCAGCCACAGCACCAGGAAGCCGGAAACGGCCATGACCACGGCGATGACGGTGGCCAGTCCCGGCGAAAGATCGCCGCGGGGAATGGGACGGTTGGCCGTGCGGGGCATGAGAGCGTCGAGCTTGTGCTCCTGCACCTCGTTCAGGGCGCTGCTGCCCATGGCGAGCAGGAGGATGCCCAGGAGCGTGGTGATCAGCCCCGCGTTGGCCCCCCGGAGAAAGGCCACGTAGCCCGCCGCCGCCGTGAAGGTGGAGGCACCCGAGATCCGGAGCTTGGTCAGCTCGAGAAAGGTGGATACCGGACTGGGTTTGGGAAGGGCCACGGTGGCTGCGCTCAAGGGATTCTCTTGGAGGATGCGGCAGGGGTGGAGGATTTAAAAGCGGAACGAGGGCACAGAATTCTCACAGAGGGGCACAGAGGAAAAGCAAAGGGATTCGTTTTTCAGTTCTCTGCGTCCTCTGCATGATTTCTGCGCCCTCTGTGTTCCGCTTTTTTAGTTCAAGGTCTTGATGTAGTTCACGACCTCGTCCAGCTCCCGGTCGCTGAGCTGGGTCTGGGGCATGGCGGGTGGATAGCCGCGCACCACCTGCTCGGAGGGGCTGGTGATGGCCCGGCGCAGGTAGGCGTCATCCACGCGGATGATCTTCATGGCGCCGGCCATGAGGATCTGCTCTTCGCGGCCGTAAAGGGCCTTGAGGGTGGGTCCGACCTTGGGCTTGCCGTCCACCGAGTGGCAGGCCAGGCAGCCCTTGGACGTAAGCACGGCCAGACCCTGGGGCATGCCGCTGAGATCAGGGTGGGCCTCGGCGGCCCGGAAGGCCTTGCCGGGCTCAGGCGCATCCTCGCCGCCGAAGTACCAGGCCTTGAATTCCTCTTCAGGCACCACGATCACCTTGCTGAGCATGAGGCTGTGATCGACGCCGCAGATGACGGTGCATTCGATGTCGTACGAGCCCACCTTGGTGGCCTGGAACCAGGTGGTGTTGGTGCGGGAAGGCACGGCGTCGATCTTGAGGCGGAAGGAGGGCACGAAGAAACCGTGCACCACGTCCGCGCTGCGCACTTCGACCTTCATAGGCTTGCCGAGGGGTGCGAAGAGCACCTTGCTCTGCTTGCCGTTGGGGTATTCGAAGGACCAGCTCCACTGCCGGGCCGTGACCTTCACGGCCATGGAATCTCGGGGCGCCTGGCTCATGTATTCGTAGTTCGTCCAGCCGTAGTAGAAGATGGACAGGAACAGCACCAGGGGAATGGTGGTCCAAACGATCTCCAGGCCCACATGGCCGTCGATCTGCGAGGCGACGGGGTTGCGCTTCTTGTTGTAGCGCACCACGAAGTAGATCATCAGCGCCGTGATGAAGATCAGGAAGGCCACGGAGAGCCCGAACACGTAGAAAAAGACGGCGTCGGACTTCTGGGCCGAAATGGCGGCTTGGTTCATCCAATCCATGGTGGGCCTCAGTGGAAAGCGACGTCGGAGAAGAGCAGGGCGAAGAAGATCAGCAGTGTGCCAAGGGTCACCAGGATGACGATCTTGAAGAGTGATCCTTCGTATTTCAGGTGCATGAAGTAGTAGAAGACCAGACCGGCCTTGAGAGGCGTCAGCGTCAGCAGGCCCCAGACCGCATAGCTCTGGCTCACATGGCTGAGCCCCACCAGGCAGAAGGTGAGGACCACCAAGGCCGCCCACACCTTGATGAAGGTGCCGTAGCCCGGATGCTCGACGTGCGGTTCGTCCAGACTGTAAGGGTGGTGATCGGGAGAATGGAGCGTTTCATTCATGGGAGTTCCTCGGACCGAGCGTCCAGCTTGGCTGGATGCGAGGTTGGGGGCCCGGGGGTGCGCGCGCAGCGCGGAACCCCCGGAGGATATCAGGCGGCCAGGTAGAACAGCGGGAGGAGGAAGATCCAGATCACGTCCACCAGGTGCCAGTAGAGGCCGCTGTTCTCCAGGTGGATGTAGCGGTCCTGACGGACGCGGTCCGTGGCCACCCACCAGAACATGACGCTCAGCACGGCCAGTCCCACGACGACGTGGACGCCGTGGAGGCCGGTCATGGTGAAGTAGAGCCCGAAGAAGACCTGCTCGCCCGGGGGCAGCGTGGCGAGATGGGGCGAGTTCGGGTAGAGGCCGTGGTGGAACTTGGCGCCCCATTCAAAGGATTTGATGACCAGGAAGGTGAGGCCCAGGGCTAGGGTGGTGCCCAGGAAGGCCAGGGCCCGCTTCTTCTCGGCGCGCTGGATGGCCACGATGGCCAGCACCACCGTGAGGCTGCTGGTGAGCAGCACCAGGGTGTTGGTGACGCCGAGGGTGGCGTTCAGTTCCGCGCCGCCATGATGGAACTCCGCCGGGTACTTGTAGCGCATGTACGAGTAGCCGATGAAGAGGCCGCCGAAGAGGACGATCTCCGTCACGAGGAACAGCCACATGCCCAGGCGGGACCCGAGGTCGTCCCGATGAACGTGCCCGCTCATGCTTTCTCCTGCTGATCGAAGTGGTAGGGGCCGCGGGTGATGGTGGGAATCACCTCGAAGTTCTCAAGGGGGGGCGGGCTGGGAATGGTCCATTCAAGCGTCACACCGCCCCAGGGGTTGTCCTCGGCCTTGGGGCCCTTGAGGATGCCGTAGAGCAGGGTGGCGAAGAAAATAATGAGGCCCAGCACCAGCAGCCAACTGCCCACGGTGGCCACCACATGCATGGTGTGGAACTGAGGCAGGTGCACGTAGTAGCGGCGCGGCATGCCCATCATGCCGAGGATCATCATGCCGAAATAGAGCATGTTGAAGCCGATGAACATGGGGAACCAGGAGACGTAGATGGCCTTCTTGCTGTACATCTTTCCCCACATCTTGGGGAACCAGTAGAGCAGGGCCGCGAAGAGCGCCATGCCCGTGCCGCCAAACATCACATAGTGGAAGTGGCCCACGATGAAGTAGGTGTCGTGGATGTGCACGTTGATGGCCAGGGCCCCCTGCATGACGCCCGTGAGGCCGCCGATGCAGAAGAGGAAGATGAAGGTGAGGGCGAAGAGGAGGGGCGGCTCAAAGTCGATGCTGCCCTTGTAGAGGGTGCTCACCCAGTTGAAGACTTTGATGGCACTGGGCACGGCCACGACCATGGTCAGCAGCGAGAAGATCATGAGGGCCATGCCGCTCATGCCTGAGGTGAACATGTGGTGGGCCCACACCAGGCTGCCCACGCCGGCGATGGACATGGAGCTGAAGGCGATGGCCTTGTACCCGAAAATGGGGCGCTTGGTGAAGGTGGGGATGATCTCGGAGATGGCGCCCATGGCTGGCAGGATCATGATGTAGACGGCCGGGTGCGAGTAGATCCAGAACAGGTGCTGGTAGAGCAGGGGATCGCCGCCCTTGGAGGGATCGAAGATGCCGATGCCGAAGAAGCGCTCGAGGATCACCAGCAGCAGGGTGATGGCCACGATGGGGGTGGCCAGCAGCTGGATCCAGGCCGTGGAGTAAAGGGCCCAGCACATGAGGGGCATGCGGAAGAACTTCATGCCCGGGGCGCGCAGACGGTGGATGGTGGTGATGAAGTTGATGCCCGTGAGCATGGAGGAAAAGCCCAGCACGAAGGCCGCGAAGACCGCCAAGCTCACATTGGTGCCCGTCTTCAGGCTGAAGGGGGCGTAGAAGGTCCAGCCCGTGTCGGGCGCGCCGCCGCCGGTGAAGAGCGAGAGGACAGCCAGGATGGCGCCGGCCATGAAGAAGTACCAGGAGGCCAGGTTCAGCCGCGGGAAGGAGACATCCTTGGCCCCGATGAGGATGGGCAGAAAGAAATTCCCGAAGATGGCGGGCAGGCCAGGCACCACGAACAGGAAGATCATGATCACGCCATGGACCGTGAACAGGGCGTTGTAGGTCTGGGCAGTGATGAGCTTCTGGAAGGTGGTGAGCTGCACCAGGCGCATAACGAAGCCGATGCCCACGCCCACGAAGAAGAAGGTGATCATGGAGTAGAGGTAGAGCAGGCCGATGCGCTTGTGGTCCGTGGTGGTGAGCCAGGCCAGGAGGCCCTTGCGCGCTCCGGTGTCCACCAGGTAGCTTGGCTGCGCCGTAGATGCTTGCGTGCTCATTGGCCCTCCTCTGACTTGGTCTTGCGCCCCTTGCGGACCAGCGTGATCACGAACACCAGGGCGGCCAGGATGATGACCAGGGCGCCGATGGAGGTGGTGTTCAGGACATATCGGCGTCCGGCCGGGTCATAGCTGAAACAGAACTTCAGGAACTTGTTGATGGTGGGCTGGGCCTCGCCGCGGGCGGCCTCCTGCGCGGCCAGCTGCAGGTCCGCGGGCAGGTAGGTGACACCGTACATGTAGCGGGTGATCTCGCCCTTGGGGCTGATGAAGATGATGGCGGCGGCGTGGACGAAATCGTCGTTCACGCGCTTAAACTTGAAGCCCACGGCATCGGCTAAGGCCTTGGTGGTGGTGCTGGGGCCCGTGAGGAAGCGCCAGGCGGTGGGCGGGAAGGGACGGGTGATCTCGGCCAGGTAGTTGGTGCGCTTCTGGGCGGCCACCTCGGGCTCGTCCCGCTCGTCGAAGCTGACGGTGAGCACCTGGAAATCCTTCCCCGGCTCCGCCTTGGTGCGGTTCAGCACTTCAGCCACTCCACCGAGCTGGGGCGTGCAGATGCCCGCACAGCGGAAGTAGTTGAGGGTGAGGATGGTGGGCTTGTCGATGAGCTGGCGCAGCGTGACCGGCTTGCCGTCCTCTCCCTTCAGTTCCAGATCCAGGGGGATGGTGCTGCCCAGCTTCTCGTTGATGCCGACTTCCTCGGGGCTGAACGAGGGTGCGGCGGCGGGCGTGGGCGGCGCCCCCTGGGCCCGCAGACCCACCGGAAGGCCCATAAGGGCAGCGATGGCGAAGGGAGCGAGAGGAAGGAGGGTGCGCCGGAGCGTCGCAGTGGTCATGGAACCTCAGCGGATCGTGGACGCGGGCGCCTGGTGGCGGGAGGCTTCGTATTCCTGGCAAAGCACCGTCACCGCCCGCCGCACGGGAATGCGGTTGGGGATCACCTCGCCGGCGCTGGCGAAGAGTTTTTCCAGCGCGGCCATGGCCTTGGGATCATTGGCGCCGTGGTCGAAGGCGCCCAGGGACTGGACGACGTGGGCCAGGGCCATGCGGTCCCGCTTGGAAAGGTAGTTGTAGGACACCATGGAACTGCCCTTGATGCCCTCATCCAGCGTCTTGTAGATGCTCTCGAGGTGGGTGCCGTTCTTCCATGCCGCGTTCTCGGTGAAGTTGCGGGGCTTGGGATTGAGGCCCTTGCCGGCAGCGCCATCGCCCTTGCCCTCGGGGCCGTGGCAGGTGGCGCAATTCTGAGCGTAAAGAGCCTTGCCGCGGGTCATGAGGGCGGCATTGGGAGTCATTACCGTGGCCGGATCGATGGGAGGGATGACCTCCCGGGCCATGGCGGGGTAATCCGTGGGATCCAGCCAGCCGGTCTCTCCCTGGACGGCCTGGATGGGCGCGTCGGGCAGGGTGTGGGCCTGGTAGCGCAGGCCGGGCACGATGGTGAAGCCGAAGAAGGCGGCGATGAAGATGAAACCAAGGACGAGCAAAAAGGCGGTGAGGAGCCGCTTCCGCTCGTCGGCAGAGAGGTAGTCGTTGATTTTCATAGCCGGAACTCCAGGCCCTCGCGGAGGAAGGGATCGCCGACAGGCATGTCCTCGCCCCTCTGCATGGCGCCACGGACCCACAGGACAATGCCGCCGATGAAGAAGAGGGCGAAGCTGATCTCGGGCCATGAGAAGTGGGGGGTGACACCGAGGACGGGGAAGATGAGCCAGTACATGTCCAGCACGTGGGCGCCGAGCATGAGGTAGGCCACGCGGCGGAGCCGCTTGGGATCTTTCTTCGCATCCCGGGTGACGAGTGCGAAGAAGGGGATGACGAAGTGCAGGGAGGCCAGGGCGATGGTGATGGCGCGCCAGGAACCGGCCAGGCGCACCTTGTAGTAGATGACCTCATCCGGCAGGTTCGCGTACCACATGAGCATGTACTGGGCGAAGCCGATGTAGGACCAGAACACCGTAAAAGCGAACAAGAAGGCGCCCAGGTTGTAGAGGTGGTCCCCCTTCACGCCTTCAAGGCGGCCCTGGTCCTGGAGGTAGAGCACGGACAGCGCCGTGGCCGCCAGGCCGCTGAGGAAGGCGCCGGCGAAAACGTAAACGCCGAAGATGTCGCTGTACCACTCGGGGGTAAGGCCGGAGATCCAGTCAAACGCGATGAGGGTGATCACCAGGGCGAAGATGGCCATGAAGGCCGGGGCGAACTTCCGGGCCCGGATGTTGAAGGCGGGGTTCTTGGTCGCATCCTGCTTCAGCGAGCCGCCCACCAGGAGCGCCAGGCCCAGGAGGCAGAGCGCGAACGCGACGAGGGTGCGGACCGAGAAGAAGGGGATGCTCAGCCAGAAGGCCTTGCCCGCCAGGATGGGATGGTGGGCCGCCTCGGGCCGGGTGCCCGGATAGAGCACGGGCAGGGCCAATAGACCGATGAGACCCACGGGGATGGCGGGGATCAGCAGGGTGGCCAAGCGCTCGGGGATGCGGCGCACGGGCACGCTCCAGCGGGCGCTCACCAGGTGTTCGAGGGCCACGATGAAGAGGGCGCCGAGTCCCAGCGTGAACAGCAGCACGAACCAGAGGATCCAGTTGGCCCAGAAGCGTTCGTGCCCGGCGGCGGCGTAGCTGCCGATGACGCCCAGAGCGCCCAGGGCCGTGGCTCCCAGGAGCAGAGGAGAAGCGGGTTTGTTCTGGCTCGCAGTTTTGTTCTGGCTCATGGTGCCACCTTGAGGTCCTCGTCCTTGGCGTTCTGGGCGCGCTGGAGGGCGCGCACGTAATGCACCACCGACCAGCGTTCCGATTCGGAAAGGTAGGGAGCGTGGGAGGGCATGGAATTCTTGCCGTTCACGATGGCCCAGTAGATCTTGCCGTCGGGATAATCCCGGAATTGCTGGGACTGCAGGTTGGCGGGCTTGCCGCCGTAGGCCGAGGTCAGGCTGCCCATGCCGTTGCCGAGGGCGCCGTGGCAGACCTCGCAGCGGTTGTGGTAGGCCTTCTTTCCGACTGCGAACACCTCAGGGGTGCGGGGCAGGGGGTTGATGAGGGAGGCCGAGGCGTCCTGGGTGCCGGTGGCCGTGGGCAGGTGGCCGCGGGCCACGGTGCCCGCCACGGGCTGCTGCATGCCGTGACCGTCCTTGAAGAAGGCGGAGGCCTTCTGGGCATTGAGGCGCGGCTGATCCTGCATGTTCACCATGGGACGCATCAGGGGGAACCACTTGATGGCGAAGAATATGGCCAGGCCCGCCACCACGCAGGCCACGAAGATCCCGCCGAGGGTGCGCAGAATGTAGTCGCTGGTGAGGAAGGGACTGCGGTCCGGGGCGGGAAGGGCTTCCACCGCCGCGGCGCCCGCATCCTTCAGGGCCTGGGCGGCGGCTTCCGCGTTGAAGCTGTCGCTCTCAGCCTCGATGGCCAGGGCGTAGCGGTCCCGCGTGATGCCGGTGATGGCCTTGGATGACAGCACCGGATGGCCGAAGAAGGGCAGCTTGTTCAGCAGCAGGAGCATGCCCAGGCCGGCGGTGAAGGTGGAGAACAGCACCGTCACTTCGAACATGATGGGGATGAAGGCTTCCCATGAATTCGCCGCCTTGCCGCCGGTGATGATGGGGTAGTCGACGGCGCTGATCCAGTACTGGAAGCCGAAGGCGGTGAGGGCTCCCAGGACGCCCATGACCAGCACCATGCCGCCCAGGGGAGACTTGCGATGGCCCAGGGCTTCGTCGATGCCGTGGATGGGATAAGGCGTGTAGGCCTCGACCGCGCCCAGCTGGGCGGCCCGGGCCTTGGGAATGGCCTGCATCAGGGCGTCGGGCGTGTCGAAGAGGCCGAGGACGGCGTAAGACGCCTGTGGCTTGAGGGTCGTCTCAGACATGGTGGTCGTCTCCATGGTGAGAGGGCTGCGCGTCCGGCAGGATCGCCTTCACCTCGGTGGTGGCGATGACCGGCAGCACCCGGGCGAAAATGAGCACCAGGGTGAAAAAGATCCCGAAGGTGCCGAGCAGGATGCCGAAGTCGGTCAAGGTGGGCTTGTAGATGCGCCAGGCCGAGGGCAGGTAGTCTTGGTGCAGCGAGATCACGATGATCACGAAGCGCTCGAACCACATGCCGACGGTCACGCCGATGGCCACGAAGATCATCCAGAAGTAGCTGGCGCGGGCCTTCTTGAACCAGAGGATCTGGGGGATGAAGATGTTGCAGCTGATGGTGACCCAGCCGGCCCAGCCGTAGGTGCCGCTGATGATGTTCTTGAAGCCGTGGTGCAGGAACTCGTTCTGGGAATACCAGGCCGTGAAGCCTTCCATCATGTAGCTGTAGCCCATGATGCAGCTCATGGACAGGATGACCTTGTTCATCACGTCCAGGTGGCGCATGGTGATGAGGTTCTTCAGCTGCATGGTTTCGCGCACGACCACCAGCACCATCACCACCATGGCGAAGCCGGCGAAGATGGCGCCCGCCACGAAGTAGGGCGGGAAGATGGTCATGTGCCAGCCGGGCACGACGGAGGTGGCGAAGTCGAAGCTCACCACCGAGTGCACCGAAAGCACCAGGCCTGTGGCCAGGCCGGCGAGAAGCAGGTAGGCCTTTTCGTAGTGCTGCCAATGGGTGGCGGCCCCGCGCCAGCCCACGGCCAGCACGGTGTAGATGGTCTTGCGCAGCTTGCTGGTCGTCCGGTCGCGCATGGAGGCGATGTCGGGAATCAGACCCAGGTACCAGAACATCAGCGACACGGAGAAGTAGGTGTTCACCGCGAAGACGTCCCAGAGCAGCGGCGACCGGAAGTTGGTCCAGAGGGCGCGCTGGTTCGGGTAGGGGAAGAGCCAGTAGGCCAGCCAAGGCCGCCCCACGTGGATGAGGGGGAAGATCACGGCGCAGATGACCGCGAAGATGGTCATGGCCTCGGCGAAGCGGGCGATGGCGTTGCGCCAGCGCTTGCGGAAGAGGAAGAGGATGGCCGAGATCAGCGTGCCGGCGTGGCCGATGCCCACCCAGAACACGAAGTTGATGATGTCGAAGGCCCAGAACACGGGGCTGGTGTTGCCCCAGGCGCCAATGCCCTTGTAGAAGGTGTAGCCGATGCAGGCGAGGCCCACGAACATGGCCGAAAGGGTGACGGCCAGGCCGAAATACCACTGCCTGGGCGGCTTGGTCTCGGGGAAGGCCAGCACCTGATCATCGAGGCTGCCGGGGGTGACCCGGCCCTCGGTGAGCGCGGGCTCGAGCAGGGCCTCCGGAATGGCGCCGGCGTGGGCGGCGTCAGTGCGCATGGGAACCTCCAACGATCGCCTCGCCAGCGGGATTCTTCAGATCGGCCAGGTAGGTGATGGCCGGCTTGGCGCCCACTTCCTCCAGCACGCGGTAGGCGCGGCTGGCGGCCACCAGCTGGGAGACCTTGCTCTTGGGATCTTTCAGGTCGCCGAAGACGATGGCGTCCGAGGGGCAGCCCGCCATGCAGGCGGTGGTGATCTCGCCGTCGAGGATGGCGCGGCCATCGCCCTTGGCGCGGATCTTCACATCATTGATGCGCTGCACGCAGAAGGAGCACTTCTCCATGACGCCGCGGGGACGGACTGTGACCTCGGGGTTGTGCGCCAGGGTCTCCGGCTCGGTCTTGTATGACGTGTATTCCAGGAAGTTGAAGCGGCGCACCTTGTAGGGGCAGTTGTTGGCGCAGTAGCGGGTGCCCACGCAGCGGTTGTAGGCCATCTGGTTGAGGCCGTCGGGGCTGTGGTTGGTGGCGTTCACCGGGCAGACGTTCTCGCAGGGCGCGTTGTCGCAGTGCTGGCACAGCATGGGCTGGTGCACCACCTTCGGGTTTTCCAGCTCACCCTCGTAGTAGCGGTCGATGCGGATCCAGTGCATCTCTCGGCCGCGGGCCACCTGCTCCGGGCCCACCACGGGCACGTTGTTCTCGGACTGGCAGGCCACCACGCAGGCGGAGCAGCCGGTGCAGGCCGCCAGGTCGATGACCATGCCCCACTTGTGGTCGGGGAACTTCTGGTCTTCGTAGAGGCTCACCAGCTCAGGCACGTGGTGGTGGCCCTGGGGGTGGTGCTCGAACTCGTCCATGGTGAGGGAGCGCACGATGTCGCGGCCCTCCATGCGGTGGTGGCTCTGGGTGCGGGAAAGCTCCTTCCTGGCGCCGGTCCTGGCCAGCCGCGCGCCTTTGCGCACGTTGGCGCTGGCAGGATCGAGGCCCAGCAGGGGGTAGGCGTTCACGCCCACGCCCTTGGCGACGCCGCCCGTGCTGCGGCCGTAGCCGAGGGCCAGGGCCAGGACGCCCTTGGCCTGGCCGGGCTGGATGACCGCGGGCAGGGTGAGGGTGGCGCCGTCCAGGGACAGACTGACCAGATCCCCTTCCTGGATGCCCAGGGCCTGGGCGTCCTGCACGGACACGGCCACCGGGTTGTCCCAGGTCATCTTGCTGATGGGATCGGGGGTTTCCTGCAGCCAGCTGTTGTTGGCGTGGCGGCCATCATGGGTGGCGAAGCCGGGGAAGAGCACCAGCTCCAGATCCTGGGCCTTGGCCGCAGCGGCAGACTTGGCGGCGGCGGCCACCGAAGCGCCCTTGAACGCGGGAGAAGCGGCCTTCTCCTCCCCTTTCGCCAGGCCATCGTGCAGGGCCTGTTCGAAGGAGGTGGCGAGGGGCAGGCTCTTCTGCCAGCGGGCCTTGAGGTAGGCGTGGTAGTCATCGGCGGAGGTGGCGCCGAAGGCCTTAATCGCTCCCAGAAGGAGGTCCTCGCCCTGGCGGGTGTCGTAGAGGGTGCCGACGGTGGGCTGCTGAAGCACGGCGGCTTCGGGGGTGCTGAAATCGCCCCAGCTTTCCAGCCAGTGGTTCTCGGGGAACAGGACCTGGCACTGGGCCGAGGTCTCATCTTCCACCTGGCCGATCCAGGCTTTGAATGGCACCTTGGCCACGGCCTCCTTCCAGGCCGAAGCCTTGGGGAAGGTGTAGGCGGGGTTCACGTCCCAGAAAATCGCGGCGGCATAGCGGCCCTCCGCCATGGCCTTCGCGGCGGTTTCGAGATCTTTCACGGTGGCGAGGGCTTCGGCGGGCCGCGCCGCCACGGCCACGGAACCGAGCATGGCATTCAACAGGTGGGCGGCCTGGTGCGCTTCGGCGGGCATCTGGGCCCCGCAGAGCACCACGGCGTGCTGGCCCGCGTGCTGGAGATCCTTGACCAGATTGGACCAAGCCTTGGCGGGAACTTCGCTCTGAGCGGAGATGGCGGACAGATCCGCCCCCGCGGGCAGGGAAACCCCCTTGGAGGCCAGATCCTTGGCCAGGGCGAAGGCCACGGCGGCCAGGCGGGAGGGCGCAACCGGGAATCGCTGGTCCGCGTTGGTGCCGGTCAGCGTCAGGGGGCCTTCCAGCGCCCAGAGGCGATTGATCTCTTCCTTGGCGTGCTTCAGTTTCCGCTTGGCGCCCCAGGCGGCCAGCGCCTCCGGATCTTCACCGCTGAGGAAGTCGGCGCCCAGGGAGAGGATGACCTTGGCCTTGTCCAGCTTGGGCTGGAGGTCCACGGGCTGCCCGAAGCTGGCCTTGGCGGACTCCTCGGCCGCGTCTCCCGCGGCGGGCTCGTAGGCCAGGTGCTCCAGTGTGGGCAGGGCAGCCTTGAGGTCCGCCAGCAGGGCCTTGCGGCTGGGCGAAACCACGGCGCCGGAAACCAGCAGCACGGCCTTTCCAGACGATTTGGCGGAACGGAGGGCGCTTTGCAGCTGGCCCTCGGCCTCAGCCCAGCCGATGGTGCGTCCTCCGGCCTTGGGCGCGCGCAGGCGGTCGGGATCGTAGAGGCGGAGCACGTCGGCCAGGGTGCGCGGGCTGGTCTTGCCCTTCACGCCGGGGTGCTCGTCGTTGCCCGTGATGTGGATGGGACGGCCTTCCCGGGTCTTCACTAGCACCGGGTACACCCGGCGGCCTTCGTGGGTGGCGCTGGCGTAGTAGTTGGCCACGCCCGGGGTCACTTCCACCGGCCGCTTGGTGTAGGGCACCACGGTGCCCTGGCCCTTGCGGTCACAGGCCACGGTGGCGGCCACGGCCGCGGCGGCGCCCACGAGGCCGAAGAAATCCCGGCGGGAGAAGCCGCTTCCAGCGGGCAAACCGTGGACGTCGTCGAAGCTGGCGGGAACGGCGCCGGGCAGGAACTCGTCATGGGCGGCCTGGCGGGCCTCCGGCGATTCGATGCGCTCTTCCAGGGTGCGCCAGAACTTCGGCGCTTCTACAGGGCCATGATCGGGGAGTCGTGTCTTCATCGGGTCATCCGCGGCGCTTGATGGCGTGTTCAGGGGGCGTGATGGAGATTCGGAGGGCGGGTTCGGGGGGCGGATCGGCAGAAGCGTCCTTGGCTTGGGGGAAGACCAGGCTCAGGGCCTTCTGGCCAAGCAGGAAGGGGCCTGCCAGCAGGGCCGTGGCCCTACCCACGATCGGTGTGCGGATCAGGTCAGCCATCGTCGGAGGCTCCTAGCGATGGCAGGCGGCGCAGTTCTCGGCGCCCTTGGTGATCTTCGAACCGGGCGGCAGCGCGGCGTGGGGATCCCGGTGGCAGGCCAGGCAGTTGCCCATGCGCATGCCCATCTCGCGGGTGACGACCTTCATGGTCTGCACCTCGCCATGGCAGCTCTGGCAGGCGATGCCCGCGTTCACATGGGGCCGGTGGTCGAAGAAGACGTGGTCGGGCAGGGTGTGGATGCGCTGCCAAGGCAGGGGAGCGCCGGAATCGGCGATCTGGGCCAGCTTCTTGATGGCCGGGCTGTCCACCTTGGTCACCTTGTGGCAGCCCATGCAGAGATCCACGCTCGGAATCCCCGCGTGGCGGGACTTGTCCACGCCCGAGTGGCAGTACTGGCACTGCATGCGGAGGGTGCCCGCATGGAGCTCGTGGGAAAAGGGGATGGGCTGTTCCGGGGCGTAGCCCTTGGCGAAGCGGTCGGGCTGCGTGAACCAGCCCACGCTCAGGACGGTGGCGAGGACCGCCACGGCCGCGGCCGGCAGGACGAAGCGGAACGCTCGGTCGAACTGGTGCATGCACAACCCCTTGAAAAGCGTGGGCTCACGGGTGGAAGCCGGGAGGTCATCGGGAAACGGTACAAACGGAACTGACGTCAGGGCCTGAGCCCGGAAAACCGACCGATGCGTGAAGAATCAGGGACTGATGCTCTATCGGTAGCTGGTCCCCATCGGTTGCGTATGGGCCGAAAATGGCTGGGAAAGCATCCAGGCATAAGGCCATACCCGAATCCGGGGATCCCGGGCACGACAATGTGTCGCACGTCACAAGGATAGAATAAGGTAAGCCGAATGTTTACCTATTTTTTCTGGGCCAGGATCGGCCTTTAATGGGATTTGTGGGTAGTTTATTAAGGCCTGCTTTTTGGGGGCGATTTCCTCCTGGAAGGCTCAGGGGAACTCAGCTTATTTGGACATGCCGCGGGCTGGGCCGATCCCGGCGGGCCATTTTTGTCCTGGAGGTCGCTTGGAGTCAGGCCGGGAAGCCGATCCAGGGCTTCAACAGACCCAAGGTCCGGAAGAGGGCGCCCATCCGTTCGACTGGCAGGCCCATGACGGTGGAGAAGCTGCCCTCCACGTTCTCGATGAAGAGGGCGCCGATGCCCTGGATGGCGTAGGCCCCGGCCTTGTCCATGGGTTCTCGGGTGTTGATGTACCAGCGCATCTGGGCTTCGCTCATGGGGCGGAAGAAGACCTGGGCCGTGTCGACGAAGCTGTGGTTGATATCGTTCTTCTGCAGGCAGAAGCCGGTGTGCACCTGATGGGTCCGGCCCTGGATGAGGCCCAGCATGCGCACCGCGTCTTCCACGTCCACCGGCTTATTGAGGGTGTGGTGGTCGATGGCCACCGTGGTGTCCGCCGCCATCACCCAGCGTCCCGGGTTGCGGCGGGCGATGACCTCGGCTTTCAGCTCCGCCAGACGCAGCACCAGGTCCGAGGGCTCCTCATCCAGCAGGGGCGTTTCGTCCACATCGGGGATCTGCAATTCGAAAGGGATGCGCATGGCTTCCAGCCAGTGGCGCCGCCGAGGACTGCCGCTGGCCAGGATGAGGGGTTGAAGGGCGGCCTCGGCGAGGCCAGGCAAGGTTTCGGTCATCGGAGGCCCCGGGCTTGAAGGTCGGCGGTTTTCACGCGCATGTGCAGGCTTTCGGTTTCGTGACCCAGGCGGAAGCCGAAGCGCGGGTAGAAGTCCGAGGCATCGCGGGTCTCCAGCAGGAAATGGTGGACCTCGCCTGACCAGGGGTGGCGCAGAGCCCACTTCACCAGTTCAGAGGCGATGCCGAGATTCATGAGATCCTTGGCCACCACCACATCATAGAGCTTGGCTTCGTAGGCATGATCTGACCAGAGCCGCGTGGCGCCCACCAGCCGTCCGCCCTTGTGGCCCTCAGGCAGCAGCCTTGCCGTGAGCATGCGCGAGCAGGCAAGCAGGCGGCGCCACTGCTCCACCGTGCGGTAGGCGGTCCAGTAGACCTCCTCGGCCTGGAAGAAGATCTGAAGCTCGCGCGGATCCATGCTCCAGGTCTCGTCAAAGAAGGCGACGGTGCCGTGGGCGGTGGCGAGGGGCTCGGGGCTGAGAAAATCTCGATCCATCAAGACGTCCCGGGGGGAAAGGTTTTCCATCCTAGCAGCAGCCCTCCGGCCAGCAGGGCCGCCATCAGGAGGGGCATCAGCCAGGGGGACCGCGCCGGCGTGCGGATGGGACGCCACTGTAGATCCAGCGCGTAGGCGCCTTCGCTCAGGGGCTCTCCCCAGAGTTCGAAATGGCCGTCCTCCCGGAAGAGGCCCGATTTGCCCGAAAGGGTGGCCCGAAGCAGTGGCACGCCCAGTTCCGTCGCGCGCAGGCGGATCTGGGCCGCGTGCAGATCCGTGGCGACGCTGCGGTCGAACCAGCCGTCGTTGGTGTGGTTGCTCAGCAGGTCCGCCCGGCTCAGCGCCAGGCCCCGGCGGGACCGTTCGGGCATGAGGGCCTCGCTGCAGATGAGCGGATGGATCCGCACCTCGCCTGCTTGGGTGGGCACGACGAAGGCCGAGTCCGCAGTCAAGGTGCCGGCCTCCTGGGAGGTGATGCCCATCTGCCGGTCCATCCAGTGGCGGAATGCTTCAGGGCCCGGATTGCGTTCGCCGAAGGGCATGGGCTCGGTCTTGGCGAACAGGAAAGGCGGGCGTCCGACGACCTCTCCGCGAACCAGGTTGTAGAGGCCGCCCTCGGTGCCGTAAAGCCAGGCGACGCCCCGGGACGCCGCTTCGGCGTTCAGACGGGGATTGGCGGAGCGGTCGTCCCGGCCCATGACTGAGCTTTCCGGCCACAGCAGCAGGGTGGCGCGGGCGGGCCTCGGCCAGCCCTGGGCCTTCAGCAGCGCATCGCTGCGCCGCCACATCTCGGCTTCCATGCCGGCGCCACGGAATCCCGCCTGGAAGTTCGGTTGGACCATGGCGACATCCAGGCGGCGCTCAGGGCCGCGGGGCAGCAGATGCCAAGCTCCGCCGCCGAGGATGAAGAAGGCGATGGCGGCACCTGGGCCCGCCAGGGCGCGGCGCGGCGCGGCGCCTTCGGCCAGGCTCCCGGCGGCCCAGGCTCCCGCGGCCCAGGCCAGGGCCGACAGGCCCGAGGCGCCCAGGAAGGCCGCGGAGCGGGCGAGCCAGGGGAGCGATCCGAAGGCCGCGCCCCAGGTCCAGGGATAGACGTGGAAACCCCACGTTTCCCAAATCATCAGCAGCAGGGCGACTGCGCAGGCGGCCGCGGGAGCGCCGGCCCGGCGGAAGGCCCAGCGGGATCCCAGGACCACCAGCCAGAGGCCCGTAGCCTCCCAGAGGCTCAGCAGCACGGTGCTCAGCAGGGCGAGGCCGAAGGGGAGCTCTCCCTTGGTGGCCAGGGTCTGAGGCACCCATTGGTAGAGGAGCAGCAGGCCCATCAGGAGCGTGATCCACACCCAGAAGGCGTGCCGTCCCTTGTAGAGGCCATCCAGCAGCAGCAGGGGGAACACCAGCGCCATGACTGGTTCCAGCCAGCCTCCCAGGGCCCCTGGGAAGCGGAAGGTCAGGACGAAGCACAGGGCCAGGATGAATGCGCTGAGGATGCTGAGGAGCCAACCGGATTTCAAAGGGATGCCCTCCGGGCCACTTCAAAGCAGGCAATGCCTGCGGCCACCGCCGCGTTCAGGCTTTCGACCCCATGGATGGGAATGGCCAGACGCTGAACGAAGTCGGGAAGGGCCACGCCCTGCCAGCCGTGGCCTTCGTTGCCGACCCACAACCGCAGGGGGCCGGAAAGCTCCGCCTGGGCCAGGGGCACGGCGTCGGGCCCGCCGTCCAGGGCGTAGCAGCGGCCGCCCTCGGCCCGGAGCGCATCCACCCGGCGCAGGGGGAGGAGGAAGGCGGCGCCCATGGCACCCCGCAGCGACTTGGGATGGAAGGGGTCGGCGCAGCCCGGGCCCAGGAGAACCTCCTGGAAACCGAAGGCCGCGGCACTGCGGAGGATGGCGCCCAGGTTGCCGGGATCCTGGATGCCCCAGGCGCCGAGGACCCGGGGAGGCAGAGCGCCCGCAGGTTCCGGGCCCACCTCCACCAGAAGGGCATGATCCGGGGGGCTGCCCGCGTCGGCCAGCTCCCGCATGAGGGCTTCGCCCAGCACCAGGCTTTCCAGGCCCAGAATCGCCTCCAGGGGGTGGGGTTCCGCCTGCTCCAGTCTGAGCCATATGGAGGGCCTTAGGCGTTTTCCGGCAACGGTGTGACGCGCCTCGGCCCAGGCTTCGATGAGTTTGGCGCCCAGCAGGAGAGAAGTCTGCCGCCGCGCGCCGCCGGGGCGCAAACGGACCAGCAGATCTTTGAACCGGGGATTGGCTTTACTTGTGAGGGTCGGCATAGGATTGGGGAATCATCTATGTAATAGACTATCCGCGTCCATCAGACCGCCTCCCCCCCCCTTTGGCGCCTTTTCAGGAGCACCGATGCAACCCTTTGTCCCCTCTGACCAGAACCTGAGGGAATTTTCCCTCCGGGCGGTGCTCATCGGCCTCGTGATGGCCGTGATCCTGGGTTCCGCCAACGCCTACCTCGGTCTCAAGGCTGGCATGACCATCGCCGCCACCTATCCCGCCGCGGTCATCGGCATGGCCCTCATCAAACTGATGAAGGGCACCATCCTCGAAGAGAACATGGCCCGGACCGTGGGCAGCATCGGCGAATCCGTGGCCGCTGGCGCCATTTTCACCCTTCCCGCCTTCGTCATCAGCGGCCTGTGGCCCAAGTTCTTCACGGCCGGCCACTACGTCACCAGCTCCCTCATCATGTTCACGGGTGGCGTGCTGGGCATCATGTTCGTGGCCCTGCTCCGCCGCGTGATGGTCGAAGACGCTGAGCTGCCCTATCCCGAGAGCGTGGCGGCCGCCGAAATCCACAAGGCCGGAGCCCGGGGCGGCAGCGGCACCACCTTCCTCTTCGGCGCCATGGGCATTGGCGCCGTGGTGCAGGCCCTGGTGCAGATCCAGATTTTCGCCACGACCTGGGAACACTTCGTGCGCTTCAATGCCAACATCATCAAGCTGGGCGCCAAGTGGAAGGCCCAAGTGAGCGGCGGCCTTCTTCTCAGTTCCCCCGCCATCAGCCCCGCCTACATGGGCGTGGGCTACATCATCGGGCCCAAGCTGGGCGCCCTCAACTTCGCGGGCGGCGTGGTGGCCTGGGGCCTCATGGTGCCCATCATCAGCTACTTCCTGGCTCCTTCCATCATGCCGGCCGACGCCAGCAATGCCGAGTGGGCCGCCCTCTTCGGCCGCGTGTGGCGTGATATCGTCCGCCCCATCGCCATCGGCGGCATGCTGGTAAGCGCTTGCTTCACCCTCTTCCGCATGCGCAAGAGCCTGGGCGCCGGCCTCAGCCGCTCCGTCTCCGATGTGAAGAAGGCCGCCTCTGGCGACCATGTGGTTGACCGCGTCAACAAGGACCTGCCCTTCACGTGGGTGCTGGGCGGCATCTTCTTCGCCGCGGCCGTCACCTTCGTGATCACCTCCCAGATCTTCGCGGTGTCCTACCTGGTGTCCCTCGTGACCGCCCTGGTGGTCATCATCCTGGGCTTCTTCTTCGCGGCCATCAGCGGCTACCTGGTGGGCATCATGGGTTCCAGCAACAACCCCATCTCGGGCCTCACCCTGACGGCCCTGGTGGTGACAGCGCTGGTGATGGTGCTGCTGGGCGTCAAGGGCCGTGAGGGCGTGGCCGCCGTGCTGGGGGTGGCCGCCGTGGTGTGCGTGAGCGCCGCCGTGGCTGGCGAGATGCTGCAGGACCTCAAGGCCGGCCACCTCCTGGGCGGCACCCCCTGGCGCATGGAGATCGGCGACATTCTGGGCGTGGCCCTCACGGCCGCCGTGCTCTTCCTGCCCCTCATGATCCTCCACGAAGGCGACATCAAGAAGTCCGCCTCCGAGCGCATCGCCTCCCTGGAGGCCCAGCAAGTGCAGATGGTCACGGCCCCCGACGGCCAGACCTACACCCTGGAGCAGGTGAAGGCCCTCGCCCCGGACCAGAAGAAGGCCGTGCTGGCCCTGGATGCCGGTTTCGGCGGCAAGAACATTTCCGCGCCCCAGGCGGGCCTCATGGCCCAGCTCTCCAGCGGCATCGTGGAGCGCAAGATGGCCTGGCCTCTCATCATCGTGGGCATGATCATGGGCCTCGGCTTCATCCTCATGCAGATCAAGAGCCCCATGCTGGTCTGCGTGGGCATGTATCTGCCCCTGGAGACCACCTTCGCCATCTTCCTGGGCGGTCTCATCAAGGGCGCCGTGGATATGCTGGCCGCCAAGCGGAACCTCAACGAAGCGCAGAAGGTGCGCGTGGAGAACAACGGCGTGCTGCTGGCGGCAGGCCTCATCGCCGGCGAGGCCCTGGTGGGCATCCTCTTCGCGCTGCTCTCCTTCCTGGAGGTGAAGTACACCCTGGTGAAGGATCCCGGCTTGTTCTTCATCAGCCTGGTCATCCTGGCGGGCATCGCCGTCTACCTGATCCGCGTGCCCTTGGCCAATGCCGGCGAGGCCGACGAGCCCGCGCCTCCCAGCGCCAATTTCTAGGCCGCTGACTTTCACCACGAGACACGAAGGCACGAAGAAGGACTTTTCCCTTTCTTCGTGCCTTCGTGTCTCGTGGTGGATCCTTTTCATTGAAGGTGGTTGCGCATGACTTCATTTCCAGATGAAACCTTCCTCTCGACCGTGCCCAGGCAGGCGCTCCCCTCCGAAACCGGCGAGGACGGCACGGTGATCCTGCTCCGGCCGAAGATCCTGTCTCCCCGCTGGGCCTGGGTGCTCCGGATGATGAAGAAACCCACCTACCGCGTGAAGCTGGATCCCCGCGGCGCGGCCGTGTGGCAGGCCTGCGACGGAACGCGGACCGTGGCCGAAGTGGCCCAGGCCGTGGCCGGGGTCTTTCCGGAGGAAGCAGACACCCTGCAGCGCACCGCGCTGTTCATCCAGGAACTGGTTGCGGGAGGTTTCCTGCGATTGTTCCAACATCCCCCGCGATAGCCTGACTCCAGGATCGGGGCAAGATTCCGTATGAACGGGCCCGGCGAAGCCGCTTCCTTCGCCTCGCCGAACCAAGGGGTTTGGATGCCTGGCCCGATGGAAGCGGTCCAACGGTTTTTTGATCCGAGTGGATCTGGCGATGGACTGAGGGGCGAGATATGCATGGGGTGCCGAACAGACTTCCAAGTCCGTTCGGGCCAATCAACCCATGTCTATTTCGCCCTGCTCGTCGCATCGGAAGAATTGGATCCAAGGTCGGCGGGTGCGGCCTCACCCGGGTGTGCCCTCACCCATCTCGGAGTGTTCCGATGAAACGCCTAATCCTTGTTGGTTTCAGCCTCGTGCTGAGCCTCGTCGCCTCGATCCCGAACCTTCAGGCGAGCGCCTCCTCTGGGCCCCTGGACACGGCCTTCTGCACGGTGATCGACTCCCTGCCCGTCACAATCAGCACGCCAGGGAACTATTGTCTCAAGAGGAATCTGGTGTGCACAGAGAGTGACGCGGCCGTTATCATCGCGGCCAGCAATGTGACCTTGGATTTGAATGGGTACGAAATCGCCGGAACCGCGCCGGGTTCTTTCAGCTGGCCGGGGGTATGGCTTGCGAGCGGATCGAACGTGACCCTTCAAAATGGAACTGTGCGCGGGTTCCAGTCCGGGGTTCTCGTTGATCGGCCGGTCCGTTCAAGCGTGATCCAGTCCATGGTCCTCAAAGATTGTTCGCACCTCGGCATGCAGATTATGGGCTCTGGCCAGTTGATCCGGGGCAACCGGATCTTGAACATCAACCCAGGCCTCGGCAGTGCGCCCAATTATGCCGAGGCATACGGCGTGATCGACACAGGGGGGTCGAGCCGGATCATCGACAACGATGTCATGGATGTGTCGTGCCCTTCAGGCCCTACGAGTGCCGCGATTGGCATCTCCGCTCCCGGAGGTTTCTCGATCGTGGAGAACAACCGGATTTCCAATAGCGCGACGCCGCTCGACATCGGGCTGAGCTGCCAAGGGCCTAACAGCGTGGCGGTCAACAACCGTGTGCTCAACGCCAACAGGGGCTATGTCGCCTCTCCCCATTCCGGATCGATGGTCTGCCGCGACAATCTCGCGGTGAAGTGCACCACCCCATACACCAACATTGTGGATGCGGGTAACAATCACTGATCTCTGGCACAGTCTCCGGGGCACCGGGCCGTGGTCCGGTGCCCTGCCGAAAGCGAGGCGTCCCGCGCCGATCCCGCTCGCTGATTCGAGGGCGGAGGGGGTTCGCTGGTTCCTCAGCTCCCACCCGGTCAGCCGCGGGGTCTGGGACTGTCCCGGGAGGCTATGCTTGGGGCTGGAGGCATCATCCATGGCCAGGCAACCCAAAGAGGACGGGCAGGTCCTCACCCGCAAACGCGTGAAACTGCGGGAGCCTGGCATGTGGAAAGTCCTGCTGCACAACGATGACTACACCACCCAGGAATTCGTGGTGTTCCTATTGAAGACGGTCTTCCGCAAGGCCGAGCCGGAGGCCACGGCCATCATGCTGGCGGTCCACCGGGCCGGCGTGGGCGTCGCGGGCGTGTACACCCGCGACGTGGCGGAAACCCGCGCCGAGCGCGGGCGCCAGCTGGCGGAGCGGGAAGGCTTCCCCCTGTTGCTCACGGTGGAGGCCGAAAATGCCTGAGGCTCCGCAAATCAGCCCCCGGCTGAACCAGGATTTCCAGCGGGCCTTCGAGCTGGCCAAGTCGCGGCGCCATGAGGACGTGGGGCTGGAGCACCTGCTGCTGGCGCTGGTGGATGATGTCCATGCCGCCAAAGCGCTGATGGGCTGCGGCGTGAAGCTGGAGGCCCTGAGGGCCGACCTGGAAGCGGTGCTGGACCGCGCCTTCGAGACCGTGCCTGAGGGCGAGCCCTTCCAGCCTCACAGCACCCTGGGCTTCGTCCGGGTGGTGGAGCGGGCCCTCGTCCACGCCCTCAGCTCGGGGCGGACGGAAGTGCACGGTGGCGAGCTGCTGCCGGCCTTCCTGGAAGAGGAATCCAGCCACGCGCGCCACCTGTTGGAGCGGCACGGCGTGCGCCGTCTGCCGCTGTTGAAAGGGTTGAGTCACGGCGAGGCCCATCCGAAGGCTGCCCCTCGAAAGCCTGCCGCGGAGGAGGAAGAAGAGGCGCTCGTGGCTCCGGATCCGCTGGAGGCCTACGCCACGGACCTGGTGGCCCGGGCCGCGGCGGGCCGCCTCGACCCCCTGGTGGGCCGCGAGGCCGAAATCACCCGCATGGCCCAGGTGCTCTGCCGCCGCCGCAAGAACAACCCCCTGTTGGTGGGAGAACCCGGCGTGGGGAAGACCGCCATCATCGAGGGCCTGGCCCGGCGCATTTATGAAGGCACGGTGCCCGAGCCCCTCAAGGCGGCGCGCATCTTCGCCCTGGACCTGGGCGCCCTGCTGGCGGGGAGCCGCTACCGCGGCGATTTCGAGGAACGGCTGAAGGCGGTGTTGAAGGCCCTGGCCAGCGAGCCCGGCGCCATCCTCTTCGTGGATGAACTGCACACGCTGGTGGGCGCGGGCGCCACCGGCGGGGGCGCCATGGACGCGGCCAACCTGCTGAAACCGGCCTTGGCCTCGGGCGAGCTGCGCTGCATCGGCGCCACCACCTTCCAGGACCTGAAGGGCTCTCTGGACCGGGACCGCGCGCTCTCGCGGCGCTTCCAGGTGGTGGAAGTGAGCGAGCCCTCCAGCGAAGAAGCCCTGGGGGTGCTGCAGGGACTGAAAACGGCCTACGAATCCCATCATGGCGTGGCCTACTCGCCGGAGGCGTTGGAGGCAGCGGTGCGGCTGGCCGCCAAGCACTTGCCGGACCGCCACCTGCCGGACAGCGCCCTGGATGTGCTGGACGAAGCGGGCGCCGCCCAGAAACTGCTGCCCAGGAAGGGCCGGGTGAAGAAGGTGGGGCCTGCGGACATCGAGGCCGTGGTGGCCCGCATGGCCCGGGTGCCCGTGGCTTCCGTGAGCGCCGACGACCGCGAGTCGCTGGCGCGCCTGGAAGCTTCCCTCAAGGGGCAGATCTTCGGACAGGACGCTGCCTGCGAGACCGTGGCCGGCGCCATCAAGCTGGCCCGCTCCGGCCTGCGCGACCCCCTGAAACCCATGGGCTGCTTCCTCTTCGCCGGACCCACGGGCGTGGGAAAGACCGAGCTCTCCAAGCAGCTGGCCAGGGCCCTGGGCATCGCCTTCCTCCGTTTCGACATGAGCGAGTACCAGGAGAAGCATTCGGCGGCCCGCCTCATCGGCGCCCCACCGGGCTACGTGGGCTACGAGGAGGGCGGCCTTCTGACGGATGCCGTGCGCAAGCAGCCCCATGCGGTATTGCTGTTGGATGAATTGGAAAAGGCCCATCCGGATCTTTTCGGCGTGCTGCTGCAGGTAATGGACCACGCCTCGTTGACGGACAGCCATGGCCGCAGCGCCGATTTCCGGCACGTGGTGCTGGTGATGACCACCAATGTCGGCGCGCGGGAGCTTTCGGCCCGGCAGGTGGGCTTCGCCGAAGCCGGGGCGCGCCGTTCGGCCGGCGGCACCATCGAAAAGGCCTTCAGCCCCGAGTTCCGCAACCGGCTGGATGCCGTCCTCCAGTTCGCGCCGCTCACCCGGTCCGACATGGAACGCGTGGCGGACAAGCATCTGGCCGAGCTGCAGGTTCAGCTCTCCGAGAAATCCGTGGCGCTCGTCTGCACCCCCGCCGCCCGGGCCTGGCTGGCAGAGAAGGGCTACGATCCGGCCTTTGGCGCCCGGCCCATGGCGCGGCTCATCGAGCGCGAGCTGCGCCGTCCCCTGGCGGAGGCCCTGCTCTTCGGCCCCTTGGCCAAGGGGGGCAAGGCGCAGGTGGACCTCAAGGACGATCGCCTGTGCCTGTCTTTCGGCTGAGGGAGCAGCTGGTCTTCCCCGATCCGGAGCTGGCTGAGGACGGCCTTCTGGCCATCGGCGGCGACCTCAGCGTGCCGCGGCTCCTGCTCGCCTACCGGAACGGCATCTTTCCCTGGTTCGGCGAAGAGGATCCTCTCCTGTGGTGGTCGCCGCCAGAGCGGGCCCTGCTTCGTCCGGGCCATCTGCACCTGTCTGCGCGGACCCGCCGGAGCCTGCGCCAGCGGCCCTTCGACATCCGGTTCGACACGGCCTTCGAGCAGGTCATCACCCTCTGCGCGAAGGCGCCGCGGCCGGGCCAGGACGGCACCTGGATCACCGGGGCGATGCGCGAGGCCTACCTCGACCTGCACCGGGAGGGCCATGCCCACAGCGTGGAGGCCTGGCGGGAGGGGGAATTGCGGGGCGGCCTCTACGGTGTGTCGCTGGGCGGGGCTTTCTTCGGCGAAAGCATGTTCAGCCTGGAGGCGGAGGCGAGCCGTGCGGCGCTGCAGGCGCTGGACGCGCGTCTCGCGGCCTGGGGCTTCACGATGCTGGACGGGCAGCTGCCTCATGAAGGGCTGATGGGATATGGATTCCAGCGAATTCCGAGGAACTTGTTCATGTCGGATCTGGCCGCGGCGCTGCGCCAGGAGAGCCGGACGGGGAGCTGGTCACTTCTCCAGGCAGATCGAGGCTGAGCGTGGCTATCATTCACTCAGGCTCCGATCGAGGACTCCCATGCTGACGATCTCGGAATCCCGACTTTCCCCGCGGCACACCATCGCCCTCGTGATGGCCGGGGGGCGCGGGAAGCGGCTCATGGACCTCACGGACCACTACTCCAAGCCCGGCCTCGATTTCGGAGGCAAGTACCGCATCATCGACTTCACGCTGTCGAACTGCGTGAATTCCGGCTTCCGCCGGATCATGGTGCTGACGCAGTACAACTCGCACCGCCTGCTGGAGCACCTGCAGTTCGGATGGACCTTCCTGCCGAGCAAGCTCAACGAGTACGTCCACGTGCTGCCAGCTCAGCAGAGCTTCGACAAGAACGCCTGGTACAGCGGCACCGCGGATGCGGTCTACCAGAACATCGGCAACATCCAGGCGGCCCATCCGAAAAACGTGCTCATCTTGGCGGGCGACCACATCTACCGCATGGACTACAAGGTCTTCCTCCAGGACCACCTCGAGAACCAGGCGGACATGACCATCGCCTGCCTGGAAGTGCCGCGCGACGCCGCCAGGGGCTTCGGGATCGCCCACGTGGACGCCGAGGACCGTATCGTGGCTTTCGTGGAGAAGCCGGAGGACCCGCCTCCCATTCCGGGCAAGCCCGACCGGGCCTTCGCTTCCATGGGCATCTACATGTTCAACGCGGAATTTCTCTACAAGGCGCTCACGGAGGACGCGGCGGATCCGGACTCGGGTCATGATTTCGGCAAGGACATCATCCCCCGGATGGTGGGCCAGGCGCGGGTTTTCGCCCACCGCTTCGAACGGAGCTGCATCCCGAACGAAAGCCACCCCGAGCCCTATTGGCGGGACGTGGGTAGCGTGGATTCCTACTGGGAGGCCAACATGGATCTCACCAGCGTGCTCCCCGCCCTGAACCTCTACGACGAGGCCTGGCCCATCACCACCCACCAGGAACAGCTTCCGCCCGCGAAATTCGTCCATGCCGGCGAAATGCGCAACGGCGTGGCCCTGTCCAGCCTGGTGTCGGGCGCCTGCGTGATCTCGGGCGCCCACGTGCATCATTCGCTGCTTTCCAGCCGGGTCTTCGTGCATTCCCATGCGCGCCTGGACGGCGCCATGGTGTTGCCCAACTGCGACATCGGCAGGCATGCCCGCCTGCGCCGCTGCATCGTCGCCAGGGACTGCCGCATTCCGGAGGGCCTGGTGGTGGGCGAAGATCCCGAAGAAGACAGCCGCCGCTTCTACCGCACGCCCGGAGGTGTCACCCTCATCTCCCAGCGCATGCTGAGCCAGCTGGAGCCCTAGCTTTTGAAGATCCTCTTCGTCGCTTCCGAGTTGTTTCCCTACGTCAAAACCGGAGGTCTGGGTGATGTGATGGCGGCCTTGCCCCGGGCCATGCGGGGGCTGGGCGCCGACGTCCGCTTGCTGGTGCCCGCCTATCCGGCCATCCGGGAGGCTCTGCCCGTTCAAGGCGAGGTGGCCTCCTTTCCCGATCTGATGGGCGGCGGCCCGGCGCGGATCCTCAGGGCCGAGGCGCCGGGGCTGCCGCTGTACCTGCTGGATCAGCCCGCCTTCTTCGACCGGCCCGGCAGCCCCTACGACGGACCCGAGGACATCGCCCGCCGTTTCGCGGCCCTGTCCTGGGCTGCGGCGCACCTGGGACGCCGTGGCGGCGCCGATGGCTGGCGGCCGGAGGTGCTGCATGGCCACGATTGGCCCGTGGGCCTCATGCCCGCCTATGTGGCCTATGGGGAGGGTCCCCGGCCCGCCACGGTGATGACCATCCACAACATCGCCTTCCAGGGGCGCTTCGCGGCCTCTCTGCTCCAGGAGGTGTGGCTGCCGCGGCATGCCTTCACGCCCGAGGGCGTGGAGTTCCATGGCGACATCGGCTTCCTCAAAGCGGGCCTGCGCCTGGCGGATCGCATCAGCACCGTGAGCCCCACCTATGCCCGTGAAATCCAGCAATCGGGAGGGCATGGCCTGGAGGGCCTGCTGGCCCACCGGAGCCAGGATCTATGGGGCATCCTCAACGGCGTGGACCGGGAGGTGTGGAACCCCGCGAAGGATCCGGACCTTCTCAGCCGCTTCGACCTGAAGCATCCCTCCAGGCGTCTCCCCAACCGGCAGGGCTTCCAGGCGCGGATGGGCCTCGAAGCCGATGCCGGAGCCCCGCTCTTTGCCGCCATCAGCCGCCTGGACCCCCTCAAGGGCCTCGACCTGGTGCTCGACAACGTCGATCACTTGGTGGCCCGCGGCGCCCAGCTGGCGATCCTCGGCACGGGGGATCCCCGCGCCGAGGCGGCCTTCCGGCAGGCGGCCCAGCGCCATCCCGGCCGGGTGGGCGTGTTCATCGGCTACGACGAGGCCCTGGCCCACCGGGCCTTCGCGGCGGCCGATGTCATCCTGGTGCCCTCCCGCCAGGAGCCCTGCGGCCTCACTCAGCTCTATGCCCAGGCCTACGGCGCCCTGCCTCTGGTGCGCCGCACGGGCGGGTTGGCGGATACTGTGGTGGGTGTGAGTCCCGCGACGCTGGCAGATGACACCGCCACGGGTTTCACCTTCGATGCGGCCAATGGCTGGGCTCTGGGCGAAGCCATCAACGCTGCCCTGGCCCTGTACCAGGATCCTCCCGCCTGGCGGCAGGTGCAGCGCCGGGGCATGAAGGCCGAATTCGGATGGGAGGGCCCGGCCCGCACCTATCTCGATCTTTACAACACCATCACGAAAGGTCACTGACATGGACATCCGCGCCTCCTGGCACTCCATCGAAACCCACCCCATGGGTGGCTGGCGCGCCCTCGCGGAACCCGCCCTGCCGGCGCTGGATCCCGCGAAGCGCTTGCTCTGGTGCGGCATCGGCGGTTCCCTGCTGCCCTCGGAAACCCTGGTGCGGGCTTTCGGCCAGGAGCGCGCCTTCCAAAACTGGGTGCCGCTGGCCTCGCCCGAACCCGCGCCGGATTTCCATCTGAGGCCGGGCGACCAGCTGGTCTTCGCCTCGAAGAGCGGCAAGACGCTGGAACTCTGGACCTGGATGGCCCGCCTGCGCGCCCTTCCTGGGTTCGCGGAATTGGCCAAGCCCATCCTCATCACCCAGGACGACGCCAACCCGCTGGCCACCTGGGGCCGCGCCAACGGCTGCCAGATCCTGCCCATTCCCGTGGAAGTGGGGGGCCGCTTTTCGGCCTTTACGCCCATCGGCACGCTGCCCCTGGCCTGGATGGGCCGCGATGCCTCGGCCTTCCTGCAAGGCGGGCGCGAGGTCATCGGCCAGATCGAGGCGGGCCGGGGCGCTTGGTTCGACCGCATCGCCGCCACCGTGGACCTGCTGTTGGACGCCCATGCGCGAGGCATCAGCGAGTGGGTGCTCATGCCCTACGCCATGCGCCTGGACAACCTCTCCGCCTGGTGGGTGCAGCTCATCGCCGAATCCCTGGGCAAGGTGGCCAAGGACGGCGCCCGCAAGGGTTTCACGCCCATCCGCGCCGTGGGCCCCGTGGATCAGCACAGCCAGCTGCAGCGCTGGATGGCGGGCCCCCGCAACCTGGGCGTCATCGTCATGACCGTGGACGGCAAGGCTGCTCCCGAGAAGCTCGATCCGCCCGCGGGCTCGCCCTATCCGGGCCTGGCCAGCCTCCAAGGGGCCGATATCCTCCGCGCCCAGGCCGAAGGCTCCGCCGATGCCCTGGAAGCGGCCGGGGTGCCCGTGCTGCGCTGGTCCATGCCCAGCCTCAGCGAGCGCGAAGTGGGCGCCTTCATGATGGCCTGGCAGGCCATCGTAGGTCTCGTGGGGGTGGGGCTGGATCTCGATCCCTTCGACCAGCCCGAAGTGGAGGACGGGAAGAAGCGCACTTTCAAGCGCCTGGGGCTCTGAGCGGGCACTGCTTGTTTTTCCCGGGAGGCATATGGCGCGAACGGGCCCTTGGCCTACCCTGGAACGGATCAGGGCGCCGCTGACCGAGGGCTTTCGAATGGCCGTACCTCCCGAGGATGTGATCCGCTTCCGGTCCCTGCATGAAAGCGGGGTCGTCCAGATCCGCGAATACCGGTGCTCCGCCTGCAAGGGAGGCCCCGGGGCCGAAGAGGCGTCCGAGGCCAACACCCTCGTGCTCATGCGCCACGGGGCCTTCTGCCGCCATTTCGGCCGCCGGCGGGTCACGGCGGATGTCAACCAGGCCGCCTTTTTCAGCAAAGGGTCCACCTACCGGGTCAGCCATCCCGGCGGGGACGGGGACCGCGGAACCATTTTCCGCGTGCCCCAGCGCATCCTCGACGAGTTCCTCCGGGAATGGGACCCCTCGGCGGAGGAGCACCCCGGCAGGGCCCTCCCCTTCGCCGCGGGCCCCTGCGAGGCCAGCGTGTTCTGGCGCCACCGGGGGCTCGTCCAGGCGCTGGAGGGTGCTGGAAGCCCGGCCCTGGAGCCTTTCTGGGCCGACGTGACGGCCCTGCAGATCGTGGCCGACGTGCTGGGAGCGGGTTTTGCCCGCCAAGGGGCGCCCATGAGAAGCCGCAAAACCGGCACGGCCCTCGATCATCTCGAACTCATCGAGGCCGGGAAGCTCTACTTCGCCGAACACCTGGGCGAACGCCTGACCCTGGACGGGGTGGCCCGGGCCCTGAACACCTCCCCTTTCCATTTCGCGCGGATTTTCCAGTGGGGCACGGGCGTGCCCCTCCACCGGTACCTCACGCAGCTGCGGTTGAGGGCCTCGCTGGATCCCCTGGCGGAAGGGCGCCGCGACCTCACGGAACTGGCCCTCGATCTGGGCTTTTCGAGCCACAGCCATTTCACGGGCCTCTTCCGGCGGGAATTCGGGACCACCCCATCGGAGGTCCGCAGCCACGCTTCCGCCCGCCGCCTGGGTGAATTGAGCAAGATCCTGGAAGCCTGACCTTTCCCGGCTGCCTAACCTCGTGTCCATGCGCCGCAGCCTGGGCCACGGTGGTTCAAGGTCTTGCGGCGGGATCAGGAGGATCGCATGGCGATCGAGAAATGCCCCGTGTGCGACTGGGACATGAAGGAGGGCGGCATCAAGGTGCAGGTGGCAGGAAAGGAGATCACGGTCTGCTGCGACGACTGCGCCGAAAAGGCCAAGGCGGGAGCCGTCAAGGCCTAGCTGCCTGGGCCTAGCTGTCCGGGCCTAGCTGTTTGGGACAAGGGCCCATCAGAATTCGGCGATGAGGCCCTTGTCCCGCTCCAGAGCTTCCAAGGCGGCGGTGCGGTATTCCTGGTAGGTTTTGTCGTCCAGCCGCAGGATGTCCAAGGCTTCGTGGGTGGCCCTCGTCAGGGCGTCCGGCATGTCCAGGCCCACCTGCAGGTCCGTGGCCACCTGGTTGCCCAGCGCCACCAGGGCCACGATTTTCTGATGTTCCACGGGGGACTGCGCGGGATTGTGGTGCCACCGGACCACGGACTGGATGCTGTCCCCGATGTTCCAGGCGCGCAGCAGGGCTTCGCCCACCATGGCATGGTCGAACCCGAAGGCGTCCAGCTCCAGCCTGAGGCCTTCCGTTTCTTCACCCTGGATGCGGCGGAGGAGAGCGGAATATCCCTCGGGGAATTTCAACGACAGCACGCACTTCCCGATGTCGTGCATGAGGCCGGCCAGGAAGGCCTCCTCCGCGGCGGGATGGTCCACGGCCTGGCAGAAAGAGCTGCCCGTGAGGCCGGTGACGAGGGCGTGCTCCCAGAGCAGGCGTTCCTGCACGCCCGCCGGGCCCCGGGAGAAGAGGTTCTTGACGCTGGCGGCCAGCACCACGCTGCGGGCGGCTGAAAAGCCCAGGGTCAGGATGGCCTGGGTGAGGGTGGTCACTTCCCGCACGCGGCCGAACATGGCGGAATTGGCCACTTTCAACAGTTGCGCTGACAGGGCCTGGTCCGTTCCGATGATGGCCTGGAGGTCATCTGAGGAGGTATCGGCATTGGCGGAGAGACGGATGACCCGGGTGGCCACCTGGGGCAGCGGCGGCAGGTCGCCCAGGTTCTGGATCAATTCCTGCGGGGTCATGGGCATGGCAGAACACCTCGGTCGTACGTCCTTCCAACTCATCTTCATTCCCGGACGGGGACATGAATTCAGGGCCGTTTCAGGTCATGGCCAGTTGGAAGAGGTGCGCGGCGGTGGCGGCCAGGTTCTCCAGCAGATCGATGGCTTCTGCGCTGAGCCTGCCCACGCGGCGGTCGTTGCATTGGATGAGCCCGTAGGTTACGTCGTCCCGCCGGATGGGGAAGAGCCCGACGGTTTCATAGCCGGCCCCATGGCAGCGGTTCCGGGTCCGGCCCTGGCATTGGGTTTCCGGATGGGCCGCCTGCAGCAGGCTGGTGGAGGCGGTGATGAAGCTGCCGCGGTCCGTAAAGCTGGGGTGGTTCCGTTCCACCCGCCCGCCCAGCACCCGGCCGCAGAGGCAGGCCAGGATGGGCTGGCGGCTTTCATCGCGCAGCAGGCGGCCCTCCTCATCACGGATGCAGAGGTCGTCTTCCACATCGATGAAGGCTTCGGAAAAGCCCAGACTGCCCACATAACGGAAGCCGGGGCCTGATTTCAGGCGCAGGGCCACGGCCTCGCAGCCGGAAAGATGGCTGGCCACCACCACCACCTGCCGGGCGATCTCCTCGGGGGTGGCCATGGTATTGGCCATGCGGAGCAGGTCCAGGAAGGCCCTGCGCTCCAAGTCCAGGCGCCTGGGGGTCGAGGTGGCTTGAGCTGTTCCGGCCATGGCCGAGGCTCCTTCACCCGCTTATCGGAGCCTGGAATCGAGGCCATGAGAAGCGGAGCCGCTTACGGCGGGGGCATCTGGCAGCTGCTGCCCACGGCGGCGGGCAGGTACAGGTGCTCGACATAGTCCTGGACCATGCGATCGGCGTTGAAGCGCCAGGCCAGGGTGCGGATGGACTGCTTCTGGCGGTCCACCCAGCAGCGGGGCACCCCGGCGGCATTCCGGTTTTCGTAATAGAGGGGCACCACCTGCTCCTCCAGGAGGCGGAAAAGCTCGTCGCCGTCCCGCTCGTCCTGGACGGCCTGGTTGGCATGGGTTTCCCCGCTGCCGATGGCGAAGCCGTTCTCGCCGTCATAGGATTCCGCCCACCACCCGTCCCGGATCGAGATGTGCAGGCCGCCGTTGAGCACCACCTTCATGCCGCTGGTGCCGCAGGCCTCCAGGGGGCGCTGGGGGTTGTTCAGCCAGGCATCGATGCCCTGGTAGAGCATGCGGCCCACATGGATGTTGTAGTTCTCGATGAAGAGGATGCGGTGGCGGAAGCGGGGGTCTTCCAGAATCCTGGCCACTTTCTGGATGAGGCCCTTGCCGGTGTTGTCGGCGGGGTGGGCCCTGCCCGAGAAGATCAGGTTCACAGGCCGGTCGGGGTGGTTGACCAGGCGGTCCAGGCGGTCCAGATCGGAAAAGAGCAGATCCGGCCGCTTGTAGGGCACGAAGCGGCGGGCGAAGCCGATGGTGAGCGCATCCGGATCCAGGGGCGCCGGCTCGATTTCCGGCAGGCCCAGGCGGGCGCGGGTGGCTGCACAGCGCTCGCGGATGAATCGGATGGTGCGGGCCTTCAGCACCTGCTTGGTTTCCCAGATTTCGGATGAGGAGACCGAGGCGATCCGCGCCCAGGTGGCGGGCCGCGTGAGGGAGCTCTGGTAGTCCACGCCCAGGTGGGATTCGTAGAGGTGGTGCATCTCCGTGGCGAGCCAGGTGGGCAGGTGCACGCCGTTGGTGACGTGGCCGATGGGGACTTCCTCTTCGCGGCGGCCAGGGTAGAGGTGGTTCCACATCTTGCGCGAGACCACCCCGTGCAGGGCCGACACGCCGTTGGCGCGGCGGCTCAGCTTGAGCGCCAGCACCGTGGGCAGGAAGGGAGAGCCGTGGTCGTGGGGGTTCACCCGCCCCAGGCCCATGACTTCATCCAGGGCGAGCTTCAGGCCATCGGCCAGGGGGCGCAGGTGCTCGGCGGCCAGATCCGCGGGGAAGCGGTCGTGGCCCGCGTCCACGGGGGTGTGCGTGGTGAACACCGAGGCCGCCGCCACTTCCTGGAGGGCGATGTGGGGTTCGAGGCCATCATGCTGGATGCGGTAGCGGGCCCGTTCCAGCAGGGCGAAGGCGGAGTGGCCCTCGTTGAGGTGGAACACGCTGGCTGTGATGTCCAGGGCGCGGAGGGCGCGGGCGCCGCCCACGCCCAGGAGCAGCTCCTGCTCGATGCGCATGCGCTGGTCGCCGCCGTAGAGGCGGGCCGCCAGGGCCACATCCTTGGGATCGTTCTGCTTGACGCGGGTATCGAGGAGGATGAGCCGGATGCGGCCCACCTGGACTTCCAGCACGGCGGCATGGACCTGGCGTCCGGGCAGTTCCACGGACACATGGACGGGCTCGCCAAAACGGTCCAGGGCGGGCACCAGGGGCAGGTCCGCCACATCGAACGGTTCCACCACGTCCTGCTGCCAGAACTCGGTGTTGAGCACCTGGGAGGTGTAGCCCTCGTGGTAGAGCAGGCCCACGCCCACCAGGGGCACGCCCAGGTCCGAGGCGGCTTTCAGGTGGTCGCCCGCCAGGATGCCCAGGCCGCCGGAATAGATGGGCAGCGACTCGTGGATGCCGAACTCCATGCAGAAGTAGGCGATGGGCCTCGAGCGCATGGCGCCTGCGTGGGTGAGCCCCCAGGTGGTGACCGGCGTCAGGTACTCGTGCAACTGGCGGAGGGCGCGGTCCACCCGGGCGGGAATGTCCACGTCGGCGGCCCGCTTCTCCAGCTGTTCGGGCGCGATCTGCTTGAGCACGGACATGGGGTTCTGGTGGGTCCGGTGGTACAGATCCAGGTCCAGGTCCCGGAAGATGGTCCGCACCTCGGGCCTCCAGGTCCACCAGAGGTTCTGGGTGAGTTTCTGCAGCTTGGGAAGGAGCTTGTCCATGGCTGGATCCTGAAAAAACGCGGGGGTCTAGGCTTCGGGTTTGAAGAAGAGCGCTGCCAGGGGCGGCAGGGTGAGGTTCAGGGACTGGGGGAAACCATGGGCGGGAACGGCTTCGGTCTGAAGGCGTCCCGCATTGCCTTCGTTGCGTCCTCCGTAATAGATGGAATCGGTGTTCAGCAATTCCACATAGGTCCCTGCCGAGGGTACTCCGATGCGGTATCCGCGCTGGGGCAGGGCCGTGAAATTGAAGGCGATGGCCACGAAATCCGCTGGATCGCCGGCCCGGCGCAGGAGGGTGAGCACGCTGTTGAAGCGGTCGCCGCAGTCGATCCAGGCGAAGCCGCCCGGTTGGCAGTCGCCCTCGTGCATGGCGGGATAGCGGCGGTAGAGGTCGTTGAGATCGCGCAGGAGGTCGTGGACTCCCTTGTGGGCCGGCTGATTGAGCAGGTCCCAGTCCAGGGCCGTGTCATGGTTCCATTCCCGCCCCTGGGCGAACTCGCCGCCCATGAAGACCAGCTTCTTGCCGCCGTGGGCGAAGAGCCATGCGTAGAGCAGGCGCAGGTTCGCCATGCGCTCCCAGGCGTCTCCGGGCATGCGGCCGTAAAGGCTCCGCTTGCCGTGCACCACTTCGTCGTGGGACAGGGGCAGCACATAGTTTTCGGCGTCGTGGTACAGCATCGAGAAGGTGATGCCGTCGTGGTGGTGGGGACGGGCCATCATGCCTTCGCCCAGGTAGCGCAGGGTGTCGTGCATCCAGCCCATGTCCCATTTGAAGCCGAAGCCCAGGCCGCCGTGGTCCGTGGGCCGCGACACGCCGGGCCAGGCGGTGGATTCCTCCGCCACCGTGAAGGTGTCGGGGAACTGCGCGTACACCGTTTCATTCAGGCGGCGCAGGAAGGCCACGGCCTCCAGGTTCTCTCGCCCTCCATGGCGGTTGGGGATCCACTGGCCGTCCTCGCGGCTGTAGTCCAGGTAGAGCATGGAGGCCACGGCGTCGACGCGGAGCCCGTCGATGTGGAACTGGTCCAGCCAGAACAGCGCGTTGGAGATGAGGTGGTTCTGCACCTCCACCCGGCCGTAGTTGTAGATGAGGGTGCCCCAGTCCATATGGCGGCCCTGGCGCGGGTCCGCGTGCTCGTAGAGATGGGTGCCGTCGAAGCGCCCCAGGCCGTGGTCATCCTCGGGAAAGTGGGCTGGCACCCAGTCGAGGATGACGCCGAGGCCCGCCTGATGCAGCGTGTCCACGAAGGCCTTGAAATCCTCGGGCCCGCCGAAACGGCTGGTGGGGGCGAAGAGGCCCAGGGGCTGGTAGCCCCAGGAGGGATCGAAGGGGTGCTCTGTCACCGGCAGCAGCTGCACATGGGTGAAGCCCAGCCAGCTCGCGTAGGGCGCCAGGTCCGCGGCGATCTCCTGGTAGTTCATGAAGCTGCCGTCGGGCCGCCGCCGCCAGGAGCCCAGGTGCAGTTCGTAGATGCTGATGGGCGCCTGGTGGGCCTTGGTATGCCGCCGTTTCTCCATCCAGGCGCCGTCTCCCCAGGCATGGGGCTGGATGCCGTGGATGATGGAGGCCGTTCCGGGCGCCCGCTCGCAACGGAAGGCGTAAGGGTCGGCCTTGAGGGGCAGGAGGCGGCCGTCGGGGCCGTGCAGCTCGAACTTGTAGAGCATCCCCGGAACCAGCCCGGGAATGAAAACCTCCCAAAAGCCGTTGGGGCCCACCTGGGCCATGGGATGGGCCCGGCCGTCCCAGCCGTTGAAATCGCCTACCACGCTCACGGACCGCGCGTTGGGCGCCCACACGGCGAAACCCACGCCCGCCACGCCGTCCACCGTCCGGGGATGGGCACCCAGCTTGTCGTAGGCCCGAAGATGCGTGCCCTCGCCCAGCAAGTGCAGATCCAGGTCGCCTAGGGTCGAGGTGAGGCGGGGCGGTTCCATGGGTCATTCTAGGACGTGGAGGGTTGGCGCGGTTGTATTCTCCTGTTCGCCCGCTTGGCTCAAAGGGGTGCTCCATACTCGCAAGAGAGTCGAACCATGGATCGAGAGACCACAGTCCTTCGCTTGCACGAAGCCTTGCCGGATCTCAAGGATCGCTTTGCCGTGGCACGCCTGGCCTTGTTTGGGAGCGTCTCCCGGGATGAGCCCATCCGGATTCGGACATGGACACCTTCGTCGAGTTTGCAGGTCCGGCCACGGCCAGGAGCCTTCGGCCTGCCTGAGGGCCCTGATCGAAAAGGATCTGCTCGATGTCGCGTGACTCCAGGCTCTACCTGGCGGACATCATGGAAGCCATCCGGCGGGTGCGGCTTCTCAACGAAGGGGTGGCCTTCGAGCGGTTCCAGGAGGATTGGCGCACCTTGGATGCCACCCTGCGCAATCTGGAAATCCTGGATGAAGCGGTTCGTTCCATGCTTCTTTCGCTTGGATGAGGTCAGGTCGGCTCAGAGCCAGACGCTGATCTCGTCCAGGCTCTTGCGGTGCAGGTCGGGCACCTGGCAACCTTCGGCGGGATAGCCCACGGGCAGCAGCACGAAGGGGCGCTCGTGGCTGGGGCGGTTCAACACCTTCTGCAGGAAGCCCATGGGGCTGGGCGTGTGGGTGAGGGTGGCCAGGCCCGCGGCGTGGATGGCGGAGATGAGCATGCCCGTGGCGATGCCCACGCTCTCCTGCACGTAGTAGTGCATGGCCTCGGGGCCCGCATCGCCGTGCTTGAGGGCCATGACCACCACGAGGGCGGGCGCGATTTCCAGGAAAGGCTTGTGCTCGTCCGTGCCCAGGGGCTCCAGGTCGCGCTTCCATGCCTCGCTCATGCGCCACTCGTAGTTGTCGTGCTCTTCTTTTTCCGCGGCCTCGCGGATGGCCTTCTTGACGGCGGGATCTTGCACCACCACGAAGCGCCAGGGCTGCTTGTGGGCGCCGCTGGGAGCGGTGCCCGCGGCCAGCAGGCATTGCTCGAGCACGCCATCGGGGATGGGGCGGTCGCTGAATTCGCGGACGGTGCGGCGCTGGTTCACCAGCTCGTAGAAGCGCTGGGCCCGGGCCAGGTGCTCCTGGTCGCTGAGCGTCTCGACATGGTAAGGGACCGTGGGCAAGGGCATGGGGCCTCCTGGAAACCCTGGGCGGTGGGGGGATTTGTTTGCGGGGTGAGGAGGCCATTCTTACCCGGGGTAGTCCCATCTGGCCATGGTGAATTGCGGGATCAGGCCAGCAGGGCCCAAACCCGCGTCGCTTCGCTGGCGCTCCAGGCCTGGGCATCGCAGCCCCGCGGGGTGTGGGGCGCGTCGCCGTCCAGAATTTCCGGCAGTTGGCCCAGGCAGCCTTCATCCAGGAGCGGCGCCAGGGAGCCCAGCCAGGCCCGGGCTGTGGCCCGGGCGGGGGGATCCCCATCCCAGGCCAGATCCAGCGCCTCGCAAAGCAGGGGCAGTTGCCAGACCCAGGCCGTGCCGTTGTGATAGGCCGGTTTGCGCCGGGTGTCCTCGTCGCCTTCGTAGCGGCCCTGGTAGGGCCGGGTGGGATCGTTGAGGGTGCCGCCCCATGGGGCGGAGATGGGCAGGGGCACGGAGACCGGGATCGGGGCGAGGCTGCGCAGACCCCCGGGCACCAGCAGGTGGCGGGCGCAGGCGGCCACGGCGCTCCGGGCGCGTTCCCCGGACACCAGGCCCAGGGCCACCAGGAAGAGCTGGTTGGGGCGCAGATGGTCCGCGGGTTGGGCCTGGCGGGCCGGGATCCCGGGCCCCGCCAGCAGCACGTCCGCGAACCAGCCCTGCTGCGGCAGCCAGAAGGCTTCGAGAGAGGCCGCGGCGCGGGCGGCGCTGGCAGACCAGGGCTCGCCGTCGCTGGGGGCGCACAGGCGTTCCAGCAGGCGCAGCAGGCGGATCCACAGGGCCTGGATCTCCACGGGGTAGCCCTCCCGGGGGGAACCCATGGGGTAGCGGGTGTCCATCCAGGTGAAGTGGGCCGGGCTCCAGAGCAGGCCTGATTCCGGATCCATCCGGACGCCGTTCCGTGCCCCGCGGCGCAGGTGTTCGCCGAGGGAGGTCAGCACGTCGAGAACGGTGCGGCCACCAGCCCCGGCATGGAAGAAGGCGGGGCCCAGGCGTTCCGCCGCCTCCTCGCAGGCCACGGCCAGCCACAGCGGAGCGTCCGAAGTGTCGCGGTCGCCCGTGTGGTCGGCTCCCAGCATGTTGGGCAGGGTGCCTTCCGCTTCCAGGGCGGCGAAGGTGCGCAGGATGAGGCCCGCGTCTTCGGCCCGGTCCGCGGCGAGCAGGCCCCTGCAGGCGATGAGCGTGTCCCGTCCCCAATCCAGGAACCAGGGATAGCCGGCGATGATCGTGAGGCCGTCCTCCCGCCGGGCCAGGAAGGCCCGCAGGGCCTCCTTCAGGCGGAGGGGCAGGTCCTGGGCCGCGGCGGGTTCCGGGAATTCAAAGGGCTGGAGTTCTTTCTCTTCGGTACGAACCACCATGCGGAGGTCGGATCCGGGCGGCAGGGCCAGATCGAACCAGCCGGGGCTCCAGGCATCGCCCATGGCCGCCAATCCCCGGCTGGCCTCGATGGGATGGGCGATGCCCCGGCAGGCTTCCGGTTGAGGGTGGTAGGCCCCAGTTGCCGTCCAGGCCTCTAGGTGCCGGCCCAGAGCCGGGGCGAAGCGGAAGCCCGCGCGGTCTTTCAACGGTTGGGTGGAGGCCAGGAAGTGGCTTTCCAGGCCTTCGTCGAGGCGGGTTTCGCCGTGGAAGGAACGGTCCTCCAGATCCAGCCGCACCGTGACGCGCACGGAATGGCGCGAAGGCAGCTCCGTGTCCGCTCCCTCATTGGCCGGGCGGGACCAGCGCAGCAGCACGGCGTTCTCGTCTTCGGGCATGTGGGCTTCCAGCCGCACCTCCACCCGGCGGCCATCCCCGGCGCTGGCGAGGAAGGTCCAGCGGGCCGTGGGGCCGTTTTCAAAACGGAGGAGGTTGTGGCCATCCAGGGCCGTGATGAAACCATCGGCGTTCACCCAGGCCCGCAGCCGCTTGGCCAGCACATGGCGGTCCGATGGTGAAGTGGGGTGCAGGTTCGCGGCCAGCAGGCAATCGTACTTGGAGGCGATGGCTCCCAGGTCCGCATGAAGCCGCGCCATGCCGCCCCGGCCGTTGGTAAGCAGGGCCAGGCCGCCGCGCCCGGGGGGGGGCGGGACGTAAGCTGCCGGCAGGAAACGGAGCACCGCCTGCAGGCGGACCGCGCCCGCGCGGTGCGGCTGCAGGCACAACGCCGCGTCGCCCTGCCGTTCCGGCAGGGGCGGAATGGCGGCGGCGAAGCCCTCGTCCATGGGCACGCTGCGCAGGTGGAGATCGCTCTGTCCGGGCAGGCTCAGGGTCAGGGTAAAGGGGGCCTCCTCCCGCACCAGCAGCCAGTGGTGAGGCGCCACCAGGCTCACGCGCCCCACGTTTTCGGTGCGCCACACCGTTACCCGTGGAAAACCCGGGGCCGCCAGGGCGGCATCCAGGGCCCCGAGCAAATCGGCCTGAAGGGCGGTGCCGCCCAACCGAGGCAGGGCCGCCAGAAAGGCCTCGGGATCGCGCGCTGCGCGGCTGGCCAGGCTGCGCCAATCCGCGGGGCCCAGGCCTTCCGCAGGATGCACGGCCGCGAGGCATTCCAGGGCCCAGGCGGCCTGGGCGCGGGCCCGGCGATAGGCCTCACCCGCCAGGCCCTGGGGCGCGGCATGGGCAGACAGGCAGTAGCTGGCTCCAGGGGGCAACAGCCAAGCGCAGCATCCATCTTCGGACTGGGCCTGAACGCTGGGAAGCGCCTGCCCCAGCAGATCCACGGTGGCTTCCGCCGGCCGGGCCCAGGGGGTCTTGGCGAGCCGCCAGGGCTGGGCCTTCTCGGTGTCGAGGTTGATGAGCACCAGCGTCCGGTCCAGTCCCTCGGCGGAAGTCCGCTGCAGGGCCAGCACGGGGGCGTCGTCGGCGCTGAGCCGGAGCACTTCCGCACCGTCGAAGAAACAGGGATGGTCCGATACCAGGCGGTTGAGGGCCGCCAATTCCTCTACGAGGTTCGGCGTGGCGCCCCAGGCCAGATCGCGGGCCTCGTGCACGTCCACCTTCTCGGTGGCCAGCCACTCCACGCCGGCGGTGAAGGCGAATCCTCCGCTCTGGCCCGCCAGGGCGCAGAGGCGGTTGCGCAGCAGGGACCAGGACGCGCCCCGTGCCGCCAGGCGCAGGTTGTCGTGGGTTTCGCTGTAGTGCACCAGCAGGCCGGTGCGCTGCCCCTGCCTCAGGCAGTGGTCCAGGTAGCGCGCCACTTCGACGGGGTGGTGGTTCTGGAAGAGTTCGGAATAGGCCCACTGCATGCCGCCCTGGGTGATGAGGGCCTCGGTGGCTTCCCAGGCGCCGCCCAGGCCCTCCAGCAGGAACACCGTGTCCGGGTAGGCCTGGCGCACTTTGGCGGTGATGTACTGCCAGGCGGGCAGGGGCACCATGTAGCCCGCGTCGCAGCGGAAGCCGTCCACGCCGCGGCCGCACCAAACCAGCAGGGCCCGGGCCACGGTGTCCCACAGGGCAGGGCTTCCGTGGTCGAGCTCCACCAGGTCCTCCCAGGTGGTGCCCCAGGCGCCGGGGCTGTGGAAGGTGCCGTCGGCGTTGCGCTGAAACCAATCCGGCCGGTGCTCCAGCAACCGCGAACCCCACCCCGTGTGGTTCACCAGGATATCCAGGAAGACTTGCCCTTGCCTCTGGTGGACAGCCGCTGTCAATTCCTGGAACTGCTCCACGGCGGTGGTGCGGCGGTCGAACTCCACCAGGGCGGGATCGATGGCGGTCAGATCGAGCTGGGCATAGGGGCTTCCGAAGCGGCCCATGCGGGCGAAGGTGGCGGGCACGGGGCCCACGGGCAGCAGGTGCAGGATGCGGCTGCCCAGGCGGTCCATGATGTGGGGCACGGCGGCGGCGAGATCCCGCAGGCGGCCCGAGGGGGGGATGACGGTGTAGCCCGCGCCGTCCAGCGCCTGCACGGCCCCGGCCAGGTCGGGCCGTTGCCGCCCAGCCGCTCCTCCGAACATGCGGGGGAAGGCGCAGTAGATGGTGTTGGCGGTGCGCAAGTGGCTGGGGTGGACGGACAGGTCGACATTGCCCCCCGCAGGCCAGTGCTGGCGGCCCTGGGGATCCACGCAGTAGGCCTTGGCGGAGAAGAAGCCGGGTTCCGCCAGGGCCAGGTCGAGGCTCCAGCCCCCTGCCGTCTCCCGCAACGGGATGTCGCGCCAGGCAGAGCCGCCAGGATCGCCGGATTCCTCGCCCAGCAAGGCCAGGGCCTCCTCCCGGGCGCTCTTGCCGCGGGTCAGGTTGGTGCGCAGGAAGGCGCGCCAACCGTCGGCTGCGAGCTGGGTGGGGGCGGCCTGGGGATAGCCGAAGGAAAACATCACCCGGTCGCCCACAAAGCGGAGCAGCGGGGTGCCGGGGGGTGGGGTCATCTCAGGCATGGACATGAAGACCCTTCCATCGCCGGGTGGGGCCGGGTGGGGCGGACTACTCGATGGGAAGCCGTCCCTGCCCCAGCCGCATGATGGCGGGCACGTGAAGGTCTTCGGCGGCGCCCGCCAGTTCGCCGCTGGGCGTGGGGGCTTGGGGCAGCAGCCGCGTGGGGGTGGGCCCCTGGGGTTCGCCCGCCGGCACCTCGCCGTACACCCGGCCGCTTACCACGTTGGGAGGGAGGGGCTGGGATTGGATCACCGTCGAGGGCGTGTAGGCCTGGGCGGCCCCATCGGCGGGGTTGCCCAGGTGCAGGCTGTTGCGCCGCTCCTCCAGCAGCCGGTCCTCCTGATCGAAGCCGCTGGCCAGCACGGTGACCAGCACGCGGTCCTCCATGCCTTCGCCTTCCACGGTGCAGGCCTTGATGTCGGGCCGGCCGCTGTAGTGGTCCTGCAGGTAGTTCATGGCCGTCTCGATGGCCGAGGCCTCCATGACTTCCCAGTCGGCGGTGATGGACACCATGACGTTGGCCGCGGCGCCGCTCTGGGCGCGTTCGAGCAGGGGGCAGGCCAGGGCCTTCCGCAGGGCGTCCATGACGGCCTCTTCGCCGCGGCCCGCGCCAGTGCCGATGAGGGCCTCGCCGCCGTTCCTCAAGACGGCTTCCACATCCGCGAAATCGCCGTTGATGATGCCGGGCTTGAGGATGAGATCAGCGATGCCGCGCACGCCCTGGATGAGCACGCCGTCCGCCACGCGGAAGGCCTCTTTCATGGTGACGCGGGCGTCGCAGACATTCTTCAGGCGCTCGTTGCTCACCACGATGACTGTGTCGGCGGTGTCGCGCAGGTTGCCGAGGCCGGAAAGGGCCAGATCGCCCTTCTTGCGGCCTTCCCAGGCGAAGGGCGTGATGACCACGGCCACGGTGAGGGCGCCCAGTTCGCGGGCGTAACTGGCCAGCACCGGCGCCGCGCCGGTGCCCGTGCCGCCGCCCATGCCGGCGGTGATGAAGATCATGTCGGCGCCCTGGAGGGCCGCCAGCACTTCCTCGCGGCTTTCCTCCGCCGCCACGGCGCCGCGCTCGGCGCTGCCGCCCGCGCCCAGGCCGCGGCTGCTCTGGGGCCCCAGGGGCAGCTTCAGGTGGGCCTTGCTCTGGGCGAGGCTTTGCTGATCGGTGTTCATGGCGATGAACTGCACGCCGGTGACGCCGCTCTCGATCATGCGGTTGATGGCGTTGCAGCCCGCGCCGCCCACGCCGAGCACCTTGATGTTGGCGCCAGGCAGACTGTGGGGGCAGGGCAGGAAGGGGGTCTCGGACATCGGGGCTCCCGGGGAGGGACATTCAAAAGGCAGGATTCACCACGGAGACACGGAGAACACTGAGGAAAGACGCAGAGAAAAACACGGAGGGTTACACGACGCGACGGAGGATGCCGTCCTTCATCATTGGAACATTGAAATTCAGCAGCAGGCCCACCCGCATGCCGGTCAATTTTAGGTAGGTCATGAGCTGAGCCTCATGGATGGGATGGATGCCCTCCTGGCTCTTCAACTCGACGATGATTTTGCCTTCGGCCACCAGGTCGAGCCGGAATGCTGCGTCCACGAGGAGGCCCGGGCCCAGGTGCTTGTGGACCTCGATGGCGGCCCCTAGCACTTTCTCCGTGATCTCTCCGTGAATCAGTTCTCCATGCACTCTGTGTCTCCGTGGTGGGTTTTAGAACAGTTTCTTGAAGCGCCCGAGGAGGCCGTCTCCCCGGTCGGTTTTTCCGCGCACCTCGCTCATGTCGCGGGAGAGGGCCTTCACGGCGCCCAGGGCGTTGACGAAGAAGGGATTGCCGGTGGCCTGGGGCAGGCCCATGACGCCCTGGATGCGGCCCAGCACCACGCGGGGCCGGCCCAGGAGGGTCTGGGCGAGGATGGGCAGATGGGTCAGCAGGGCACCGCCGCCCACCAAATGCACGCCGCCGTGGATCTCGTGCATGAGGCCCGTGCGGCCCATTTCGGCCAGCACCAGGTTCAGCAGTTCGGCGGCGCGGGCCTGCAGCACTTCGGCGATCTCGCGGCGGGAAACCAGGCGGCCCTCTTCTTCCAGCTCGACGGATTCTTCCGCAGGCACGTGGCTGGGCAGCACGGTGCCGAAGCGCATCTTGATGCGTTCGGAGGCCGCGATGCCCCCCAGATGCTTGGTGATTTCCAGGTCGCGGGTGAAGTGGGCGCCGCCGATGGGAATGACGGCGGAATGGAACAGGGTGCCGTGGAGGAAGATGCCCAGGTGGGTGAGCTGCTCGCCGATGTCGACCACCACGGCGCCGTTCTCCCGGTCCTCCCGGCTCAACACGGCCTCGGCGCTGGCCAGGGGCGAATACATCAGGTCCGCGCCATGCAGGCCGGCGTTCTTCAGCGCCAGCTGGATGTTCAGGATCACGGGGCTGGGGGCCACGACGATGCGGACTTCGGCCTCCAGGGTCTCGCCGAACATGCCCACGGGGTTGCGGATGTCCCGTTGGCCCTTGATGTGGAAGATCTGGGGGATGCGATGGAGGACCAGCTCCTCCTTGGCCAGCTTGCAGCTGTTGGTGGCCTGCTCCAGCACGCGGTCGCGGTCCGAGGCGGTGATGATCTTGTCGCCGCTGCTGATGGTGATCGAGTCGCGCAGGTTCTCGCCCTTGAACTGGATGCCGTCCACGGCCACGCGGATGCCGTCCACCTTGGCCTGGCCTGCGGTGTTCATGGCCTCTTCCACGGCCCGCACGATGGCCCGGGTGCTGAGGTCCATGTCGGTGATCTGGCCCTGGGTCATGCCCCCCTGGGGCGAGGCCTGGCCGGTGCCGGTCACATTGAGCGTCCCGTCTTCCTCCTGGACGGCCACCACCGCCACCACCTTGCTTGCCCCAAGGTCGAGTCCCAGAAGTACGGCGCGCTGCTGCATGAAAGTCCTTTTCCTTGCTCTAGGTTTATACCAGTTTCCCCCGGGAAATCGAGGATTCCCGGCGGGGAAAACCGCGATTTGTTCCGGCGCAGTTCAGCGTGGCGGCTTTGCTGGGGCGGGAGCGTCCTCGGGTTCGCCCACGGCCACTTCGTCATCCCAGCGCAGGTCCACGTAGCGGAGCCGGGCCAGATCCGGCCGCTGGGACAGGCGATCCACGAAGAGTCCCTGGAAATTAGGAACGTTTTTCGTCACATCCTGGCGGGACAGGAAAATCGGTGCCGAAAGTCCTTCGATGTAGGCCACAGGCCCTTTTGTGCTATCCCGAAGTTCAGTGATGCGCTCATAAAAACCCTGCTGTTTCTCCCGGAGGATCCGTGCAGCGCTTACCAGACGGGCCAATCCCTGATCTGTCTGGCTGGAGGGGTCCACCACCACGGGAATGGGGTTTAAATTGGCGGGATTGACACGGTCCAGCAGGACTCCGTCGTCGGAGACCAGGAACACGCCGTTGCTCCGGACCAGCCACAGCACGGGACGCCGCTCCTCGATGGCCAAGCTGAGTCGGTCCGGAGGGTCCTTGCGGATCTGGAGCCCCCGCACCCAGCGCTTGGCCTCGATGCGGGCGCGCAGCTCCTCCGCGTCCACCCAGAAAAGGGGTTTGCCCAGCACCAGCTGCTCGGCCAGCTTCTGGATCTCCGCCTGCCGCTCGCCCCGGCAGCCGCTCACGTTCACTTGCTCGATGACCAGCTTCTGCAGGCCCAGGTAGCGGGTTCCCAGCTCCATGAGCCCCCAGCCCGCGGCCCCGATCACCACGAGGGTGATGCCCGCCCGCGCCCAGGGCATCCAGGGGCGTTTGGGGCGGGTGCGGGGAAGCATCGACATGGCTGCCAGTCTACCGCCTGACGGGGCCGGGTGGCCGGCGCCGCGTCTTTATGGGAGGATGCCCGCATGGCCGCGACCCATCCCGAAGGCATCCCGGAAACGGTGGAGGCCCTCTTCCGGTCAGAGTCGCGCCGCATCCTGGCCTCCCTCATCCGCCTGCTGGGGGATTTCGATCTGGCGGAGGACGGCCTGCATGATGCTTTCGCCGCGGCCCTGGAATCCTGGCCCCGGGACGGCATGCCCGATCAACCCCGGGCCTGGCTGGTGTCCACGGGCCGGTTCAAGGCCATCGATCGCCTGCGCCGGGCCGCGCGCTTCCAGGTGCCCCTCGAAGCCTGGACCGAGCCGCTCGCGGAAAGCATCCCGGATTTTCTGGAGGAGGAGCTGGAGGATGACCGCCTCCGGCTCATCTTCACCTGCTGCCACCCGGCTCTGCCCCTGGAAGCCTCCACGGCGCTGACGCTGCGGGAAGTCTGCGGCCTCACCACCGAGGCCATCGCCCGCGCCTTCCTCGTCTCCCCTTCGACCCTGGCCCAGCGGATCGTCCGGGCCAAGGCCAAGATCCGCGAGGCGCGCCTCCCCTACGAGGTGCCGGGCCGGAAGGACCTGCCGGATCGCCTGGGAGCGGTGCTGCAGGTGATCTACCTCGTGTTCAACGAGGGGTATTCGGCCTCCTCGGGCGCCGCCGTGACCCGCCCGGAGGTGTCCGAGGAGGCCATCCGCCTCGGGCGTCTGCTCCTGGAGCTGCTGCCGGAACCAGAGGTCATGGGCCTCCTGGCCCTCATGTTGCTGCAGGGCGCCCGCGGAGCCGCGCGGACCGGGCCCGCCGGAGAACTCGTGTTGCTGGAGGCTCAGGACCGCTCCTTGTGGGATGCGGCGAGGGTGGCCGAGGGGAAGGCGTGGGTGGACCGGGCCATGGCCTCGCGCCGCATCGGTCCCTACACGCTGCAGGCCGCCATCGCCGCCGCCCATGCGGAGGCCACCGGGGCTTCGGACACCGACTGGAACCGGATCGTGGGGCTGTACACCCTCTTGACCCGCCTCGCGCCCTCCCCGGTGGTGGGCCTCAACCGGGCCGTGGCCGTGGCCATGCGCGACGGCCCGCAGGCGGGGCTGGCGCTGGCGGAGGCCCTGATGGAAGCGCGCGAACTGGAGGACTACCATCTGGCCCACGCGGTCCGTGCGGACCTCTGCCGCCGTCTGGGCCGCGCCGAAGAGGCCCGGGCCTCGTACCGGCGGGCCCTCCAGCTGGCCCGGCAGGAGCCGGAACGGCGGTTTCTCGAAGGGCGTTTGAGGGAACTGGAAAAAAAGTGAGGGGTCCCTGTCGAAGAGGCCCCTTCCCGAACGACTAGGTTTGAAGGCAACCTCATACGCCTTCCAAAAGGAGTCCTGCATGAAATACCTCTGCTTCGGGTACCTCGACGTCCAGCAGTGGCTGAAGCTTTCCCCGGCCGAACAGAACGCCATGGTGGACGCCTGCTTCGCCTACGACGAAACCCTGAAAAAGGACGGCCACTGGGTGGGCGGGGAAGGCCTCCAGGGGCCGGAGACCGCCGCCATGGTGCGCTATCAGAACGGCAGCGTGTCCGTCACCGACGGCCCCTACGCCGAAACCAAGGAGCTGCTGGGAGGGCTCCTGATCCTGGAAGCCCGGGACCTCAATCACGCCATTCACCTGATCTCGAAGCACCCCGGCGTGAAGATGGGGCCCTGGGAGGTCCGTCCCGCCGCGGACCTGGCCCAGATGATCCGCGAAAGCGAGGCGCGTCGCGCCAAGACCCGGTCTGGAGCGGCCAGTTAGATCGAGGGTGGCGAATCTGGGGCTGCTTCCTCGTTCCGAGCCAGATGCTGGAGGATGGCCGCTCGTTCCGCTTCCAGCTTCTGGGCTCTGACCGGGTCTCCCAACGCGTTGGCTGCCCGGCTCACGTTGTTCAAAGAGGCGGAGAGGTCCCGGAGGGATTGGGGTGTGTTGCCCAGACGTTCCACCAACTGGCGGGCGAGGGCAAGGCTTTCGACGTACACGGTCTCGGCCTGAGTCCAGTCGCTGCGAGCTTCGGCCACGCGGCCCAGGTTGTCTAAGGAGATGGAGAGGTCCCGGAGGGACTCGGGCGTGCCGCCCAGGCGTTCCACCAACTGGCGGGTGAGGGTCAGGCTTTCGGCACACAGGGCCTCAGCCCGGGGCCAGTCTCCTCGGGTTCTGGCCACATCGCCCAAATTGTCCAGGGAGATCGAGAGGTCTCGGAGGGATTGGGGTGTGTTGCCGAGACGTTCCACCAACTGGCGGGCGAGGGCAAGGCTTTCGACATACACGGTCTCGGCCTGAGTCCAGTCTCCGCGAGCCTCGGCCACGCTGCCCAAGTTGTTCAAGGAGACGGAGAGGTCTCGGAGCGATTCGGGCGTGCCGCCCAGGCGTTCCACCAATTGGCGGCGCAAGACAAGACTTTCAGCATACACGGCCTCAGCTTGCGCCCAGTCGCCCCGGGCCCTGGCCACACGGCCCAGGTTGTTCAAGGAGACGGAGAGGTCTCGAAGGGACTCGGGCGTGCCGCCCAGGCGCTCCACCAATTGGCGGCGCAAGGTCAGGCTTTCGGCATACACGGTTTCAGCTTGAACCCAGTCGCCTCGGTTTTTGGCCACAAGGCCCAGGTTGTCCAAGGAGACGGAGAGGTCTCGAAGGGACTCGGGCGTGCCCCCCAGGCGTTCCACCAATTGGCGGGCAATAGTCAGGCTTTCGGCATGCACAGCCTCGGCCTGAACCCAGTCGCCTCGGGTTCTGGCCAGAAGGCCCAGGTTGTCCAAGGAGATCGAGAGGTCTCGGAGAGATTCAGCCGTACCGCCAAGGCGTTCCACCAATTGACGGGCAAGGGTCAGGCTTTCGGTATGTACGGCCTCAGCCTGCCCCCAGTCTCCGCGAACCTCGGCCAGGCCGCCCAGGTTGTTCAATGAGACGGAGAGGTCCCGGAGGGATTCGGGCGTGGCGCCCAGGCGTTCCACCAACTGGCGGCGCAAGGTCAGGCTTTCGGCGTACACGGCCTCGGCCTGGGCCCAGTCGCCGCGAGCCATGGCCACGCTGCCCAGATTGTTCAAGGAGACGGAGAGGTCCCGGAGGGATTCGGGCGTGTCGCCCAGGCGTTCCACCAATTGGCGGCGCAAGGTCAGGCCTTCGACATACACTGCCTCAGCCTGGGCCCAGTCGCCGCGAGCCACGGCCACGCTGCCCAGGTTGTTCAAGGAGACGGAGAGATCCCGCTGGGATTCAGGCGTGTCGCCGAGGCGCTCCACCAACTGGCGGGCGAGGACCAGACTTTCGGCATATGCGACTTCAGCCTGGGCCCAGTCGCCTCGGGTTTTGGCTACGCGACCCAGGTGGTCCAAGGAGATGGAGAGGTCTCGGAGGGTGGCTGGGGCGGGGTCCGTCTCTGACCTTCGCCTGGCCGTGGCCTCTGCCTGAAGGGCCAGTTCTTCGGCATCTCCGGGGCGCCCCGCCCCTAACAGCTCTTCGACCGCTTGCCACAGGGTGGGGAGGAACGTCTGCTGATCGCTAGGGCGCGTGGACATCCTTTGCCACTCCCGGTAGGCGGGCAGGATGTCTTCTGTGCCCAGATGGAGAAGGGCTGCTTGCTGGATCGGCGCAGGCGGGGGTTGAGCGTCCAGGCCTTGGGAGAAGGCTGGCGCGGAGGCCCGCAGTTCCTCGCTGAGGGCTCGCACATGCCAAAGGTCGGGCGCGATGTTGCGAGTGTCGGAACGGAACTCCGAGGGGAGAACCAGGACCAGCGGGGTTTTTGCATCCCGCTCCAGGAGGAATCGGCGTTCATTCAAGCGGGCCAGGAAGGAGCGGCGGGCCTGGTTCCATCGCTTGTCGGCAGGATGGCGGTGCGCGGCGTACCAGACGGCTCCAGAGGACTGCGATGGCTGCATGCACAAGTCCATGAGCTGATCGAGGGCCTGCTCGGGATGTTTCAAAAAAGCGTCACCGACCAGGAGCGAGCGCAGGGGTCTTTGCTGGAGGACCAACCGCTGGTTCAGCCATTCAGACAATTGAAGGGCTGGCCCCACATCGGCGAACAGGAACAGGAGGGAAAACCCATCCGGATTCCACTCCAGGTGGCGCAACAGGTTGAGGGCGGTGCGCTCCGTGGCGGCATCAAGCTCCAGTGGGGGCATGGTTATCCACGACCTCGCGCAGAAGGGGGTGAACGTCGTACCAGTCACTGCCATTCCGGTAATTCAAGACCAGCCGGTTGTCCAGAAAGTGGGCAAGGGTGGGCAGGTCGGCATCCTTTTCCAGGCAGGTCTCATGGGTCTTGGTGATGCGCTGAAGCCAGGTGAGGTGCTCTGCAGGAATGGGCAGCATTTCGTTGCGCGCGGCATTCTCCGCAGGTTTGACAGCCTCAGTGTCCAGGGGCAATTGGGCATCGTCCCGCACGGCGGGCAGGCAGAGTCTCACCAAACGGAAGAACTCCCGAAGGTCGCCCCCTGAGCTCATGCCAAGTTTCTCCAGCGCTTCCCGGCTGAAGATCCTTTCCCAAGCTGGATATCGGGTCGTGACGACTTTCCGAAGGATCGCCAGACCCTCCGGATCTCCCTCCCGGCAGCGGTCCTTGAAAATGTGGGTGCTGACCAGGCGCCGCGCCACGGCGCCACCCATCAAAGTACCGGCGCCTGCCGCCAATACGGAAAGGTAGGGAGGAATGGTGTAGACGACATGCAACATGGGAATGCGAAGGCTTTCCGCATGGCCAAAAAACAGATTCCTGACGCTTTCGTACACTGCCATGGCTTCGCTTCCGACGCCCCGGATTCGCTCCACCGAATCCACCAGCAGCACCACCTTGAGGTCAGCCTGGCCCTCCTGCTTCCTCACAAAGTCCACGCACTCGGCCAAAAACCCATGGGCTTCCTGGATCAACTGGGCGACATAGCCTCTCGCGGCTTCTTGGACCTTGCGCTTGAAGTCTGGATCCGCCTTGAGGGAGGCCTTGATATCCACCACCTCCAGTTTCAGGGTGAACTCCTTCAACTCGACCTTGGAATTCAAGAACGCCTTGAACCGGTCCCAGTAACCGATGTTCCCAGGCGAGGCCTGGTAGCGCTGAAGCACCTGCTCGGACATGGCACCGGCGATGGAAACCAGGAAATCGCTGATTTCCACTTCCTTTGTGAGCAGCAGGTATTCGGAGAGATCCGTGTAGAACACCACGGCACCTGCTGATTCCAGCTGCTGCTTCAACCGCTTCAATTCGGTGCTTTTCCCCGTGCCCCGCTGGCCTGTAAACAGGCACACTCCGCCGCCATCCTGCCAATCGATTTCTGTGGCAATCTCTGCCACGGCATCGGTGCTGCCTTGGTTCACTTGGGCCACATAAACGGGATCGCCCGGTTCCAACACGCGGTCGTTCAGCGCGTTGTACAGGCTCTTCAATTCCTCGCGGGTGGCTGCTGCTAACGGCATTAAACATCCTCCGGGAGTTGCCCAGCCTTGGTATCAGGTGAGTATCGCATAGCCAGGAAGGACGTCGCGCCGACGAGAGGCTCAGCTGGAGACTGCTGCCTTGAAGGTTGCCTCAACCCCGCCAGATCTCCACTTCCGCTTCCAGAGCGACGCCTGCCTGTTCTAGCACTGCGGCGCGGACCTGCTCCATTAATTCGGCGAACTCAGCAGCGGTGGCCTTGCCGTGGTTCACCAGGAAGTTGGCGTGCTCGGGGCTCACTTCCGCATCGCCGATGCGCAGGCCCTTGAGGCCAGCCTGGTCGATGAGGCGGCCGGCGCTGTGGCCGGGCGGGTTCTTGAAGATGCAACCGGCGTTGCGCTTTGACAGGGGCTGGCTGGTGCCGCGCTTGCCGCGGTACTCCGCCACCTGGGCGCGGATGCGGACAGGATCGCCCTCAGCGAGCAGCGCCGTGGCGGAAAGAATCACCCGGCCCCCGGTGAGGAAGCTCCAGCGGTAGCGGAACTCTCCGGCTTCCGGGGCCTTCTCGACCAGTTCGCCTTCAGGCGTGAGGAAGCGGTAGCGGGCGAGCACCTCCACCCATTCGCGGCCGTAGGCCCCGGCGTTCATGCGGATGGCGCCCCCCAGGGAGCCGGGGATGCCGCTGGCGAATTCCAGGCCCGACAGGCCCGCGGCGGCGGCGGCCTCGGCCAAGGCGATGTGGCCGTGGCTGGCGCTGGCGCGAAGGGCGTCTCCTTCCCGCTGCACGGTCTTGGGAAGGGCCAGACGAAGCACCGGCGTGGCCACGTCGCCCAGCACCACCAAGTTGGAGCCGCCCCCCAGCACCCGCCAGGGCAGGCCCTCCCGGGCGCAGGCGCGGACGAAGGCCTGGGCTTCCTGTTCGGTGGTGGGTTCGAACAGCCAGTGGCAGAGGCCGCCCACGCCCAACGTGGTGAGCTTCGAGAAGGGCACGTCCCGGCGGTGGGGGAGCTTCAGCAGGGCATCGGGAAGGGAGCGCGTCATCGGAACCAGTATGGATGACCCGGCGGCGCTCAGGCTTCCGGGCTGCGGCCCACCGCCAGGGAGGGAAGCACCAGGTTCAGGAGGCCGTGGATCATGGTCCGGAGATCTTCCGGCGAGGTGGCCGTCTGCTTGAAGCCCTGAACGGCGCGGGTGAGGATGCGGGCCACGTCCTGGGCCTGGGACTCCGCCCCGGGGTTGGACCCCAGCCGAGGTGCCAGGATGGCCGCCAGCTCCGCCTCGAAGGCCTCGGTGCCTTGGTTGATGGCCTCCCGGGCGAATTCGAAGCCGCAGTCGATGAGCTCCTTCGCGTCCGGCGTGGCCGCGAGGAGGCCGAAGGGGCGCACCGCCCACACGTCGAAGGCGAAGCGGAGCCGGTCTTCCACGGTGCCCTGCTGGGCCAGGCCCGCGCGCAGATCTTCGATGGCCCGGGTCATGAAGGCCCGGAGCACAGCCTCGAAGATGGTCTCCTTGTTGCAGAAATGCAGGTACAGGGCGGGGCGGGAAAGGCCCGCCGCCGAAGCAATGTCGCCCATGGTGACGCGCCGGTAGCCGTAACGCAGGAAGGAGGCCTCGGCGGCCTGGATCACCTTGGCTTTCTTGGCTTCCCGCATGAAATGATGTTGACAAAAAATGTCCGAATGTCAATATTGGCTTGTTGACGATATTTGTCCAAATGTCCAAATATTGCGTGGGAGCCATCGATGCCAATGCTTGAAAAACCAATGGGGAAGGCTTCGAACCCCCAGGGGCCCCTCCCCGGCGCCTCCCGGGGCAAGGGCGGGCGTTTCCTTAGCCCCCAGCCTCTCTGGAACGATTACCTGGGGGCCATCGCGAGCCTGCTGCGCCGCAGCGCGCATTCGAAACCCAAGCAATCCCTTCCGGTCATCCGGCCCAGCGCCGGGGAGCTGGCGGCGGATTCGGATTCGGGCCTGCGCGCCACCTGGCTGGGCCACTCGACTGTCTACCTGGAGATCGACGGCGTCCGTGTTCTGACGGATCCCGTGTGGGGTGAGCGCGCCTCGCCCTTCCGGTGGGCCGGTCCCAAGCGTTTCTTCGCGCCCCTGATCGATCTGGAGGAGCTGCCCGTGCCCCAGGTCGTGGCCATCTCCCACGATCATTACGACCACCTCGATCGCAGCACCCTTCGCCGCATCCGCCACTGGGACACGCGGTTCATCGTGCCCCTGGGCGTGGGCGCACGCCTGGCGGGCTGGGGCGTTCCGGCCTCCCGCATCACGGAGCTGGATTGGTGGCAGAGCGTGCGGGTGGAAGGCCTGGAGATCACCTGCACCCCGGCCCGCCATGCCTCGGGACGCGGGCTGCTGGACCGCGACCGCAGCCTTTGGGGCGGCTTCGCCTTTGCCGGGCCTGGGCACCGGGTCTACTACTCCGGCGATACGGGCCTCTTTCCAGGGCTGGCGGAGATCGGGGAACGCCTGGGCCCCTTCGACCTCACCCTCATCGAAGCGGGGGCCTATCATCCCGCCTGGCCTGACTGGCACCTGGGGCCCGAACAGGCCCTGCAGGCCCATCGCTTGGTGCGTGGGCGGGTCCTGCTGCCCGTCCACTGGGGCCTCTTCGATTTATCCACCCACGGTTGGACGGAGCCCATGGAGCGGATCCTGGCGGCCCGGACCGCGGATCAGGTGGTGGCCCTGCCCCGGCCGGGCGAAGGTTTTGAGCCCGCGGCGCCACCCAGCCAGCGCTGGTGGCCGGACCTGCCTTGGAACGACGCGGCGAAGGCCCCCATTCGCGCCACGCAGGCGGGGCAGCCGGAAGCGCGCCTGGGAGCCCTCCTCAGTTTCGGAGAAGCGGGGTCTCCAGAGCCAGCAGCCGGGCCTTGACCTCGGGCGATCCAAAGGCGCTCCAGCCACCGGGCCCCTGGGCGCCCACCACCCGGTGGCAGGGCACGAGGATGAGGATGGGATTGGCTTTGACGGCCTGACCCACGGCCCTGGCCGCGCCGGGTCTTCCCGCCAGCAGGGCCAGGTCCCCGTAGCTGAGGATCTGGCCGGGCCGCGTGGCGCGAAGCGCCTCCGCCACCTGCCGCCGGAACGGACTGAGGGCCGACAGATCGAGGGGAATGTCTTCCAATCCCTGAGGACGCCCCCCCAGATGGGCCAGGAGCCGCCTTGAGGCTTCCAGCACCCAGCCGGGGGCTTGGCGCGTCTCGCTGCCGGAGAAACCGGCGAAGCGCAGGTGGCAGATGCCCGTTTCCGTCCAGCCCAGATGCAACCGGCCCAGGGAGGTGGCCAAGGTGAACGAGGGGCAGGGCGAAAGGGTGGTCTCCACGGGACTCACCATAGCCGGAGATGGCGAGTCTGGGGTGCCAGGTGCCCAGACAGTGAAAAGCCGCGCACCCCAGACGGGTGGTGCGCGGCTTCCGGGTCCAAGCCTGCGCGGCAGGTTGGACCGTCAGCTGACCGTCATTAGCAAACCCGAACGGACACAGGGCAGTTGCCGGTGGGGGGGCAAATGATTCCGCAGGACCAGAAGCAGCTCCAGTTGCAGGTGCCGCCGTTGGACCTGCCGCCGGCCACGTCGGCCGCCTGAACCTCACTCAGAGAGCGGACAGTCTCCTTGTTCAGGCTCAGCTTCTTCGTCTCAAACCGCTTCTCCATGGAAGCCTCCTTCTGGGGTTGGGGATCTGGACGGATCCCTGGGGGTTTGCCTGGGATCCTAGCCTTGGCCTCCTCCGGGCCCGCTGGGTTCGTCGAACGGATCGGCTAAGTGACACTTTCAACAGGCTGAGTGACACTTTTTCGGGGGTGGGCACCCATCGATCCAGCGGGGGTCAGCGGCTCTGCTCCAGCATCCAGGCCACCGCATCGTCAGGGGCCAGCCGCAGGCATTCTCCCCGCAGGGGCTGGATCGGCCAGGGATTCCCTGCCGCCTCCTGATCGCCCAGGGCCAGAAACCAGGGGATGCGCAGATCACGGGCCTCGCGGAGGCGCCGCACCCCGCGCGGCCACACCCCCACTTTGAAAACAGACCCTGGTGCTGTTCCAGCAGGATGCTCAGGAACCGTTCCAGGCTGCCCAGCAGGGCGCGGTGCAGCATCACGGGGCGGATGGGATGGCCCTCCGGGCCCTTGCACTGGAGGGCGAATCGGTCCGGCAGCACAAAATCCAGCTGGATGGTGCCGCATTGCCACCCGCGGCCTTGGCGGTCCTGGAGGGTGAACTCCAGCTTGGGGCCATAGAAAGCTCCCTCGCCGGGATGCTCGGCCCAGGGGAGGCCCGCCTCCCGGGCGGCTTCAGCCAGCCTGCGCTCTGCGCGGTCCCCAAGATCATCTGTGCCGAAGCGATGCTCCGGCCGGGTGGCCAGGGCCACTTTCACCTCGGGAAAACCGGCCTCGGCATAGAAGGCGAGGAGGCTGCGGGCGAAGCGGGCCACCTCGGGCACCACCTGACCCTCCAGGCAGAACAGATGGCCGTCATCCTGCGTGAATTGCGCCAGCCGGAACAGGCCATGGAGGGCGCTGGTGGGTTCGTTCCGATGGCAGACGCCGAATTCGGCGAGCTTGAGGGGAAGGTCGCTCCACTTGGGCGCGAGCCGTTGCAGGATCTGGATGTGGCCGGGACAGTTCACGGGTTTCACGGCCCGGGCGGGGTGCCCGGAACCACGAAGAGCCCCTCCCGAAACGCCTGCCAGTGTCCGCTGCGCTCCCAAAGGGATTGTTCCAGGAGCTGGGGCGTGCGGACTTCCAGGAAGCCGTCGGCCTCCATGACGCACCGCACCCGTGCTTCGAGGAGCCGCAGGCAGACCAGGCCGCGGGGATGCCTGGCCGCGGGGATGCCAGACGGCCATGCCGGGCGCCTCCTCCTGGAAGTGGAACAGCCGGAGCTGGCGCCCCAGGGCGCGGTGATCGTCTGCATTCAACATGGTTCCTCCTTGGGATGGGGAGGAGGCGGCCATGTGCGCGCCGACCCCGCCGTGGTGGCGGGGTCGGGGTCGCGCAGATGTTTGTGGAATCAGGTCCGCACGATCCTCACCCGCCCTGGGCGGTGGTGGTGGTCGTGGCAGTCAGGACATGCGACATGGCCTCAGCTTAAATCGCGCTGAACGCCCCTGCGAGGATAGGATGGCGGGATGCGCTGGCTCGCCATCGATCACGGAACGAAGAAGATCGGCCTCGCCTTTTCGGACGAGCTGGAGATTCTTTCGTCGCCCTTTGAGGTGTGGCCCCAGGAGGAGGAGCGCACCCTTGCGAGGTTGGCCCGGCTCTGCAAGGAGGAGGGCGTGCAGGCCCTGGCCGTGGGCCTGCCGCGCCACAAGGATGGCGCGGAAAGCGCCACGGCTCCGGCGGCCCGCGCCTTCGGCGAGGACCTGGCCGCCTGCACCGGCCTGCCGGTTTGTTTCGTGAACGAGCACCTCAGCAGCGCCGAAGCCGAGCGACTGCTGCGCGAGCGGGGGGTGAAGGCCGAAAAGCGCAAGGCCCTGCTTGACGCGGCGGCGGCGGCGGTGATCCTTGGCGAACTGCTGGAGGAGCGCCGCGTCAAGGGCATTCCCGCGGCCCAGCTGGGTTGACGCGCGGATTCGAGGCATGGCCATGACTGAAGTCCACACCCTTCCCGCCACCACCCAGGGGCGCTACCTGGTGGTGCCGTCGGGGGAGGGCGCGCCTCTCCTGGTGGGCTTCCATGGCTATGGGCAGAACGCCGAACAGCTGCTGGAGGACCTGCGGCGTGTTCCCGGGAGCGAGCGCTGGACCTTGGTGGCCATCCAGGCCCTGCATCGTTTCTACAGCCCGAAAACCCAAGCGGTGGTGGGTTCCTGGATGACCCGCCTGGACCGGGAGCAGGCCATCCTCGACAACCTGGCCTACGTGCGGCGGGTGGTGGCGGAGCTGCGAGCTGCCCAGGGGGGCGGGCTCCTCGTGTTCGCCGGCTTCTCGCAGGGAGCCGCCGTGGCCTGGCGCGCCGCGGCCCACTGCGGACCATGCGAAGGGCTGGTGGTGCTCGGAGGAGATCTGCCCGTGGATGTCGCCGAGGTCCCTGGCCTCCACCTGCCGCCCATCCTGCTGGGGCGGGGCGAGGGGGACCCCTTCTACACGGCTTCGCAGCTCGAACAGGATCTCGCGACCTTGGCCGATCTGGGGATCGAGGCGGAGGCCGTCCGCTTCGAAGGCGGCCACGCCTGGGCTCCGGATTTCCTGACCGCCGCCGGGCGCTTTCTCACGGAAATCCGGAGCTGAGCTTTCATCAATGGAATTGCCTGCGGAGTCAGGCCTTCAGGGCGGCCTTGACCCGCTCCGGCGTCATGGGCATCTGCAACAGGCGCACGCCGATGGCATCGTGGATGGCGTTGGCGAGGAGGGCGCCCATGACCACGATGGCGGGTTCGCCCCCGCCCTGGGCGGCCAGGTCCGGATTGGGAATGAGGATGGTTTCGATGGCGGGCATGTCTGAGAAGCGGGGCAGCCGGTAGGTGTCGAAATTCTCGTCCAGGATCTGGCCGTTCCTGAACTTCACTTCCTCCATCAGGCCGTAGCCCAGGCCCATGACCACGCAGCCTTCCACCTGCTGCCGCGCGCCATCGGGGTTCACCACCACGCCCATGTCCTGGGCCATGACCACGCGCTTGACCTTTACGGCGCCCGTGGTTTTGTCCACGGCCACTTCGGCCATGGCGGCCACAACGGTGTCCCGGTGGTTGGCGCAGGCCACGCCGAAGCCGCGGCCGCTGGGCTTGGCATGCGGGATCCAGCCGAAGGCTTTTCCGGCCGCCTTCAGCGCGGCGACGACGCGCGGATCCTTCAGGTGCCGCAGGCGGAATTCCACCGGATCCACGCCCGCCTTGGCGGCGAGGGAATCCATGTGGGACTCCTTGGCGAACACGTTGGTGTTGGCCGCCGGGGCCCGCCAGGCGCCGATGGCGAAGGGATGGTATCCCGCGGGCCCGCCGCCCATCCAGGTGCCCGCCGAGGTGATGCGCTGGTGGGGGATGTCGTACATGGTTTCCGCTTCGGATTCCCCGGCGCTGGTGACCTGGTGCTCCCAGAAGGTGATCCGTCCGTTCTTGTCGAGGCCCGAGCGGATTTTGACGATGCCCGCTGGGCGGAAGCTGTCCAGGAAGAACTCCTCCTGGCGGCTCCAAGCCACCTGCACGGGGCATCCGGCGATCTTGGCCAGGCGGGCGGCCTCCAGGGCCTGGGGGCAGGAGCCCTTGCCGCCGAAGCCGCCGCCCAGGAAGGGCGTGATGACGCGGACGTTCCGGGCGGTCAGCCCCTGGGCCTTGGCCAGTTGGCTGCGCAGCAGGAAGGGGGCCTGGGTGGAGGCCCAGACCGTGAGCTTGCCCCGCTCCCACTGGGCGAGGGCCGTGTGGGGTTCCATGGGCGCGTGGGCCACGTAGCCGTCGCGGTAGGTGGCCTCCAGCCGGTGGACCGACTGGGCTTCCCCGGCGGCCAGGGAGCCCTTGGCCGCCAGTTCCTTTGCTGGGGGCGCGGCCTTGAGCAGGTGCTGGTGGATGGTCTGGTCGTCCAGGGTGGAAGGCGAGGGGGAGAACTTGGCCTTGATCTGGCCCAGGGCCTCGCGGGCCTGGTCGCTGCGGGCGTGGAGGGTGGCCACCAGTTCGCCGATCTGGATCACTTTCACGCCGGGCAGCTTCTCGGCGGCGGAGGCGTCGGCCGTGATCAGCTTCGCCCCGTGGGCCGGCGGGCGCAGGATGCAGGCGTGCATCAGCCCCGCAGGCGCGATGTCGGCGGTGTACTGCGCGGCGCCGGTCACCTTGAGCCGCGCGTCCTTGCGGGGCACGTCCTTGCCCACCAGGGTGAACCCAGACACCGGTTTCACCTTCACGCGGGTGAGGTGCCGTTCGATGGGTTTCCCCTGCACCAGCTCGCCGTAAGACACCCGCTTGGCGGCATCGTGGAGGGCCGACACCACCCCCGCCTTCACCTGCAACTGGTCAGGGGGGAGCCCCAGCTTGCCGGAGGCCAGCTCCAGCAGCACGGCCTTGGCCTCGGCGGCGGCGCCGCGAAGGACGGGGCCGAACTGCCAGATGCTCAGGGAGCCCCAGGTGCCGCCGTCCCAGGGGCAGAGATCCGTGTCGCCCATGAGCATGTCCACCTGATCCAGCGGCACGTCGAGTTCTTCGGCGGCCAGCATCGCCAGGGCCGTCATGTTGCCCTGGCCCATTTCGATCTTGCCCACGAAGCAGCCCACGCGGCCATCGGGGCCGATGCGCAGGTAGGCGTTGAAGTCCTTCGGATATTCGGGCACTTCACTGGGGATCTTCTCGGGTTCCTGGGCAGTGATGGGGAACGTGATGAGCAGGCCTGTGCCGAGCGTGGCGGCGCCCGTGGCCTTGAGGAAGTCGCGCCGGTTCATTGGGCACCTCCTGTGCCCAACCCCTTGGGGGCGGGCCTTCGGCCCGTGGCCCTCTGCTCCTGCTTCGGCCTCATTGGGCACCTCCTGTGCCCAACCCCTTGGGGGCGGGCCTTCGGCCCGTGGCCCTCTGCTCCTGCCTCGGCCTCATCGGACACCTCCCTTGGTCGCCAGGTCTTCAATGGCGGTGAGGATCCGCACGTGGGCGCCGCAACGGCAGAGGTTGCCATCCAGGGCTTCGGCCACCTGCCGGCGGTCCGGCTTGGGGGTCTTCTTCAGCAGGGCATAGGCGCTGAGCACCATGCCCGGCGTGCAGAAGCCGCACTGGAAGGCGTGGTGCGCCATGAAGGCCTCCTGCACGGGATGCGGGGCATTGGGCAGCCCCAGACCCTCGATGGTGAGCACCTCCTTGCCCGCCACGGAGGCCAGGGAGGTGGAGCAGGAGCGCACGGCCTCGCCATCCACGAGCACGGTGCAGGCGCCGCAATGGCCCTGGCCGCAGCCGATCTTGGTGCCGGTCTGGCCCAGGTCCTCGCGCAGGATGTGGGCCAGCATGCGTGAACCTTCGGCATCCACCGACACCTTCTTGCCGTTCAGGGTCAATGCGATGGGCTTGGCCATGAGCACTCCTTCCATTCCCGGACAGCCGGACAGGTTGATGTCGGCAGATTGTCCTCACTTTTCCGGTCGAGGGAAGGATCCCATGGAGCGATTTTCCGCGGGCACCTCCAATCCTTCTGCCGGGGGCATTTGACCCGGGGCCTCCCGAAGGCCGAAGGGGAATGGCGGGCGCAGATCTTGCCGGAATCAACCTATTCGCATCCAGCGTCCTGCTCAAAAATTGACTGTCGGTGGGCAAACGCCGATCTTAGGGGTCTTCCGATCAAGGAACCCCCAAGGGAGTACCTCCATGGCCGCTTCCATTCCCTGCCCGCAGCTGTTTGCTGGTGCCTTTCTGCCCAAAGACCTCCGCTGACATGGAAGCTGCATCGGTGACTGCGATGAGCCGCAAAGGGCTCTTGCTGGTCCGGCTCAGCCGGCCGCAGCGGCTGTTGGTGGCCCTTCTCATGCCCTTGGCGGCCTGTGCGACCCAGTGGGTGTTTTGGGGGCAGTTCAAGCCGCTCATCTGGTTCCTGTTCTACCCCGCGGTGTTCATGAGCGCGTGGGTGGGGGGGATGGCCGGGGCTCTGCCAGCCGCGGCCCTGGCGGCGATGCTCGCGGTTTTTTGCTTCCATCCCCCGGCCCTGACCTTCCACAAGGGGAATTGGGCCTTCCTTCCTTCGGTGCTCGTGTTCATGGGGATGGCCACGTTGTTTGGGCGCTTCCACGACCGCCTCGACGAGGCCGAACAGGAGACGTTGGCTCTGCTTGAGGCCAGCCGGCGGCAGGACCAGGCCACCCTGGCCTCCCAGGAGGAGCTGCTGGTGCGCATGAGCCGCCTGGCCAAGGTGGGCGGGTGGGGCTTCGACGTGGCCACCGGCGACGGGGAGTGGACCGAAGAAGTGGCGCGCATCCACGACCTGGATCCCCAAACCAAGGCCACGGCGATCCGGGGGCTGGGTTTCTACCATGGGAAGTACAGGGAGGCCATGGAACTGGCGGTGAAGGAGGCCGTCGAGCTGGGCCGTCCCTACGATCTCGAGCTGGAGCTGATCAGCGCCAAGGGGGCGGCGAAGTGGGTGCGCACCCAAGGGCAGCCGGTCCTTGTCGACGGGAAGGTCACCCGCTTGCAGGGGGCTTTCCAGGACATCACGCCCTGGAAGCAGGCGGAGCTGGCGCTGCGGGAGAGCGAGAACCGTCTTCAGCTCTTCATTGACCATGCGCCGGCTTCTCTGGCCATGTTCGACCAGTCGATGCGCTACCTGGCCGTAAGCCGCCGCTGGCGCCAGGACTACGGACTGGAGGAGGCGGAGCTGATCGGGAAGTCCCACTACGAGGTATTTCCCGAGATCGGCGAGGATTGGAAGGCCATCCACCGCCGCGCCCTGGCGGGCGAGGTCGTCCGCTCGGACGAAGACCGTTTCCAGCGCCAGGACGGCCACGCCCAATGGCTCCGGTGGGAAGTGCGGCCCTGGAAGGATGGCCATGGCGAGATCGGCGGCATCGTGGTCTTTTCCGAAGACATCACCGAGAGCAAACAGGCGGAAGACGCGCTTCGCGCCTCCCGCGAGATGTTCGCTTCCGCCTTCGCCGAGAACCCGGCCGCCATCGCGCTGACGAGGCTGGAGGATGGCCTGGTCCTCGACGTGAACACCACCTGGGAGACCCTCACCGGTTGGCGGCGGGAGGAAGTCGTCGGGAAATCGGTGCGGCCGCTGGACATCTGGCCCTCGGTCGCGGAAGCGGAGCTTTTCGTCGGCGTCCTGAAGGAGCAGGGCGTGCTGCGGGACTGGGAGCAGGCCTTCCACAACCGCCAGGGCGGGACCTTCGTGGCTCAGTTGGCCGCGAAGACCTTGATGGTGCAGGGCGACCTCTATGTCCTTTCGACGCTCGTGGACATCACCGAACAGAAAAGGTACCAGGAGGAAATCCAGCGCTTGAACGTCAGCCTGGAACGGCGGGTCGAGGAGCGCACGGCCGAACTGAGCGCGGCGAATACGGAATTGGAGGCCTTCGCCTACGCGGTTTCCCATGATCTGAGGGCCCCCCTCCGGGCCATGAGCGGCTTCAGCCAGGCCCTGGTGGAGGATTTCGGGGCCGGCCTGCCGCCCCAGGCCGGAACCTATCTGGATCAGATCCAGGCGGGAAGTGAGCGCATGGGCGCCCTGATCGATGGCCTGCTGACCTTGTCCCGCAGCACCCAGGGCCAGCTGGAGCGGCACACGGTGGATCTGTCGGGCATGGCGGAGGAAGTTCGGCGGGATCTGGAGATGCACGAGCCGGAGCGCCCCGTCTCCTGGCGCATCGAAGAGGGACTGGAGGCCTGGGGAGACGCGCGCATGCTCCTGGTGGTCTTCCGCAACCTTTTGGGGAACGCCTGGAAATACACCCAGAACCAGTCTGAACCCTCCATCTGCTTCGATTCCGTGGAGCAGGACGGCCGCCGCTTCTTCCGGGTCGCGGACAATGGGGCCGGCTTCGACATGACCTATGCCGCCAAGCTGTTCCAGCCCTTCCAGCGTCTCCACCGCCAGGACGAATTCCCGGGCATGGGCATCGGCCTGGCCACCGTGCAGCGCATCGTCCATCGCCACGGCGGTGAGATTCACGCCCAGGCTTCGCCAGGCGGGGGCGCCACTTTCTTCTTCACCCTTTCCTCCCCCCGAAAGGATCCAGAGCCATGAAACCCCGCCGCATCCTATTGGTTGAAGACAATCCCCAGGACGAGATGCTGACGCTGCGCTCCCTGGGCAAGGTGAACCTCGCCAACGAGGTGGAGGTGGTCCGCGACGGGCAGCAGGCCCTCGACTACCTCTTTCAGGAAGGCGAATTCGCGGCGCGGCAAGGCGCGGATCTGCCTGCGGTGGTGCTGCTCGACCTGGGCCTGCCCAAGATCGGGGGCCTGGACGTGCTGAACCGCCTGCGCCAGGACGAGCGGACCCGGCTGCAGCCCATCGTGATTCTCACGTCTTCCGATGAGGAGCAGGACCGCCTGCGCAGCTACCTGGGAGGCGCCAACAGCTATGTGAGGAAACCCGTGGATTTCGCCCAGTTCGCCGAGACCGTGGCCCGCCTGGGCATCTACTGGATGGCGGTCAACGAGGCGCCGGTCCAGGGGACCCGTCCATGAAACCTGCTATGAAGCTTCTGGTCATCGAGGATTCAGAAGCGGACTACCTGCTGGTGCGGCGCAACCTCAAGCAGCACGGCGTGGAGGGCGACTACCACCGGGTGGACAGCCGGCCGGACCTTGAACGGGCCCTGGAGGCGGGCGGCTGGGATGCCGTCCTCTCGGATTACAACGTGCCTGGCATGGATTTCCGGGCCAGCCTGGCCCTCGTCAAGGCGCGTTTCCCGGATCTGCCGGTGATCCTGGTGTCGGGCAGCATCGGTGAGGAAGCGGCCCTCGACCTGCTTCGGAGCGGCCTGTCCGACTTCGTGCTGAAGGACCGGCCCACCCGCCTGGCGGAAGCCCTCCGCCACAGCCTGGAGACCGCCCAGATGCTGAGGGCCCGGCGCATCGCCGAGGCGGCCCTGCTCGAGAGCGAATCCCGCTTCGCCGTCATGTTCCGCTCCAGCCCCATGGGCATCGGAGTCACCCGCGTGTCGGACGGCAAATTCGTGGAGGTGAACGAGGCGCTCCTGGAAATCCTCGCGTCGTCCCGGTCGGAGGTTATTGGACGGACCGCGGTGGAGGCAGGCGTCTTCCTCCACCCCGCGGACCGGGAGCGGATGACCGCCCGGGTCCGCCGGGAAGGCAGGGTGCGCAATTTCCAGTTCCAGTCCCTGCGGCGGGACGGCGTTCTTCGGGATCTGCTCCTGTCCGTGGAGCGGATCCAGCTCGGAGGCGAGGCCTTCCTGTTGGGCATGGTCTCGGACATCACGCCCCTCAGGACCGCCGAGCAGTCTCTGCTGGTCAGCGAAGGCCGCTACCGGTCGCTGTTCGAGAACATGTCGGAAGGCTTCGCCCATTGCCGGTGGATCGAGAGGGAAGGCCGTCCGGATTGGGAATACCTGGCGGTGAATCCCTCGTACCTGCGGGTGACGGGACTCAGCGAGGTGGTGGGGCGCCGGGTGAGCGAAGTGATTCCTACGCTTTGGGAGGACAACCCGGAATTGTTCCAGGCGCTCGGCGAGGTGGCTCGCGCGGGGACGCCCGCCAAGTTCGAGGTCTTCCTTCCGGCTCTGAAGGCCTGGTTGATGGTGTCGGCCTACTGCCCCGCGCCCGGGGAATTCGTGGTGATGCTCGACAACATCACGGACCGGAAATCCGCGGAAGAGGCCCTGAGGGCGAGCCAGGCTCGATTCCTGGCGGTGTTCAACGCATCGCCTGCGGGCATCGTCCTCAGCCGGCCCGGCGATGGGCGGATCATCGAAGCCAACCCCGCCTTCCTGAAGTTGATCGGCTACCCACTCGAGGAAGTGGTGGGCCGCTCCAGTTATGAATTGGGCCTCTGGCTGGACCCCGGAAACCGCGAGACGGCCATCCAGGAACTTCGGGACACGGGCCGGGTGCGGGACATGGATGCGGACCTGAACACCCGCTCAGGGGATGTGGTGTCCGTGTGCTGGTCCACGGAGCAGGTGGAGGTGGGGGGCGAGCATGTGCTGGTGAACCTGGTCCAGGACGAGACGGTCAGGCGCAAGGCCGAAGAGGACCGGCGGCGCCTTGAGGCCGAGGTGGCCCATGCGCAGAAGCTGGAATCCCTCGGCGCCCTGGCCGGGGGCGTCTCCCACGACATGAACAACGTGCTGGGCGCGGTCATGTCCCTGGGCTCGGCCCTGAAAGAGAAGCACAAGGACGACCCCTCCCTTTCCAAATCCATGGACGTGCTGCTCCACGCGGCGGGCCGGGGCCGGGATCTGGTCAAGGGGCTCACGGACTTCGCCCGCAAGGATGTCACCGAGCCCCGCCCCATGAACCTCAACGAGGTGGTGCGGAAGGAATCCGCGCTGCTCACCCGCACCACGCTCCAGAAGGTGCAGGTGGAGCTGGATCTGGAGGAAGGGCTGCCCTACGTGCTTGGCGATGAGAGTTCCATCTCGAACGCCCTGATGAACCTCAGCGTGAACGCGTTGGACGCGATGCCAGGAAGCGGAAAACTGATGCTCCGCACGGGGGCGGGTCCCGGCGGCCAGGTGGCGCTGACCGTGAAGGACACCGGAATCGGCATGTCGCCCGAAGTGCTACAGCGGGCCATGGAACCCTTCTTCACCACCAAACCCGCAGGCAAGGGCACGGGCCTGGGGCTGGCCCTGGTCTACGGCATCATGAGGGCCCACGGCGGCCGGGTGGAGATCCAGAGCGCTCCGGGCCATGGAACCGAGATCACCCTGTTCTTCCCCAGCCTGGCGGCCAATCCTGTGTGGACTTCCGCCCATCCGCAGGCTCCGGAGGGACCCTCCAGCCATCTGCGGATCCTGCTGGTGGACGACGACGACCTGATCCGGAACACGGTGCCGGACATGCTTGAGGTGCTGGGACATAAGGTGGAGGCCGTGAGCAGCGGTCCCGAAGCCATCCAGCAGGTGAAGTCAGGCGTCATCCCTGATCTGGTGATCCTCGATCTCAGCATGCCGGGCATGGATGGAGAGGAAACCCTGACGCATCTCCGCGCCTTGAAGCGCGACCTGCCGGTGCTGCTGGCCACGGGCTACAAGGACGAGCGCCACGAGCGGATCCTGGAGCGTTTCGCGGACGTGGGCGTGATCACGAAACCGTTCACCATCATGGATCTCCGGGTGAAGCTGGCCCAGATGCGCTGAGTGTTTCTACTCATTCGAATGGCTTCAGGCAAATCTTCTTGAGGCCTCGGCGCGCGGTGGCAAGATGGGGGCGGCTCGCCCATCGGCCGCCTTCCTGGAGAACCGCCGTGGCTCCAGCCGCCCCAGACCGCCTGCATTCGTTGGACGTCTTCCGGGGCGCCATCGTCCTGGCGATGCTCTTCGTGAACGATCTGGATGGTGTGCGGGGCGTTCCCTGGTGGCTGCGCCACGCGCCCATCGGGGCCGATTACATGAGCTTCACCGACCTGGTGTTTCCCGCCTTCCTGTTCATGGTGGGCATGGCCATGCCGTTCGCCTTGGGCCGGCGCCTGGAGGGTGGTGCGCCCGCTGGGCCCGTGTGGCGCCACGTATTGGCCCGCACTGCGGGCCTGGTGGCCATCGGTTTCGTGATGGTCAACTCGGAAAGCGCGGCGGGGGAGCGCCCCCTTCTCGTGGGCCTCTGGCAGTTGGCCACCTTCGCCTGCCTCATTCTGCTGTGGCACCGGTATGCCGCTTGGCGGGTGTCGCGGCCTGGTCGCGTCCGGGCGCTCCGGTCCGCGGGCGCCATCCTGCTTGCGATGCTCCTCGCCTGCCATCCGGGCCGCCGGGGCATCGGCTTTGCGGGTCTGGCGCCCTCCTGGTGGGGGATCATCGGCCTCATCGGCTGGGCCTATCTCGGAGCCTGCCTGGTCTACATCCGCGGCCGCCGGCGGATGGAAGCGCTCCTCGGCGGCATGGCGCTCTGGCTGGTGTTCATCCTGGCCATGAAAGCCGGGGCTCTGAATGGATGGCCTCTGTGGCGCAGCCCCTGGAATCCCGTGCCGGCCATGGCGCCCCATGCGGCTCTCGTCCTGGCGGGCGCCGCTCTGGGCACCTTCCTGCGCGGCGAGGCCAGACCGATGGCGAGGGTGCGGTGGACCGTCGGTTTCGCCGCCGCGCTCTACGTCGCCAGCTGGTGCCTTCATGCGGCCGCCGCCTGGCATTCGGTCTTCACCCTCAGCAAGATCCTCGGCACTCCCGCCTGGTGCTTGCGCAGCGCGGCCTACAGCGCGCTGCTCTGGCTGGGCATCTACCTGATGGTGGACGTGGCGGGGCGGCGCAAAGGCACTGGTTGGCTGGGGGCGGCCGGGAGCAATGCCCTGTGGGTCTACCTCATCGTGCCCATGGCCTTCGTGGCCGTGGATCTGCTCTGTCTCGCCCTGGGCCCTGGCTGGGCCTGGAATCACTTGGCGCCCGGATTCCCGAGCGGGGCGCTTCGGGCGGCCGTCGTGGCCGTAGCTTTCACCTGGCTCGCGGGGGTGTCCCTGCGCCGAGGATTTGCCCTGAAACTCTGATGGAGGTTGGCCCATGAAACGCCTGCTTCGCCTGGCTTGTTGCCTGTTTGCCGCGAGCCTGTTCGCAGGGGAAGCCCCCCTGGTGCTCACCAACCACCTGGGCTACGAACGCTACGGAGCCAAGCGCGCCGTGGTGCGGGCCGTGGTGAAAGATGGGGCGGGAGACACCTTCGACCGTTATGAAATCCGCACCTGGCCCGCGGACCGGGTGGTGTTCAAGGGCGACATCGGCGTGGGCACGGCGGTGGATCGCTGGCGCGACTGGACGTTCTGGCCTCTGGATTTCACGGATCTTCAGCTGGAAGGCGAGTACGTGCTGGTGGCCTACCAGGGCGACCGCGCCGCGCGATCCCTGCCTTTCAAGGTGCAGGCCCGGGTGTTGGAGCGGCACACGCTCTCCAACGTGCTGGCCTATTTCAAAGGTCAGCGCAGCTCGGGCCTGCTGGACAAGGCCGACCGCCACGTGCTGGTGAAGGAGACGGGCCAGCGCGTGGATGCCCACGGCGGATGGTTCGACGCCACCGGCGACTACGGGAAGCATTTCTCCCAGCTTAGTTCGGCCACCTACTTCAACACCCAGCAGATCCCCTTGGTGGTCTACAGCCTGCTGCGCGCCCAAGAGCTGCTGGCTGCCCGGAACGAAGTGAACGACACGCAGATCCGGCGGCGCCTGGTGGACGAGGCCCTCTTCGGCGCCGACTACCTGGTGCGCATCAAGGATCCCAAAGGTTCGTTCCACCAGACGGTCATGGCCCCGGGCTCGGGCAAGAAGCCCGAGGATCGCCGGATCGCCCAGTACGACAAAGGCGTGGGCAGCCAGGTGGGCTACCGGGGCGGCGCGGGCATGGCCATCGCGGCGCTGGCCATGGCGGCCCGTCTGCCGGAGGGCGGAGATTTCGACCCCGCCACCTACCGCAAGGCCGCCGAGGCGGCCTTCGCCCACCTGGAAGCCCACAATCTCGAGCTGCTCAACGACCACAAGGAAAACCTCCTCGACGACATGACGGCCCTGACGGCCGCTACGGAGCTGACCCGCACCACCCAGGATCCCAGATACCTGTCGGCCGCTGCGAAACGGGCCGAACAGATGATGGCGCGGCTGCTTCCGGATGGCTCCTGGCGGGCCGATGACAAGGACAGACCTTTCTTCCATCCCTCCGACGCGGGGCTTCCGGTGGTGGCGCTCCTGGCCTTCCTCGACCTCGCTCCCAAGGCGATGCAGCCCCGCATCCTCGACGCGGTGCGCCGCTCTCTGGCTTTCGAGCTGGCCGTGACCTCCGAAGTGCCCAATCCCTTCGGCCTGGCCCGGCAGAAGGTTCAGAACAAGGCCGGCGAACGGCGAACGGCCTTCTTCTTTCCCCACGATACGGAAACCGCCCCCTGGTGGCAGGGCGAGAACGCGCGCCTGGCCTCTCTGGCGGCCGCGGCCCGGCTGGCGGCGCCGCATTTCGCCGACGAGAGCGCCTTCCAGGTGAAGCTCCGCAGCTATGCGGCGGATCAACTGAATTGGATCCTGGGCCTCAACCCCTTCGATGCCTCCATGCTCCACGGCACCGGGCACAACAACCCCGAGTACGGGTGGATGGGTACGTGGCAGTACGAGAACGTGCCGGGCGGCATCGTCAACGGCATCACCTCGGGCCTGAAGGACGAGCACGACATCGACTTCAACGTGCCCTACTCGGTTACGGGCCGCGATGACGACTGGCGCTGGGTCGAGCAGTGGTTGCCCCACGGAGCCTGGTACCTGCTGGCCGTGGCCCTGGGAGACCGGGCCGGGGTGCCGCCGGCGAACCGGACGGTCATCGCCTACGTGTTTCCCCAGGACCGGAAGATGGATCCCAAGGAAATCGACGCCGCCCGCCTGACCCACATCAACTATGCCTTCGCGGACATCAAGGGCGGGCGCATGGTGGAGGGCTTCCGGAACGATGCGGCGAATTTCCAGGTGCTCAGCGGCCTGAAGGCGAAGAACTCCGCCCTCAAGATCCTGGTTTCCGTGGGGGGCTGGACCTGGTCCGGCGGTTTCTCGGATGTCTCCCTCACGGCGGAATCCCGCCGCGTCTTTGTGGACAGCGCCCTGGCCTTCGTGGAGCGGCACCATTTGGATGGCCTGGACGTGGATTGGGAGTACCCGGGCCTGCCCGGCAACGGCAACGTCAACCGGCCCGAGGACAAGCGCAATGCCACCCTGCTGATGGCGGACCTGCGGGCAGGCTTGGATCGCCTGGGATCCCGCCTTGGCCGGCGCCTGCTGCTCACCATCGCCGCGGGCGCCATGGACACCTTCCTGGCCAACACTGAGATGGATCAGATGGCGCGCCACCTCGACTACGTGAACCTGATGACCTACGACCAGTTCGGAGCGGATGCCGATGCCACCACGGGGCACCACGCGCCCCTGTTCACCCACTGGGCCAACCCCAAGGGCTACGCGGCCAGCACCATCGTGGACCACTTCGTGGCCGCGGGCGTGCCGGAGCGGAAACTGGTGCTGGGCGTTCCCTTCTACGGCAAGGCCTGGGGTGGGGTCCGCGACAAGGCGCACGGCCTCTACCAGCCCGGCGGGGCCGCCAAGCTGAACCTCTTCACCTCCTTTGCCAACCTCAAGGACAAGCTGGAGAACAAGGACGGCTTCCTGCGCTTCTGGGACGACCTGTCCCAGGCGCCCTACCTCCACAACCCGTCCAAGGGCCTCTGGATCACTTACGAGGACGGGGAAAGCCTCGGTGCCAAATGCCGCTACATCCTGGATCGCAGCTTGGGCGGGGTGATGTTCTGGGAATACCACGGCGACGACGGGCGGCTGCTGGAGGTCATCCGGAAGGGCTTCACGCCGAAGGCCGAAGCCGGCCCCCGCTGAAAGCCGTCAGCCTTGGGCCAGGGCCAGCAGCCCGGCTTCACTGATCACATCGCCGGCGGCCCGGTTGAGTTCGCCGGCGATCCTGCCCCGCTTGAGGATGAGCACCCGCTCGCACAGGGCTTCCAGCATCTCGAACTCGGACGAGACGAGGATGACGGCCGTGCCTGATTCCGCCAGATCCACGACGGCCCTGGCAATCTCGGCCCGGGAACCCACATCCACCCCCGCGGTGGGCTCGTCCAGCAGAAGAATCCGGTGGGGGCCCGCGATGTTTTTCGCCAGCACCGTTTTCTGTTGATTCCCGCCGGACAGGCTGCCCGCGGGTTGTTCAAGGCTTGCGGCGCGGATGTGGAGGCGCTCCACCAGGCGCCCGGCCAGATTCCGCCCCCGGGCATCATCCACGAAGGGGCCGCGGGAAACCTGGGACCACACGCTCATGAGGATGTTCATGCGCACCGAGTGACCGGCGATGATGCCATCGCGGCGGCGGTTTTCAGGCACGAGGGTGATGCCGTGGGCACGGGCCTCGCGGGGATGCCTGATGCGGACCGCGTTCCCGCCGACCTTGATCAGGCCTTCGCGGGCCTCCAGCGTGCCGTAGAGGGCGTGGAGCAGCTCCGTCCGGCCGCTTCCCAGCACACCGGCCATGCCTAGGATTTCACCCTGCCGGACCGAGAAGGTGATGCCCTGCAGGCGGCCTCGCACCCCGAGGTTCTCCACCTGCAGCACGATGGGGGCCGCCTCCCCCGCAGGCCGGATGGTCTTGATGGGCCATGGGGCCATCTCGGCTTTCGGGCCGATCATGGCGGTGATGATGCCCTCGAGACTGGTGTCCGGAATGGGGGCATCGAGGGCGACCAGGCCATCCCTCATCACGGTCACGCGGTCACAGAGATTCAGGATCTCGCGCAGATGGTGGGTGACGATGATGATGGCCGTTCCGCGGTCGCGCAGGCCTCGCAGAAGGGCGAACAGGGTTTCGATCTCCGCGTGGGAAAGGGAGGCGGTGGGTTCGTCGAGGATCAGAACCGATGGCGAAAGGCTGAGGGCCTTGGCGATTTCCACGACCTGCTGGGAGCCGATGGGCAACGCTTCTACGGGGAGGCCGGGATCGACGTCCACCCCCAGTCCGGAGAACAGACGCGAGGCCCTGTCGCGGCAGGCCCGATGGTCGATGAAGAAGCCGCCCCGGCGGGGTTCCCGGGCGAGGAACAGGTTCTGGGCGGCGGTGAGGGTGGGGATGAGGCTGAAGTCCTGGTACACCATGGCGAGACCAGCCTCCTGCGCCTCCTTCGGGCTGCGGAAGGCCACCACTCGGCCCTGGACCAGGATCTCGCCCCCATCCCTGGAGCAGGCCCCGCAGAGGATTTTCATTAGCGTGGATTTCCCCGCGCCATTGGCGCCGGCCAGCCCGAGGATTTCGCCGGGCATGAGGCGGAGGTCGATGCCGTGGAGGACGGGGACGCCAAAGGCCTTGCGAATGCCGCGGACTTCAATGGCTGGCGTGGCCTTGGGGTGATCCGGAGATGCGGTCAGGGCCATCGGACATCTCTTCCGTCGGAGCTGTGGATGCCGCTGACCTGCGGCTGTCCGGAGGCCAGGCCCTCGATCCCCACGACGTAGGCCCGGGTGACGAAGGCCTGGGCGCGGAATCCGAGGATCACGGTGTCCCCTGTCCGGATGCGCTGGGATTTGGACGGGTGCAGAATGCCGTAGTAGTCGATGGCCGAATCGGGGGGGATTTCGGCGGCGACTTCCTGAGCCATCAGGGCATCGGGATCCGCGCCGACCAGGGCCTTGAGGGGATAGTCGGGGAACACGGGATCGATGTAGAGGCCCCCTCCGAAGAAGAAGGGCTTGCCGCCATGCGCATGTGAGACCTCCGAGAGGTGCAGCATGGCGGGGCGTTCCGGCAGCTCCCGCACCGCGTGAAGGGGGGTGGTCCCCGTGAGGGCGTGGCCCGGCTCCACTTGGGTGGCGCCCGCTTCCGCCAGCGTTTGCAGAGCCACGCAGCTGGTGGTGCCTGGCGCGTTGATTTCGATATGGCGGCCCGCGCCACCGGAAAGCCGGGCAGCCGCCTGCTTCAGGGTGGCGAGGTTGTGGGTGGGCAGCACCTCCTGCGCTTTCCCATCGTAAAGAAGGGCCGGGAAGGAGGTGAGGCCGGCGAAGCGAAGGCCCTCCATCGCCTGGATGGCCTCCACCGCAGTCTCAAGCGTCTCGGCGGAGAACCCTCCTTCATGGCCGTGGTAGAAGGTATCCCCCTCCGCGTGGATTCGCAGGAGGAGCGATTGAACGCTGCCCTTCCGGCGGCAGTGTTCGGATATTTCCCGCGCCTTGTCGAGGCTGAAAACGGTCCAGTAGTCTGGAGTCATGGCCATCGCCGTGGCGGCCTCGGCCTGGGGGATCTGGACCAGGTGGCCCAGGTGCCCCAGGCGATGGCCATTTCCGTGGATCGCCCGGGCGCAGGCGAGATCCACGGCCACGAAGGCGTCGATGCCTCCCTTGGCGACGGCATTGAGGGCCTGAGCGTGGCGGCTGAACTGTTTTGCCATGCCGAATACGCGGAGGCCGTGCTTGGCGGCCTCCGCGGAAAGCAGGCGCGCGTTTTCCTCCATGGCGTCCAGGTCCAGCACGTAGCTGTTCGCCGGGATGGATCCCTCCCGGTGGAAACGGACGGCAGCGCGGATCAGCTCAGGGTTCCGAGCTTTGAGGGATTGGAGAAACATGGGGAAGCTCCGTGAGGATGGGCCTGGCCGCCAGGCCGCGACCTTGGGTCAGTTGTCCTTGGCTTCCCGCAGGCTCAAGGACACCGCGAGGATGATGATGACGCCCCGGGCGATCATCTGTTCGGAGACGGAGAGTCCAAGGAGCAGGAGGCCGTTGTTGAGCATGCCCATGACGATGGAACCCAGGATGCTCCCGGCCACAGTGCCCCGGCCGCCCGAGAAGCTGGTGCCGCCGATGATGACGGCCGCGATGACCGTCATGAGGTCCGTGTCGCCCAGGGTGTAGCGGGCCCCATGCAACCGGCCGGTGTAGAGGATGCCCGCGAAGGCGGCGGTCAGGGCGCTGATGACGAGGGCCGCGATGCGGATGCGGTCGGTTCGGATTCCGGAATAGCGCGCGGCCGCGCGGTTTCCGCCGGTGGCGAGGAGGGCCCTGCCGAACGGAGTGTGGTTCAGCAGGGTGTGGCCGATTCCCAGGAATAGGGCCGTCCAAAGGAACAGGGTGGAGATGGCGCCCACATCGCCGCTTCCGAATACGGTGTTGAAGGTCTTGTCGATGGTGGGGACCGCTTCCAGATTCGTAATCGTGCGCGCGAACCCGCTCACGATCCCCGAGGTTCCGAGGGTGACGAGGAAGGCGGGAATCCTCGCTTTGGTGGTTACGAGCCCGTTCACGAGCCCCACGGCCAGGCCCACACCCAGTCCCGCCGCGACGGCGAGCAGGATGCTGTCGAAGCGGTTCAGGGTCAATGCTGTCGCCAGCGCGGCCAGGGCCACGGTCGCTCCGATGGACAGATCGATTTCTCCTGCGGAGAGGGCGAAGGTCATGCCCACTGCCATCACGGAGACCATGGCTGTCTGCCGCAGGATATTCATGAGGTTCCCTGGAGACAGGAAGCCTTTGTCGTAGAGGACCACGGAAAAGAAGGCCGCGATCACCGCGAAGCTCAGGTAGGGGACCAAGCTCCGGAATTCGATCCGGTGCCAGCCAGGGCGGCCCGGTGGCGGTTGGATTCCAATGGGAGCCGAAAGCTGGGAGGCTTCGCGGCTCATGAGCGCTGCCTGGCGAGCGCCTTCAACAGAATGGATGGCGGGGCCTTGTGGAGGGTCTGCTGCCACCCCTCCGCCACGGTGCGCTTGTCCATGGCGAAGGAGGGGGTGACGATGAAGGGGGGGACGGGTTTTCCGATGAGCCGGAGCGCCGCCACCCGGGCCATGGTCTCCCCGATCTCGAAGGGCCGGTCGGCCACTTTGGCGCACACGTTGCCGTCCATCACCATGTCCAAATCGTTGGTGGCTCCCAGATCATGGGTGACCACCTTCACGTCGTACCTTCCCGCCGCGCGGAGAGCGGCTACGACGCCCTCCGCGGCCACGTCCCAGGCCACGTAGATGCCCTTGACCTCCGGGTGCTGGATGAGCATGGCCGCCGCCACCTCTTCGGTCTTGTTCTCCTGGGAGAAACCTGCCTCGGCGACGATCTTCAACCCGGGGTACCGCGACAGCACGGTGCGTTTGAATTCACGGTCGCGGTTGTTGGTCACGAAGAACCGGGCATCGTGATAGATGTAGCCGATGGGCGCGCGCCCGCCCAGAGCTTCGCTCAGCAAGCGGGCGGCTTCCCGTCCCATGCCGAACTGATCGCCCGTAACGATGGCGGAGCACTGCTTTCCGGCTTGGTAGCCATCGGCGCCGTTGTCGGCGAACACCAGGGTCACGCCGGCATCCACGGCGGGCTGGAAGGCCCGGGCGGCGGACACGGGGTCCACCAGAAGCGCCAGCATGATGTCGGGTTTCAGAGCCAGGCTTGTCTCCACATCTGTGGCCTGGCGCGCGGGGTCGAACTGGGCATCGGCCTTGGAGACCACGCGCACGCCCAACCTGGTGAATTCGGCTTGGGCGCCGGCCGTGATGGCGGTGTACCACTCGCCGGAACCTGCCCAAAGCATCACGGCCCGGGCTTGGAGGGCCCTCACCTTCTCGACGTCCGCTGCGTCGATGGCCACCTGCGAGGCGCGGACCGCGGGCTCTCCGTTGGGCCCCCTGGCCAGGGTTTCGTCCTCTGCGCTCTTCGGCCGGACCTCGGCGATTGCGGCGGTTTCCGGATGGGCCGCCGGTTTGGAATGGTCGCAGCTGGCCAGCAACGACCAAGCCGCCAGAGAGGCTGCTAGGGAGGCCGCCAGGGAAACCATGGAGGCCCATCGGGTGATTCCAGCGCGATCGGGGGGATATCGCATCAGGTCGGCTCCTGGAAGGTTCTGAAGAAACCTCCGCAAGGCACGGGCCAAAAAAACATCCCGGTCGGTGATTTTTAAACCTGCTCATTTAAATTTTTAAAGGGGACCTTCAAGCTCGCTCCATTCGCGAGTGTGCAATCCCTTCACAGGCTGTGCATGGCCATGGTGTGAATCCCTGGCTGCCTGAGGCGGGCCGCAAGGCCTCTGAGCGCTTAGTATGATGTCGTGACCCCCTCCATCCTTATCGTCGACGACAACGAGAAGCTCTGCGGAATCCTGGCGCAGGATTTCGAGCGGGCCGGCTACCGCTGCCGCTTCGCCTTGCAGGGTCCACGGGCCCTCGAATTGGTCCGCTCCGGGCGAACGGACGTCATTCTTTTGGACCTCCGTTTGGGCCGCGAGAACGGTCTCGACGTGCTCCAGGAGCTTCGCCGGATCGATGCCTCGATCCCCGTCGTCATGGCCACGGCCTACGCCAGCATCGAAAATGCGGTGGAGGCCATCAAGCGAGGCGCCTTCGATTACGTGCAGAAGCCCGCACCCTTCCCGGCGCTGCTCCGGGTCGTGGAGAGGGCGCTGATGGGGGGGAAGGGCAGTGGGGGAGTGCGGCCCGGGGGCGCCTTCATCACCCGCAATGCCCGTACGCTGGATTGTCTGGACCGGATGGAGAAGCTGGCCCAGACGGAGCATCCCGTATTCATCACCGGTGAAAGCGGAACGGGCAAGGATCTGCTGGCGGAATTCATCCACTTGCGTTCGCCGCGCGCCGCCGCCCCCCTCTGCAGGATCAACTGCGCGTCTCTTCCCGCCTCCTTGCTGGACAATGAACTCTTCGGACATGACCGGGGCGCCTATACCGGCGCGGACGGAGCATTCCCGGGCATCTTCGAGCGGGCCGGCGGAGGCAGCTTGTTTCTGGACGAAATCGGGGACATGTCGCTGGAAATCCAGGCCAAGATCCTGCGCACCCTTCAGAACAAGGAAGTCCGGAGGCTTGGAGGCCGGGCGACCCTCCGGGTGGACGTGCGCTTCATCGCCGCCACGAACAAGGATATCGCGGCCATGGTGCGCGAAGGCCGGTTCAGGGAGGATCTCTACTACCGGCTCAGCACGGCGGTGTTCGCGGTGCCGCCTTTGCGCGAACGGCTGGAGGACATCCCCGTTCTGGTGGCGCATTTCCTGGCGGAGGATGCAGCGGCGAACGTGGACGTGGCGGCCATGCAGATCCTGCTGGCCCATGCCTGGCCCGGTAATGTGCGGGAACTGAAGAATGCGCTCGATTACGCGCGGGCCATGGCCCCGGGCGGAACCATCGGAGTGGCGGACCTTCCGGCCTATCTCCATCCGCCCGGATTCCGGCTCGGAGGCCCGGGCAGCCCGGATGAGCGGGAGAAGCAGGTGATTCTCGACGCTCTGCGGCGGGCGGGCAACAACCGAAGCCAGGCCGCGGAATTGCTCAATATGTCGCGGCGCACCCTGTACAACAAGCTGGCGAAGCATGGCATCGCCTGAGGTGGCCGGAGGAACGGGCGCCCTGCTGGGGCTCTCCAACCTCTGGCTCACCCAGGGGGCGCACCGGATCCTGGAAGGCGCGACACTGGACATCGCGCCTGGAGAGATTCACGCCCTCGTGGGCGACCGGGGTTCTGGGAAATCCTCCTTGGCGGCCATCGCCACCGGATTCCTCAGGCCAGATGCGGGGTTCCTGCGCATCGACGGAGGGAGCCATCCGTTTTTCACCCGCAAACAGGCCGCCCGGTTGGGCATCGAATGGGTGGCCCAGCAGCCGGCCCTCTTCGATGGCCTGACGGTCGCGGAAAACATCCTGCTCGACGGGCGGGGCCTGCCCTGGCCCATCCGCTCGCGGAAGCAGCTGGAAAAGGAGGCGGGTGAAATCCTGTCAACCCTGGATCTGGCCATCGATCCCTCCGCGAAGCTGGGCGAGTTGGATCTGTCCGGGAAGGTGCTGGTGGATCTGGCACGGAACCTCCGGCGGAATCCCCGCCTGCTCATCCTCGATGAGGCCATGGAGAAACTATCGGCGGAGGCGCTGACCCAGACTCAGGCGCTGCTCCGGCGCCTGGGGGAAAGGGGTCTGGCGATCCTGCACATTACCCATCGCATGGACGATCTCTTCGCCTTCGCGCACCGGGTGACGGTTCTGCGCGAAGGCCGGGTGCTTTTCTCGGATGCGGTGGAGCATGTCGACCGGGTGACCCTCGTGCGGCTGGCCTACACTCAACTGCTGCGCCATGAGGCCATTGAGCGGGACGCGGGCTTCGCGCGCCTCATCCAGTACAACGAAGCCATCCTCACCTCGTTGCCGGTGAACCTCATGGTGGTGGACATGGATCTCCGCCCGGTGCTGGTGAATCGCTGCGCCAGAGAACTCTTCGCGCCGCAGCTTCCCGGCAGGGCCGCCTCCCTCGCCCAGTGCGTGGGCGAGCGGAACCAGGGGATCGTGCCCCTGCTCGAATCCGCCTGCCGGGAGGCGGGGGCCTCCTCTTTCTACCGGGTGCCCTTCTTCGCGCGGAACGGCGAAAGAATCCACACCATCAAGACCGATCCCATCCTGGACGGCGGCCATCGCATCGGCACGCTGATCATCCTTGAAGACGTGACCGAACAGGAACGTCTGCGGGAGCAGGCCGTGCTGTCTGGGAACCTCGCCTCCCTCGGCCTGCTGACCGCGGGGGTGGCCCACGAGATCAACAACCCGCTGGACATCATCGGCTACTACCTGCAGCACATCCGCTTCTCCACGGCCGACGCGGAAATCCTGAAGGCGGCCACCAGCATCGAGGAGGAAGTCGAGGCCATCGCCGCGATCGTGGACAGCCTGATCAGTTTCTCGGACAAGAAGCCGAGGCACCCGGAACGGTTTGATCTGGCGCGGCTGGCTGAAGACCTGGTGGAACTGCTCCGTTTCGGCGCCGAGCGGGGAGGCGTGGCGGTTTCCTGCCTCCGGGAGCCCGCGCCTCTATTCGTCCGGGCGGATCGCAACGAGATCCGGCAGGTGCTCTTGAACCTCTTCCGGAACGCATTCGAGGCCATGCCTGACGGTGGCGGGCTTGAGGTGGAATGCCGGACGGTTGGCGGTCACGCACTGGTCTCCGTCTGCGACACGGGGCCGGGCATCGAGCCCTCCCGCCTTGCCGAGATCTTCCTTCCGTTCTATTCCACGAAGGAGGGAGGCGGCAAAAACTCGGGGCTGGGGCTTTCCATCAGCTATGGCATCGTCTCCCGCCATGGCGGCGGACTGGCGGCCGAAAACCGGGCCAGAGGGGGCGCCTGCTTCAAGATGACCTTGCCGCTGGTGGGCGGAGATTCCGTGTAGCCTGCGGGCCTCCCGCTGAAGAGGCCGGCGCTCAGTCCGGAAGCGCCTTCTCCATGCGCCGCAGAATGTCCTCCATCTCTGCGGGTTCATAGGATCCGAAACCCAACCGGAAGGCAGGCCGGGGAGAGCGATCCAACATGAAATCCCGTCCCGGCTGAAGCTGCAGCCGGGCTCCGGCGCAGCGTTCGCACCAGGCCGGGAGATCGAAGGAGGGATCTGTCCGGACCCATAGAGAAAGCCCGCCGGTAGGAACCGTCAAACTGAAGCGGGAACCGAACCTCAACTCCATCTGCCGGATGAGGAAATCGCGGCGCTCCTGGTAGACGCGCCGCACCCGGTGGATGTGGCGGTGGATTTCCCCGTCGGCCACCAGCTCCGCCATGGCCCGCTCCAATGCCAAGTCGCCTTGCATGTCCGCCCGGCGGCGGATCCGGGCCATGCGGTCCACCGCATCCGGCGAGGCCGAGACAAGCCCCAAGCGGATGCCCGGGGCCAGAAGTCGGGAGAAGGAGAACAGGTAGATCACTGAAGCCGAGCCCGGCCCCGCAGCCAGAGGAGGGACAAAGCGCTCCTCGAAGCCGTATTCCGCTTCGGAATCATCTTCGATGATGCCGAAGCGGTGTTCCTGGGCCAAGCGCAGAATGTGTTCACGGCGTTCTGCGGAGAGTTGAGCGGTGGTGGGGATCTGGAACCGGGGGGTGAGGTAGAGCAGGCGGATCGGGCCTTCCTGGAGGACGGCGGCCAGGGCGGCGGCATCGAGTCCCTGCTCATCCACTGGGATGCCGACCAGGCGCGCTCCCGCGTGCCGGAGAATCTCGCAGGCCTGGGGGCTTCCAGGCTGCTCTACGGCGGCGCGATCGCCGGGCTTGATCAAACCCTGCGCGACGAGGTTCAAGCTCATCTGGTTTCCACGGGTGATGAGGATCGAATCCGGCGGGACCGCCATGCCCCGCCGCTCGCCCAGGAAGGACGAAAGCGCGGCGCGGAGTTCCCGGTTGCCGAAAGGGCCGCCGTATTCCAGCACATCCCGGGACCGGCGGCGCAGAGCCCGCAGATAAGCGCGTCCCAGTTCATCGACAGGCATCAGGCGCGGATCCGGCAATCCCAGAGAGAGCTTGCAGACCCTGGTCAGCTGGTCGGTCGCCAGATCCGGGCGCGCGGGAAGGTCGAAGGCCGGCGGCCCCGATCTTTCGGGTTCAGGCCTGGACGCGTTCGCGGGGCGGGCGACCCAGGGCAGCAGGTCCGCGACGAAGCTGCCGCTCCCATGGGTGGCGGCGATCCAGCCTTTGGAACTGAGCTCGGCGTAGGCAGTCAATACGGTGTTGCGGCTCACGCGCAAAGAGTCCGCCAGGACGCGAGTGCCCGGCAGGGCTGCACGGGGAGGCAGGGCGCCGCCCTGGATGGCCCTGATGAGGCCCGTCACGATCTGGTGGGCCATGGGCACGGGAGAGTCCGGATCGATGGCGATGGGGAGTTCCTTCGGTCGCATGAAAGTGGCTCCCTGGGTTATTCGGGAAGCGGATCTGGTTTGGTTGGAGGAGGGAGGAGCATATTAACGCCTACCAAGCTGAGTGAATCTCAACTTGTCCGAAAAAAGAGTTGCTCTCTCCAACCAAGCCTCCTGCAGCCGCCACTTCATGGCGATGCAAATGGGCCGGGCGTTTATGCCCCAATCTTGAGGTGAATCGTGAGGCGAATCCTGACTCTACTCGTTCTTGTTGGCATGGCATCTATCAGTGCCATAGCACCGGCCCAAGTTGGGCGGTCACGCCGTGTTCCGCATCACCATGGCTCAAGCCAGGCGTTTTACGAAAAGACGATTTACACTATTTATTGGACCTTTGATCAAGCGGATAAGGATGATTGGGCGGCCCCTGGTCTTGAGGCGGAAAGTGATTTGCCTATTGGGTTATTGCCCGACGATCTTGGGAGGGCCATGACCATCACGGATCTTGATGGCATGATCGTACAAAAAACCGTAAAAAACAAATTCCTATACCGGATGCTGAAGGAGGGGTCGTCGCGCTTGTATATTGATCCGGACCAAATGAATTCGGATACGCCCACCGGAGATTACTGGGTTCTGAATTTAGTGGATGACACACAATTTACGTGGGAGCGGGTCCCCAAATCCCAAGCAGAGATCGAGGCTTTCCATTTGACAGGTCAGGTGCCTTGTCCCTGGGGAAAATACAGTGATGGCAATACTGTAGAAGGACCGCTTGTTCCGTGGAAGACGGCGGCCGTTACCTCGGGAAAAGCTCGATACGACAGGAGGGTGGTGATTCCGTTTTTTGATGGCATGATGGTCTATGACCCAGTCAGTAACACAAACGTCAAATTGAACGGGGTATTTGACGGTGTTGATTCTTCTTATTCGTTTACAGATTATGAAGGATGGGAAAATTGGGTAGATATTTTTGTCGGTACTTATAAAAACTATAAACACCTCTCGGACGTGATGGATCTCAGCTCGATAGCCTGGAAAAATGGATGGGGAGCCAATCCCTGGTCTCCCACGGTTCCTCTAAATTGGGCGCCTGGGAACTCCGAGGGCCACCCGGCCCATACCCATGCAGATGATTTCAGCACTGTAAATGCCTGGGTAAATGTAAATGGCACTTTCTGGGCCTCGACATTTCAATACATTAAAGACGATATCGTGTATGACTACCAAGAGGATCCCACCAATGTGGAACAGTCCGCATATGGAGCAGAGGTCCACTACATCGCATTGGATTCTCCTCCCATGGGGGTTAGGCCAAAGGATGCCCCTAATTCTTGGATGCGGCTCACACGCCTGGCAGTTGTGAACGGATTTTCAACATCCCCGGCTCCGGCGGGTTGGAAGACGCGTCACTTTTATTCAGCAGGCGAGAAAGCGTCCTATCGGGGTCGGACCTATTGCTGCATTCAATCTCATACATCGCAGGCCGATTGGAAGCCGGATTTGGTTCCTGCGCTTTGGTCGGCCGGGCCCGAGCCTGTCACTTCTTTGACCTGGGGACCAGGCATCAGGTATATCGCTGGTGATCAGGCCTGTGATGTCGATGGTTTCTTGTACCGTTGTCTGCAGTCGCACACATCGCGACCGAACTGGGCCCCATATGAAGCCACTGCGCTTTGGAAAAGGGTCAAGTGATTGCAAGCCGATAATATGCGCTGTGCCGCGCGCAAGCGCGACGCGGCGCATTACCCCAGCCGCAGGGTCCGCATGCATCGTCCCGCCAGCCCCGGGTTGTGAGTGACCAGCAGGGTGGTGGGGCGCAGTTCGGCGTGGAGGCTCAGCAGGAAGCCGAAGACTTCCTCGGCAGTGGCAGGGTCGAGGTTGCCGGTGGGCTCGTCCAGCAGCCACAGCGCGGGCCTGCGCACCAGGGCGCGGGCCAGTCCCGCGCGGGCGGCCTGGCCGCCGGAAAGCTGGCTGGGCAGCCGCTCGCCGAGATCGCCCAGGCCCACGGTGGACAGGAGCTGGGCGATCCAGGTCTCGGCCCCTTCCGCTTCGCCGCCATCGATGAGCAGGGGCATGCGGAGGTTTTCCCGCACCGTGAACTCCGGCAACAGGTGGGGCTGCTGGAAGGCCAGACCCACCCTCCGGCGGCGGTAGAGGGAGCGGGCCTCGGCGCCTTCGGGCACGGGTTCGCCGCCCACCGCGATGGTGCCGGCCTCCCAGTGATCGAGCCCGGCCACGCAGTTCAGCAGGGTGGTCTTGCCCACGCCGGAGACGCCCACCAGGGCGCAGAGGCTGCCGGCCTCCACCTCCAGCGCGAAGCCGTCGAAGACTGGATGGGCGTTCCCGGGATAGGTCTTATGCAGATCCCGGATGGAAAGGGGCTGTCCGATCATTCCGCCCTCAGCGCGTCGACGGGATCCAGAGAGGCGGCCTTCTTGGCGGGGTAGCGCGCCGCCAGCCAGGACACCAGCAGGGGAAGCAGGCCCACGAGGACGATGTCCAGCACCTTGAGGCGGAAGGGCATGTAGGTGATGAAGTCGTAGACGGCAGCGGGCAGTTTCAGGAGCTTGAAGTGATCGAGGATGAGGCACAGCGGCACGCTGGTGCCCAGGCCCCAGGCGGTGCCCACGGCGCCGATGCGCAGGCCCTGCAGCTCGAAGAGCCGCTGGATCTGTTTGGGCGTGGCGCCCAGGGCCAGCAGCACGCCCAGGTCGCGGCGCTTCTCGGTCACCAGCAGCACGAGGGAGGCCACGATGTTGAAGGCGGCCACCAGCACGATGAGGCTGAGGATGGCGGCGAAGGCCCATTTCTCCACGGTGAGCGCCGCGAAGAGGGATTTGTTGGAATCGCGCAGGTCCGTGGCCTGGTAGGCGGGCCCCAGCGCTTCCAGAACCCGGGGCTTCACGTCGGCGATGGCGTCGATGGTCTTGGCGCGCACTTCAATCAGTTCGGCGCGTCCTTCGGCCCGAGCCAGGCGCATGGCATCGCCCAGGTGGATGATGGCCCAGGCCTTGTCGTACTCCGAGCTGTGGCTGTGGAAGGTGGCGGCGACTTTGAAGGCGGCGATTTTCGGCTGCTGGCCGCCCAGGCCCAGTTCCATCCGGAAGAAGACCAGGGCCACGGTGTCGCCCACCTTCAGGCCCAGCCGCTGGGCCAGCTCCTTGCCCAGCACGATCTCCCCCTCCTTGAGCTGTTCGATGGGCGCGGGCTGCTGGGTGTCGAAGATGCTGGAGGTGCTGTGGGCGGTGGCGGGGTCCACGGCCTTCACCACGACGGCTTCGGGCGGCATCTCGCTGTCCGTGCGCCGCAGCAGGCCCTTCTCCAGCCGGATGGGGGACGCGGCTTGCACACCGGGCACGGCGCGGATGGCCTGGAGGGTGCCCTGGGTGTCCGGGATGTCGCCCGCCAGGTGGAAGACCGTGAAGTGCGCGGTGCCGCTGAAGAGCGTGGCCTGGATCTCCTCGCGGAATCCGTTCATGACGGCCAGGGTGACCACCATGGCGAAAACGCCCAGGGCCGTCCCGCCCCGGGCGAAGCGCACCATGATCCGCACAAAGGCCCCCTTGCGGTGGGTCTTCAGATAACGCTCAGCGATGGTGCGCTCAAACAAGGCCATGGCTCCAGGTTAGCCGGAGCCGACTCAACCCAGTCTTCAAAGACTAAGTCTGCGCAAAACCCATAATCTACAACTTGTTCAGGGGTGTCCATGGATCATCAATCTATTGATCGCCAACATTCCTAGCACGAGAAGAGCACATAATAATCGCCATGTGATATTAATAACTTGGGAACTCATGATGAGTTTTCTTGAGGGTAAGAGAAGTACTAGCAGAAAGACGAAAAAGTTGATCGTCAACAGAATCATGCCACTGTTTGACATCGGCTTTCCCTTCTATTGTGGTCGGATAAATTGTGGATATAACCAGCCCGTGACTGGACTGATGATGCAGTATATAACGACTCCATTGCTGTCTCGATTGGCCTGCGCAACAAGGTATGCCCAAGAACCTGCTTCTCCTGACCAAATTTTGGTCAGAACCGGTTCGGGCGCGATGCCAGTAAGAATCGATACCAGTCCAAGATTATTCACAAGTCCCATTGAACCGCGACTGTCAACATATATTTTACATCCATACCATGTTAATTCAACTTTATTTTGATTTAATACCTCTTTTCTGGCTCCCTCTTGAGTCTGGTCGAACAGGGAATCGGCGAGGGCAGCATCAACCTCATTATCAATTTGCGCGTCCACGGTCGGATCACCCGTTGTCACGAGCGGATCTAAATCCTGGTTCCCATCCCCAGGAGCGCCTTGGGCACCAGTCCCGGATGAACTGGTTTCGCCTGAGCCACCAGCCCCTCCCGATTCATCTCCAGTATCATCTTCATCACTGTCATCCTCGATTTGGTCTTCAGTGGGTGCAGCCATAAGATGGGGAGCTATAAGTGAATTCCCTGGGTTGTTGATATTAAAATGAATATTGATTGGCTGAATTATTTGGCTTTTGTTGATTTCTTTAAGTCGTTTTTTAATTCTTAACTGTGCCCTTCTATGGATGACTTGGTGTATATCCGTGATCGCTTGATTGGGGCTTCTCCCATGGATGTGCTGGGCCACTAGCAGTGATTGGCTTCCTGTCACAAGAAGGGTAACGATCAACGATAGTGAGTAATCCTGTACGATCATTGCGGTCCCTTTCTAGGTGGAGGCCGACTGGCCGCGGTGTTGAAAAATGGGCTACTTGGACCCATGGGGGACCGGAATCGTTAGGCGTTGAGCCTCGTCACAGGGGGGAAACGATGGAAATGTAGGCCTGCTTCGAAGGATGTCCTGTGGAAAAATCTGAACGGTCGTTTTGCCTCCCTGAACGGTAGAGTGCGGGTGGTTTGGCCGTTTCAGGGCCACCGTGCCTCTAAAAGCGCGAATGGGGTGCCCCGCGGCTGGGCTGGCTAGACCGCGGGACGTCTGCGGCCTCCGCTTCAATCACGAGAATGGGAACGATCTTGGGAGGCAGGGCTCGCAGCCCTTTGAAGCATGTCTCTAATCGTGAAACAGGCTAAATCACCCCAAGCCCAGATGCTCCTCGATCATGCGCTGGAATTCCGTGTCCAGGTCGTAGGGTTTCACGAGGATCTGGGCCACCCCTGTTTCCTGGGCGCCCAGCACCAGCTCGGCATCGACGGAGGCCTCGGCGAGGACCACCGGCGGCATGGCCTCCGCCAGCTTGTGGCGCAGCAGGGAGGCCAGGGCCAGATCCTGCAGTTCCGTCACGCCGCCATCCACGAAGATCAGGTGGATGCCGGGCTTCTCCACCTGCTCCAGCAGGTTGGAGAGGGTGTCGCTCAGCAGCACGCGGCCATAGCCGTCTTCGCTGAGGAACGTGGCCACCGCATCCCGGTCGGGTCCCGCCGGCATGGCCAGGAGAATGCCCCGGGAGCGTTTCTTGACCCGGAGCAGGGCCAGGGATCGCTCATCCGGCGCAGGGGCCGGGGCCGGCCCGGGTTCTGGTTCTGGTTCTGGCGCCGGTTTCGGTTCCGGGGCTGGGGCCGGGGCTGGGGCCGGGGGCTCAGGCGCGGCCACGGGCTCTTCGGGCTCCGGTTCCCGTTTCGGGGCCGGGCGCTGGTAGGGCTCCTCGGGCTCTGGAGAAGCTTCCTGCGAGCGGCGGGTCTTCATGGGCACCGAGGTGGGGATGGCGGTGGTGCGGCTGGACACCAGACTGCGGACGGGTCCCAGCAGAGACTCCTTGCCTTTCTCGAAGGCGATGCCCACCAGCAGTCCCTGGCTGGCATCCACCCAAGCCACGGTTCCTGCCAGTTCGATGGGACCGCACTTGGGCAGCTTGTTGAGCTTGATGAGCATGAGGGGCTGGCCCACGGCCAGCACGTTGGCGCCCATGTGCATCTTGCGCTGAGTCTTGACCTCCATCACTTTTTCGACCCGGATGCAGAGGCCGCCTTCGGAGATGTTCTCGATGCTGCCGTTGAGGCCCACGCCATCGAAGAGGCCCGTGAGGGCGATGGCCGTGGCCCCTTCCCTGGAATTCAGGCGGGCCCGGGGCTTCTTTCGGCGTTCGGCCAGGCTGATCCCCGAAGGCAGGTCCAGGGCCACCAGGCCGGGCTTGTTCTCCAGCAGTTTGGTCGAGGCCTTGAAGCGGAGGCCATCCAGAATGAAGAAAAGATCGAGGGAGGCCCCCTTGTCCACCGTCAGGGGTCCCTGGGGCGAGACCACGAGCCGCTCATCGGAGACGCTGCCCAAGGCGGCGGGAACGGCGCGGCCCCGGCCATCCACGATGTTCAGGGGAACCCGCAGACGCTGGATCTCTTCAAAGTAGGCCAGGACCAGCTCGGAGCTTTCCGAGGACTTGGTTTTTTTGGTTCCGAACATGGCCATGAATGAGGGACTCCAGCCATCGCATCGTCTCACAAGCCTGGGGCTTGATTATTGCGGCCCGGGCAGGCAGCTTTGCGTCATGGACGAATCGCCCCTCCGCTGCCTGCTCATCGCCCGCCAAGGCCCCGAGGACCGGGAGGAGCGCATCCAGGATCACCTGCTGGAGCTGGCGGAACTGGCCCGCAGCTGCGGTTTCGAGGTGCAGTCCCGGCGGGTCCTGAAGCGGCCCCAGATCGCGCCCAAGACGTTCTACGGCTCCGGCCAGCTGGAAGCCCTGGCGGACGAGGCCAGCCGCCATGGCGTGCGGCACCTCATTTGCGATGACGAGCTGACCGGCAGCCAGGTGAACGCCATCGAGAAGCTCACCGGCCTCATCTGTCTGGACCGCACGGGCCTCATTCTCAGCATCTTCGAGCAGCGGGCGCAGACCAGGGAAGCCAAGGCCCAGGTGGAACTGGCCCGCTGCGAGTACGAGTTGCCCCGCCTCAAGGGCGCCTGGACCCACCTGGAGCGCCAGGGCGGGGGCGTGGGCCTCCGCGGGGGCCCCGGCGAGACCCAGATCGAGGTGGACCGCCGCATGGTGCGCACCCGCATCAGCCAGCTCAAGCGGGAGCTCGGCCACCTGGAACAGGTGCGGAAGACCCAGCGGGACGGCCGTCCGAAGGGGTTGCCCCGGGTGGCCCTGGTGGGTTACACCAATGCGGGGAAAACCAGCCTGCTGAAGGCCCTGACCGGGGAGGGCGAGCCCCGGGACCTGCTCTTCGCCACCCTGGACACCACCACCCGGAAGGCTTGGCTGGGCCAGGACTTCAACCCCGAAACCGAGGAGGGCAGCCTGGAGGCCAAGCCCACCTACAAGCACTGCCTGGTGGCCGATACCGTGGGCTTCATCCGGAAGCTGCCCCACCAGCTGGTGGCCGCCTTCCGCAGCACCCTGGGCGAAGTCCGCACCGCGGATGCGCTCCTGGTGGTGGCCGATGCTGCGCACCCGGACCTGGAGGACCACCTCAAGGTGGTGGGCGCCACCCTGCGGGAGATCGGCTGCGAGCCTGAGGGCGTCGAGGCCCAACCCCGGCTCCTGGTGCTCAACCAGGTGGACCGCCTGCATCGCCCCCAGAAGCTGGACCTGACCAAGCGCCACCCCGGCGCCGTGCAGTCGTGCGCGACTGAAGGTTTGGGAGTAGAAGAGATCCGAACATGGTTGAGGGAACTGATCCCCGGACCGGCCAAGCCCCGGGAACTGGAAGCCTGGGAATTGCCAGAGGCCACATCCGCATCCTGAGCAAACCCTCCCCGGGTGGGTTGGGCTAGACAGGGGGATCTCTGTTGCGTAATTTGTTGCTTATGCAACGATCTTCCGCCTGGACCTCCGTGAGTCTGCCCCACGCCATCACGGCCGTGAAAAGCCGCATGCGGCAAGTGGCCTGGCGCGGCTTGGCTCCCTTCGGCATTTCGCCCCAGCAGTACCAGCTCCTCATGGCCATGGCCGAGAAAGAGGAGCGCTGCCATGGCGATCTGGCCAGGTGCACCTGGATGGACAAGCCCACGGCCAGCCGGATCCTGCGGGCCCTTCAGGAGCGCGGGCTCGTGCGCTCCGAGGCGGATCCCGCCCATCGCCGCCGGGTGCTCTTCAGCCTGGAGCCGAAGGGGGTGGCCCTGGCGGAGGCCCTCCTGGAATTCCGTCGCTTCATGCGGGAAGGCATGGAGCGGGGGCTGGCCGGCGAGGAGCGCCAGCGTCTGCGGGCCCTTCTGGGTTCGGTGATGGACAACCTCGATCGCATGGAGGCGGAGCTGAGCGGGCCCGCCCCCGAGAAGCCCTAAGGAGCGCCAGTCATGTGGATCGTTCGACTCGCGCTGCGGCGTCCCTACACGACGGCCGTGATGTGCCTCCTGGTGCTGATGATGGGCATGCTCTCCATCCAGCGCATGGCCGTGGACATCTTCCCCAGCATCGACATTCCCGTGGTGGCGGTGGTCTGGCAGTACGGCGGCCTGTCTCCGGAGGAGATGGAGCGCCGGGTGGTGACCATCAGCGAGCGGGCCATGTCCACCACGGTGAACGGCATCGAGCGCATCGAATCCCAGAGCATCCAGGGCATCGGCCTGCTGCGGGTCTACTTCCAGCCCGGCACGGATATCGGCGCGGCCATCGCCCAGATCTCGGCCATCAGCGGTCCCATCCTGCGCATCATGCCCCCGGGCATGACGGCGCCAGCGGTCATCCAGTTCAACGCCAGCAACGTGCCCGTGGTGCAGCTGGCGGCCCGCAGCGACACCCTGCCCGAGCAGCAAATCGTGGACTACGCGTCCAACTTCATCCGCATCCGGCTCTTCACCATCCCGGGGCTGTCCACGCCGCTGCCTTACGGAGGCAAGCAGCGGCAGGTCTCCGTGGACATCGATACCGCCAAGCTGGCGGCCCGGGGGCTCAGCCCCGCGGACGTGGTGAACGCGCTGTCGGCGGAGAACGTCATCACTCCGGCCGGTTCTGCCCGCATGGGCAGCCGCGAAATTCCGGTGCTGACCAATTCCAGCCCCGCTTCCATCGAGGAGTTCCGGGGGCTGCCCCTGAAGCTGGTGAACGGCGCGCCGGTGCTGCTGGGGGACGTGGCCCGGGTCTACGATGGCTTCGCGGACCAGACCAACATCGTGCGCATCAACGGCCAGCGGGCCACCTACCTGGCCATCCTGAAGAAGGCGGATGCCTCCACACTGGCGGTGGTGGATGCAGCCAAGGAGGTGCTGCCCAGCATCCAGGCGGCGGCGCCCAAGGGCATGGAGCTGCACTTCGATTTCGACCAGAGCCATTTCGTGCGGGCCGCCATCCTGGACGTGGCCAAGGAAGCTCTGGTCTCCTCGCTGCTCGTTTCGCTCATGATCCTGCTGTTCCTGGGTTCCTGGCGCAGCATGCTCATCGTCTGCACCAGCATCCCCCTGGCCATCCTGGTGGGCCTGGTGGGGTTGAAGCTGTCGGGGCAGACGCTCAACATCATGACTCTGGGCGGCCTCAGCCTGGCCATCGGCATGTTGGTGGACGACGCGACGGTGGAGGTGGAGAACATCCACCGCAACCAGGCCATGGGCAAGCCGCTGACGGTGGCGATTCTGGACGGCGCCAGCCAGATCGCGGTGCCCGCCATCGTGGCCACGCTGGCCATCTGCATCGTGTTCTTCCCGGTGGTGCTGCTGGTGGGGCCCGCCAAGTACCTCTTCACGCCCCTGGCCATGGCCGTGGTGTTTTCCATGCTGGCCTCCTACGTGCTGTCCCGCACCCTGGTCCCGACCATGGCCCGCATGCTCATGGACCACGACCACCCGGAACCGGAGGGCCTCAGGGGCCGCTTCAACGCCTGGCGGGAGACATGGTTGGGCCGCCTGCAGGAGGCCTACGGCCGCGCCCTGGACCAGGTGCTGCACCACCGGGTGTTCGTGCTGATGATTTCGGTGGCCTTCCTGCTGGTGAGTTCCGGCCTGCTCTTCGGCATTGGCCGGGACTTCTTCCCCACTGTGGACGTGGGTCTCATGAAGCTGCACGTCCGCGCGCCCGTGGGCCTGCGCTTGGAGGAGACCGAGCGCGTGGTGGCCCAGGTGGAGGCGGAAATCCGGTCGCTCATTCCCGCCCAGGAACTGAGTTCCGTCAACAGCAACATCGGCGTGCCCAACGCCTTCAACATGGCCTTCATGCCCAGCGACAACGTCACCAGCCAGGATGCGGACATCTTCATCTCGCTGGCGCCGGAGGGCCACCGCACCCGCGAGCACATGGCGAAGCTGCGGGCGGAACTGCCCCGGCGCCTGCCCGGCGTCAGCTTCTATTTCCAGCCCGCGGACATCGTGAGCCAGGTGCTGAACTTCGGCGTGGCCGCGCCCATCGATGTGCAGATCGAGGGCCCCAACCTGAAGGCCAGCGCGGAGGTGGCCCAACGCTTGAAGGTGGCCATGCAGCAGATCCCCGGCGCGGCGGATGTGCGCATCAAGCAGGTGACGGAGTCCCCAGCCTACCGCGTGGAGGTGGATCGGCTGCGGGCGGCGCGGGTGGGCGTGGCCCAGCGGGACGTCGCCAACGGCCTGCTGGTGTCCATGTCGGGGAATGGCCAGCTGGCGCCCTCGTACTTCCTCAATCCTGCCAACGGCGTGAACTACACGGTGGTGGTGAAATCGCCCCTGGCCAACCTGGATTCGCCGGACCGCCTTATGGCCACCCCCTTCGGCCTGCCTGGATCGGCCAACCTGCTGCAGGCGGACCCCTTCAAGGCCGCCGGGCCCGGGGCCCAGACCACCTTCCAGCCCTTGTCCAACCTGGCTTCCATCCAGCGCATCAGCACGCCCAGCGAGATCAACCATGCCACGGTGCAGCGGGTCCTGGACGTGATGGCCAGCGTCGAAGGCCGGGACCTGGGCAGCGTGGTGCGGGACATCGACACCCAGATCAAGGCCCTGGGCCCATTGCCGCCGCCCATGAAGATCCGCGTCCGGGGCCAGAACGAGGTGATGACCGAATCCTTCCGCAGCCTGGGCGGCGGCCTGGTCATCGCCATCGCGCTGGTCTACCTGCTCATGGTGGTGCTGTTCCAGAGCTGGCTGGATCCCTTCATCATCACCATGGCCGTGCCTGGGGCCATGGTGGGCATCCTGTGGATGCTGGCGCTGACGGGCACGACCTTCAACGTGGAATCGCTCATGGGCGCCATCATGGCCGTGGGCATCGCCACCTCCAACGCCATCCTCATCGTGAGCTTCGCCAACGAGGTGCGCGCGGCGAATCCCGGCCTCAGCGCCGTCGAGGCGGCCCTGGAAGCGGGCAAGGTGCGCCTTCGGCCGGTGCTGATGACGGCCCTGGCCATGATCATCGGCATGGTGCCCATGGCCCTTGCCCTGGGCGAGGCAGGCAGCCAGAACGCGCCCCTGGGCCGGGCAGTGATCGGCGGCCTGCTGATGGCCACCTTCGTCACTCTTTTCATCGTGCCCGTCGTCTACAGCCTCCTGCGGAAGAAGCCGCCCACGGCGCACCTGCTGGAGAGCAGGTTCCAAAAGGAACAGGAAGGAAGTGAAGCATGAGCGAACGACCGGAATCCCCGGCCTTCAAGCTGGGGGGCATTCTCACCGTGGCCGCGGCGGCCCTGGGGGTGGGCGTGATCCTGTGGTCCAAGCAGTCCGGACTGAAGGACGAGACCCATCGGCGGAAGGGCGAGGTGGAGGCGGGCCCGCAGGTGCGCGTCCTCCGGGTGGGGGCTCAATCCGCCGACCGGAGCCTCAACCTCCAGGGCGAGGCGTTGCCCTTCGCCAGCACCACCCTCTATGCCAAGGTGAGCGGTTTCCTGCGGAACATCTCCGTGGACAAGGGCTCGCCGGTGCGCGCGGGCCAGGTGGTGGCCGTGGTGGAATCGCCGGAAACGGACCGGGACGCCCAGGCCCTCCAGGCGGATGCGGAGAACAAGCGCCGCAACGCGGAGCGCAGCCGGGCCTTGGGCAAAGACGGGCTCCTCAGCCCCCGGGATGTGGAACAGGCCGATGCCGACGCGAAGGTGGCGGCGGAAAAGCTGGCCTCCCAGGCCACCCTCAAGGGCTACCAGGTGGTGAAGGCCCCCTTCAGCGGTGTGGTGACCCAGCGCTTCGCCGATCCCGGCGCCCTGGTGCAGAACGGAGGCACCACCAGTTCGGCCCAACCCCTGATGACCTTGGCCCAGGTGGATCGTCTGCGGGTGACCTTCTACCTGGATGCCTCCGTGGCCTCCCTGGTGAAACCGGGCACCCTGGTGGAGGTCCGGCCCGCGGAGCGGCCCGAACTGGTCCGGTCCGTGAAGGTGAGCCGCGTGGCCGGCGCCCTGGATCCCCGCACCCGCACGCTGTTGGCGGAGGCGGATCTGGACAACCGGGATGGGGCCTTCCTGGCCGGAGGTTTCGTGCAGGTGAGCCTGAAGGTGAAGGCCTCCAGCCGCTTCGCCGTGCCCACGGAGGCTGTGGTGCTGAGAGACGGCAAGTCCGTGGCCGCCGTGCTCCAGGCGGATGGCCGGGTGCGTTTCCAGGTCCTGCAGCTGGGCGAGGAGGAGGACCAGCGCCTCCGCGTCCTGGGCGGCCTGCAGCCGGGCGACACCGTGGTGCTCAACCCGCCCTTCGGACTGAAGGACGGCGACCGGGTTCAGGCCAAGGGGGCCTGATCCTCGTTCTTCAGGGGGAGCAGGCCCACGGTGGCGGCCAGGCCCACGGCCAGCAGGATGCGGAGGAAGAAGAGGTTGCGGCTCAGACCGTGGGCCTTGTTGCAGGCCACGCGATCCGCGTGGTCCGGGGCCAGGCTTTCGATGGGGGCGTCGATGCGGGCGCGGATGGCCTGGATCTTGGGCGTGATGAGGAAACTGCTGGCCAGGCACATGAGCAGGGCCACCATCAGGGCGGAACTCCAGAGGCGCAGAGGGCCGATGACATCCTCCTTCACCTCGGCCATCCAGCGTCCGGCCCAGCTGAGCCCGGCCACCGCGAAGACGGCCCAGGCGGCCCAGTCCAGGCGCCCGATGATGAGCCCGGCGATGCGTCCGGCGAGGTCGCGGCTGGGCAGTTCGCGGAAGAAAACCGGTGCGGAAAACACGCCGAAGCCCAGGGCGGCGCCCGCCCAGAGGAGCAGAAGGATTTGGGCGGTCTGATCGAGGCGGTGCAGCGTGCGCGGACTCATGGCTTCCTGAAGGCTAGAGCGGCTTCTACCACTCGTTGTAGGGGATGCCGTCCTCGCTCTTGTCCGTGGAGCCGCTGCGCACCTTCCAGATGCCTAGCTCCGCATCCGGGTTCTCGGGATCCGGCGGTTCCAGTTCGGTCTGCCAGGTGTCCCGGGATCGCGTCATGGGATCCCAGGGCATGTCCCGCAGGTAGCCCAGCTCACGCAAGGCGTTGAGGCTGGAGGGGTACTTGCCCCGGTCCGCCCGGTACTGCTCCAGGGCGTGGTTCAGCTGGAAGAGGTTCTCCCTCAGCACCGATTCACGAGCCACCAGGGTCTTGTGGCGGTACCCGGCCAGGCCCACCGTGGCCAGCAGGGCCAGGATGGTCATGACCACGATGAGTTCGATGAGGGTGAACCCGCGCTGACGGGAGGGGAGGAAGGCCATGGCATAACCTTACCGTGACTCGGCGTCGCCTGGAGCGAGCTTGGGATGAGGCTAGAATGAAAGCCGACTCACCGCTATTTTTTGCTCGGCCCCGATTCATGCACGGAGTCCCCATGCGAATGCCCTTCATTTGTGCCGGTGCGGCCTGGGTATGGGTCAGCGCGCTGCTCGTCTTGGGATCCGCCTGCAAGCGCCCCGAGACAGCTCTTCGCGAGAAGGGCGCGCAGGGGATCGAGCTGGTCCAGAAGGTTCCGGGCATGACGCCCGAAGAGGAAAAAGCCATGGTGGCCCGGTTGGGTGAAGGTCTCGGTGTGCCGGTGGACCCGGCGAAGGCGCGGCCTGACCCAACCCGCATTTTTCGGCTCACCCTGAGCGGGAAAACGGATCCGAACGCAGGGCGGGACCGGAGAAAAACCGTGTTGGTCTCGACAGGCTACGGGGCCCTATTCGGAGCCCTGTGCCCGGCCGCCGCGTTCACGTATTGGCAGACCCTGAGGTCGGCGGCCATCGCTGCGGGGGCGGGTGGGATCCTGGGCCTGGGCTACGGTCCAATCTGGTACCAGCACAACCAGGAGACGCTGAAAGAGCTGGGTTACCTGCCCTGGCACTTCGAGGCGAACTGGGAGGTGTTGGAGCGAAGCCGTGAAAAGGACGATGTGGTGGCTTCCAGGTGGAATCAAGTGCCCTTCGGGTTCGGCCTGATCACGCCGACCCTGGATCTGAGACCTCACCTCCGGCCCCTGCCTCCGGAATCCCGAAGCGAGGCCGACATCCGCCAAGCCTGCCTGCGGGCCTACGCCGACGCTCTCCTGGAGCACCTGCGGAAGAGGGGCGTCCAAGCCCCGGCGGCGTCGAACTGAAGCGAGTGGCTACAGCACGCCCCGCTTCTTCTGATCCAGCTCAATGGAGCTGTACTGAGCCTGGAGAACGACGGTGGGTGGCGGACAAGCCCTCCCAGGGGAACGGATGAATGGTACTGGTCGGCCGGTTCCAGGGGAGGTCTGAGCCCGGAGGGCGAAGAGGTTGCCTTCGCCGAAGTGCACGAGATCAACAACGGAGAAGCGCCAAGGATTCACAGGAAGGCGGGTTTCTGGGCGCCAGGCGGCCCTTGTCCATATCCCCTTCATCTCCTCCATCCTGGCCAAAGAAAAGAAGTTGATTAGCCAGGATGAAGGGGATGAATGGGACGGGGCAGATGCTTTCCTTTCCTCGTATGAATCCATGCTCGCTGGGCCTATTGGAACCACGGATTTAACGGATTGACACGGATTCAAAGGATATGTGACCACCCTATTCAAATCCGCGTAAATCCGCGCCATCCGTGGCCAACCTGCGCTTCGGGGGCTGGATCCGCCAAGAAAAAGCTGGGGAAACCACAAGGCGCTGCGTTCACCGAGCTGGCGTGAGGCCGCCGTGTTTCCACTCGGCGAGCCTCCTCTCCGAGCAGGGCAGGCAGGGGCAGGGGCCCCGGCCGTGGGGAACAGGGGCGGGGTTAGAGGACGCCCCGCTTCTTCTGATCCAGTTCGATGGAATCGTACAGAGCCTGGAAGTTGCCCTCGCCGAAGCCCATGTCGCAAGGATAAAGAGGAGGCTGCGGTGCAGCCTCCTCTCCGAGCAGGGCAGGCAGGGGCAGGGGCCCCGGCCGTGGGGAACAGGGGCGGGTTAGAGGACGCCCCTCTTCTTCTGATCCAGTTCGATGGAATCCCTCCTCTCCGAGCAGGGCAGGCAGGGGCAGGGGCCCCGGCCGTGGGGAACAGGGGCGGGGTTAGAGGACGCCCCGCTTCTTCTGATCCAGTTCGATGGAATCGTACAGAGCCTGGAAGTTGCCCTCGCCGAAGCCCATGTTCCCCCGCCGCTGAATGATCTCGAAGAAGAGCGGGCCGATCTGGTCCTCGGTGAAGATCTGCAGCAGGTAGCCGCTTTCATCGCCATCGATCTGGACGCCGATCTCCTTCACTTGGCCGAGATCCTCGCGCACGGTGTAGCCGCCCTTGGCGATGCGGCCGGGCAGCAGTTCGTAGTAGGTGTCGGGCACGCGCAGGAATTTGAGGCCCTGGGCCTGGAGGGTGCGAAGGGTGTGGAAGATGTCGTTGGTGGACATGGCGATGTGCTGGACACCCTGGCCTTTGTGACGGTTGATGTACTCCTGCACTTGGCTTTTCTCATCCGTGGGCTGGTTGATGGGAATGATGATCTGGTTGTTGGCGCTCTGGACGACTTTGGAATCCAGGCCGGTGCCCAGGGCGCCGCGGATGTGGAATTCACGGGTGACTCCGAAGCCGTAGAGGCGCTCGTAGAAATACACCAGGGCCTCCATCTCGGCGGGGCCCACGTTGTTGGTGAGGTGGTCCACGCGCACCAGGCCGGGATCGCAGAAGGCCGGGGCCGGATCTGGTGAAAGGCCGGGCCAGAAGGGTTCCGTGGAGCCCTTCCGCTCAATGAGGAAGTTCCAGACGTCCCCCACGCCCTGGATGGCCGCGAAACGCAGGCTGCCGTCGCCCAGGCGGTGGCTTTCAGGCTCGAGCATGATTCGGGCCTGGTTCGACCTGGCATGGGCCAGGGCCGCATCCAGATCCTCCACCAGGAAGTTCAGGGCGCTGACCCCCTCGCCGTGGGCCTGGAAGTAGCGTCCTGCGGGGTGGGTGGCGTCCGCCTCGAAAATGAGGATGTCCATGCGCTGCTGGCGCAGGTGGACCAGGCGGCCCCAGGACGGTTGGCCGCTGGCCACCCGGGCGAAGCCCAGATTCCGGTAGAGGGGTTCCAGCCGGGCGATGGAACCCGTGAGCTGGAAATGGTCGATGCGGCTGAGGCCCATGGGATTGCTGGCGGCCTTGGCTTCGATGGGAGTGCTTAGGGCAAAGCTGGGCGTGGACATGGGAGATCCTGTGTGGGGGGATTCCCAGTGTGCGAGGCTAGGCCCGTGACGAGGATCACAGTATTGATGGTTAGTTCAATGAAAACAGTATTTGAATACCATTGAGTCGTTTTTGAGTGAAAATAAAACGGGCCCGCGATGCGGGCCCGTCGGGGATCGGCGCGAAGCGCGGACCGGGTTCAGCTCAGGCTGGTGGCGACGACCTTTTCCTTGGTGTAGAACTCGAACACGTCGCCTTCCTTCAGCTCGTCGAAGCCGTCGAGGGAGATGCCGCAATCGAGGCCGTTCTTCACCTCGGTCACGTCTTCCTTGAAGCGCTTCAGGTTCTTCAGGCCGCCTTCGAACAGGACCTCTTCGCCCCGCTTGACGCGCACCTTGAAGGATTTCTGGACCTTGCCCTCGGTGACGAAGGAGCCGGCGATGACGTTCTTGCCGATCTTGAAGAGCTGGCGCACTTCAGCCTGACCGTGGATGGTTTCCTTTTCGGTCGCATCCAGCATGCCCACCATGGCTTGTTCAATTTCCTCGGTGACCTTGTAGATGATGTCGTGGAAGCGCAGATCCACGCCCTCTTCGCGGGCCAGTTCTTCGGTCTTCTTCTCGGCCTTGGTGTGGAAGCCGATGATGGTGGCCTTGGAGGCCTCGGCCAGAAGCACGTCGTTCTCAGTGACGGTGCCGGCGGCGCTATGGATGATGCGCACGCGCACCTTCTCCGTGCTGAGGCGCTCCAGCTGGCCCACCAGGGATTCCACGGAACCCTGGGTGTCGGCCTTGATGATGAGGGGCAGTTCTTTGACCTGTCCGTCCTTGATGGTGCTGAACAGGGTCTCCAGCGTGGCGCGCTGCTTCTGCTGGGCCGCCTGCTTAGCCTTCTCCTGGCGGAAGGTGGCGATGGTGCGGGCCTTGGCCTCGTCCTCCACCACCTGGAAGTTGTCGCCGGCGCTGGGCACCTCTTCGAAGCCGAGGATCTGCACGGCGCTGGAGGGTCCGGCTTCCGAGACCTTGCGGCCCAGGTCGTCGAACATGGCGCGGACGCGGCCCATGGTGGCGCCGGCCACGAAGATGTCGCCGGCCCTCAGGGTGCCGTTCTGCACGAGCACCGTGGCCACGGGGCCGCGGCCCCGGTCCAGGCGGCCTTCAATGATGGAGCCGGCGGCGGGGCAGTCGTAGACGGCCTTCAGTTCCTTCAGGTCCGCCACGAGGAGGAGGGTTTCCAACAGCTCATCGAGGCCCTGTCTGGTCTTGGCGCTCACGAGCACGGCGGGCACATCGCCACCGTAGGCTTCGGTCTGGACGCTGTGCTGGAGCAGGCCCTGCTGGACCTTGTCCGGGTTGGCGCCGGGCTTGTCGATCTTGTTGACGGCGACCACCAGGGGCACGTCGGCGGCCTTGGCGTGGTTGATGGATTCCACGGTCTGCGGCATGACGCCGTCGTCGGCGGCCACCACCAGAATGGCGATGTCCGTGACCTTGGCGCCGCGGGCGCGCATCTTGGTGAAGGCTTCGTGGCCCGGGGTGTCGAGGAAGACCACCTGGCGCATCTCGCCGTTGTTGGGATCCTTCACGTCCACATGGTAGGCGCCCACGTGCTGGGTGATGCCGCCGGCTTCGCCTGCGGCCACCTTCGTCTTGCGGATGGCGTCCAGCAGCGAGGTCTTGCCGTGGTCCACGTGGCCCATGATGGTGACGACCGGGGGACGGGGGCGCTTCTCGCCCTGCACGTCGGCGGATTCGTCAGCCATGATCTGGACATCCTCCTCGAAGGAAACGATGTCGGCCAGGTAGCCGAACTCGCGGGCGATGTCCTTGGCCATCTCGGTGTCGAGGGGCTGGTTGATGGTGGCGAAGATGCCGCGGTGGAGCAGCTTGGCCACCACGTCCTTGGCGGGCCGGTTGCACTTTTCGGCCAGTTCCTTCACCGTCACGCCCTCAGACAGCATGACGATGCCGATTTCCTCTTCGATGTACTCGCTGGCCACCTGCTGGGCGCGGGAACGGGGCTGGCGGAGCTTGAGGTCGAGCTCCTCTTCCTTGCTCCGGACGTAGCCCCCCTTCTTCTTCTTGCCGCCCACATGGGCGCCACGACCGGGGCCCTTCTGGCTGTTGGGATCGATGGGACCGGAGGCGGGAATGGAGGGGCCGCGGCCAGGACCGCCTGGGCCACGGCCGGGACCGCCAGGACGGCCGCCGGGCCCGCCGGGACGGGCGCCAGGTCCGCCGGGACGGCTGCCGGGACCACCGGGGCCGCGGCCGCCGGGTCCGCCTGGGCGGCCACCGGGTCCGCTGGGGCGGCTGCCGGGCGCAGGGCGCGCCTGGGGCAGTTGGATGTAGCGGGCGGGTTCGGTGGAGCGGGGCGGGGGCGCGGGAGTATCCGAAGTCTTGATGCGGCTGAAGCCTTGGTCCGGACGCATCTCAGTGATGGCAGGGGGAATGTAGGGACGCCGCGAAGGCGCGGCCGGCGGCAGGGGCTCGTGGCGGACTTCGCCGCGTCCGGTGTTGGTGGCCATCTGCAGGACGGCCTTTTCCTTTTGCGGCATGCCCGATCGCTGGACATTGCTGGGGGACTGGCCAGGGCGCTGGACGATGGGGCGAGCGCCAGCCTCGGGGCGGGGACCGCCGCCGGAGGGGTTCTGGGCTGGGGAGGGGGCGGGACGCTGGGCGCCGGGCCCCGAGGGCCGCGCCGGGGGCAGCTGGATGTAGCGGGCCGGCTTGTCCTCGCGCGGGGGAGGGGCTGGTGCCGCAGTGGAAATTTTGAGCCGGGAGAAAGTCTCCACAGGGGCCTCCGGGGCCGCAGGACGGACCGGAGTTGCCGCTGGGCTTTCCGGGACAGGGGGGGCGGCCTGAGCCGCCGGGGCGGCGGGAGCTTCGGACGCCGATGGAGACGATGCGGGGACTGTCGCGGCAGGGGGGGCCGGGGCCTCGGCCTTGGGGGCCTCAGGCTCGGGCTTCGCTTCCGGCTTGACCTCCGGCTTCGGCTCGGCCTTCTTCACGAGCACGGCCGGAGCAGGGCGAGGCGCTTCGACCTGAAGCTCGGGCTTGGGCTCCGGCTGATGGGAAGGGGCGGGCCCCTTCACGACCTTCACGGCGGCGGAGGGCTTGTGCAGGGCGAGAGGCGAGGCTTCGTCCTCACCTTTGCCCTTGCCCTGGAAGCCGCGGCGGAGCTGATCCGCCTGGTCATCGGTAAGGTTGGAGCTGTGGCTCTTCCCTTGGAGGCCCAGACGCTTCTCGCAGGCCTCAATGACCTCCTGATTAGCGACTCCGAGCTCTTTGGCGAGTTGGTTGATGCGCAGCATGTAAGCGGACTACCTCGGCCTGGGGGGTGGGGAACGGGAAGGGCTGCAGGACTACAGCCTACTCCCCGAAGTAAGCCTGCACGGCATCGATGAGACGGAAGGCCAGATCCTGGTCCATGCCCTCTACCTGCATGAGCTGCTCGGCAGTGACAGTGTAAAGGGATTTGGCGTCGGGATAGCCCGCATTGGCGAGGCGATCCGCCAGGGCGGCGTCCAGACCCTCGACCTGGAGCGTGTCGAGGAGGTTGGAGGCGGGGGAGGCGGATTCTCCCGCCTCGTCGGTACCGGCGTGGACCTCGGGGAGGGCCAGGCCCATGGCGACTTCCGCTTCGCGGCGCTTGTCGGCCTCGCTGCGGACGTCGATGTTCCAGCCCGTGAGCTTGGCGGCGAGGCGCACGTTCTGGCCTCGCTTGCCGATGGCCACACTGAGCTGCTCGTCGTCGACCACCACTTCCACCCGGCGGCCCTCGGGATCGCCGAGGTTGACGCGGATGGCCTTGGCGGGGTTCAGCGCGTTGGCGATGAACTGGGCCGGGTCGTCGGAATAGCGGACGATGTCGATCTTCTCGTTCTTCAGCTCGCGGATGATGGCCTGAACGCGGCTGCCCTTGAGGCCCACGCAGGCACCCACGGGATCCACATCGGGATCGAGGCTGTGGACGGCCACCTTGGCGCGGTCGCCGGCTTCGCGCACGCAATTGCGGATCACCACGGTTCCGTCGTGGATCTCGGGAACTTCATTCTCGAAGAGCTTGATGAGCAGCCGGGGATCGGTGCGGCTGACCTGGACCTGGGGATCCTTGGCGCTGCGGTCCACGCTGACGATGACCACCTTGATGCGCTGGCCCTTGTCGAAGCGGTCGCCGCGCAGGGCCTCGCTGCGCCGCAGCATGGCCTCCACCCGGTCGATCTCGAGGATGATGGCGCTCTTCTCGAAGCGCTTGACCTCGGCCACCACCACCTCGCCGATGCGGTCGGCGAACTCGGTGAAGATGCGCTCACGCTCGGCCTCGCGGACCTTCTGCACCAGCACCTGCTTGGCGGCCTGGGCTGCGATACGACCCAGCTGGCTGGTGTCCTGGGGCAGCCAGAGGGTGTCGCCCTCGGCGGCGTCCGGGTTCAGCACCTGGGCTTCGGCCAGGCTGATCTCCAGATCCTCTTCCTCGACTTCGGCCACCACCTGCTTGAGGGCGTAGACGTGGAACTCGCCGGTCTCCCGGTCCATCTGGGCCTGGAAGTTGCCGTAGAAATCCTGGGCATTGAAGTATTTGTCCGCGGCCTTGGCGAGGGCTTCCTCCACGGCGCCAAACACATCTTCTTCGGGGATGCCCTTTTCAGCGGCGATCATCTTCACGCTGTCGAAAAAGGTCGTTGCGACGTTTGCCATCTCAGGCCTCCTCTTCCTCGATGGCGCTTGTCTCTACGCCATCGGCATCAGGCAGTTCAGTGAACCGGCCGGTCAAGTGCTTGGGCCGGGGGGTCTTGTCCTCGTCGAAGGGCGCCAGGCGGGCCTTCTGGATGGATTCGATGGGCACGGCCTTGAGCACGCCGTCCTCTTCGAGGGTGAGGCTGCCGCCTTCCACGGGGCCGATCCAGCCCTTGAAACGCTTCTGCCCGTTGATGGGCGCGGCGGTCTGCAGGCGGCAGAGCCGTCCCGCGAAGCGGCGGAAATGATCTGCCTTCACCAGCGGGCGCTCCATGCCGGGGCTGCTCACTTCCACGCCGAGGTGCTCCCGCAGGTCGGGGAACTCCACGTCCATCCAAAGCAGCAGGCCCTCGTGGGCCGCGGTGCAGTCGTCCAGCGTCACCTTGCGGTGGCTGGTTTCGGCATCGAGGTGGTCGATGTAGAGGCGCAGCATTTCGTCCCTGCCTTCGCGGACGGTCTCCAGGTGCACCAGTTCATAGCCCAGCAGGGCCAGCTGGCGTTCAAGGGGAGCCTGCACTTTCTTCAAATCCACTGACACTCCGGTGGCAAAACAACAAAAAAGGTGGGTCGAACCCACCCAGTCTTGGCGCCCGAGACGGGAAGCCATGGCCGAATTGAGCTTGGAGTCTAACGCCTTTTCCCAGGAATCTCAAGGCAGGTTAATGCTGTCCGGGGGTTCCCCCTGCCACGCAGTGCGTGGCAGGGACCTATGGGCCCGCTGCGCGGACACCCCCAGGCCCCCGCGTCTGGGGCGGCGAAGCCGTCCCCAGGCTTTCACCTCGTGGGGCGTCGTTGCCCGCTGTGGGTCACCCCTCGCCATATTTGAATTCTTGATGAGATCCACAGGCCCCGTGGGCTTCAATGGGAGTCAGGGGGAACCATGGCCACGATCCTGGACGGCAAGGCTCACGCGGACCGCATGCTGGAGACGGTCCGGCAGGGCGTGGAGGTCCGGCTGGCCAAGGGCCTGCGGGCTCCAGGCTTGGCGGTGGTGCTGGTGGGCGAGGATCCGGCCAGCCAGGTCTATGTGCGCAACAAGTCAGCGGCCTGCGCCAAGGTGGGCATCACCTCCATCGAGCACCGGCTCCCGGCGGACACGGCTCAGGCGGATCTGGACGCCCTCATCGACCGCCTGAACGCTGATTCCGGGGTGGACGGCATCCTCGTGCAGCTGCCCCTGCCCCAGGGGCTCGATTCCAAGCGGGCCCTGCATCGCATCAGCCCGGCCAAGGATGTGGACGGCTTCCACCCTGTGAACCAGGGCCTGCTGCTGGAGGGCCTGCCGGGCCTGAGGCCCTGCACGCCCAGCGCCTGCATGTCCCTGCTGGCGCATCACGGCGTGGAACTCAAGGGCATCCGGGCCGTGGTGCTGGGGCGCAGCGAGATCGTGGGCAAGCCCATGGCCCTGATGCTTCTGGAGCAGCACGCCACCGTCACCATCGCCCACAGCCGGACCAAGGATTTGGCGGGGATCTGCCGCGAAGCCGACCTGCTCGTGGCCGCGGTGGGCCGGCCCGGTCTGGTGGAGGGCTCATGGATCAAGCCAGGCGCAGTGGTGGTGGACGTGGGCATCAACCGGGTGGAGGACGAGATCCTCGGCGGGCGGATTTTCGCCCAGGAACCCAAGAAGCTGGACACTCTCCGGACCAAGGGCGGGGTGCTGTGCGGCGATGTGCGCTACGGCGAGGCCATGGCCGTGGCTTCGGCGGTGACCCCTGTGCCCGGGGGCGTGGGGCCCCTGACCATCGCCGGGCTGCTGACCAATGCCCTGGCGGCGGCGAATCGGGAGGTCTAGCCAGCCCGGTTCCATCAGGTTTCCGGTCGGTTTTCGGGCGGCGGCCGGGAAGGGGCCGTCTGGCCGTGGGGCCGGAGGGAAGAATGCGTCAAAATCCTTCCGGAAGCCCAGAAATGGCTTGGCAAGTTCTTATGGGCCAAATCATCCCGTCCGAAACGTCATTCATGTGACCCTAGTAGCAAACCCGTTGATGCCCCGTTCAATCTTCCGAGCTGAAGGATGCCTCCAGCGCCCATGCGATCCCGGCCAGCGCTCATCCCCGCTCCATGCCTTCGGCAGAGGGCTGGCTCGGCGTGGGGGGGCCGATGAGCTGGTTCCTCCCGGCCTTCTGCCTCGCGGCCCTGATGGCTCCGGCTCCCGTGGCGCCCGCTCCGCCCGAGTACGAAACCAAGGCCCGGATCCTGCTGATGGTGCTTCCCTACATCCAGTGGGCCGGCGAGCGCGGTTGGAAAGAAGGCCCCTTCGTCATCGCGGTACTGGGGGATTCGCCATTCGGCTACCACTTGGATGAAGGGGCCCGCAGCCTGACCGTCCACCACCGGCCCATCAAGATCCGGTACGTCTCCCAGGTGCGGGAGGCGGAAGGGTGCCATGCCCTTTTCATCTGTTCCTCCGAGGGGAGGCGCCTCGATGGCATCTTCGCTTGGATACGCGGCCGGGAAGTGCTGACGCTGTCCGACGACCCGGCCCTGGCCAAGCGGGGCGTCATGCTCAACCTCCTGCTGGAAGAGGGCTATGTTCGGCTGGCCGCCTGCCCTGAAGCCGCCCAGGGAGCCGGTCTGACCCTGGGCTCCCGCCTCCTGTCGCTGGCCCGCATCATCCGCGCCTCCGGGGCCGGCCCATGAGGTCCGTGTTCCGGAAGCTCCTGGCGCATCCGAAGACTTCCCTGCGGCGGAAGGTCATGTTCCTGGTCATAGGCCTCACGGCCATGGCGCTGGTCCTGGGGGCCACGGCATTCCTCACCTTCGAGGATTTCGTTTCGCGGAAGGCCGATGCCCGGGCCCTGAGTTCCCTGGCGGAGATCATTTCGGTCAACGTGGCGCTGCCAGTCACCTTCGATGATGCCGGGGCCTCGGTGGAGGTCCTCAAGGGCCTCAAGGCCCACGGCCACATCACTGAAGCCCGGGTCTACAACGCCACGGGCGCCCTGCTGACGAGCTATCCGGCGCTGGCGGCAGCGCCCTCCCGCATCAGGGTGGGGCAGGAGGACCGGGTCTGGTTCGAGGCGGGGCGCATCCGCGCCAGCAAGCGCATCTACACGCCCGAGGGCCGCATCGTCGGCAGCCTCTTCCTGGAGATGGACCAGGCCGACCGTGGCAAGAAGATGGCTTTCACGACCCTCTTCCTTGTGGCGGTGCTGACCCTTGTCGGCCTGCCGGTGTGGTTTTTGGGCCGCCGCTGGGCCCACGTGATCACGGCCCCCGTGAGGGATCTGGCCGACGTGGCCTTCGCGGTCTCGCAGACCGCGGATTTTAGCCTGCGGGCGCGGGAGGTTCCCTCCAAGGACGAGCTGGCCGTGCTGGTCCGCGCCTTCAACGGCATGCTGGCGCGCATCCAGGAGCAGGATGAGCGGCTGGAGGACCACCGGTGGCAGCTGGAGGGCCAGGTGGCGGCCCGCACCGCGGAACTGGTGAGCGCCAACAACGAGCTGCTGGTGGCCAAGGAGCGGGCCGACGTTTCGAACAAAGCCAAGAGCGCCTTCCTGGCCAACATGAGCCACGAGTTGCGGACGCCCCTCAATGCGATCCTGCTCTACAGCGAACTCATCCGCGAAGAATCGGAAGAAGGCGGCCACGAGGGGATCCTGGCGGACATCCAGCGCATCGAAACCTCGGGCCGCCACCTGCTGAGCCTCATCAATGATGTGCTGGACCTGTCCAAGATCGAAGCCGGGAAGATGACCCTCAATCGGGATTCCATCGACATCCTGCCCCTGATCGAAGATGTGATCGGCACCGTCGGGCCCCTGGCGGCGCAGAACGGGAACACCCTTGAACTGGAGGCGGCCCCGGCCCTGGGCACCATGGTGTCTGATGCCACCAAGGTGCGGCAGTCGCTGTTCAATCTGTTGAGCAACGCCTGCAAATTCACGCAGCATGGGCGAATCACCGTGCGGGCTTTCCTGGCCCGGACCGAAAGGCCGGAGGAGGAATGGCTCCACATCGCCGTGGAGGACACGGGCATCGGCATCAGTCCCGAGCAGCAGACCCGGATTTTCCACGAGTTCATCCAGGCCCAGGAGAGCACCACCCGGCAGTACGGAGGCACCGGGCTGGGGCTGGCCCTCAGCCGCCGGTTCTGCCAGCTGCTGGGCGGGGATATTCGCCTCCACAGCGCGCTGGGCCAGGGATCGGTCTTCACGATGGTGCTTCCCCTCACCCTTCAGGAACCGGCTCCGGAACTCCCGCCCCCGGAAAAGGTTCCGTCTTCCCCCGGCCAGGGGCCCATTCTGCTCGTGGATGACGACCCCTTCCTGCTCAACGCCCTGTCCCGCCTGTTGGCGCTGGATGGCCACCAGGTGGCCGTGGCCCACGACGGGATTGAAGGCCTGCGCTTGGCTTCGGAGCTCCGTCCCGGGCTGATCCTGCTCGACGTCATGATGCCGCAGGTGGATGGCTGGACCGTGCTGAAAGCCCTCAAGGCCGATCCGGATCTGGAGGGAATCCCCGTCGTCATGCTGACCATCCTGGAAGAGGCGGAAAAGGGCCTGGCCCTCGGCGCGGCGGACTACCTTTTCAAGCCCATCGACCGGGTCCGTTTGTCCGAAGCGCTGAAGCGGTTCCGGCTGGATCATCCCCTCGGCAGGGTCCTGGTGGTGGACGACGACGTGGAGAGCCAGCAGCTCCTGCGTCGCAGCCTGCTGGCCGAAGGCTGGGACTCCTGGCCGGCTTTGGATGGCCGCGCGGCCCTGGACCAGCTGCGCCAGGAAAAACCCCGGCTGATCCTGCTGGATCTGCTGATGCCCGGCATGGACGGCTTCAGTTTCCTGGCGGAGAAGCAGCAGAACCCGGACTGGGCTGCCATTCCCGTTATCGTGGTGACCGCCCGCGATCTCAGCGCCAAGGAGCGCGAGCAGCTCCGCCAGGCGCAGGTCGCCGCGGTGCTCCAGAAAGGGATGTACACCAAGATCGAGCTGGTCGAGGAAGTGCGGCGCGCGGTCAACCGCGGTCTGGCCGGAAACCGGAAGGGAGCCCACCCATGACGACGCTTCTGCTGGTGGAAGACAACGAGATGAACCGGGATGCCATCTCCCGCCTGCTGGAGCGGCGCGGCTTCACGGTGATCATGGCGGAAGACGGCGAAGAGGGTGTGCGGGCCTGCAAGGAGCGGCTGCCGGACCTGGTGCTGATGGACCTCGGCCTTCCTGGCATGGACGGGTTCGAGGCCACGCGGCGGATCAAGGCTGATCCCGCCACTGCCCGCATTCCCGTGGTGGCCCTCACCGCCCGTGTGCTCACCTCGGACCAGGAAGCAGCCTTCGCGGCCGGATGCGACGATTACGACACCAAACCCGCGGATCTGGCCCGGCTGGTCGGCAAGATCCGGGCCCTCCTGGAGGGGAAGGAGGGCCGATGAGCCAGACTGGGGCCGCCCGCATCCTCGTGGTGGATGACGCCGAATTCAACCGGGAAGTGTTGACGCGCCTCCTCGAACGCGAAGGCTACCTGGTGGATTCGGCCGTGGATGGGGCGGCGGCCCTGGAGCAGATGCGCCGGACGGCCTACGACACGGTGCTGCTGGATGTGATGATGCCTGGCATGGATGGCGTTCAGGTCATCGAGGCCATGCATGGCGATCCGGTCCTCAGGCGTGTGCCGGTCATCATGCTTTCGGCGCTGAATGAACAGGACACGGTGCTGAAATGCATCCAGCTGGGCGCCCAGGACTACCTGCCCAAGCCCATCAACCAGCAGCTTCTGAAGGCCCGCATTTCCGCCTGCCTCGAGCGGAAGCGGAACCACGATCTGGAACGGGAATACACCCGGCGCGTGGAATCCATGGGGGCCCAGCTGCAGGCCGTGAACGAGCAGCTGCGCCAGGCCAACCGCATGAAGACCCGCCTTCTGGCCGTGGCGGTCCACGATCTCAAGAATCCGCTGAGCGGCATCCTGCTCATGGTGGACCGCATGCGCGAAGAAGCCCTCGCCGGCCAGATCCGCGAAGCCGCGGTCGGCCAGGCCTCGCGCGTCCACGACATGGTCCAGAAGATGATCCAGATCATCAACAGTCTGTTGGACGCGGCGGTCCAGGAGCTGGGCGAAGTCAGCCTGTCTCTGGAGATGATCAACCTGGGAGGCCTGGTCCACGGCGTGATCCGGGAGAACGAAGCCTACGCCGAGAGCAAGGACATCCGCTTGGTCTACGTGGAGCGTTTCGCCGCCGAGTGCTGGGGGATGCTCGACCAGATCCGGATCTCGCAGGCCGTGGACAATCTGGTGAACAACGCCATCAAGTATTCGGCATGGGGAAGCACGGTCCGGGTGGAACTGGGCCTCCGCATCGCCGATGGCGTGGAGCGGGTGCGCATCGAAGTGCGGGACGAGGGGCCGGGCCTGTCGGCAGAGGACGTGGCCCTGGCCTTCAACCCCTTCCAGCGCCTTTCCGCACAGCCCACCGGGGGCGAGTACAGCACCGGCCTTGGCCTTTCCATCGTCAAGCAGATGGTGGAACTCCACGGCGGTTCCGTGTGGATCGAAAGCCAGCTGGGCCAGGGCGCCGCTTTCCTGGTGGAGATTCCGCTTGTCAGGGAGATGCAGCTAGAACGTTAAGGGCACAACCCCCCGTCCACATTGATGATCTGGCCGCTCATGTAGCTGGCCCAGTCGGAGCAGAGGAAAGCCACCACGCCCGCCACCTCTTCGGGCTCGCCTTCCCGCTTGAGGATGGTCGGGGCCAGCATCTCGCGGCGCTTCTCCTCCGGCACATCCTGCGTGAGCTCCGTGTGGATCAGGCCCGGGTTCACGGCATTCACCAGCACGCCGAAGGGAGCCATCTCCCGGGCCAGGCTCTTGGTGAGGGCGATGATGGCGCCCTTGCTGGCCCCGTAGTTGGTCTGGCCTGCCTGGCCGATGATGCCGGTGGGACTCACGATGTTGACGATGCGCCCCCATTTCCGGTTCATCATGCCCCTCACGAAGGCCTTGGTGGCGTAGACGGTGCCGCGGAGATTCACGTTCATGACCTCCTCCCACTTCTCGTCGCCCATGAGGATGAAGGGGCCGTCCTTCCGGGTGCCCACGTTGTTCACCAGGATGTCCACCGGCCCCAGCTCCGCCTTCACCCGGTCCGCCGCGGCCTCCAGTTCAGCCTTCACCCGCACATCCGCCAGCACGGCCACGGAGCGCCGCCCCAGCCCGCGGACCTCCGCCGCCACGGCTTCGGCCAAGTCCAGGCTCTTCTGGGCGTGGACCACCACATCGGCGCCCCAACGGCCCAGCTCCACGGCGATGGCCCGCCCGATGCCCCGGGAAGATCCGGTGACGAAGGCGATGCGGCCGAGCAGGGGGGGCTGATTGAAGGGCATGGCGCGACTCGAAGACAACAGCTAGGAGGCTGTCCACATGATGGGTGGGGGCCCCTATCGATTACTTGGACAACCTCCTAGGATGCACCAGGGGGGAAAGCATGTCCAAGGATCTGGTCAGCCCTGAGGCCATGGAGGCCTTTCTGGAACGCCATCCCGATTGGGTGGCTCAGGGCGATTCACATGGCCTGACGCTGCGGCGGCGCTATGTGTTCTCCGCCTACCCGCGGGGCCTCGGCTTCGTGGTGGCCGCCGCCGAACATGCGGAGCGCGTGAATCATCATCCGGACCTCACCCTGGGCTACCGGTGGGTGGTGGCGGTGCTCATGACCCATGTGAGCCAGGGCATCACCCAGCGGGACCTGGACCTGGCCGAGGCCCTCGACCGGCTCTACATGGATCACCTGTAGCTGGTGGCGCCCGGTGCCACGGGCGAGCCGTTGGGCGGAAGCGAATTGAATCGCTGCTGCAGGGACTGGACCATGGCGACATCCGTTCCGGTTCCACTGCCGTTCCCGGCCCGGATGCCGGCATCGATGCGTCCGTGCGAGGGCGGAGCGAAGCGCCAGATGCCCCGGATGCTTTGGAGCAGCGCCTCGCGGAACAGGCGGAAGGTCTCCTGCCTTGGGGTTTCCCGGAAGGCCACATCCCAGACCTCCACCGTGGCCTCGGCCATCCGGCGGCGACGGGGCGGCGGGGCGAGGGCGGGTTTGGCGGTGACGCTCAGCATCAGTCCGGCCCAGCTTCCAGTGGGTACCAGCTGGATCTGAGCCGCAGGGTCGGAACCCAGCGGGGGCCGCCCTCCAAGGGCCAGAGCCTCTGCGCTGGGCCCCTGCGCGGCCAGGAAGACCGGTGCCAGGAGCCAGGGAAGTGGGTGCATGGAATAGGGATGTTGTGGATCCGGGCCGGGTTCCGGCCCCGGCTCACTTCACCGGCGATCCGTTGGGAGGCAGTGGGTTGAAGCGATCCTGCAGGGATTTCACCTTGGTGAGATCCAGCTTCTGGGGCGAACTGGGATCGTTGAGCATGATCTCGCCCAGCTCGATGAACCCGTGGCTGGGCGGTGGCGCCAGCCAGGCCTTGGAGAGCCGTTCGCGCAAGGACGTCAGGTAGAGGGCGAAGGCCTCGCGCCGGGGCGAAGCCGGTGGGAGGAGGTCCCATACCTCCACGGTGGCCTGGCCCGTACGTCCCGTGGTCGTCGGGCGGGCCGCCGCGCCGAGGATCAGACCCTCAAAGCAGCCCCGGGGCGCCAGCTGGATCCGCGAGGCGGAATCCGATCCAAGTTCCGTCCGGAGGTCGAGGGTGGGCTGAAGGGCTGGCTCCACCTGGGCGGTCAGGAGCGATGCGAGCAGGAAACCAAGTGGGGCGGCCATGGCAACAGGATGTCGCAAGTGCTGGGGAAAGGTCTCATGGATATGAGCGTGGGGCCCAGTGCACGGACCGCCGAAGGGGGTGCCCGTCAGGGTTTCCGGGGTTTCCCCTTGGTCCCGGGTCGGCCGCTGGGGCCCTCCCGGCGTGGACCAGCGGGTCGGCCGGCAGCGCCGGAGTTGCGGCGGGGCCGCTCGTCAGGGCCTTCGGAACGGGGACGGGCCGGGCGGTCCCCGCGGTTGAAGGCAGCGCGGGGGCGGGCCTCGCCGTCCTCGCGGCGGGGGCGTGCGGGGCGCTCGGAGGCGCCGAAGCTGCGGCGGGGCCGCTCGTCAGGGCCTTCGGAACGGGGACGGGCGGGACGGTCCTCGCGGTTGAAGGCAGCGCGGGGGCGGGCCTCGCCGTCCTCGCGCCGGGGGCGTGCGGGGCGCTCGGAAGGGGCGGAGCTGCGGCGGGGCCGCTCGTCGCGGACCTCGGAACGGGGACGAGCAGGGCGGTCCGTGGCGCCGAAACCGCGCCGGGGCCGTTCGCCGCTGTCCTCACGGCGCGGGGCCGTCGCTCGGTCCGTGGATCGTCCAGCGGGTCGTGCCGGGGCTTCATCACGATCCTCGTAGCGCTTGGCGCGGGCCACGCGCTTGAGCTTGTGATCCCAGCTTTCGGCGGGCCGGAAGATGCCCTCCTCGCCCTTGGCGCCGGAGGCGGCCCGCTGGATGCGTGCTTGATTGCGCAGGGCTTTGAGGGCGGCCTCCATGTCCGCGGGCATGGGGGCCGTCACCGTGACCTGTTCCTCGGTGACGGGATGTTTGAAACCCAGCAATTCGGCGTGCAGGGCCTGACGGTCAAGCAGAGGGCTCTCCGTGCCGTAGACCTGGTCGCCCAGCAGGGGGAAGCCGCGGTCCGCGAACTGCACCCGGATCTGGTTGCGGCGGCCGGTCTCAAGCTTGACCTCCACCACGGTGTGGCCCGGCAGCCGCTCGATGACGCGGTAATGGGTCACGGCCTCCTTGGCGCCCGCGGGCATGCGCTTGCCGCCGCCAGGCCCCTTGCGGGCCGTGGCTACGGACATCTTCAGGGACTTGGCATGCTCGATGAGGTGGCCGGCCAGGGTGCCGCTGTTCTCGGGCAGTTCGCCCACGAGAACGGCGAAGTAGACGCGCTGGAGGCGGTGCAGCTCGAAGTGCTTCTTGAGGCCGTGCAGGGCCTCGGGGGTTTTGGCGAAGACCAGCACGCCGCTGGTGAAGCGGTCGAGACGGTGCACGATGTAGAGTTGGAACCGCTTGAAACCGCGCCGCCGGTAGGATTCGGTGATGGCCTCAGCCAGGCTGGCCTCGCCGGCCTGTTCGGTGGGCACCGTGAGCAGCCCGGCGGGCTTGAAGACGAACAGCAGGTGGGTGTCTTCCCAGAGCGTTTCGAAGGGGCCGGCTTGCAGCTTGCGGGCGGGCGGCAGCACCTCGTAGGTCTGCTCGGGGTCGAAGGAAACCTTGATGGCGTCCCCCGTCTTCAGGCGATGGCCGTGCTTCTGCACGATCTCGCCATTGACCGTGACGCAGCTGCAATCGATGAAGCCCTTGGCCTGGCGGTGGCTGATCACCATCACCCGGTGCAGTTCCGAAGCCAATGCGGCGCTCTCATGTTCCGCCTGCCATTCCCGTTCGATGCGTGCCATGGCGACGCCCTCCATCATCGCCCCGCGTCCCTGATCAACGCCAAGCGGACAACCAGCAGAACACGGAACGCCTGCGTTCCCTAGCCAAAAAAAGGGAGCGGCCCTGGGCCGCTCCCTTTTTGCCTCGCTGGAACTACTTCTTGGCGGACTTGGCGAAGTCGCCGGCCTTGACCACCACGAAGGCTTCCGGGTGGAGGTACTTGCGGAGGGCGGCATTGACCTCTTCGAGCTTGAGGGCGGCCACCTTGGCTTCCAGTTCCGCTTCAAAGCGCACGGACCGGCCCAGGTAGAGGCTCCGGCTCAGCCAGGATGCGATGGCGCGGTCCTCCTGGCGGTCCGTCTTCTCGCCCTGCAGCCAGCTGGTGCGGGCGAAGGCCAACTCCTCCTGGGTGAACCCGTCCTTCAGGGCCTTCTGGATTTCGTCATTGAAGGCCGCTTCCAGCTTGGCGGCGTTTTCCGGGGCGTAGATGGCGTAGGCCTGCCAGATGGCGAGGGGGTCCAGGGGATTGACGCTGGCGAAGGAACCCGCGCCGTAGCTGAAGCCTTCCTTCTGCCGCAGCCGGTCGGCGAGGCGGCTCTTGAGAGCGCCTCCACCCAGGATCTGGTTCGCCATGAGGAAGGCGGGGTAGTCCGCATCGGTGTCCTTCATGGCCCACCGGACCTGGGCCATGAAGAAGGCGCCCTTCTTGTCGGGCGTCTCGATGGCCTTGTTCGCGGGGGAGGGCACCTTCAGGCGGCCCGGAATGCGTTCATAGGCGGCCTTGGAGGACCAGGAACCGAAGGCCTCCTCCACCAGTTTCCGGGTTTCGGCGGCGTCGAAATCGCCGGAGGCGGTGAAGCTGGCGTGGTTGGCCCCGTAGAAGGTTTCGTGGAAGGCCTTGAGGTCTTCGACCTTGAGGGCCTTGAGCTCCTCCAGGCGGGCGTCGGGCCCGCGGTAGGCGGAGGGGTGGCCTGCCGGGTAGGCCTCGAAGGCCTGGCCCACGAACTCCATGGCCTTGGCCTGGGGTTCGTTGCGCTGGGCTTCAATGCCGGTGGCCTGCTGCTTCACCAGGGTTTCCAGCTCGACGGCGGGGAAGGCCGGCTCGCGCAGCACCTCGGCTACGAGCTTGAGGGCCGCCGCCAGGTTCTCGCGGGGCACCGTGAGGTTGGCCGTGGCGGACGTCGCCGTGCCGCTGACGGAAACCTGGGCGCGCATCTTGTCGAAGGCATCGCTCAGTTCCTGGCGGCTGTGCTTGGTCGTGCCGCGCATGAGCATGGCGCCCGCCATGCCGGGCACGGACTTCTTGTCCATCAGGTCGGCCTCGCGGCCGAAGCGCAGCGTGATCTGCGCGGCCACCATGGCGCCCTTGGTCTTCCTGGAGAGGAGGGCGCCCTTCAGCCCGTTGGCGGCGGTGAAGCGCTGAGTGCGGGCATCCACGTTCTCGGGGCTGGCGTCAAAGCTCTCGCCCTGGGCCATGACCGCTTTGCCGGTGTAGCCCTTCACCAGGGAGGCGATGTCTTCCGCGGCGGGGATGTCCGTGCGGTCGGGGCTCTCCGTGGGGATGTACTGGGCCAGGGTGCGGTTGCTGGTCTTGAAGGCGTTCACGGCGGCGGCCTGCACCTGGTCCAGCTTGGCGGCCAGGGCCCAGTCCCGGTCGAAGAAGAGATGGCGCCAGTCCCCGGCGGCCATGCTGTCGCTGAGGGCCACGGCGAGGGTCTTGGTGTCGGAGAAGGTCTGGTCCACGGCCTTGCGGACCTTGGCCTGGGCCCGCTCCAGTTCCACCGCGGTGAAGGGTTTGTCCTTCAGTCCCTCCAGCTCGGCCAGCAGCACCTGGCGGGCCTTCTCGACATCGCCATCCTTGGGCAGCATCACGCCGAACATCAGCAGGCCGGGTTCGTAGGTCGTGAACCCGATGGGGAAGACCTGGGCCGCCAGCTTGGTTTCCACCAGGGCCTTGTACAACCGGCCCCCGGGCGCATCCGCGAGGATGGAGGCGGCCAGGTCCAGCTGCGTGCGGCTGGCGGCGAAGCCAGGACCCACGTGGTAGCCGGCCATGAGCAGGGGGGTCCCGCCCACGCGGCGGATGGTGACGCTGCGCTCGCCGTCCTGGATGGGGTCCAGCGTGTAGGTGGGTTCCAGGGAACGCGCCGGGTTCTTCAGGGGGCCGAAGGTCCGGTTGATGCGCTCGAGGGTCTTGGCCTCATCGAATTTCCCCGCCACCACGAGGATGGCGTTGTCGGGCGCGTAGTAGCGGTGGTAGAAGGCGCGGAGGTGCTCCACGTTCACCTTCTCGATGTCCGTGCGGGCTCCGATGGTGGACTTGCCGTAGTTGTGCCAGTCGAAGGCCACGGACTGGATGCGCTGCAGGGAGACCCGGATCGGGTTGTTCTCGCCGTTCTCGAATTCGTTGCGCACCACGGTCATCTCGCCGCTCTTGCCGTCCTCGCCCCACAGCGTCTTGGCCGTGAAGTTGCTGTTCTGCATGCGGTCGGCCTCGAGATCGAGGGCCTTGGCCAGATTCTCTTCCGTGGCGGGGAAGGAGATGTAGTAGTTGGTGCGGTCGAGGAAGGTGGTGCCGTTGAAATCGCCGCCCAGCTCGTTCAGCAGCTTGGGCACGTTCGGATGGTCCGGGGTGCCCTTGAAGACCATGTGCTCCAGCAGGTGGGCCATGCCCGTCTCGCCGTAGTTCTCATGGCGGCTGCCCACGAGGTAGGTGATGTTGGTGGTGATGGTGGGCTTGCTGGGATCGGGGAAGAGAAGCACCCGCAGGCCATTGGCCAGGCGGTATTCCGTGATGCCTTCCACCGAGGGGCCCTTCACCGGGGCTGCCAGGGCCGCGGCGGGCTTGGCGGCCTTGCCCTTGGAGGCGACTTTCGCGGCCGGCGTGGTCGCAGGCTTGGAGGCCTCTCCTGCCACCAGCGCGAAGGCCAGGGCCCCGCACAGGGGCAGCGTGAATCGACGGGAGAAGGGCATGGTGCCTCCAAACTGTGAAAGATCCCTCGGGGGGGTGGCCCTCAGCTTAAGGGATGGGCAAGGGATCCATAGGTTAAGAATTGTTAAGGGGGCCCCTGCCCCCGTTCATCGCGTGTCCAGCAGATCCACCAGCCGCTTCTGCCAGGCGGCCCTCAGACCCTCCAGTTTCAACCCCTTGCCGCGGTTCGGCGCGCCCTGGAGCAGGCCCTGGGCGCTGGGGTGGGGCAGGGCGTGCAGCTCGAAGGCTCCGGCCTCGGGCAGGCGGCTCAGCACCCACTCGGCGCGCTTGCCGAAGGCGATGACCCGCAGCGGCGAGGTCCGGCCCACCATGGCCCGACCCAGTTCCTCGGACAGGCGGGACAGGTTGGCGGGGGCCGTCAGGTCGCGGTTGGAAGGGGCGTGGAAATGCTCGCCATCCTTGGTGGGGCAGGCAGGATAGGCGTTGCTGAGGGCCGTGCCGCGCAGCCTCGGAACGAGGCCCAGGGCGCGGAAACGTCCGCCGTCCCAATCCTCCCAGGCGGCTTCCGGCACATCGGCCCGGCCCGTGGCGGCCAGGGCCCGGTAGACCGTGATGCCCGCGCCATCTCCCCAGAAGGGGAGGCCCGACTGATCGGCGCCGCGAGGCCCTGGCGCTTCCCCGAAGAGCATGGCCGACACGGGGCCCTGCTCGGGAAACAGGGCGGGGACGGCGCGGCCGTGGATGCGTGGCATGGGGCTCCTCGTTGGGCGGCGGCGCCGGGGCCTGATGCCGGTTCATCGGCCCACGTCCATCATGGAGGCGGCAGGCCGCCCCCGGCAACGGATGCCATGGAGGACGGCGCGAGACCCCGGGCCCAGACACAAGGTCGCCCTCCCTTTGGCCGAAAGGATGGCCGGGAGCGAGTGGATGGGAAACCCGCTGGTCAAGGGACACCTGGAGGGGATGCGCGCCCAAGGTGTGGCCCTGCCGGAAGGCCCCCTGTGGGACGCCTTTCTCGAAGACATCGAGGCCAGGCTTTCCGAAGCGGCGAGCCAGGCCCAGAGCACCCAGGCCCTCAGCGCCACCACGACCCGGCTGGTGGCGCTCATGGAGAACCTCCAGGCGGCGGTGCTGGTGGAAAGCCCGGACCACCGGGTGGCCCTGGCCAATACCACGTTCTGCCAGATATTCGGGCTGGACCACACCTCCTGGTCCCTGGTGCAGCAGGACGCCATCGAGTGTCTGGCGGACTGCGCCCAGTGCCTGGTGGAGCCCGCCCAGCTGATGGCCATCGCGGATGCCGGAGCCCGCGGGGACTCGGTGGCCACGGTGCCCGAACTGCGCTTCCGGGACGGCCGCACGCTCTCCCTGGAACTGGTGCCCATCCGCCTGGGCGGGGAAGGCTTCGGCCACCTCTGGATGTTCCACGACATCACGGCGCGCAAGGCGGATGAGCAGCGCTTCGCCGCGGCGGCCGCGGAACTGGCCGTGTCCCGGGACAAGGCCGTGGACCTGGCGAATCTCAAGTCCGATTTCCTCGCCAACATGAGCCACGAGATCCGCACGCCCATGAACGGCATCATCGGCATGGCGGGCCTGCTGGGCGATACGCAGCTGGCCGAACAGCAGCGCGAATACCTGGAGACCATCCGCAGCTGCGGCGAAAGCCTGCTGGCGCTGCTGAACGACATCCTGGACTTCTCCAAGATCGAAGCGGGCAAGCTCAGCATCGAAAGCATCGACTTCGATCTGTTCGAGGTGATCGACGACCTGACGTCCATCCTGGGGGCCAATGCCTTCAACAAAGGCGTGGAACTGGTGTGCTACACCGCCCCGAACGTGCCCCGGCTGGTGAAGGGCGATCCCGTCCGCCTGCGCCAGATCCTCAGCAACCTGGTGGACAATGGCCTGAAGTTCACCTCCCAGGGCTTTCTGGAAATCCGCGTGGGCCTGGCCCAGGATGGCGACGAAGACGTGCTGCTGCGCTTCGAGATCGAAGACACGGGCCCCGGCGTGAAGCCGGAGGCCCTGCCGCGCCTGTTCCAGTCCTTCTCCCAGGAGGACACCTCCACCACGCGGAAGTTCGGCGGCACGGGCCTGGGGCTGGCCATCTGCAAGCGGCTGTGCGAGCTCATGGGCGGGTCCATCGAGGTGGAAAGCCTGCTGGGCCGGGGGAGCATCTTCCGCTTTACGCTGCGCATGGCCCGCCAGAAGCCGGGCCATGAGGCGTCCGGGCTGGCCGCCCTGCCGCCGGTCTTCCTGGTGGGCCTGCCGCCGGCGCTGTACCGCAGCCTGCGCGTGCAGCTGGGGGCCTGGGGGCTTCGCACCGACCACTTGCCGCCCGTGCCCGAGAGCCTGGATCTGTTGAGGTCTCTCCCGGAAGCCTGGGTGCTGGGCTGCCAAGGCGGCGGGAACCTCAGCAAAGCTTTCTTCCAGGGCCTGCTGGAGGATCCGAAGCTCTCCTGTTCCGTGCGCAGCCTGATCCTCACCAGCCGCTATTCGGCCTCCCAGCAGAAGGATGCCCGCCAGGCCGGCTTCAAGGAACTCATCGGCATTCCCGTGCGCCACGGGCAGCTGCTGGACCTGCTCAGCGGCGCCCCCCGCCGCAAAGGCGCCACCGAAGGCACCCCGGCGGCCACCGCGGCGGTGGAGCTGGCGGCGCCCCGGCTGCTGCTGGCCGAGGACAATCCCGTGAACCAGCGGCTGGCCCTGGCCGTGCTCAAGAAATGCGGCCACGAGGTGGATGCCGTCTCGAACGGCCTGGAGGCGCTCAACGCAGCCATGGCCCACTCCTACGGCCTGATCCTCATGGACTGCCAGATGCCCGAGATGGACGGCTACGAGGCCACGCGGCGCATCCGGGAGCGGCAGGTGGGGCGCCAGCGCACGCCCATCATCGCGCTCACGGCCCACGCCATGGTGGGCGACCGGGAGCAGTGCCTGGAGTGCGGCATGGACGATTACCTCACCAAGCCTCTGCGCCCCGATGCCCTGGTGGCCACCCTCAACAAGTGGCTGCAGCCGCCAGGCGACCCCGCCAAGTAGGCCCTAGCTAGCCCTGGGGCTGGCCTTCCTTCATTAGCGCCGAAAGCGCCTTGAACTGGGGATGGTTCTTGTCGCGGGCCCACTCGAAGGCCACGGATTCGTGGTTGGTGATGACGGCCCCGGCGGCGGCCATGCGTTCCATGGCGTGGCGGCGGTACTCCTCGCCCCGGCCGCTGATGCCGTCCCAGCAGAGGTGCACCTCGTGGCCCGAAGCCAGCAGCTCCAGCACCGTCTGCATGACGCACACATGGGCCTCGATGCCGGCGATGACCACCTGGCGTTTTTCCGCCGGGAGCCCCGGCCGCGCCTGCTGGAGCAGGCCCTCGAACCCCGCGTCGCCGCAGCATCCGAAGGCGGTCTTCTCCAGGAAGTATTTGGGCGTGCTGAGGCCGTCGTAGAGGGCCTTCAGGCCCTCCTCCGTGGGGCCGATGCCCTTGGGATACTGTTCGGTCAGCACCACGGGCACGGCGAACAGATCAGCCAGGCGCATGAGGCGGCGGGCGGTTTCCAGCACCATGGCGGGCCGGTGCACCATGTGCACGAGCTTGCCCTGGAAATCGATGAGCACCAGGATGCTGCGGGAGGAATCGAGAAGCGACATGGGGACTCCGTGCGTGACTCCTTAGCCTAGCGCCTCCAACCCTTGAACTGGTCTTGACCCGGCCTGGAGCCGGGGCGCATGGTGGAGGTCATACATCGTCTTGTTATATAGGAGGCCCCATGCGCCCTCGAAACGCCCTTCTGAGCCCCATGGCCCTGATCCTAGCCTTGGGCCAGGCTCATCCTCTGGGGGCCATCGACCTTCAAGACACCCGGCTGGTGTCCCAGCCCGCGGCCAGCGCGAAGCAGCTGGCCTTCCTCTACGCAGGGGACCTGTGGACCAGCAATCCCGAGGGCGGCGCGGCCCGGCGGCTCACCACCCGGGGCGGCTGCGTGGGCATGCCCCGCTTCAGCCCGGATGGCGTCTGGATCGCCTACACCGCTGTGCTGGAAGGCAATGCGGATGTCTGGGTGATCCCCGCCGCCGGCGGCGAACCCCGGCGCCTCACCTGGCACCCGGGCGCTGATGTGGTGCAGGACTGGACGCCGGACGGCAAGGCCGTGCTCTTCACCTCGGGCCGCTCGGTGCACACCACCCGCCACACCCAGCTCTTCACCGTGCCTCTGGCCGGCGGCATGCCCACGAAGCTGCCCATTCCCAACGCGGCCCGGGCCACCTACAGCCCCGATGGAAGCCACATCGTCTACAACCCGCTGTCCGACGCCTTCCGCCAGTGGAAGCACTACCGGGGCGGCACGGCCTCGCGGCTCTGGATCTACGGCGTGAAGGACCACGAGGTGGTCCAGATCCCGCAGGTGGAGGGCCGGTGCAACGACATCGACCCCATGTGGATCGGCGGGAAGGTCTACTTCCTGTCCGACCGCGCGGGCGAATTCAACCTCTTCAGCTATGACGTGGCCACCAAGCAGGTGGCGCAGCACACCCAGCACGCGGACTTCCCCATCCAGGACGCCAGCCACGGGGCGGGGCAGATCGTCTACGAGCAGGCGGGCTGGCTGCACCGCTTCGATCCCGCCACGGGCCGCAGCGCCCGCCTGAAAGTGGCCGTGGCCGCGGATCTGCCCGAAACCCGCAGCCGCTGGGCCGCCGGGGCCAAGTGGGCACGGAACCTGGATCTGTCTCCCTCGGGAAACCGGCTGGCCGTGGAGTTCCGGGGCGAGATCCTGAGCATTCCCGCGGAAAAGGGCGATGCCCGCAACCTCTCGAACGCACCCGGCAGCCACGAGCGGAACCCCGTCTGGTCGCCGGACGGCAAGGCCATCGCCTACTTCTCGGACGCGGGCGGGGAGTACGCCCTCAAGGTGCAGGCCCAGGACGGCAAGGGCCCGATCCGCACCTACGTCCTGAAGGGCGCGGGTTTCTACGCGGACCTCAAGTGGTCGCCGGACGGCAAGCGCCTGGCCTACACGGACAACGCCCAGGCCCTCTACATCCTCGATCTAGGCAGCGGCGCCGCCAAGGCCGTCTCCAGCGAGCTGCTGTACACGCCCTCCCCCACGCTCACCCACAACTGGTCGCCGGATTCCCGCTACCTCGTCTACACCCGCAACACGGAATCCGGCATGCAGGGCATCCACGTCTACTCCGTGGAAGAGGACAAGTCCCGGGCCCTCACCGATGGTCTGGCCGATGCGGGAGAGCCGGTCTTCGACCGCAGCGGCAAGTACCTCTACTTCACCGCCAGCACGGAGGCCGGGCCAGTCCGCGACTGGTTCGCCCAGTCCAATGCCGACGCGCTGATGCGCGGGAACCTCTACCTCATGGTGCTGGCCAAGGACACCCCTTCGCCCCTGGCCAAGGAGAGCGACGAGGAGACGGGGCCCACCAAGGCCGATGACAAGGATAGGGACAAGGATCGGGACAAGGACAAGAAGAACGGCAAGGCCGAGGTGAAGGTCCGCATCGACTTCGAGGGGCTGGCGGAACGCATCCTTCCCATCGAGGCGGCCAAGGCCGCATTCTTCGCCGATCTGGCCGCGGGCGAGGAGGGCAGCCTCTACTACCTGCGGCAGAGCGGCGGCACGAACCGCTTCAACCGGGGCGAGGCCATGGCCCTCTGCCGCTTCGACCTGAAGAAGCGCGAGGAGACCGTGCTGGTGGAGAAGGCCGACCGATACAGCCTTTCGGCGGACGGCAAGAAGCTGGTCTACCGCCTGAAGGAAGCGGCCACGGTCATTCCTGCCACGGGCAAGCCCGAAGCGGGCAAGGGCAAGCTGGCCCTGGACGCGCTGCAGGTGAAGGTGGAGCCCCGCCAGGAATGGGCGCAGATCCTCGACGAGGTCTGGCGCATCAACCGGGATTTCTTCTACGCCACCAACATGCACGGCGCCGACTGGAAGGCCATGAAGGCCAAGTACGCGGCCTTCCTGCCCGATGTGGCCACCCGCGCGGATCTGAACCGGGTGATCCAGTGGATGTGCTCGGAACTGGCCGTGGGCCATCACCGCGGCGGCGGCGGCGACCTGCCCGACACCGGCAAGGCCGTTCCCGGCGGCCTTCTGGGGGCCGACGTGGAGGTGGCCGACGGCCGCTACCGCTTCACGAAGATCTTCGGCGGCCTCAACTGGAATCCGGAGCTGCGTTCCCCTCTCACGGAGCCCGGCGTCAACGTGAAGGCCGGCGAATACCTGCTGGCCATCAACGGCCGCGACCTGAAGGCGCCCGAGAACCTCTTCGCCCGCCTGGAAAACACGGCGGGCAAGCTGGTGGAGCTGTCCGTCGGCAGCGATCCTTCGGGCAAAGACGCCCGCACGGTGACTGTGGTGCCCATCGAAAGCGAAGCGGGATTGCGCAACCGCGACTGGGTGGAGGGCAACCTCCGCAAGGTGCAGGAGGCCACGGAAGGCAAGGCCGCCTACGTCTACGTGCCCAACACCACCACCCTGGGCCATACCTACTTCAAGCGGTACTTCTATCCCCAGGCCCAGAAGGATGCCGTGATCATCGACGAGCGCTACAACGGCGGCGGCCAGGTGGCGGACTACTACATCGACCTGCTGCGGCGCCCCTTCATCGCCATGTGGGCCATGCGCTACGGCCAGGACTTGAAGACGCCCCAGGCCTCCATCCAGGGCCCCAAGGTCATGCTGGTGGATGAAACGGCCGGTTCCGGCGGCGATCTGCTGCCCTGGATGTTCCGCAAGTTCGGCCTGGGCCCCCTGGTGGGCCGTCCCACCTGGGGCGGGCTGGTGGGCATCCTGGGCTTCCCCACGCTCATGGACGGCGGCAACATCACCGCCCCTAACCTCGCCATCTGGACCGAGAAGGGCTGGGTGGTGGAGAACGAAGGCGTGGCACCGGACGTCGAAGTGGAGCAGCTGCCCAAGGATGTTCTCGCGGGCCGCGACCCCCAGCTGGAAAAGGCCATCGAGCTCATCAAGGCCGAGCTGAAGAAGAACCCGCCCCAGAAGCTGACCCGCCCGCCCTATCCGGTGCGGACCAAGTAGCCGAACGAACCGGGCGCGGCCTCGAAGGAGGCCGCGCCCTGCTTTTCCGGGATCCGCCTACCAGACCTTCACGCGGTCCTTGGGCTCGAGGTAGAGGGCCTGGCCGGGCTTCACCTGGAAGGCCTCGTACCAGCTGTCCAGGTTGCGCACGGTGAAGGGCCGGTACTCGGCGGGGGCGTGGCCGTCGGTGAGGATCTGCTGGCGGAGCCGGGGCTCGCGGGTCTTCTCGCGCCAGCTCTGGGCGTAGCTGAGGAAGAACTGCTGGTCGCCGGTGAACCCGTGCACCTTCGGCGCGGGCTTGTCGTCCAGGGAGAGGCGGTAGGCGTCGTAGGCGGCGGCCAGGCCCGCCACGTCGGCGATGTTTTCGCCGAGGGTCTGTTTGCCGTTGATGTGGATGTCCGGGAAGGGCCGGTAGGCGTCGAACTGCTTCACCAGCTGGTTCGCGGAGGCCTCGAAGTGCTTGAGATCCTCGGGCGTCCACCAGTTGTTCAGCTTGCCCGTGGCGTCGAAGAGCGATCCGGAATCATCGAAGCTGTGGCTGATCTCGTGGCCGATGACGGCGCCGATGGAGCCGTAGTCCATGACCATGGGCCGCTTGGAATCGAAGTAGGGCGGCTGCAGGATGGCCGCGGGGAAGTTGAGGGCGTTCATCACCGGCAGGTTCACGGCGTTCACGGTCTGGGGCGTCATCACCCATTCCGTGCGGTCGATGGGCTGGCCGAGCTTCTTCACATTGCGCAGGTATTCGAAGCGCTCCGCGCGGTCCATGTTGCCGAAGGCGTCGCCGGTCTGGATCTCCAGCCCGCTGTAGTCCTGCCACCGGTCCGGATAGCCTACGCCCACTTTGAGGGCGGCCAGCTTGGCGATGGCCTTGGCCTTGGTCGCTGGGGACATCCAATCCAGATGCTCGATGCGGGCGCGGAAGGCCTTGATGATGTGAGCCACCATCTTCTCGGCCCGGGCCTTTTCGGCGGGCGGGAAATACTTGGCGACGTAGGCCTTGCCCACCACTTCGCCCAGGGCCAGGTTGGTGGAGGCCACGCCGATCCGCCAGCGGGGCCGAGGCTGGGTGGCGCCGTTGAGCACCTTGCCGTAGAAGGAGAAGGACTGGTTCGCCACGGCCTTGGGCAGCACCTGCGCGCGGCTCTGGATGGCGTGGAAGGTGAGGTAGTCCTTCCAGGTGTCGAGGGGAGCCTCGGCGGTCAGGGCCGACAGCCCCGTGAAGGCCGCGGGCTGCCAGACCACGAAGGTCTCGGCCTGCTTCAGCTGGGCGGCGCCGAAGAAGGCTTCCCAGTCCAGCCCGGGGGCCTTGGCGGCAAAATCGGCGCGGGTCCAATGGTTATTGCCCTTCAGCACATCCCCGGACGCTTCGCGGCTGGCGTGGACCTTGGCCATGCGGGTTTCCAGCTCCACCACGGCGGCGGCGCGGGCCGCGGGATCGGCGAGGCCCGCCAGCTTCAGCATGGCCGTGACGTGGGCCAGATACTGGGTTCGGATCGCGGCCATGCCCGCCGCGGGATCCAAGTAGTAGCTGCGTTCCGGCAGGCCCAGGCCGCCCTGGAGGAGGAAGGGCGAGTAGCGGGTGGGCTCGTCCAGATCCTGGGCCACCCAAAGGCCGAAGAGGTTCGCCGTGTAGTAGTTGGTGGCGTTCAGCACGTCCACGTCCGCCCGCAGGGTGGTGCCCAGGTACTGGGCCAGCTGCTGACGGTTCTGGATGGCGGCGATGGCCTTGAAGGCGGGCGCCAAGGGGTTCAGGCCCTTCGTCTCGATGCCCTTTTCATCCATGAAGCTGGTGTAGTAGTCGCCGATCTTGCGCAGGTCCGAGCCCGCGGACGCCTTGGAGGCCGCCGCGGCCTTGATGAGGGCGGCCGTGCGCTTGTCCGTGAGGTCCGTCACTTCGTCGCCCACGCCGAAAGCGCCACGATCGGCGGGGATCACTGTGCGCTTCGCCCAGCCGCCGTTGGCGTAGGCGTAGAAATCCTCGCCGGGTGCCACGCGGCGGTCCATGCCCGCCACATCGAGGCCATGGGAGACCGCGCCTCCTTGCGCACCTCCTTGTTTGGGAGCGGCTGCCACCAGCGCGGGGACAACCAGACAGAGGGCCAGGGGGGAGATCAGTCGGCGCATGAAAGAACCTCGGTCCCACATGGTGGATCAGATGGCGGGTCTCGGGAAGAGCGGCTCAGCCCTGGGCGCCGGTCTCATCCTGGAAGGCCCGGCGCCACTCGCGGCCGAGGAGCAGGAGGTGGGGTTTCCCTTCCCTGAAGAACACGACCCGGTCCCAGGGAAGGCCCGGGAACATCCGTACGGGGCCGCCCTCGAAGGGCAGGCAGCGGATGCGGAACCAGCGCCGGTAGATCAGGTGCCACTGGCCCCCCATGAGCGCCAGGTAGGCCGGCTGGAAGCGGGGCACCCCCTTCACTCGCCGGGCGAAACAGGGCAGCGCCAGAGATGTGCCTCCGGACAGGGGGCTCCATTCCAGGGCGGTCAGCTCCACCCAGGGAACGGGTTCGGGCCGGCTGTTGGTGCCAGCCAGGGCGCGCAGCGCGCTGCGGCAGCCGTGCAGGGCCAGCACCAGGCTGCGCCAGAGCAGGGGCAGCAACAGGGCCGTGGCCAGCAGGATCGCGGCCAGGGCTCCCAGGGCGAGGGCGGGGTGGCTGTAGGCCAGGGCCAGCAGGGCCACCACGCCCACATCCTCCGCCACGCTGATGGCGCTGTGGCTGGCGGGCTCGGGCGCGGCGTGGGCCAGCAGGCGCAGGCCCATCTTGCTGCCGTGGGTGCTGAGGGCGATGGTGCCGCCGGCCAGCGCGGCGAGCGCCCTGGCCGCGGGGTGCAGGTCCGCCGCCGCGCCCAGGGCCAGCAGGGCCCCTCCCGCGGGCCGGATGAAGGTGTGGATCCCGTCCCAGATCGGCGTGACGAAAGGCACTTTGTCCGCCAGGAACTCCAGGAGGAAGAGCAGCCCCGCCGCGCCGAGCACCAGGGGGTGGCTGAGGACGGCCAAGTCCGGCGGCAGGCCGTGGATCCAGCCGAGCCGCTGGCCCAGGCCCACCAGGAGCACCGTGAGGTAGAGGTTGATGCCCGAGACCGTGGAGAGGCCCAGGATGGCGGCGAGGGTCTGCAAGGAGGTCATCGGTCAGGCCTGCACGGCTCCACCATCCAGGTTGAGGCACTGGCCCACCTGCATGGTGTTGGCCGGGTCCAGCAGCCAGGCGATGCCGCAAGCGATCTCCTCGGGCCGGAAGAAGCGCTTCACGGGCACGGCCGCCTCGGCCTGGGCGCGGAACGCAGCCTCGGTCTGGCCCGTGGCGGCGGCGATCTGGCGGATGCCGGTCTGGGCCATGTCTGTGTCCACCCAGCCCGGCGCCACGGCGTTCACCACGATGCCGCGGTCGATGAGTTCGAGCGCCAGGGCCTTGGCCAGGCCGATGAGGCCGTGCTTGGCGGCGCAATAGGCCCCGTAGCCCGGCACCCCGAAGCGGCCCAGCACGCTGGACACCAGCACGATACGGCCTCCGGCGCCCATCCGGGGCAGGCAGGCCCGCACGGTGTTCCAGGGGCCCGTGAGGTCCGCGCCCAGGATCTGGTCGAAGAAGGCATCTGTGTCTCCATCTCCATCCACGGGCGTCATGCCTGAAATGCCCGCCGCGGCCACCAGGCCATGCAGGGGGGGCAGGGCCCCGGCCACCTCCGCCAGCCGGGTTCGGTCGGTCACATCGGCGCTGTGGGTTTCGGCGCTGCCTCCGGCCCGGCGGATGGTTTCGGCGGTGGCTTCCAGGGCGGCGACATCCCGGCCCAGCAGGATCAGGCGGGCCGCCTCGCTGCGGGCCAGGTGCAGGGCGCAGGCCCGGCCAATGCCCCGGGAGCCGCCGGTGATGAGGATCGTTCGGACCATGGGAGCCTCCCGCCAAGCGAGGGTTTGGACATGCTCCTAGAGGGTGCCAGGGGAAGGCTGGCGCGGGGAGGCGGAAGGCCTATCTTTTAGATTCCACGGGAGAAATGGAATGGTCTGTGAGACTCGGGGTGAGCGGCGGCAAGGGTCTGAGCCCAGGGATGCCGACGCCCGGGGGGCCCTTTGGTCCCTGCCCGATGGGCAGCGCCTGCCGAACCTGCTGGAGGCGGCCCCCCTGGTGGTGGGGGATCCATCCCACCCCGCCCGGTTGCGTCCCTCGGACTTAGAGGATCCTCAGGACTTCCATTCCCGGCTCACTGCTTGGCTGCTGCGCCAGGGCTGAGGAGGGTCCCTGAAAATGAGGCCCTCCTCTAGCCGCAGAGGACGGTGCCTCCGTTGACGTTGAGCACTTCGCCGGTGATGGCGGCGGCCCAGGGGGAAGTTGGCCGCGATGCGGGCCCGCTGGGCGGTGTCGGCGCGCAGGGCCGAGGCGCTCATGTCCGTATCCACCCAGCCCGGGGCTACGGCGTTCACGCGGATGCCGTGGGGGCCCAGTTCCGGGGCCAGGGATTTCACCAGGGAGATGACCGCGCCTTTGCTGGCGGCATAGGCCCCGTGGCCGGATTCGCCGCGCTGGCCCGCGGTGCTGGAGAGCAGCACCAGGTTGCCGCCCCCGGCGCGCTTGAGGGCCGGGATCACCTCGGCGTGCCAGCGGAAGAGGCCGGTCACGTTGGTTTCCAGGATGTCCAGCAGCACGCTTTCGTCTTCCAGTTCCGCCGGGGTGGCGGCCCAGATGCCGGCGTTGCCCACGAAGGCGTCGAGGCCGCCCCAGGCGGCTTCCACCGTGGCCACGGCCACCTGCGCATCCTCGCGGCGGCGCTGATCGGCCCGGATGGCCAGGACGGTGCGTCCCTGGTCCGTGAGTTCGGCCTGCAGACGCAGGGCCTCGTCTTCGCGGCGGAGGTAGGTGAAGGCCACGCGGGCGCCCAGGCCCGCGAGCAGGCGCACCGTGGCGGCGCCGATGCCGCGGCTGCCGCCGGTGACGAGGATGCGGTGGCGGGAAAGATCGAGGGTCATGGCTGCTCCAGCGTGCCTGGCACGCGGTGATCTTGGGTGCCGAGCACACAGCGGTCGTGGAGGCGGGGGATGAGATCGCCCAGCCGGGATTCGGGAACGAGGAAGGCGATCGATACCGTGCTGCTGCCCGTGAGCAGCCCGCCCACGGGCTCCTGCCCCAGGGCGGCCAGGTGGCGCAGGGCGGCGACGGGATCGGCCCGCAGGCCTTCGCCCACCAGGGCCACCACGGCCCAGCCGGATTCACAGCTCAGGCCCGAGGCGGCGCCCGTACTGGCCAGGGTACCCAGCACCTCGGTGGCCGCATGGGTTTCCGGCCGCACCGCCAGCAGGGTGCCCGCGGGGCTGGCGATGAGGCCGAAGCGCAGGGCGCCGGCTTCCTCCAGGCTGCGGGCCGCTTCCAGGGGCGGCTCCAGCCCCGCGGAGGCCGGAAAGCGCAGGAGGCTGATGCCCTCCTTGTAGGCCACGGAGGTGACGGCCCCGGCCGGGCGGCTTGGGGGATGGGGCAGGATCACGGTGCGGGAAGCGCCGGGGCGCAGCGTGTTGGCCACCACCAGGCGGAATCCCGCGCGGCCCCCCGGAGCCAGCGAATCCGCGTGCAGCACCTTGGCGCCGAAGGCACTCAGGGCTTCGGCCTCGCCCAGGCTCATCTGGGGGATGGGCCGCGCTTCCTTCACCAGGCTGGGGTCGGCGGTGAGGACGCCGTCCACGTCGGTCCAGATCTGCACTTCCTGGGCATCCAGCGCCTCGCCCAGCAGGGTGGCGCTGGTGTCGGAACCGCCGCGGCCCAGGGTGGTGCTGATCCCTTCGGGCGAAGATCCCAGGAACCCCTGGGTCACCCACAGGGCGCCTTCGCTGAGGGCTTGGCGCCAGGGGGCGGCGGCCGTCCGAAGCTCGTCCAGCTGGGGCCGGGCCTTACCGAAGCGGGCATCGGTCTTCATGACCTCGCGCACATCCTTGAAAATGGCGCCGAAGCAGAAGGCGGCCAGGTTCGCGGACAGCGTCTCGCCCACGGCCAGGGCCGCGTCGCGGGCCCGGGCCGTGGCCTCTCCCAGCATGGCCATGCCCGTGAGCAGCTGCTCCAGGCGCCCGAAGAGGGGCTCCCAGGCGGGCCGCACGGCTTCCAGATGGCCCAGTTCCGTGGCCACGCCGAGGTGCCGCGCCTGCAGGGCCGCGAGGACGGATTGGGCCAGGGGCAGGTCGCCGCGGCCCGCGGCGGCGCAGGCGTCGATGATCTGATCCGTGGTGCCCTTGAGGGCTGACACCACCACCAGGCCGCCCGAGGGCAGTTCCTCCCGGACGATGCCCGCGGCGCGGCGGAGGGCCTCGGCGCTGCCCACGGAGCTGCCGCCGAATTTGAGAACCTTCAAGGTCATGCCTGCTTTCCTTTCCCATCCGGGCGTTCCAGGTCGAAGGGCGCTTCCTGGTAGACGAAGTAGTTGAGCCAGTTCGAGAACAGCAGGTTGGAGTGGCCCCGCCAGCGCACCAGCGGCTCGCGGGTGGGATCGTCGCCCGGGAAGTAGTTGCAGGGGATGCCGATGGGCAGGCCCTTGCCGAGGTCCCGCGCGTACTCGCCCTGCAGGGTGCATGGATCGTATTCCGAATGGCCTGTGACGAAGACGCGCCGCCGGTCCGCGGACTGCACCAGGTACACCCCGGCCTCTTCGGATTCCGCCAGGAGCACCAGCTCGGGCCGCGCCAGAATGTCCTCGCGCCGCGTTTCGGTGTGGCGGGAGTGGGGCGCGAAGAACTCGTCGTCGAAACCCTGCACCAGGCGCTCGTTGCGCACCTTCAACTGATGCGAGAACACGCCGAACTTTTTCTCGGGCAGGGGGAATTTGGGCACGCCATGGTAGTGGTGTAGGGCCGCCTGGGCGCCCCAGCAGATGAAGAAGGAGGAGAAGACGTTCGTCTTCGCCCAGTCCAGCACCTGGGTCAGCTCCGGCCAGTAGTCCACCGCCTCGAAGGGCAAGGTTTCCACCGGCGCTCCGGTGACGATGAGGCCGTCGAAGCGCTGGTGGCGCACCTCCTCGAAGGAGGCGTAGTGCTCCAGCAGGTGCTCAGCCGAGGTGTTCTTCGAGGTGTGGGAGGACATGTGCAGCAGCGTGACCTCCAGCTGCAGCGGCGAGTTGCCCAGCAGCCGGAGGAGCTGAGTCTCCGTGGCCACCTTGGTGGGCATCAGGTTGAGGATGGCGATGCGCAGGGGACGGATGTCCTGCTGGAGGGCCTGGTGCTCCTCGATGAGGAACACGTTCTCCGCTTCGAGGACGCCCCGGGCGGGCAGGGAGCTGGGAATCTTCACGGGCATGGGGAGTTCCTCAGGCCTTGGCGAGGGCGAGATCCAGGTCCGCGATGAGGTCCTGGATGTTTTCCAGGCCCACGGAGAGGCGGATCAGGTCCTCGGTGACGCCGGTGGCCTCGCGCTCGGCGGCCGACAGCTGCTGGTGGGTGGTGCTGGCTGGATGGATGATGAGGCTCTTGGCGTCGCCCACGTTGGCCAGCCGCGAGAAGAGCTGCACGCCGTTGATGACGGCCTTGCCGGCCTCCAGGCCCCCCTTCACGCCGAAGGTGAGGATGCCGCCGAAGCCCGCACCCTTGCGGAAGTAGCGGCTGGCCGAAGCGTGGTTGGCGTTGCCGGGGAGGCCGGGGTAGTTCACCCAGGCCACCTTGGGATGCTTCTCCAGCCACTGGGCCACGGCCAGGGCGTTCTCGCCGTGGCGCTCCAGCCGCAGGTGCAGGGTCTCGATGCCCTGCAGGATGAGGAAGGCGTTGAAGGGGCTGAGGGCGGCGCCGGTGTCGCGCAGGCCCTCGATGCGGGCCTTGGTGATGAAGGCCGCGGGACCCGCGAGATCCGCCAGCACGGCGCCGTGGTAGGCGGCGAAGGGCTCGGTGAACTCCGGGAACTTGCCGTTCGTCCAGTCGAAGGTGCCGCCGTCCACGATGACGCCCGCCACGGAAGTGCCGTGGCCGCCCAGGAATTTCGTGGCGCTGTGCACGACGATGTGGGCGCCCAGGGCCAAGGGATTCACCAGGTAGGGGCTGGGCAGGGTGTTGTCCACGATGAGGGGCACGCCCGCTTCCCTGGCGATGGCGGCGATGGCTTCGAATTCGGGCACGTCCAGCTTGGGATTGCCCAGGGCCTCGATGTAGATGGCGCGGGTCTGGGGCGTGAGGGCCGCGCGGAAGGCCTCGGGCTTCGTGGAGTCCACGAAGGTGGTGGTGATGCCGTTGCGGGGAAGGGTGTGGTGCAGCAGGTTGTAGGTGCCGCCGTAGAGGTTGTCGCCGGCCACGATGTGGTCGCCGCCGCGCAGCAGGGTGTTGAGGGTGAGGGTGATGGCCGCCTGGCCCGAGGCCACCGCCAGGCCCGCGATGCCGCCTTCCAGCTGGGCCACGCGCGTCTCCAGCACGGCGGTCGTGGGGTTCATGATGCGGGTGTAGATGTTGCCGGGCACTTCCAGGTTGAAGAGCGCCGCGCCGTGCTCGGCAGAATCGAACACGTAGCTGGTGGTCTGGTAGATGGGCAGGGCCCGGCTCTTGGTGTCGCTGTCGGCGACCTGGCCGCCGTGGAGGGCGATGGTTTCGATGTGGGGTTGCGCGGCGCTCATGGCGGCTCCTGGAAGAGAAGGGGAGAAAGCCGAGGCTCTGCCGTCCAAGCAAGTCCAGGAATAGCCGAAGGGGCCCGATTTCTCGGGCCCCTTCGGCGTGTAGTCAGTCTCGACACAGCTCGACATCTCTCCGCAATCAATCGATCGCGGCAGGAATTGGCACCTTGCTTTCGCAGGTTGCCAAGGTTTCACAGGGCCCGTCCCTCCACCTTTCTGGATAACTCGCTATGGAACTGACAAAGATCTCGTACGAACATCAAGTGTGGCATATCCCTGGATCGGGTCAAGGGGCCCGGGTCTTCTCCAACTGCGAGGTTCCCATGGCTGAGTGGCGCCGTTCCGTCTGCCCTTTCGACTGTCCCGATGCCTGCGGGATGCTTGTGGAGGTCGAGCAGGGGCGCGCCCTGTCGGTGAAGGGGGACCCGGACCACTTCCACAACCGGGGCACGCTCTGCCCCAAGATGGCCCACTACGAACGCAGCGTGCACGCCGAGGCGCGGCTGAAGACCCCGCTGCGGCGGACCGGGCCCAAGGGCGAAGGAAGGTTCGAGCCCATCAGCTGGGATTCGGCCCTGGACGAGATCGCCCAGCGCTGGAAGGCCATCCTCGCCCAGTGGGGCGGCGAAGCCATCTTGCCCTACTCCTACGCGGGCACCATGGGCCTCGTCCAGCGGAACGCCGGGCATCCCTTCTTCCACAAGCTGGGCGCCTCGCGCCTGGATCGCACCATCTGCACCCCCGCGAAGGGCGCGGGCCAGGCCGCGGTGCTGGGCGCCACGCCCGCTCCCGATCCCGAGGCGGTGCTGAGCGCGGACCTGGTGGTGCTCTGGGGCCTCCATGCCCTGGCCACGAATCTCCACGGCTTCCAGCTCGTGCGCGAGGCCCGGCGGCGGGGGGCCAAGGTGTGGGCGGTGGAGACCTACCGCACGGCCACCACCGACCAGGTGGATCACGTGCTGCTGGTCCGCCCCGGCACCGACGGCGTGCTGGCCGCGGGCGTGATGCACCTGATGGTGGAGAACGGCGCCCTCGATGAAACCTTCCTGGCCCAGCACGTGGAGGGTTTCGAGGCCTTCGCCCGGGAGGTGCTGCCCCAGTTCCCTCCCGCCGTGGTGGCGGCCAGGACCGGCGTGGACGAGGCCGCCCTGCGGGCCTTCGCCCAGGCCTACGGCGCCGCGCTGAACCCTCAGATCCAGGTGGGCGGCGGCATCACCCGCTACGGGAACGGGGCCATGACCACCCGCCTCATCCTCTGCCTGCCCGCGCTCCAGGGCGCCTACCTCAAACCCGCGGGGGGCGCCTTTCTGGGCACGTCCACCAGTGGGGCCGTTTCCATGCAGCAGTTGCTCCGGGAGGATTTCCAGGCCCGGCCCACCCGCCTGGTGAACATGAACCAGCTGGGCGCGGCGCTGGATCCCGGCGCCGATGGGCCGGTGAAATCGCTCTACGTCTACCACTCCAACCCCGCCGCCGTGGCGCCGGACCAGGGCGCCGTGCGGGCGGGGCTGCTGCGCGAGGATCTCTTCACCGTCGTCCACGAGCGGTTCCTCACAGACACGGCCCGCTACGCGGACCTGGTGCTGCCCGCCACCAGTTCCCTGGAGCACCCCGATCTCTACCGCGCCTATGGCCACTACGGCCTCCAGCGGGTGAGGGCCGCCATCCAGCCCGTGGGCGAGAGCCGCTCCAACTGGGCGACCTTCCAGGCGCTGGCGGCGCGCATGGGCTTCGAGGAATCCCTGTTCCGCCAGAGCGAAGAGGAGATCATCGATGCCCTTCTCTCCGGCCCGAATCCCTGGCTCGACGGTGCGGACCCCAGCGACCTGGCCGAGGGACGCGTCGTGCGCCTGTCGCCGCCGGGTGGCCGCCCGCCTTTCGGGACCCCCAGCGGCAAGGTGGAGATCCTGAATCCGCGGGAACCGGAGCCGCTGCCCCGGCCCCTGCCCAGCCACTCGGAAGGAGATCCCCATCCGCTGGCCCTGGTGACGGCGCCCTCCCTCTACAGCCTGAACAGCACCTTCCACGAACGGGAGGACCTGCCCGCGCGGAAAATCGCCTCGACCCTCCGCCTGTCGCCGGAAGATGCCGCGGCCAGGGGCATCGCGGGCGGAGAGGTGGTCCTGGCCTTCAATGGCCTCGGCGAAGTGAAGCTCGTGGCGGAAGTCACGGACCGGGTGCCCAAGGGCGTGGCCGTGGTGGAAGGCGTGGCCTGGTCGGCCTTCTCCAAGGGCCGCGCCACCGTCAACGCCCTGACCAGCCAGCGCCTCACGGACCGCGGCGGCGGCAGCACCTTCTACGACAACCGCATCGAGGTGAAGCTTTTCCCCGCTTAGAAAAGATCCCCACGAGATCACGAAGGCGCGCTGCGGGCGCAGGAAGTCCACGAAGGGGTGCTTTCCACCTTCGTGCCCTTGCCTTTCCCTTCGCGTCCTTCGGGGGGATCTTGAAATCCCTGCGCCACGCTGAGACGGCGCCGCTCAGATCACCCAATCCTCCGCGGTGGCGGGCGACGTGTCCGGGAAGAGATCGAGGCGGCGGGGCTTCACGAAGATCTTCTGGCCCACGGCGAGGCTCAGCTGGGCCAGGTCCTCGGTGCTCAGGTGGGCTTCCAGATCGGACTGGTCGTGGGCGGCGGCCAGGCGCACCCGGGCCAGGGGGCCCGTGGACTGGATGCGGGTGATGGTGGCCGGAAGGGCGCCGGGGCTCCGTTCCAGGGCGAGGTCCAGGTCGTGGGGCCGCAGGTAGCCCTCCACCCGGGTGCCTTCCTCATGGGGGTGTCCAGCCACGGACACGGAAGCGTCGCCCACCTGGAAGTGGCCGTCGCGGATGCGGCCGCGAAAGCGGTTCACCTGGCCGATGAACTGGTAGATGAAGGACGTGGCAGGGTGGTCGTAGACCTCCTGAGGCGTGCCGTCCTGCTCGATGCGGCCCTCGTGGAGGACGACGATGCGATCCGCCACCTCCATGGCCTCCTCCTGATCGTGGGTGACGAAGACGGAGGTGAGGCCCGTCTGTTCGTGGAGGCGCCGCAGCCACTGGCGCAGCTCCGCGCGGACCTGCGCGTCCAGGGCGCCGAAGGGCTCGTCCAGCAGCAGCACCTCGGGTTCGATGGCCAGGGCCCGGGCCAGGGCCACCCGTTGGCGCTGGCCGCCGCTGAGCTGGTCCGGCATGCGGTGCCCGGCCCAATCCAGATGCACCATGGCGAGCACCTTCTGCACGCGCTCCTTGATCGCGGCCTTGGAAGGCCGGTCCCAGCGGGGCCGCACACGCAGGCCGAAGGCGACGTTCTCGAAGACGGTCATGTGGCTGAAGAGCGCGTAGTGCTGGAAGACGAAACCCACCTTGCGTCTGGCGTGGATCGAGGGTTTCGCGTCGCCGTGGATCCGTACGCCGCCTGCGTCGGGGGCCTCCAGGCCGGCGATGATGCGCAGCAGGGTGGTCTTGCCCGAGCCCGAGGGCCCCAGCAGGGCCACCAACTGGCCTTCGGGAATGGCCAGGGACACATCCTGGAGGGCGGCGAAACTGCCGAACTGCTTGGAGACGGAATCGATGTGGATGCTCATGGGGCAGTCTCTTGTTTCAAATCCGGATTCAGATCTAGGTCGCGGCGGCGTTCGGCGAAAGCCTTGAGGGCCAGGGTCACCAAGGCCAGCAGGCTGAGGGCCGAGGCGCAGGCGAAGGCGGCCACAAACTGGTACTCGTTGTAGAGGGTCTCGATGTGGAGGGGCAGGGTGTTGGTCTCACCGCGGATGTGGCCCGACACCACGCTCACGGCGCCGAACTCGCCCATGGCGCGGGCGCTGCAGAGGATGACGCCGTAGAGCAGGCCCCACTTCACGGAGGGCAGGGTGACGCGCCAGAAGGTTTGCCAGCCGCTGGCGCCCAGCATGCGGGCGGCTTCCTCTTGGTCGCAGCCCTTGGCCAGCATGACGGGCGTGAGCTCGCGGGCCACGAAGGGGAAGGTCACGAAGGTGGTGGCCAGCACGATGCCCGGTGTGGCGAAGATGAGGCGGATGTCGCGGTCCGCCAGCCAGGGGCCGAACCAGCCCTGGGCGCCGAAGAGCAGCACGAAGATCAGGCCCGAGATCACCGGGGATACCGCGAAGGGCAGGTCGATGAGGCTGGTGAGCAGGTTCCGGCCCCGGAAGTCGAACTTGCCCAGCAGCCAGGCCGCCGTGAGGCCGAAGGCCGTATTGAGGGCCACGGCGATGCCCATGGCCAGCAGGGAAAGGCGGATGGCGTGCCAGGCCTCTGCATCCTCGAAGGCCTTGAAGTAGGCGGCGGCGCCCTGCTTGAAGGCCTCGGCGAAGACCGCCGCCAGGGGCGCCAGGAGGAAGAGGGCGAGGTAGCCCAGGGCCGCGAGGATGAGCAGCCAGCGGACGGGCCGCGATTCCTGGCGGGCGGCCGAGAGGCGGGAGGATTCAGCCACGGGCGGCTCCCGGGCGGAGCCTGGCCTGCAGGCGGTTGATGGCGAAGAGCAGCGCAAAGGAGATCAGCAGCAGCAGGGTGGCGAGGACCGTGGCGCCGATGTAGTCGTACTGCTCCAGCTTGCTGATGATGAGCAGGGGCGGGATCTCCGTGCGGAAGGGCAGGTTGCCGCTGATGAACACCACCGATCCGTACTCGCCCAGGGCCCGGGCGAAGGCCAGCGTGAAGCCCGAGAGCAGGGCGGGGGCCAGGTGCGGCAGCACCACCCGCCGCAGGATCTGGAAGCGGCTGGCGCCCAGGCAGGCGGCGGCCTCCTCTTCCTGGGCGTCCAGTTCCTCCAGCACGGGCTGCACGGTGCGCACCACGAAGGGCAGGCCGATGAAGGTGAGGGCCACCAGCACGCCCAGCGGCGTGTAGGCGACCTTGAAGGGCAGCAGGTGGCCGAGCCATCCTTCGGGGGCGTAGAGCTTGGTGAGGGCGATGCCCGCCACGGCGGTGGGCAGGGCGAAGGGCAGGTCCACCATGGCGTCCACCACCCGCTGGCCCGGGAAGGTGTAGCGCACCAGGACCCAGGCCACGAGCACGCCGAACACCAGGTTCAGCAGGGCCCCTCCCAGGCTGGCCAGGAGGCTCAGCCGCAGGGAGGCCAGCACGCGGGGATCGGAGACGGTGTGCCACACCTGGGCCGCGGTCGCTCCGCTGGCCTTCACGACCAGGGCCGCGAGCGGCAGCAGCACGATGGCGCTGAGGTAGGCCAGGGTGAGGCCCAGGCTGAGGCCGAAGCCCGGGAGGGAGCGGGTGGGAGATGCCATGCTGGGCCTAGCGGATGATCGAGATCTGGTCGAAGAGGCCGCCATCCTTGAAATGGACGTCGTGGGCCTTCTTCCACCCACCGAAGGCTTCGTCGATGGTGAAGCGTTTCAGGTTGGGGAAAGCGTGGCTGGCGGCCTTCTCGTTGCGGGGCCGGAAGTGGTGCCTGGCCACGATGCGCTGGCCTTCGTCGCTGTAGAGGTAGTCCAGGTAGTCCTTGGCCACGGCCGTGGTGCCACGCCTGGCGGCCACCTTCTCCACCAGGGCCACGGGGGGTTCGGCCAGGATGCTGACGGGGGGCACCACGATGTCGAACTTGTTCTTGGCGGGACCTTCGAGGGCCAGGAAAGCTTCGTTCTCCCAGGTCACCAGCACATCGCCGATGCCGCGCTCGATGAAGGTGGTCGTGCTCCCCCGGGCGCCGGAATCCAGCACGGGCACGTTGCGGTAGACCGCGGCGACGTAGGCCTTGGCCTTGGCGTCACTGCCGCCGGGCGCGCGCAGGGCCTGGCCGTACTCGGCGAGGTAGTTCCAGCGCGCGCCGCCGCTGGTCTTGGGATTGGGCTGGATCACCTGGATGCCGGGGCGGACCAGGTCGTTCCAGTCCCTGATGCCCTTGGGGTTCCCCTTGCGCACCAGGAAGAGGATGGTCGAGGTGTAGGGCGTGCTGTTCTGGGGCAGTTTCTTCTGCCAGTCGGCGGGCAGCAGGCCGCCCTTTTCGGCCAAGGCATCGATGTCGCCGGCCAGGGCGAGGGTCACGACGTCCGCTTGAAGCCCGTCGATGACGGCGCGGGCCTGCTTGCCGCTGCCGCCGTGGGATTGGTTGATGGTGACGGTCTGGCCGGTCTTGGCCTTCCACTGCTTGGCGAAGGCGGCGTTGACATCCTGGTACAGCTCCCGGGTGGGATCGTAGGACACGTTGAGAAGCTTCACATTCTGGGCCTGGAGGCCGAGGGCGAAGGTGAGAAGGGCGAGGAGGGTGAAGCTGCGGGCGCGACGGTTCATGGGTTCAGTCCGAAGTAGGCGGATGTGGCGAGTGGAGCGCAAGGGGTGGAAGGTCAGCGTGGATGCGGCTTCGACAGGGACAGCGCATGGCGTCTCCTTGAATGGGGGAGCGGGGCTACTCCGCGCCGCGGATGAAGCCCGCGGCCACAGTGGCGTGGGTGGTCTCGTCGACGAGGATGAAGGCGCCGGTGGCGCGGATCTCCCGGTAGGGGTCGACGGACAGGGGCTGCTGCAATGTCAGGCTGAGCTGCGCGATGTCGTTCATGGCCAGGCGCGTTTCTGGTTCCCGCTGGAGGCTGTCGAGGTCCAGGCGGTGGGCCGTTCCATGGAGGATGGCGCGGGTTTCGCGGCTGCCGTGGCGCAGCAGGTAGCGGCCCCCCGGGCGCGAGGGCGCTTCGGACAGCCAGCAGAGATCCGCGTCCAGGCTGCGGGCCGGGAGTGGCGGCCGTCCCGCGTCGGCGAGGAGGTCGCCCCGGGAAATGTCGAGGTCATCCTCCAGTTCCAGGATGACGCTCTGGCCGGCAACGGCTTCGTCGAGCCTCGCTCCGCCCAGGTGGATGGCCTTCACGCGGCTGCGGCGGTCCGAGGGCAGCACTGTGAGAGCGTCGCCCACCTTCACGCGGCCGGCTGCCACCCGTCCCGCGTAGCCGCGGAAATCCTGGTGGGGGCGGATCACCCATTGGACGGAGAGGCGGAAGGGCAGCTCCTCTCGCCCATCTTCCAGGGCCGCGGATTCCAGCAGCTCGACGAGGGTGGGGCCCCCGTACCAGGGCAGGTTGCCCCCGCGCTCCACCACCAGATCCCCCGCGAGGGCGGAGAGGGGCAGGAAGACGAGATCCTCGGCGCCCAGCTCCCCGGCGAAGGCCAGCACCTCGGCGCGGATGCGTTCGAACACGGCCTGGTCGTAGCCCACGAGATCCATCTTGTTCACCACCACCACTAGGTGGCGGATGCCCACGAGGTGGGCCAGGGTGAGGTGGCGGCGAGTCTGGGTGAGCACGCCCTTGCGGGCATCCACGAGGATCAGCGCCAAGTCGGCGGTGCTGGCGGCGGTGACCATGTTGCGGGTGTACTGCTCGTGGCCGGGGGCGTCGGCGATGATGAAGCTGCGCTGGCCCGTGCTGAAGTAGCGGTAGGCCACGTCGATGGTGATGCCCTGTTCGCGCTCGGCCTGGAGGCCGTCCGTGAGGAGGCTCAGATCCACCTCCGCGTGGCCGCGCTTCCTGCTGGTGCGTTCGATGGCCTGGAGGGCGTCCGCCAGGATGGCCTTGCTGTCGTAGAGCAGGCGGCCGATGAGGGTGCTCTTGCCGTCATCCACGCTGCCGCAGGTGAGGAAGCGGAGCACGCCCAGGTCGGCGCGGGTGTCGGGCCCGGAGGCGAGGGTGGCGGTGGCCATCAGAAGTAGCCCTCCTTCTTGCGCTGCTCCATGGAGGCTTCGCTGGTCTGGTCGTCCAGGCGGGTGGCGCCCCGTTCGGTGAGCTCGGTGGTGGCGGTTTCCAGGAGGATCTCGGCCACGGTGCGGGCCGTACTCCTCACTGGAGCCGTGCAAGTGATGTCGCCCACGGTGCGGAAGCGCACGGAGAGGCGCTGCACGTCATCGCCGGGCTTCGCGGGCGTGAGCGGGGTGACGGGCACCAGGGCGCCGTCCTTGCGCACCGCCACCTCGCGCTCGTGGGCGAAGTAGATGCTGGGCAGGGCCAGGCCTTCGCGTTCGATGTACTGCCAGATGTCCAGCTCGGTCCAATTGGAGATGGGGAAGGCCCGGATGTTTTCGCCGGCATCGATGCGGGCGTTGTAGAGGTCCCACAATTCGGGCCGCTGGTTCTTGGGATCCCACTGGCCGAAGGCATCGCGGAAGGAGAAGATGCGCTCCTTGGCCCGGGCCTTCTCCTCGTCGCGGCGGGCGCCGCCGATGCAGGCGTCGAAGCCGAATTCGGCGATGGCGTCCAGCAGGGTCACGCTCTGGTGGCGGTTGCGGGCTTCCATCGGGGACTTCAGCGCGATGCGCCCTTGCCGGATGGAATCCTCCAGGCTGCGCACGATGAGGCGCTCGCCCAGCTCGGCGGCGCGCCGGTCGCGGAAGGCGGTCACTTCTTCGTAGTTGTGCCCCGTGTCGATGTGCAGCAGGGGGAAGGGGAAGCGGCCGGGGCGGAAGGCTTTTTCGGCGAGGCGCAGCAGCACGAGGCTGTCCTTGCCGCCGCTGAAGAGCAGCACGGGGTTGGCGCACTGGCCGGCCACTTCGCGGAGGATGTGGATGGCTTCGGCCTCGAGCCAATCGAGGTGGGAGAGCGTGGGCGCGGCGGCGGTCATTGGTTTTCCTGAGGGGGATTGGGGGCGGGGTTCCGGGCGTGCAGGCCGCATTCCTTGTGCTCGGGGGTCTCCCACCACCAGCGGCCGGCGCGGATGTCTTCGCCGGGACCCACGGCCCGGGTGCAGGGGGCGCAGCCGATGCTGGGGAAACCCTGGTCGTGGAGGCGGTTGTAGGGCACCTCGTGGGCGCGCACGTGATCCCAGGTCTGCTGCAGGCTCCAATCGGCCAGAGGGTTGATTTTGAGGATGCCGCCGTGGGCGTTGTCGATCTCGAAGCGCTCCAGGCCCGTGCGGGTGGGGGCCTGCTCGCTGCGCAGGCCCGTGATCCAGGCGTCGGCGCCTTCCAGGGCTCTGGCGAGGGGTTCCAGCTTGCGGATGGCGCAGCAGGCTTTCCGCAGCTCCAGGGTCTGATAGAAGGCGTTGGGGCCGTGGCTGTTGACGTAGGCTTCCACGGCTTCGTGGCGGGGAAAGTAGGTTTCGATGGGCAGGTGGTAGCGGCGGCGGAGGGCCGACAGGGTGTCGTAGGTTTCGGGGTTCAGGCGGCCCGTGTCCAGGAAGAAGATGCGCGGGGGGCTCGGCAGACGGGAGAGGAGATCAGTCACGGCCACGTCCTCCAACCCCAGGCTGCAGGCGAAGGCCAGGCGTCCGCCGAAGGCCTCGGCGGCGAAGGCCAGCACCTGTTCCGCGCTGGCGCCCCTGAAGCGGGCGTTGAGATCCATGACTTCGTGGAGGGCCAACCGCCGGCCCTGATCGGGGTTCGGGCTCAAGGCTGCACCTCCAGCCGCTGCTTCAGCGCGTCGAGGCCGTAGCGGACGGCGAAATCGCCGAGCCTTTCGCCGGCCTGGCCCTCCGCCTTCCAGAGGGTGAAGAGTTTATCCAGCAGGGGCCCCAAGGCTTCGATGGACACCTTCTGGAGCACTTCCTGGGCCAGCCGGGTGCCTTCCACATGGCCTCCGAGGTAGAGGGCGTACTTGCCTGGGGTTTGGCCCACCAGGGCGAGCTCGGCGGCGTAAGGCCGGGAGCAGCCGTTGGCGCAGCCCGCCACGCGGAACACGGGGGCGCGCTCCGCCAGGCCGTGATCTTCGAGCCGGGACTGGAGAAGCGCCATCAGCTCGGGCAGGGCCCGCTCCGCCTCGGTGATGGCCAGGCCGCAGTAAGGAAGCGCCACGCAGGCCAGGGCGCGGTCGAAGAGGGGCGCCGGGCTGTGGATATCGAGGCCGCGCGCTTTGAAGAACGCATCCACCTCGCCCCTGGCTGGATCGGGAACGCCGATGAGGATGGCGTCCTGATCGGGCGTGAACTGCACGGCCAGCCGGAACCGTTCGACCAGCTCCCGCAGGGCGGCCTTGAGAGGGCCGGCCACGCGGCCTGAAAGCGTGTGCAGGCCCAGGGCCCAGGTGCCGTCGGCGCGCGGAAGCCAGCCCAGGGTGGAGGTGGTGCGCCAGGGCGGCAGGTCGCGGTCGATGAAGATCAAGCCCGCGCGGGTTTCCACCTCGGCGCGCAACCATTCCAGGCCCCGCTGAGCGACCACGTACTTGAGGCGCGCGCGGCGGCGGTCGCCGCGGTTGCCATGGTCGCGGTGGATGGCGACGACGGCTTCGGCCACCTTCAGCGCGGCGTGCGCCGGAATCCAGCCCAGGAGATCGGCCAGACGGGGGAAGGTGGTGGCGTCGTTGTGGGTCATGCCCATGCCGCCGCCGGCCAGCACGAAATACCCGTCGATGGCGCCCTCCTTGAAGGTGGCCGCGAAGGCCAGATCGTTGGTGTAGATGTCCACGGCGTTCTCGCCCGCCGCCGTGAGGGAGATCTTGAACTTCCGGGGCAGGTAGGCCTCCCCCAGCACGGGCTCGGATTCGGTGGCCGCCTCCACCTTTTCGCCTTCCAGCCACACTTCGGCGTAGGCCTTGGCGCGGGAGCGGAAATGGTTCGACAGCCGCTCGGCCACGGCGTCGAGCTGGGCCAGATCGGCGCGGCCCCAGGGATTGGGCGCCTGGGTGACGTTGCGCACCACGTCGCCGCAGGCGCCCTGGGTGGTTTGCAGCGCCGCGTGGAGGGCCTGCAGCGCGGCCTTCACATCGCCCTTCACCACGCCGTGCAGCTCGAGGCTCTGCCGCGTCGTGATGCGCAGGCTGCCGTCGCCGAAGGTGTCGGCGATGCGGTCCCAGGCCTGGTACTGGGCGGCTTCCAGGCGGCCGCCGGGGATGCGCCCCCGCACCATGAGCACGGGATGCTTGGGGGTTTCCGGGGCCTTGTCGCGGTTCTTCTGCTGGTAGAGGCCGTGGAATTTCAGCAGGGTTTCCGAATCCTTGCTGAAACCCTCGGCGCCGCTGGCCAGTTCTTCGGCCAGGGCGCCCCGCAGGTGCCGCGATTCGCGCTTGAGGGCCTCGGCGGGATGCTCGGCGGGGGCGACGCTCATGGGGACTCCGGAAGGGAAGGGGGAGGCGGGAAGCAGGCCGTGTGGAAGTTGTCGAGCAAGGTCAGGAGGGCGCGGCTGCGGACCTCGGGGGGCAGTTGCCGGGCCCGGGCCCGGAGATCGACGAGGGCCTGCAGGCTGGGATCGTCGGGGATGAGGTCTTCCAGGGCCAGGCGGAGGGCGCGGGACAGGCCGGCGAAGGCGCCCTCGGTGGAAATGGCCAGAGTCCAGGGGCCTCGGCGGAGGGTGCTGGCGAAAAGCGCATCGCAGGAGGCGGGATCGTCCACGGCGTTGATCCAGATGCCGCGCTGGCGGCACTGGGCGGCGATGCGGGCGTTGGTTTCGGGATCGTTGGTGGCGGAGACCACGAGGTGGGTTCCGTCCAGATCGCCGGACTCGAAGGGGCGCTCCAGAAGGTGCACCGCGCGGCCTTCGGCCTCCTGGCGGAAAGGGCCGGAAAAGCGGGTGGCCACGGCGCGGAGGGTGGCGCCGGTCGGAAGCAGCGACCGGAGCTTAGCCTGCGCGACGCTCCCGCCCCCGACGAGGAGCACGTGCTTCTCCTTGAGATCGAGAAAGAGCGGCAGCAGGGTCATGGGGCTCCGTCAGAAAGGAATCGGCGGGAAGGGAGAGGGCACGGTGCCGGATGGCGGCGCCCAGGTAGACGAGGCCCGGGCCTTCGGTGCGGGCGTGGACATGCCCCTCGGCGGCGAGACGCAGGTTGGAGAGGGTGGTGCTCTGGCCCGCGCAGAAGGCCCGTTCCACCAGGGCCAGGGGCAGGTCCGGGGAGGCTCCGTGCTCCAGCAGCCGCTGGGCCACGGCCTGAAGTGAGCGCGTGCCCATGAAGATGGCGAGGGTGGCTTCGGTGCGGGCCAGTTCGGCCCAGTCGGTGGGGGATTCCAGCAGATGGTGGCCTTCGAGGATGCGCACTTCCCGGGACACGCCCCGGTGGGTGAGGGGGATACCCGAGGCTGCTGCGGCGCCCTGGAGGGCGCTGACGCCGGGGATCACCTCGAAGGGGATGCCGGCCTCGGCCAGGGTCTGCGCCTCTTCGCCGCCCCGGCCGAAGATGAAGGGATCGCCGCCCTTGAGCCGGACCACGCGGCGGCCTGCCCGGCCGTGCTCGACGAGCAGTTCGTGGATGCGCGCCTGAGTCATGCCCAGGCCGCCGCAGCGCTTGCCCGCGGGAATGGCCAGGGCCGTTTCCGGGAAGAAGGCCGCGAAATCCGGTTCCAGAAGCGCATCGAAAAGGATGACCTCGGCCGCTTCAAGCGCGCGGAGACCGCGCAGGGTGATGAGGTCCGGCGAGCCGGGACCGGCACCCACCAGGCTGACGAAGCCGGGCTGGGTCGGGGGCATGGATGGGTGCGGCATGGCGGTTCCTGGGCAACGGGAGCGGGGCGCGGGCCCTCGCCGCTCCGGCGCGATCCAAATAACGAGGGCCCGATAAGTTCGGGCCCTGTCTGTCGATGTGGACAGCTCGGCATCTACCCGGTGGCCAAAGCCGCCGGCAGGAATTGGCACCTTGCTTTCGCAGGTTGCCAAGGTTTCACAGGGCCCGTCCCTCCACCTTTCTGGATAGCGCGCTATGGAGCTGGCAAGGATTCCGGTGTCATGACCCCGCGAGGTCTGATGAAAAGATAATCAATCCAATGCTCTTTTTCAAGGCTTATTTTTGGCCAATTTGTAGATATTTGCAGCATTTATAAAACTAAATAAGTTGAGTAATCATTAAGGCGGATTCCCCTCTTTTCCTGGGCCCCTACGCAACGCGTCCCCCCGGCGGGCCTGCCCGGGAGGACGCGGATGTCGATTGGCTTGGTCGCCGCAGCGCAGCGTGGGGGCCTGGCCGGCTAGAACCTAGTGGGCGACCTTGAAGTCGACGCTGGCGTTCTGGGTGTCCCAGGCCAGGGCCAGGCTGCCGCCCTGCTGGGTCATGTTCACGAACGAGAAGGTGAGCTGGTCCAGGGAAAGGTGGCCTTTGACCAGCTTCATGGGAGCGCGCACCACGTCGAATTTGGGATCGTAGTTGGTGGCGCCCCAGGTGGCCTTCTTTTCATTGGCATCCCACTTCGAGAGGGCGGGCTGGGAGGAGAGGATGAAGGTCCAGGCCCCCTCCTTCAGATCCACGAAGAGGCTGTACTCCCCGGCGGCGATGGTCTTGCCGCCGATGACGAGGGGCACTTCGGTCTTGAAGCGGGTGGTCTGGTTGGCGCCGGCCCGCCACACGGGATCGCCGCCGGAGACGCCCTTTCCGAAATCGGCGCCTTTGCCGAAGATCTCGGCGCGGCCGCGGAGGATGGGGGCGCTGTAGTCCACGGTGATCCACTTGCCGTCCTGGTAGCGGGGGGCGGCACCGGGTTTGGGTTCGGCCCACTTGCCGGCCACCTGGGTGGCGGCCTGGGCCTTGGGGCTGGCGGCGGGGCGGGGCGCCGGGGCGGGCTGGGCCGCGGGAGCGGCCGGGGCGGCGGGCGCAGGCTGCTGGGCCGCGGCGGTCATCGACGCGGCGAGGGCGAGCAGGGGCAGGACGAGGTGCGGCTTCATGGTGCCTCCGGGTTGGGGATTCCGACGACAGTAGCAGAGGCCGGCGGAATCCACGCACATCCGGTTTCCGTCCCTCGCTAAATCGAGAAATAGCGGGCCTGGGGATGCCAGGCCACCAGGGCGCTGGTGCTGTATTCGGGATCCATCTGGTGGCTGTCGCTGAGGGTTACGCCGATCTCGGCGCCGCGCAGCAGGTCCAGGATGGGGCCATTGCCTTCCAAGTCCGGGCAGGCGGGGTATCCGTAGGAATAGCGGGAGCCCTGGTAGCCCTGGGCGAAGAGGGCGCGACCCGGGAGATCCTTCGCGGCGATGCCCAGCTCCCGCCGGATGCGGGCGTGAAGCCGTTCCGCGTAGGCTTCGGTGAGCTCCGTGGCCAAGCCATGGAAGGCGAAGTAGTCTGCGTAGCCGTCCTCTTTGTAGAGCTTGGCCGCATGGTCTGCCGCCGCCTGGCCCAGGGTGACCAGCTGCATGGCCAGCACGTCGGTGGCGTCGGCGCGGAAGAAGTCGCTGATGCACAAGCGCCGCCCGGCGGTCTGCCTGGGGAAGGCAAGCACGGCGAGGGTCTGCGAGGGATCCGTGGGATCGAAAACCCGCAGCGCATCTCCCTCGGCGCGCACCGGGAAGTAGCCGTAGCGGGCCCTGGGCCGGAAGAGGGGATCCTTGGCCAGGCGGTCCTGCCAGTAGGCCAGCTGCGGTTCGGCCTTGTCCTTGAGCACGGCGGCGAAGGCTTCGTCGCTTTGGGCCCCCTGGCTGAAGCCCCAGCGGTTGCGGATGAGGGCGAAATCATCCAGATGCTCAAAGAGGTCCACGGGTGCGTCCGCCAGCTCCCGCACCCCCCAGAAGGGCGGGGTCGGAACGGCCGCCTCATGGCGCACCCAGCTGCTCTGGCCTGCCGCTGTCAGGGCTACGGACGCGCCGCCTCGGCGGATGACGGTGATGGCATCGCCAGACTGGGTGGGCGACACCGGCGGGGGCACGGCCGTGTCGCCTGCGGCCAGGGCCTGCATGTGGCGCAGGCCCTCGAAGGCGTCTTCGGCGTAGTAGACGGAACCGCGGTAGCTGCGGCGGCAGTCGCCCTCCACGTAGTCGCGGGTGAGGGCCGCGCCGCCCAGGATGACGGGCACCTTCAGATCCAGCGATTCCATGAAGTGGAGGTTCTCCTTCATGATCACCGTGGATTTCACCAGCAGGCCCGAAAGGCCGATGGCGTCGGCGGGCCAGGTTTCGTATTCCTTCAGAATGGCTTCGATGGGCTGCTTGATGCCCAGGTTCTTCACCTCGAAGCCGTTGTTGCTGAGGATGATGTCCACCAGGTTCTTGCCGATGTCGTGCACATCGCCCTTCACCGTGGCCAAGAGGATGCGGCCCTTCTGGTAGTTGGATTCCTTGGGCAGATGCGGCTCGATGCGGCGGATGGCGGCCTTCATGGCCTCGGCGCTCTCCAGCACGAAGGGCAGCTGCATCTCCCCGGCGCCGAAGCGCTCGCCCACCACTTTCATGGCGGCCAGCAGGGTCTCGTTGATGAGTTTCAGGGGGTCGTGATCCTTCAGGGCCTCGTCCACGTCCGCCAGGATGGCCTGCTTCTCCCCATCCAGAATGCCGCGGTGGAGGCGCTCCAGTACGGGCAGGTCAGCGCGGTGATCGTCCGCCACGGCAGCCTTGCGGTCGCTGAAGCGGGCCATGAGGGCCTTGAGGGGATCGTAGCCCTCGGCGCGGCGGTCGAAGAGGAGATCCTCCACGATCTTCCGGTCGTCGGGATCGATCTTGGCCACGGGAATGACCTTCGACGCGTTGAAGATGGCCATGTCCAGGCCGAACTTCACGCCGTGATAGAGCATCAAGGCATTGAGGATGTGGCGGGTGGCGGGGTTGAGGCCGAAGCTCACATTGCTCACGCCGAGAATGGTCATGACGCCAGGCAGCTCGGCCTTGATGAGCTTCAGGGCTTCCAGCGTCTCGATGGCGGAGCCGCGGAATTCCTCATCGCCGCTGCCCAGGGTGAAGGTGAGCGGATCGATGATGAGATCGCCGGGGTCGAGGCCGTACTCGCCCACCGCCAGGGCATAGAGGCGCTTGGCCACTTCCAGCTTCTGTTCGCGGCTCTTGGCCATGCCGCGCTCGTCGATGGTGAGGGCCACCACGGCGGCGCCGTAGGTCTTGCACAGATCGAGAATGGCCCTGGCCTTGGCTTCGCCGTCCTCGAAGTTGATGGAGTTGATGACGCATTTGCCCGGAGAGCGCTGCAGGGCCCTTTCGATGACGGGGAATTCGGTGCTGTCGATCATGAGGGGCAGGGTGATCTGGGAGACGAGACGGCTCAGCAGTTCGTCGGCGTCGCGCACCTCGTCCCGGCCCACGTAGGCCACGCAAAGGTCCAGCAGGTGGGCGCCTTCGCGCTGCTGCTCCTTGGCCAGGGCGATCATGCCGTCCCAATCCTCTGCGGCCAGCAGATCGCGGAATTTCTTCGAGCCGTTCGCATTGGTGCGCTCGCCCACGATGAGGGGCGCGGGTTCCTGCTTGAGTGTGGTGCTCTGGTAGAGGCTGGCGGCGCTGCGCTCCAGCCTGGGATCGCGTTTGGGGGCGTTCAGCTTGTCCACACCGGGCGCCAATGCGCGGATGTGGTCGGGAGTGGTGCCGCAGCATCCGCCCACGATGGAGAGGCCGAATTCGGCAGCGGCATGCAGCACCTTGGGCGCGAAGCCCGCAGGATCCAGAGGGTAGACCACCTGGCCGCCGCGGTTCTCGGGCAGGCCGGCGTTGGGCAGGCAGCTGATGCGGAAGGGGCTGGATTCGCAGAGGGCCTGCAGGTGCTGGTGCATCTCGTCGGGGCCCGTGGCGCAGTTGAGTCCCAGCACATCGATGCCCAGGGGCTCCACGCTGGTGAGCACGGCGGAAATGTCGGAGCCCACCAGCAGGGTGCCCGTGGTTTCCACCGTGGCCTGCACCCAGAGGGGAACCTTCCGTTGTTTGGCTGCCATGGCCTCGCGGGCGGCGCGCACGGCCACCTTGATCTGGCCCAGGTCCTGGCAGGTTTCAATGAGGATGGCATCGGCGCCGCCATCCAGCAGGCCGTCCATCTGCACCCGGTATGAGGCCAGGAGGTCGGCATAGCTCACATGCCCCAGAGTGATGAGCTTGGTGCCGGGGCCCACGGAGCCCACCACGAAGCGGGGGCGGTCGAAGCTGCGAGCCACTTCCTTGGCGAGGGAGGCGGCCTGCACGTTGAGGGCGTAAGCCTTGTCGGCCAGGCCGAATTCGCTCAGCACCAGGGGGTTGGCGCCGAAGGTGTTGGTTTCCACCGCGTCGGCGCCGGCCCTGAAATAGCTCTCATGGATCTCGCGTATCCACTGGGGCCGCCGTTCCACTAGCAGGTCCACGCAGCCTTCCAGGGCGGCGCTGCCGTAATCATCCGCCGTGGGTTTTCGCGCGAAGATCTGCGTGCCCATGCCGCCATCCAGCAGCAGCACTTTGTCGCGGAGCAGGGTCTCAATGCTGGTCATGGAAAAACCTCATGTCTGCTGCGGCTAAAGTCCCAGATAGTCGATGGCGATGTCGCCGTGGACAGCCACCTGGCAGGCCAGTCGCTCGTCGGCAGGCGATCCGAGGCCCTTCAGGAAATCGCGTTCCTCGGAGCCGGGTTCGCTGCAGTGCCTGAGCCCTTCCACGACCCGCACGCGGCAGGTGCCGCAGGAGCCGGTGCGGCAACCGAAGGTGATGTCGGCCCCGGCCGCATCGGCGATGGCCTGCAAGGGCGTGCCCGCCGGCGCTTCCACCAGCATGTCCTCGAGGCGGAAATGGACCTTCACCATGGGGCCTCCAGTTTCGGCAGCAGGGGCGCCACCAGCTCGACCTGGCCGAAGGGCGCGGAGAGCTGCAGGCCGCGCACGCGGGGACGGATCAGTTCGATGACTTCGCGGGCGATGTCGAGGCCTTCCTTCAGCTGGTCTTCCCCGCCGGGCCATTTGGCCATGCGGGCCAGCACTGACTTGGGCACGTAGGCGCCGGGCACCTCGTTGGCCATGAACTCGGCGTTGCGCAGGCTCTTGAGAGGCCAGATGCCTGCGATGATGGGCAGGCCGCCCTTGCTGTCCAGCGACTCTGTGAAATCCAGGAAGCGGAAGAGGGTGTCCGCGTCGAAGACGGGCTGGGTGATGGCCCACTGGGCCCCGGCCTCCACCTTGTAGCGGAAACGGGCCTTCTCGCGCTCCATGTCGGCCGCCACGGGATTGGCGCCCACACCCACGCTGAACGAGGTGGGCTTGCCGATGCTGGCGCCGCCCAGATCCAGGCCGGTGTTCAGGCGCTTGAGCATGTTCACCAGGCCGATGGCATCCACGTCGAAGACCGCGGTGGCCTGGGGGTAAGGCCCCAGCTTCGGTGGATCTCCCGTGACCGCCAGGAGGTTGCGCAGGCCCAGGCCGGCGGCGCCCAGCAGGTCGCTCTGCATGCCCAGCAGGTTCCGGTCGCGGCAGGCGTAATGAAGGATGGTCTCCAGCCCCACCTGCTGCTCGATGATGAGGGCCGTGGCCAACGCGCTCATGCGCGCCATGGCGCGGGGGCCGTCGGGCACGTTGATGGCGTCCACGCCCAGCGCCCGGCACTGGCGCGTCTTGGCCAGCAGCTTGTCGTATTCCATGCCCTTGGGCGGCACCAGTTCCACGGTGTGGATGAACTCGTTCTGGGCCAGTTTGAGGCTGAAGCGGCTGCGGAAGGCGAAGGGCACCTCAGGCTGCGGCTGCTCGTGGGGTTTGATTTCGAAGCCGCCTCCGCCCTGTACGAAGGCCCGCTCCTGGCGGAAGGCGCTGCGCATGGCGCGGATGTGGGCGGCGGTGGTGCCGCTGCAGCCGCCCACGGCCCGGGCGCCCGCGGCCAGGGCGCGCCCGGCGAAGCCGCCGAGATACTCGGGGCTGGCGCCGTAGATGAGGCGGCCGTCCACCATGTGGGGCAGGCCTGGGTTGGGCATGAGGGCGATGGGCTTGGCGGTGACCGCCTTGAGGCGCTCCAGCAGGCGGAGATGGGGCGCGGGCCCGTTGCCGCCGATGAGGCCCACCAGGTCCGCGCCCCAGCCGTCCAGCTGCTTGATGAACCAGTCCGGCTCGGCGCCGAAGAGGGCCTGGCCGTCTTCGTTGGTGGTCATGAGGGCAGCGATGGGAAGGTCGCTCAGCTCCTGCACGGCGAGGATGGCCTGGTGGATCTCGTTGAGATCCTCGAAGCCCTCCAGCACGAGGAGGTCCGCGCCCGCCTCGATGAGGGGCAGGGCCTGCTCGCGGAAGGTGGCGCGGGCCTCGTCGTAGGAGGTGGGCCCCCAGGGTTCGATGCGCACGCCCAGGGGGCCGATGCATCCCGCCACCCAGGCCTGCGAATTCTGCTGCGCGATGGCGCGCTTGGCCAGTTCCACTCCGGCGCGGTTGATGGCGCCGAGATCGCCCTCGAGGCCCCGGGCGGCCAGCTTCAGGCGGCCCGCGCCCCAGGTGTTGGTGGTGAGCACCGTGGCGCCCGCGGCGAGGAATTCCCCGTGGATGGCCAGCAGCAGGTCCGGCGACTTGAGGTTGCATTCCTCGAAGCTGCGCTGCAGCGTGATGCCGCGGTCGTGCAGGGCCGTGGCCGTGCTTCCGTCGAAGAGAAAACACTCGCCGGCCTCAAGGGCCTGCCTGAAAGTCGGTAGGGTCATGGATGCGCCTAAGCAGGGCAGCCCGTCGATCGGCATCCAGGTTGGCTAAGGTCAGTCTGCGACATTCGGTATCTTCCCCCCGGAATGTGCCATGGGCACGCCGGGGGCAGGAATTGGCACCTTGCATAAGCAGGTTGCCAAGGTTTCACAGGGCCTTTCCCTCCACCTTTCTGGATAACGCTCTTGGACTGCCAAAGATCAAGAGCCCAGCATGGCCGATGATGCCGGGCGCCGTCAAGGCGCTGCTGGCAAAAACAAGGCTCGGCGGCCTGCCTACCAGGCGATCAGCCGGGCCACTTCGGCGCGCACCGAGGCCACGCTGGGCAGGTAGGCGGCCTCCAGGGGCGGGCTGGCGGGCGTGGGGGTGTCGGCGGCGCCCAGCCGCAGCACGGGGGCGTCCAGCCAAGGGAAGCAGGTTTCGCCGATGCGGGCCGCCAGTTCGGCACCAGGGCCGTAGGTGCGCGAGGCCTCCGTAAGCACCAGCACGCGGTGGGTGCGCCGGGCCAGGGCCTCGATGGCCGAATCATCCAGGGGCCAGAGGGTGCGCAGGTCCAGCACGGCCACGTCGAGGCCGGCCACGGCTTCCAGCGCCACGTGCTGCGCGGCTCCGTAGGTGATGATGCAGGCGGCGGCGCCGTCCTTGCGCAAGGCGGCCTCGCCCAGGCGGGCGGTGGGGGCCTCGTCCCACTGGTCCTTCAGGCGGCGGTAGAGGTGCTTGTGCTCGAAGAAGAGCACGGGGTCCGGGTCGTCGATGGCGGCGCGGAGCAGGGCGTAGGCGTCGCGCACGGTGCCTGGCGCCACCACCTTCAGGCCCGGGCTGCCCAGGAAATGGCCTTCGGGATTCTGGCTGTGGAAGGGGCCGCCGCCGTTGCCAGCGCCCGAGGGCCCGCGGAACACGGCGGGCACGGTGGCGCCCCAGCGCCAGTGGGCCTTGGCCGCGAAGTTCACCATGAGATCCGAGGCCAGCAGCGCGAAATCCATGAACTGGAATTCCGCCACGGGCCGCTGGCCCATGAGGGCCGCGCCGATGGCGGCGCCCGCGATGGCCTGTTCCGAGATGGGGGTGTCCAGGACGCGGTCCTTGCCGAAGCGCTCCAGCAGCCCCTCCGTGGCGCGGAAGGCGCCGCCGTAGACGCCGATGTCCTCGCCCAGACAGCAGACGCGCCCGTCGGCCTCCATGGCGTCGAAGAGCGCCTGGCGGATGGCCTCGACGTAGGTGCCGGAGAAGGCGGTCATGCGGAGCGGCCTTTCAAGAGCAAGAGACACCACGGAGGTACGGAATCCACGGAGGTGTCACGGAGGTGCCGTGCCTGGGCAAGCGGCGAGCGTGGCTCCGTGGTGAAGCCTTTCATGCCTCCCCCAGCAGGCCGCGCTCCGCCAGCCAATCATCGTTGAAGACGCTGCTGAGGTAGCGGCCGGCGCCATCGGGGAACACGGTGACGATGCGGGCCGGGCGGTCCATGGGGGGCAGGGCCTTCGCCACCTGCAGCACCGCCCACAGGGCCGCGCCGCTGGAGCCGCCGCCGAGGATGCCCTCTTCCTTGACCAGCCGCCTCGCCATCCGGAAGGCCTGCTGGTCCGTGATCTGGTGCATGGCGTCGATGACTTCGAAATCCATGGTGTGGATGAGGAATTCGTCGCCCAACCCTTCCAGCTTGTAGGGGCCTGCCTTCGGATTCGGCTCGCCGCGGAAGTGGGGCGAGAATACGGAGCCCACGGGATCCACGGCCACCACCTGGATGCGGGGATCTTTCTCCTTCAGATAGCGGCCCACCCCGCCGATGGTGCCGCCGGTGCCTGCTCCGGCCACCAGATAGTCGATGCGGCCTTCCATCTGCTCCCAGATTTCCGGGCCGGTGCCGTGGTAGTGGGCGGCGTTGTTCTCGCGGTTGCCGTGCTGGTCGGGGAAGTAGCAGTTCGGTGTCTCCCGGGCCAGGCGCGGCGTGATGTTGTTGTAGCTGTCCGGGTGCTCGGGCGGCAGGCTGGTGTCCACCTTGTGGACGAGCACGCCGAGGGCCAGCAGCTGGTTCAGTTTTTCCTGGGAGATGGTGTCGCGCACCACTGCCTTGAGCTTGTAGCCCTTCTGGATGGCCATGAGAGCCAGGCCCATGGCCGTGTTGCCCGAGGAGTTCTCGATGATCATGTCGCCGGGCTTCAGGCGTCCGTCGCGTTCCGCAGCTTCGATCATGTACTTCGAAATGCGGTCTTTGCTGCTGCCCATGGGGTTCATGAATTCGAGCTTGGCGAAGACCTCCACCGGAAGGTTCTCGACGACGCGGCGCAACCGGACCAAGGGCGTGTTGCCGATGGCCTCCAGAACACTGCCGCAGGGCTTCCGGTAATGCATGTCTTCCTCCAGAGGCCAGTATGACCGGCGGGGGCGGCTGGGGGCCGCTCCCAGACTCGAAGACACCTTGGCCTGTTCATCCCTGGGAATTGGATTAAGATTTTATGGATCCGGCCCATCACTCTTTTTTCTAAGAGCTCCACTCAGCCCAGGTGAGGTCTCCAGTGCGAACCGGGAATGTCCATCCGCCAATCTGGGAACTCGTGGCCGCCCCGGTGCCCGGTCTGGTTCTTGGCCTGGCGCTCGGCTGCGGCGGGGAGAGCGTTCCCGCCAAGGCCCCCGCCACCTCCGTGAGCATCAGCCTGGACGCGACTCCGAAAACGCCCGTCGCCCCGGGGGGCACGGTCCTCTTCACGGCCACCGTGAGCGGATCGGTCAACACCGCGGTGACCTGGACTGTGGATGGCGTCGCCGGCGGCAATGCCACCACGGGAACGCTGACGGGGACGGGCGGGACCGCCACCTACACGGCTCCGGCGGCCGCGGGCAGCCACACCGTCCAGGCCACCAGCGTGGCGGACACGGCCAAGAGCGCCTCCATGGATGTGACAGTGACGGCCTCGGTGCAGGTGGCCCTGAACCCGGCGGCGGTGACGCTTGGTCCGGGAGCCTCCCAGCCCTTCACGGCCACCGTGAGCGGATCGGCCAACACGGCCGTCACCTGGACCGTGGACGGCGTCACGGGCGGCAACGCCACCACGGGAACGCTGGCCGGGACAGGCGGAACCGTCACCTATACAGCCCCGGCAGCCACGGGCAGCCACACCGTCAAAGCCACCAGCGTGGTGGCTACGGCGAAGGGCGCCATGGCCGCCGTCACCGTGGCGGATCCGGGCAGTGTCACCGCCGTGGCCGTGAATCCTGGAACGCTGAGCCTGGCCGCCGGGGCCCAGGGCCAGTTCACCGCCACGGTTTCAGGCACGGGCTCCTACAGCACGGCGGTCACATGGTCCGCGCAGCGGGGCAGCATCACCAGCGGGGGCGTCTACACGGCGCCCGCCACCAGCGGCAGCGATCTGGTGACCGCCACCAGCGTGCAAAACAGCGCCAAGACCGGAGTCGCGGCGGTGACGGTCACGCCCGTCGAGCCTGGCAAGCCCACCATCACCGGAGTGGCGGTCAGCCCCGCTTCCTGGATCCTCGCGCCCTCCGAGCAGAAATCATTCACCGCGACGGTGGCGGGCACCGGGGACTACAGCCGGAGCGTGGTCTGGTCGGCCCAGCGGGGAAGCGTCGATGCCAAGGGGCTCTACACGGCGCCGGGAAGCAGCGGCAGCGATATCGTGACGGCCACGAGCAGCGCCGATGCGACGAAATCAGGCGTTTCGGCCATCTCCGTCCAGAGCGGGTGCGCTCCGGCCCCCGCCTCCGACGGGACCGTGAATGTGCGGAATGCGCCTTACGGCGCGAAGGGGGACGGGTCGGCGGACGACACGGCGGCCATCCAGGCGGCGGTGAACGCCATGGCCGGTTCCGGGGGGACGGTGTTGATCCCGGACGGCACCTACATGGTCAACGCGCTGGCCCAGGGCGGCGCCGGCATCCTGGTCGGCAGCAACCTGACCCTGCGCCTCGGATCGGGCGCCGTCCTGAAGGCCATTCCCAACGCGGCGTCCAACTACGCCATTCTCAGCGTCAAGAACGTCAGCCGCGTGACCATCGCCGGGGGAACCCTGCTGGGAGACCGGGGCGCCCACCAGGGCACGGGCGGGGAGTGGGGGATGGGGATTTCCATCAGCGGCTCGGACCAGGTGGTGGTGGATGGGGTCACGGTGCAGGATTGCTGGGGGGATGGCTTCTACGTGGGTTTCCAGAGCACCCGCGTGACCCTGTGCAACGTGACCTCGGACCACAACCGGCGGCAGGGGCTGTCGATCACCAGCGTGGACGGCCTGGTGGTGAAGCAGTCCACCTTCAAGAACACCACGGGCACGCCGCCGGAGACGGGCATCAACGTGGAGCCGAACAGCGGCGAAACCGCGAACAACGTCACCATCACCGGCTGCACCCTCACGAACAACGCCGGGGGCGGGTTCCAGTGCGGAACGCCCTTCGCGGGGTCAGCCTTCGGGACGAACATCGTCTTCGACCAGAATCTGGTGAACGGGAACGGATTGAGTCCCTCTGGTGGAGGCTACAAGCAGGCCGTCAACATCACGGTGTTCGACGGCGTGCAGGTCACCAACAACCAGGTGCTGAACAACACCGGCGAGGGGATCCGGCTCACGGACCGCGCCACCCACACGACGGTGAAGGGCAACACGGTGAAGGGGACCCTTCGGGTGTCCGGGTCCGAGTACTGGACCGGGGTGGGCATCCTCATCTCCGATTGCGGCGGTTCCACCATCACCGGGAACACGGTGACGGGCAACGCGGGGCCGGGCATCTGGCAGATCGTCGCCGACTCGACGGTTACCGTCAGCGACAACACAGTGAGCGGGAATGGGAGCAACTAGGCCGGGGTTTCCACGCAGGTCCGGAGGATCTGTGCGAGCTGCTTGAGGGAGAAGGGCTTGTTGAGGAAATGGATGCGTTCCTGGATGGGGAAATCCTTGTCAACCACCTCGGCGCTGTAGCCGCTCATGTAGACCACCTTCAGGGCGGGGTTTTCTTTCAGAAGCAAGTCGGCCAGATCCTTTCCCGAGAGCCCATCGGGCATCACCAGGTCGGTCAGAAGCAGGTGTATGTTTTGTTGGTGCTGCCGCCAAACCGCCAGGGCCTTGATGCCGCTGGCCGCCTCGAGGATGTGGTAGCCCAGCTGGGAAAGGGCCTTGCCCACGGCAAGGCGCAAGGCTGGTTCGTCTTCCACTAGCAGGACCGTCTCGGTTCCGCCACGCAGGGGCTGAAGCAGCGCCGGGGCGTACTCCGCGACGGCTTCGCCCGCCAATCGGGGAAGGTAGATCCGGAACATCGTCCCCCGATCTGCTTCCGTATAGACGTTGGCCCAACCCTGGTGCTGCTGGACGATGCCGAATACCGTGGCCAAGCCCAGACCCGTTCCTTTGCCGACGGCCTTGGTCGTAAAGAATGGCTCAAAGATGTGGGGAAGGATGTCCGGGGCGATGCCGCACCCGGTGTCGCTCACGCTGAGGCAGACGAACGCCCCGATCTGCACCTTGACGGATTGAGCTACAGCCAGGTCGTCGAAATCCGCGGTCGAGGTCTCGATGAGCAACCTGCCGCCTTGGGGCATGGCGTCCCGGGCGTTCACGGCAAGGTTCAGCAGGATTTGATTCAACATGCCCGGGTCTGCCAGCAGGAGCAGGGGCCCAGCTGCGAACGTGAACTGCATTTCGACATCTTCCCTGATGATGCGCTTCAGCATGTTGATGGTGCTCTGGATGGCTTCGTTCAAATCCAGGGGTACCGGTTGAAAGGCTTCCCGGCGGCTGAACAACAACAGCTGCCGGGTTAAATCGGTCGCCCGGTCCACGCAGGTGACAATTTCCTTGATGGATTGGGCCTGAGCCTGGCTGAGATCGCCTGCGAAACCCAAGAGATCCGTCTGCATCTGGATGACGGCCAGGAGGTTGTTGAAATCATGGGCCACGCCCCCCGCGAGCTGGCCGATGGCCTCCATTTTTTGTGCCTGGCGAAACTGGGCCTCGAGCTGGACTTCCCGGGTGACGTCCCGCTTGATGGCCACGTAGTTGACGATGGTTCCGGCGGTATCGCGCACCGGAGAGATGGTGGCGTCCTCTTCATAGAGGGTGGCATCCTTGCGCCGGTTGATGAAATGGCCCTCCCATCGCTCGCCTCGCTCCAGGCTGGCCCAGAGGTTCCGGTAGAACGCATCGTCCTGTTTGTCACTTTTAAGGATTCGAGGTTGCCGGCCCAGGGCCTCCGTCTCGCTGTACCCCGAGGTCTTCTCGAAGGCTGGGTTGACATAGAGGATCACGCCCCGGGTATCGGTGATCATGATGGTCTCGGCGGCCTGTTCCACCGCCATCGCCAAGCGGGTGTTGGACGCTTCCGCTTTCTTCCGCGCCGTGATGTCGCGAATGTTGCATTGGATCACCGTATCGTCGCCGGACTGGTAGACATTGCTGACGAATTCCACCGCGATCCTGCGGCCATCCTTGGTTTCCAGGGGCAGGTCCTCGTAGCGGATATAGCCATTCTGCTGCAGACGCTCCAGCATGATCTGGTTGGACAGCAGATCCCGGAAGGGACTCAGCTCACCAACGGTTTTCCCCAGCATTTCCTGGAGGGGGATGCCAAGCAGCTTGACCAGAAAGGGGTTCGCATCCTGTACGCGCCCCGTTCGAGCCTCCAGGATCAGGATGCCGTCCTGGGCCGCCTCGAAAAGCCGTCGATAGGAGAGCTCGGAGGCTCGTAGCGCCTGTTCTGTCTTTTTGTCGTTGGGCACAGCACCGCCTTAGCCTCGACCATCTCGCCCTCTGAGAAACGCAACTTCAACCGCGAAGGATTTGCGGGAGGACCATGAACCTTCAGGGACGGAGCAGATTCTGTTCCATCTTCTTAAGGTCATTGTCTGAGCGGTTTTGAACCGTTGACCAAGCCGCCGCTCTGCACGGCACCCATCACATTGAAGAGATCACCCATCAATGTGATGCCGTAGGGAGGTCGCGGATCGTCCTGAGCCACAGCCCCGCTAGACTGGTCGGATGCTCTCCTCGCTCCGCATCCAGAACCTGGCCCTGGTGGAAGACCTGTCCCTGGATTGGGGGGAGGGCTTCACGGTGCTCACGGGCGAAACCGGGGCGGGCAAGTCCCTGCTGGTGGATGCCCTGTCCCTGCTGGTGGGCGCCCGGGGGGATGCCGAACTGGTGCGCCACGGATCGGACCGGGCCACGGTCGAGGCCGTGGTGGAGGGCCGTTTCGAAGCCTGGCAGGCTTTCCTGGCCGAGCGCGGCCTGCCCGAAGAGCAGCCCGTGGTGCTCCGCCGCGAGGTGGGTCCGGGCCGCAGCCGGGCCTGGATCAACGGGGCCAGCTGTTCCCTGGCGGATCTGCGCGACGCGGGCCGCCTTTGGATGCGTCTCACCAGCCAACACGACCATCAGTCCCTGCTGGGGGAGGACCGGCACCTGGCGCTCATCGACGAGGTGCTGGGCCTGGAACCGGCCCTGGAGGCCGAGGCCGCCGCCGTGCGCGAGGCGGAAGGGGCCCTCAAGGCGCGGCGCCGCAGCGAGGCCGAGCGGGAGCAGCGCCTCGAGCAGCTGGCGGAAGCCCTGGCGGACCTCGACAAGCTGGCGCCCAAACCTGGCGAATGGGCCCAGCTCAAGGAGGACCGCGAGCCCCTGCGCCACGCCGTGCATCTGGAGCAGGCCTTCCGCGAGGCGGCGGAGGCTTTGCATGTGGGTGTGCCCCAGGTGGAGCTGGCCCACAAGGCCCTCATGCGCGCCGTGGCCCACTGGCCCGATGCCGCGGCAGAGCAGGACCGGCTTCGCTCCGCGGCGCTGGAGCTGGAGGATCTCCTGGCCCTGGCCCAGGACCAGGCTCAGCGCTGGGCCGGCGCGGGAGCGGACCGCATCGAGGCCATGGAGGCCCGCCTGGCCTCCTACGAGCGCCTGGCCCGGCGCCAGCGCTGCGAACCGGAGGAGTTGCCCGGCCGCGCCGCAGCCCTTCGTGACGAGCAGCGCTCCCTGCTTTCGGGGGAAGCCTCCATCAAGGATCTGGAACGGGCCCTGGCCAGGGTGGCGGAAACCTACCGCGCCGCCGCCGAAGCCCTGCACGGGCGGCGCGCGGAGGCCATCCCCAAGCTGGAGGCCGAGGTTCAGAAGCGTCTGGGCCGCCTGGGCATGAAGGGGGCGCGCATCCAGTTGCGCCTGTCCCTGGCCGAGGAATCCGGCAGCCCCGTCCAGCAGAGCGGGCGCTCCGTGCGGGTGGCCGCCTCGGGGTTTTCGGCCCTGGCCATTTGGATCGAGCCCAATCCCGGCGAAGGATTCCGGCCCCTGGCCAAGATCGCCTCGGGCGGTGAACTGAGCCGCCTCATGCTGGCCCTGGTCGGGGCCGGATTGTCGCTGGGCTCCCCGGCCTCGAACCGGCGGGACAGCTTGACGCTGGTGCTGGATGAAGTGGATTCGGGCCTGGGCGGCGAAACGGCCCTGGCGGTGGGGAAGGCCGTGGCCGAACTGGGCCGGGCCCACCAGGTGCTGGCCGTGACCCACCTGGCCCAGGTGGCCGCGCGGGCGGACCGCCACGGGCGCTTGAACAAGGAGACCGAAGGGGGGCGCACCCGGAGCGCGCTCAGCTGGGTGGCGGGCGAGGCCCGCAACCGGGAACTGGCGCGGCTGCTGTCGGGCCACCCGGACCGCCCCGAGGCCTTGGAGCACGCCAAGGTGCTGCTGGAGGGCTGAACAAGAAAACAGGGCCGCAGGAGCGGCCCTGTTTTGTGTGGCGGAGCAGCCTCAGCGGGTGAGGGCGAGGTTGTAGGGCGTGGTGGTGCTGGAGCCGGCGTAGGCGATCACCTTGATGTAGAACACCGTGGCGGTGGCGGAGGTGTTGGTGTAGGTGATGGTCTCGGAGGCGGTGGAACCCAGGCTGCT
>JACPYP010000001.1 GCA_016195985.1 Acidobacteriota bacterium | reverse complement strand
TATACGTCTGCGCTCCGGTCGTGCTCACCAACCCGCCGTTGATCGCCGTCGTCCCGCCGCTATCCGTGGTCAGGCTCGAGAGCGCCGTCGTGCCGCCTACCGCCACGCTGAACGTGGTCGTCGCACTGTCATTCACCGTCAACGCAAACGCTCCGTTCACTGAACTCGTGAACGTGTTCGCCACGCCCGTGATCGTCGTCGCCGCACCGAGCGTCACCGCGTCGTTATACGTCTGCGCTCCGGTCGTGCTTACCAGCCCGCCATTGATCGCCGTCGTCCCGCCGCTGTCCGTAGTGAGACTGGACAGCGCGGTGGTACCGTGGTCGCCGCACCGAGCGTCACCGCGTCGTTATACGTCTGCGCTCCGGTCGTGCTCACCAACCCGCCGTTGATCGCCGTCGTGCCACCGCTATCGGTCGTCAGACTCGACAGCGCCGTCGTGCCGCCCACCGCCACGCTGAACGTGGTCGTCGCACTGTCATTCACCGTCAGTGCAAACGCTCCGTTCACCGAACTGGCGAACGTATTGGCTACGCCCGTAATCGTCGTATCGGCGCCGAGCGTCACCGCATCGTTATACGTCTGCGCACCCGTGGTGCTCACCAGCCCACCGTTGATCGCCGTCGTGCCACCGGTATCGGTCGTCAGACTCGAGAGCGCCGCCGTGCCGCCTACCGCCACGCTGAACGTGGTCGTCGCACTGTCATTCACCGTCAACGCAAACGCCCCGTTCACCGAACTGGCGAACGTGACCGCTACACCCGTGATCGTGGTCGCCGCACCCAGCGTCACCGCATCGTTATACGTCTGCGCTCCGGTCGTGCTCACCAGCCCGCCATTGATCGCCGTCGTGCCGCCGCTGTCCGTAGTGAGACTGGACAGTGCGGTGGTACCACCCACCCCGCCGCTGAAGGTCGTCGTCGCACTGTCGTTTACCGTCAGACCACCCGCGCCGTTCACCGAACTTGCAAACGTGATCGCCACGCCCGTGATCGTCGCATTCGCACCGAGCGTCACCGCATCGTTATACGTCTGCGCTCCGGTCGTGCTCACCAGCCCGCCGTTGATCGCCGTCGTCCCGCCGCTATCGGTCGTCAAGCTCGACAGCGCCGCCGTGCCGCCGACTCCACCGCTAAAGGTCGTCGTCGCACTATCGTTCACCGT
>JACPYP010000021.1 GCA_016195985.1 Acidobacteriota bacterium | reverse complement strand
GTCGTCTTCCCCTGAATGATCTCCAACACCAGGGCCGCCTTCCGGCGGGCTGTCCACCGTTTGATCTCGTCGTCCATTGGTCCACTCATTTGGGGGTCTCCTTTGAGTATCCCCTGAGCAGCTTTTTAGTGGGTCATTACAAGATTGGCCTTGTTGCGCAGCAGCAGCCACTTCGCACCCTTAATGAGTTTGCGAGAGGGTTTGTCATGTCGCAGGCGGTTGGCCTCGGTCACGCGGATGGCATCCACCACCTCTTTGCCGTAATTGGCCACGACATGGAACAAGTCGTAGACGATCTCGGCCTGGGGGCAGTTGTGGCGAACTTCAGCGGCAAACGCGTGGTTCATGTCCATGCCCACGGCCTTGATGCGGGCGCAGCCCTCATGCCCGAGAAGGTCAAAGAAAACCCGCACTTCCTCACGACTTCGCCCCTTGCCCACCCACAGCACCCGCTTCGTGACTGCATCCGCGACGACCGTGGCATAGCGGTGCCCTTTACGCAAAGCGAACTCATCGATCAGCAACAGCTCCACGCCCGTGAAATCCGGAGGTCCCAGCTTCTGTTCAAGGTGGGCTTTATCGATGGCCTTGACCGTGTGCCAGTGCAACCCGAAATGCTCGGCCACATGCCGGATCGGCAACACCTTGCAAAGCCTTGCCACACTCTGGGCCAGTCGCTTGGTCACCCGCGCGTAGGGCTCCAACCACGGCAGCGCTTCCACCTTGGGCCCGCACCTTGGGCAGGCTACCCGGCACCGCCAAACCCGGAGCACCGTGTCGGCGTCGAATACCGGCAAATCCCTCACTTCCCGCTCCACCCATTCGTGGACGCCACGGACGAATCTCCCGCAGCCGCTGCATCGCCTGGCCCGATCCTCCCGGCCCAGTAGCTCAATCATCGCCACAGGCCGGCAAGCCTCTTCTTCCGCCTCTATCCGACCGACGGATCCCACGACATACCCTTCCCACCCGCCCAGGTGGGACATAAGCTCAGAATCAGGCAGGGGTGCCTCCTTTCATCTCGAGACTTCGACAATCCCAAGATGCCCGAAGGCTCCCCTGCCTACCTACTCACCCCGGTATTCCGCGAAGAACCCGAAAATCTGGCTCAGCATATACGCATTTGCCTTCAGTCTCTCTGTGGTTGTCGCCACCACCTATTGGTTTTTCGCCTATCACCAAAACACGGACACCATCCGAACGAACGATTGGCGAGGTCGCCATGTTTGCCAGATCAATTCCCAGGCGAGGTTACAAATCCCTCTTCCAGCTTCAGTAAAATATCCGTCCAAAGATTCATTGTGGGATGAAGTCTATAAGGCTGTTCAGGCCCATGATAACGAATGCAACGATCAGCATCTCCCGGATTCATTTCATTACGCTCCGATTTATTCAGCACTGAAGAATCACTACATTGCGGAGGTGCGTCGATCTGTCCTTGATTTCGAGGCCGGCAAACGAATGGAAATGCCGTCTGTATTCAGTGTCGGCTTCACGGAGAGAATCGATCCATACACACGAGTGCCTTACACATTCCGGGGCGATAGTATTTCGATTGATGCTGATTTCATGCACGATAAGGCGCGGTGCGATGTTCTCAACTGGTTCGCCAAGAATGGCAGGTTTGCCTCTAATGCCGTTCCTGTCGGCCAAATCAAGTCAGCAGACCCAATTCACCCATTGATATACCCCTAGCAAAATCATTCAATGAAAGAGCCCCGGCCTAACCTTCCACTCAAGTCGGACCCAGCCTGCATTTCCTTCCGCTCTCAACATCTCGCTTCCTCGGCTCCGTTCATCGCCTCAGTGCAGGCGAGGCGGGTTAGCTAGTGGACCGCAGACCGCCAGGGCAGGGATTGAATGACTTCCGCTTCCCGGTCCAGCCACCAATCCAGGCGAGGAGCGGCTTCCGCGCCGAAGCGTTCCTCGGCCAGGCTGCGGTAGCCCAGGGCATGCCCCGCTTCGCAGCGTTCCAGTTCCAGCAGGAAGCCCAGCCAGGCCGCGGAACCCAGCTCCGGATGGGAGGCACCGGCCCGCTCCAGAAGCCAGAGCCGTTCGCAGCTGCGCGCCTCGATGAGGGCCGCGATGAGGAGGCGGTCCAGAAGGCCCCTGGCCGCCTGCCCATGCAGCGCCTTGGCGTAGGCGTTGCCGCCATCGGGCCTCAGGGGCCAGCCGAAGGCCTGCAACGCCTCCAGCACCCTCCGGTAGTGGCTCAGTTCCTCCTCGGCCAGCCGCGCCAGCAGCACCGAAGCGCGGGGCGCGCCCCCGAAGGAAAGGCTGAGGTTCAGTGCGTTCAGGGCCGCCTTCTTTTCGTTGTGGGCGTGATCCGACAGCAGGGCCGCGGGGTCGGCCAGGGCTGCTCCGGCCCAGGCGGCCGGTGTTTCCGCGCGCAGCGGCAGGGGGGGTTTGAATCCATTCACGGTCGCGCTCCCAACACAGCGTTCAGACCCAGGGCCAAGGCGATGACCGCGCCCCCCGCCAGGAACCGGGGCCAGGCCACGGGCTCGCGGAAGATGAGGCCCGAGGCGAGGATGGCCAGAGGGATCTTCATGTTGTTGAAGATGGCCAGGGTGCCCAGGTCGGCACGCCGGGCCCCGGCATTGAACAGGAAGAAGCCCAGGCCCGAGGCCACCGCCCCCAGGTAGAGCAGCACCCAGCCCTGGCGGAGGCTGATGGCCGCCACCTGGCTCCAGTGGAACGAGGGCGCCGCCATGGCCACCGCCACAGCGCTCGCTCCGAGATAGAGCAGGCCCATGAGGTGGCGGTCCCGCTTGCCCGAGGCAGGCGCGGCCCGGCGGTAGAGCACCTGACCCAGGGCGAAAGAAAGGTTCGCCCCCTGCATGAGGAGAAACCCCCAAAACAGGCCGCGGCGTTCCAGCCCGGTCCAGACGCAGATGCCCGTGCCCAGGACCGCGATGGAGGCCGCCACGAGGAAGAGCCAGGATCTCCGTCCTTCCAGCAGGTCGCCCACCAGGGTCACGAAGAGCGGCGTGAAGATGGTGAACAGCGCCACTTCCGAGGCCCGAAGCCAACGGAACGAGGCGATGTAAAGCAGGTACATCAGCCCGAACTGAAGGGCGCCGATGCCCATGAAAACCAGGACCTGGCCCGGTTTCAGGCCCTTCACGCGAAGAAAGGGCAGGAACACCAGGGCCGCCAGGAGGGTGCGGACTGCCGTGACGAAAGGCGCGCCGAGGCCGCTCACCTGAGCCGTGAGGCCGAAAGAAAGGGCCCATAGCACGGAGACGAGAAGCAGCGGCAGCATGGCGGATCCGGCCCCGGCTAGCCGAGGCTGCGCCCCAGGCGGAGGAAGATCTCGCGCCAGGGTTCCGGCAAGGCTTCGGCGTCGCGCGCGATGGTGGCCTCGTCCCCCCGCGCGAAGGGGCCCGTACGACCCGAGAGGCCCTGCTCCGCCACGTTGCGCAGGGTGGCCTCCGCGAGGGGCAGCAGGCCCCGGCCCGGAAGGGCCACGCCCTTGGCGCGCAGCAGCGCCTCCGCCCCCAGCCACAGCGTGGCCGCATGGCCCGAGGTGAGCACCGCAGCCGCGTGGTAAAGGGGCTTCCATTCGGCCGGAAGGTCGAAGGCCGCGAAACCCAGCTCCCCGAAGGCCCGGCGCAACTCGCCGGGCACGGCCCCGGTCATGGCCACCGGGGTTCCGGTCCAGTCCCGCGCACGGCCGTCGAAGCTGGTGAGCGGATGGGCGCAGGGGACCCCCTCCAGATGCAGGCTCCCAGCCAGATGCACGCAGCGCCCCGGAAAGCGGGCCGCCATGTCAGGCACGGCCCGGTCCGGCACCGCCAGCAGCACCAGGCCCTCGGGCCTGGCTTCATGATCCAGCAGCGCGGTCCTGTCGCCCCAGGCCTCCGCCAGCGCGCGGCCCGCGCGGCCCCGGCCCAGAATGGAAAATGCGACGCTCATGGACACAGTGTCGCGTACATCCGGCCCTCCCTCCCGGAACCGGATTCTCTACACTCAGCACATGCCCCAGCCTTCCCCCCAAAGCCAGACCCTTTCCTGGCCCTTGCCGCCCGAGGTGTCCTGGCCGCGGTTCCTGCGCCAGCTGAGGCAGCCGGATCCGCCGAAGGGTTGGCTGGAACGCGCGGCGGACCTGCCGGACATGCGGAAGCGCCCCCTGTTGCTGCGCTGGATCGCCCAGCATCCCAAGGCCCCCGCCCACCTGCGCTCGCGGCTGCTGGCCCGCCTGCCCTGGCGCGCGCTGGCGGCAGTGGCCGCGGACGCCGCCGCCCATCCCCAGGCGCGGCAGCAGGCCACGGAAAAGCTTCAGCAACTTTGGGCGGTCATGACCCTGGGAGAGCGGCGCAGCCTGGCGCTCCATGCGCCCCGGCCCATGTGGTCCCTGGTGTGGAAGGCCCCGTTCCCAGGCATTCTCGCGGCCTTCCTTCAAAATCCCAAGCTGGGGCTGGGGGCCCTGGTGGCCCTCATCCAACCTCCCCTGCGTCCCGGGCAGGCCGAGGCCCTGGGGCAGTCCCGCTGGCGCGAATCCAGTCCCGTGGCCGAGCAGGTGCTCCTGGCCCTGGACCGCAGCCTGGGCCTGCCCGACTCCGGCCTCGTCCTGGGCCACGCGGCGCCCTGGATCAAGGCCCTCGACGAGGAGGCCCGCATCCTGGCCGCCAGCCGCACCCTCACCCCCGCCCTGCGGCGCATGGTGCATCCCCGCCGCGAAGAAACCTGACCGCAGGAAAGCGGGGTGGCCACCGACGAACACGGATGAACGGCTGATGGATCTTCATCCGTGCGGATCTGTGTTCATCGGTGATCGAAAAGGCGTTGCGGAAGTGAACGCCGGGATCAGGCTCAGGCGCGCTTCAGCACTTCGGTCACGCAGCGCTCGATGCCCACGAAGACGTCGGCGAGGCGGGCGTCGTCGAACATGTAGGCGGGGGTGGTCACCAGTTTGAGGGCCTCGTCCACCACGATCTCCCGCGCGCTCGGCGTGTCCTGGTGCAGGTGGCCCAGGCGGCGGATGGCGTCGGCGCAGCCGGGATCGCCGCCCAGGGTCAGGCGGGCGGTGCTGTGGCCCGACAGCGCGATGGCCACCAGAGCCGGCGCGATGCAGATGGCGCCCACGGGCTTCTTCGCGTCGAAGAAGGCCCGGATGAAGGCGGCCACGTCGGGGCGGGCCTGGGCCTCGGGCCCCTTGAAGGCGAAATCGCAGAGGTTCTTGGCCACGCCGAAGCCCCCGGGCAGGAGCAGGGCGTCGTAGTCCTTGGCCTCCGCCTGGGCCAGATCCAGGCATTGGCCCACCCGGGCGATGCGGCTGGCCTCTTCCAGAATGTTGCGGGTGGCCCCGGCCACGGGCTGGCCCGTGGCATGGTTGATGACGTGATGCTGATCGGCGTTGGGGGCGATGCATTGAAAGGCTGCCCCGTGCTGATCCAGCGCCAGCAGCGTCAGCACGGCCTCGCGCACCTCGGCCCCGTCGAGATGGCCGGAACCGGCCAGCAGCACCGCGACGTTGAGCGCCTTTGCCATGGGAGCCTCCTGATGAACGCGTCAATTATCCATCGTAACGGCCGCCCGGGTGCAGGCGCGTCTTTTCGATATAACCTGCCTCCATGCGCCTATCCTCCCGTCTGCCGCCGGGTTTCGAGCCCAACGCCCTTTCGGCCGCCCTGGCCCGCCTCCGGGCTGAGGGTCTGCCGGTGCTGGATCTCACGGGATCCAACCCCACGCGCTGCGGGTTCGCTTATCCGGAGGCCGAGATCTGCGCCGCGCTGTCCCAACCTGCGGTGCTGGCCTACGATCCTGACTCCCAGGGCTCCCGGCGCGCGCGGGAGGCCATCGCCCGGCATCACGGCCACGGCCTGCGGGCGGAGGAACTGCTGTTGACGGCCTCCACCAGCGAGGCCTACGGATTGCTCTTCAAGCTGCTGGGCGATCCCGGCGACGAGGTGCTGGTGCCCAGCCCCAGCTACCCGCTCTTCGATTGGCTGGCGCGGCTGGAGGGCCTCAGCGCCCGGCCCGTGCCCTCCTACTTCCATGAGCGTTGGCACCTGGACCTCGACGCCCTGGAGGCCGCGGCGTCCCCCCGCGCCCGCGCCCTGGTGGTGGTGAACCCCAACAACCCCACTGGACATTTCCTGTCCATCCAAGAGTGGCGCGGCCTGACGGAGCTGTGCGCCCGGAAGGGCCTGGCCCTTCTTGTGGATGAAGTCTTCGCCGACTACGCCCTGGAACCGCCCGCCGGCCGCCTGGCCTCGGCCCTGACCGACACCCACCCGCCCTGCCCGGTCTTCCTGCTCTCAGGCCTCAGCAAGGTGGCCGCCCTGCCCCAGCTGAAGCTGGGCTGGATCGCCGTGCGCGGCCCGGCCGCCGCCGGACACCTGGAGGCCCTGGCCTTCCTGGCGGACCAGTACCTGTCCGTGTCGGCCCCGGCCCAGGCCGCCGCGCCGCGGCTGCTGGAGCTGGCCCCGGCCATCCGCGGGCAGATCCTCCATCGCCTTCGGGCAAACCTCCACGGCCTCGATCAGGCTCTGACGGCCCATCCGCGCCTGTCCCGGCTGCCCGTAGAGGGGGGCTGGTCCGCGCTGCTGCGGCGGCCCGCGGTGGATGCCGACGAGGCCTGCGCCCTGCGGCTGCTGAATGAAACCGGAACCCTGGCGCATCCCGGTTCCTTCTTCGACCTGCCGGGCGATGGCCACTTGGTCCTCAGCCTGCTGACGGAGGAAGGCCCCTTCCGCGAGGGCCTGGCCCGCATCCTTCCCCTGCTCTGACCTGAATCCCCCCGGCACTCCGACTTGAATCCCCGGCGCTCCGCCCGAAATCTCCGGCGCTCTGACATAATCACCGGCATCCCATGAGCACCCTCGCCTCCTGCCCCAGTTGCGGTGCCGCCCTGAGCTTCCGGCCAGGGACCATGGTGGCCGTCTGCTCCTACTGCAAGGCCCTGGCCGCCCGCCGGGACCGGGATCCCGAGCTCATCGGCAAAGTGGCCGCCCTGGTCGACACGGGCTCGCCCCTGGGCCTCGGCGCGACGGGCGTCTACGCCGGGCGCACCTTCACGCTGGCGGGCCGCGTCCAGCTCAAGCATGCCCTGGGCGGCTTCTGGGACGAGTGGTACCTGGCCCTCGACGACGGCCGCTGGGGATGGCTGGCGGAGGCCCAGGGCCGGTTCTACCTCACGTTCACGCAGACGCCCCACGGCGCCCTGCCCGCGGCGGACCACCTCCAGGCGGGGGCCCTGGTGGATCTGGGCTCCGACGGTCTCTGGACCGTGGGGGAGATCAGCACCGCGAGCTTCCACAGCGCCGAAGGCGAGATCCCCTGGACGGTGGAACCCGGCGCCACCTACCGCTTCGCCGACCTGTCCGGGAAGAACGGCGCCTTCGCCACCCTCGATTACGGCGAGGATCCTCCCCTCTTCTTCCTGGGACGCGAAACGCCCCTGGCGGACCTGCACCTCCAGGGCGGCGCGCGGAAGCCTGCCAAGGTGGGCGCGCAGAACCTCAACTGCCCCAAGTGCGGAGGAGCCCTCGCCCTGCACGCGCCCGACCAGACCCAGCGCGTGGGCTGCCCCAGCTGCGGCAGCCTGCTGTCGGCGGAGGGGGGCAAGCTGGCCTTCCTCAAGAGCCTCAAGCAGCCCCACACGGAAGTGGCCATCCCCCTCGGGGCCGAAGGCACGCTGAACGGCGAGAAGGTGATCTGCATCGGCCAGCTGCGCCGAAGCTGCAGCTTCGACGGCACCGTCTACCCCTGGATGGAGTACCTGCTCCTGGACAGCCAGCACGGTTTCAAGTGGCTGGTGGAAAGCGAGGGCCACTGGAGCCTGGCCACCGCGGTGGCGCCGGGCGACGTGCCCCATGTGCAGGGGTCCCAGCGGAACCTTTGGATGCAGGGCCGCAACTGGCGCCGCTTCCAGGATTCCGAAGCTGTGGTGGAAGGCGTGTGGGGTGAGTTCTACTGGATGGTGGAACAGGGCGAGCGGGTGGCCGTCACCGAATTCGTCGCCCCTCCGCTCAGCCTCAACCGCGAGTGGCAGCGCCACGGCGGCAAGGGGAGCGGCGAAGAGGTGAACTGGAGCCTCTCCACCTATCTGGAGCCGGCGGCCGTGTGGTCCGCCTTCAAACTTGGCGGGGCCGCCCCCGCGCCCAGGGGCATCGCCTCCTTCCAGCCCAACCCCCACAAGGCCGCCCTGTCGAAATCCGCGTTCTGGCTCGTGGGCGCCCTGGGGTTGTTGCTGGCCCTGGTGATGGTGGAAGACGTCACGCACCGCAACGTGCAGCTGTTCAGCAAGCGGCTGGATCTCTATGAACTGACGCCGGGCCTCCGCGGGGAGGCAGCCGAAAGCCCGCGCAGGACCATCCCCACCCGCCGCCCCGCCCCAGCCGCGAATGCCGAAGCTCCCCCGGCCGAGCCCCAGGAGCCGGTCTTCTTTTCCGATCCCATCGAGATCAAGGATGGCCGCAGCAACCTGGCCGTCACCCTCAGCGCTCCCGTGAACAACGGCTGGGTGAGCGTGGAGGGCGCCCTGGTGAGCGAAACCACCGGCGTGGCCGAACTCTTCCTGCTGGAAAGCAGCTACTACCACGGCGCGGATGGCGGCGAATCCTGGTCCGAAGGTGGACAGACCGCCGAGGTGTTCCTCAGCGCCGTGCCGCCTGGCACTTATGTGCTGCGCCTGGCCCCCCAGTGGGACGGCAAGGTGCCGCCCGTGGCCGCCATCGACGTGCAACTGCGGCAGGGCGTCATGCGCTGGCTCTACCCGGGCCTGGCCCTGCTGGCCATCCTGGTCGTGCCCCTGCTCATGGTTTTTCGCGTGGCGGCCTTCGAGACCCGGCGATGGCAGGAGAGCACGTACGGCTCGAGCGACTCATCCAGCGGAGGTGATGACTGATGCGGATCCTCTACGTCCTGTTTCTGGGCGGCGGCTTCAGCCTCATGGTGGCTAACGCCTTCTTCGGCCACGAATTCTTCGGCCAGCGCCGCCGCGCCGACCTGCCCCCCAGCGTCCGCCAGACACCGGGCGCCTACCGCACCTTCCTGCACAACAACGGCTTCCACGGAGGTAAGTGATGTTCACGAACCAGCTGCTGCACCAGCTCCTCGTCGCCGCCGTCTTCTCCGCCCTGGGCCTCGTCATCCTGGGACTGGTCTGGCTGGTCCTCGTGAAGGTGCTGCCCTTCTCCCTCCGCAAGGAAATGGAGGACGACCAGAACACCGCCCTCGGCATCGTCCTGGGCTGCCTCATCCTGGGCATCAGCATCATCATCGCCGCTGCGATCCATGGGTGATTTGCCACAGATAAACACGGATGAACACGGATGGGATTCCGTGTGCGAAGCGATCATCGGATACGACGGCATGGTGGTCGGGGAGTACGTCGCAGATCGCTTGGTTCCGGACAGCGTCATCGCCGAGTTGAAATGCCTCAATTACCTGCGCGCCACAGGGCTGCGGACGGGCTTGATCCTCAACTTCCATTTCCCCAAGGTCGGCGTAAAGCGAGTCTCCCTATGACCCATCCGTGTTTATCCGTGTTCATCCGTGGCTAATTCAATTCCAGAGGGTTCCCTTCCCGCCCCCACGCTCAAGGCGCCGCTGCTCTTCATCAGCGTGCTGCTCATCGCCTCCTGCGGGCTGATCTACGAGCTGGTGGCGGGCACGCTGTCCAGCTACCTGCTGGGCGATTCGGTCACGCAGTTCTCCACGGTCATCGGCGTCTACCTCAGCGCCATGGGGCTGGGTTCCTGGCTGTCGAAGTTCCTGCACCGGGGCCTGGCGCGGCGCTTCGTGGATCTGGAGCTGGCCGTGGCCCTGGTGGGCGGCTTCTCGGCACCCATCCTCTTCCAGGCCTTCGCCCACACCCACGCCTTCCGCGTGGTGCTCTACGGCGAGGTGGTGGCCGTGGGCACCCTGGTGGGCCTGGAGATCCCCATCCTCATGCGGATCCTCCAGGACCAGGTGCGCTTCAAGGATCTGGTGGCCGGCGTGCTCACGCTCGACTACATCGGCGCCCTGTTCGCCTCGCTGCTCTTCCCCCTGCTGCTCATGCCCAAGCTGGGCCTGGTGCGCACCAGCCTGCTTTTCGGGCTGCTGAACGCCGCCGTGGGCCTCTGGTCCACCCACCTGCTGAAGTCCCAGCTGGGCCCGGTGCGCATGATCCGCCTGCGCTGCGCGGTGGTGATGGCGCTGCTGGCGGCGGGCCTGGCCTTCGCGGGGAAGTTCACCCTGGCCGTGGAAGAGGAGATCTTCGCGGACGAGATCGTCTACGCCAAGGACAGCGCCTACCAGCGCATCGTGCTCACCCGGGGCCGGGGCAGCTTCCAGCTCTTCCTCAACGGCAATCTGCAGTTCTCCAGCGCCGACGAGTACCGCTACCACGAGGCGCTGGTGCATCCCGCCTTCGGCCTGAGGCCCGGCGCGAAGCGCGTGCTCATCTGCGGCGGCGGCGACGGCCTGGCCGTGCGCGAGGTGCTGAAGCATCCCTCCGTGCAGGAAGTGGTGCTGGTGGATCTCGATCCCGCCATGAACGACATGGCCCGCACGCAGCCCATGGTGCGCCAGCTCAACGGCGCCGCCCTGGAGGATCCCCGGGTGAAGGTGGTCAACGCCGACGCCATGGTGTGGCTGCAGGAGACCGCCTGCGCCCCCTTCGACCTGGCCTACGTGGACTTCCCCGATCCCAACACCTACGCCCTGGGGAAGCTCTACACCTCGCGCTTCTACCGCCTGCTGCAGCGGCGCTTGACCGACGAGGCCATGATCACGGTGCAGAGCACCTCGCCCCTCATGGCGCGGCAGTCCTTCTGGTGCATCGCCGCCACCATGGAGTCCTCAGGCCTCAAGGTGCGCCCCTACCACCTGGCCGTGCCCTCCTTCGGCGTCTGGGGCTTCGCCCTGGCCTCCAAACGGGATTTCGACGTGCCCACCCGCGTACTGCCCGGCCTGCGCCACCTCTCGAACGAGGCCACCGCGGCCATGTTCGCCTTCCCCAAGGACATGGACCGGATTCCCACCGAGGTGAACCGCCTGGACAACCAAGTGCTGGTGCACCTCTACACGCGCGAGTGGCGGCGGTGGTCGTGAATGCCCAGAAAAGCGGGGGTCCACAGATTGCACAGATGAACCCGCTCCATTCTTCAGAGCCACCCGCCCGCTCCGCCATGCGGAACCAACAGATCAAGAGGCCGTTCATGCTGTTGAATCTGTGGGAATCGGTGGAATCTGTGGACCTATCCTTTTTTTCATCGGCCCCTTCTGTGGTTTCAAAACCGGTTTCCTTCCTCGCCCTCCGGCTTCTGGATTGCCCATGAAGCGTCGCGATTTCCTCGCATCGGCGGCCCTTTCCGCCCTCCCCCTCGCCTGCCGCCGCAGGCCCGAGTTCCCCTTTCCTGGCGAACTCGTGGGTCCGGATCTGCCCCTGGGCCACTGGGTGCGCGGCGGAGCGTTTGCGGACCCTGCCCGCTTCGAGCCCATCTCCGTGCTCGTGGTGGGCGGCGGCGTGGCGGGCCTCAGCGCAGGCTGGCGACTGGCGGACGCGGGCGTCGAGGATTTCCAGGTGCTGGAGCTGGAGCGCGAGCCCGGCGGCACTTCCCGCTCCGGCCGCAACCACGTGAGCCCCTTTCCCTGGGCCGCCCACTACCTGCCCGTGCCCGACCGCGGCAACCACGCGGTGCTGCGCCTGCTCGACGAGTGCGGCGTGCTGGAAGGCTTCAACGCCAAGGGCGATCCCCTCTTCGCAGAGGAGGCCACGGTGCGGGCCCCCGAAGAACGCATCTTCGCCTACGGACAATGGTGGGAGGGCCTCTACCTGCGTGCCGGAGCCACCGCCGAAGACGAGCGCCAATACCACGCCTTCTTCGCGGAGGTGGATCGCTGGGCCGCCTTCCGTGACGCGAAGGGCCGCCCTGCCTTCAGCATCCCGCGCTCGCGGTGTTCCGACGCGCCCGAGGCCCGGGCCCTCGACAGCCTCTCCATGGCCGCCTGGCTGGACGGGCGCGGGCTCACGTCGCCCCGCCTGCGCTGGCTGCTGGACTACGCCTGCCGCGACGACTACGGTTCTCGCCTCGATACCACCAGCGCCTGGGCGGGGCTCTTCTACTTCGCCGCCCGCAAGCAGGGGCCCGGCGAAGATTCGCGCCCCCTGCTCACCTGGCCCCAGGGCAACGGCTTTCTGGTGGATCACCTGCGGCGGGCCTGTGGTCAGCGCCTCCACTGCGGCGTGATGGCCACCGCCATCCGCCAGGAGGGGGACGATCTCCTGGTGACCGCCTGGGACAACCTCCAGCAGCGCCGCTGCGGCTGGAGGGCCAAGCGGGTGATCTTCGCGGGGCCCCAGCACGCCGCGCGGCACATCATCGAAGGCCTGGAGGCGGCGCGCCCCGCTTCGGCCCGCATCCACAACGCGCCCTGGATGGTGGCCAACCTCACCCTCCGCGCCCGCCCCAAAGAATCCAGCTTCCCCCTGGCCTGGGACAACGTGCTGCGCGGCAGCGAAGCCCTGGGCTACGTGGTGGCCACCCACCAAAGCCTGCGCGACCACGGTCCCACCGTGTGGACCTGGTACCGGCCCTTCACCGGGCCCGACTGCGAGGCGGAACGGGCGAGGCTGCGGGCCATGGATTGGGAGGCCTGCGCCCGCATGGTCATGAACGACCTGCGCCCGGCCCATCCCGATCTGGAGAGCCTGGTGGCGCGCCTCGACGTCATGCGCTGGGGCCACGCCATGGTGCGCCCGGCGCCGGGCCTGATGTGGGATCCCGCGTTCCTGGCCCTTTCCCGCCCCTTCGGCGGCATCCATTTCGCCCACACCGAACTGAGCGGCGTGGCCCTGTTCGAAGAGGCCCAGGACCACGGCGTCCGCGCCGCGGAGGAGGTGCTGTCAGCGCTGGGACGGCCCGGGAGCAGCTGGCGCTAGTGTGCCTCGCCTGAAATAACTGGATCATTCAGGGCAGCTGGCGAGGCACACTTCCATCGGGGCATGGCCCCTCTGGCGCATGGGCGCGGGACCGCGCCCATGCTGTCACCCCGCTGGGGGCGTTGAGATCGCACCTGGTATTTCGAGCGGACACCACTAGCTCCTGGCGGCGCTCCTCCAGCGTGGGGTCCCCCTTCGCGGGGATGCGCACCACCCAAAGCCGGTCGTAAGCGTCCAGCGACCAGTAGGGAATGGGCCCCTTCACCCCCAGGCCCCGCGCCAGCTTCTTCATGAGGTCGTGATGCCAGCAGACGAGCACGGTGCGGCCCCGCGCGCCGCGGAGCAGTTCCGCGGCCAGGGCCTCGGTGCCGTCCTTGGGATGCAGCGCGGGCGTCTGTTTCAGCTTGGCGGCCAGGGGGGCCAGCGTCTGCTGGGTGCGCTTCCGGTCAGAGGCGTGCAGCGCCTCGGGATGGAAGGATTCCAGCAGCGGCACGAGGGCCTGGGCGCGGCGCTGACCGGCCTCCGACAGGGGCGAATCCTCGTCCAGCAGCGACTGCCGCTCCGCGTGGCGGATCAGGAGGAAAGTGGTGTCCTGGGCCTGGAGGCCCAAAGCCGCCACCACGAGACAAACAAACAGAAAGGGATGGGAGCGCCGCGTCATGGAAGCCATGCTCCAGCCTAGTGTGCCTCGCCGGAAATAACTGGATCATTCAGGGCAGCTGGCGAGGCACACTTCCATCGGGGCATGGCCCCTCTGGCGCATGGGCGTAGAGATCGCACCAGGAATTTCGAGCGGACACCACTAGCGGCCCCATGAATTCTTGCGCTTCCTAATTCCCGGGGGGTGGAGGAGAAACCCTCAACAGCGCGCTGGCGTGAGGGGCGAGCGCGAGAGTGAGGCTCGAGTCCACCCCCAGGTCCTTCCGGTCCCAAAGATCCCGCAGGGCATAGCGCTCATGGGGCAGCCCGAGCTCCTTCCAACTGGCCTCGACGGTACTTTTGGTCTCTCCGAGGTTGAAGACCGCGAGGTAGTGGTCCCGGCCGTCTGGCGTTTCTGCCGACCAGACAGTGATGCTCCCCTTTTCCAGGATGGGCCTGTTGTTCCTGCTTCGCTGATCGACGGCGATCACTTCAGGGTTGTTGAGCAGGGACAGCGTGAAGGCGTCGCAGCGCGGCAGATCGCCTCCCATGATGAGGGGGGACCGCATGATGGACCACAGGCTCAGCATGGTGCGTTGTTCGTCCTGCGTGAATTTCGATGTTTCCCCTTTGCCGCCATTCTTCGCGAGGCGCAACATCCCCACGGCAAGCATGTCTGCGTCCGGCCAGGTTCCGTTCTTGCCAATCTCGGCCGCCCAATCCCGCGCGTAATCGAACTGGCGGCGGAGCAGATTCCAGTCGTCCCAGAAGTCGTCCGAGATGCGCCACATCTGGGCGTGTCGCTGAAAGAACCCCGCCTCGGAAACGGGCGCGGGCCCTGGTGAGATGCTGAGCACGATGGGCCGTCCACTCTTGCGGATGGCCCGGTGGAGCGCCTTGATTTCCGCGGGCTGATAGAGGTGGCTTCCCATGTCATCGGCCTTGATGAAATCCACGCCCCAGGAAGCGTAGAGTTCCACCAAGGAATCGTAGTACGCCTGCGCGCCGGGTTTCGTCGTATCCACTCCCCACATGTCCGGGTTCCAGGCGCAGGGGTTTTCGGGCTCGGCAATGTCGCGGGCGCGCAGTTGGGTTCCCTTGACCGGAAGATTCTGGGCCACGGCCTGCCGGGGGATGCCCCGCATGATGTGGATGCCGAATTTGAGGCCCCTGGCGTGGATGTAGTCGGCCAGACTCTTGAACCCGGAAGGGAAACGGTTCGGCGCGGGCTGAAGGCGCCCATACCCATCCATGGCCAGCGTCGCCTTCGGGTCATAGTCATGGCCCTGGGCGTGGGGCTGGTACCACTGGATATCGACCACGACGTACTGCCATCCATGTTCCGCCAAGTGCCTGGCCATGAAATCGGCGTTGGCTTTCACGTCGGCCTCCCGCACGGCGGTGCCGTAGGCATCCCAGCTGTTCCACCCCATGGGCGGCGTCGAGGCCGCCTGGGCCCATCCCAGGGCCGGCGAAAGGCACAGGGACAGCCACAGAAGAGACTTGAACAGAAGCGATTCGCGCATATCCATTCCTTCCTTGCCTGCCATTGGAACATTGCCGGCCGGATCCCGCTTCAGACATCCGCTTCCTCGCTCCGGATTTCGTCCGGATGGGCGGCCAGGATGGCGCGGAAGGCATCCAGGTGGGCCAGGAAAAGGTCAGACAGCTGCGGGTCGAAGTGGGAGCCGATGCCCTGGCGGATCAGTTCCACCACCTTATCCTCGGGCCAGGCGGGTTTGTAGTGGCGCCGGGCGCTCAGGGCATCGTACACGTCGACCAGGGCCGTGATGCGCGCCTCCAGAGGGATGGCCTCCCCTCTCAGGCCCTTGGGATAGCCGCTTCCGTCCCACTTCTCGTGATGCCCCATGGCGATGCGCGCGCCCATCTGGATGAAGGGGACGGTGGAGCCCTTCAGGATGGCGGCGCCCATGCTGGTGTGGCGCTTCATGAGCACCCACTCCTCATCCGTGAGGGCGCCGGGTTTCTGGAGGACCGCGTCCGGCACGCCGATCTTGCCGATGTCGTGAAGCGGCGCCGCGGCCCGGATGGTGTCCACCTGCTCCTGGCCCCAACCCATCAGGCGGCCCATCTCCGCCGCGTAGAGGCCGATGCGGCGCACATGCATGCCCGTCTCGTTGTCGCGGTGCTCGCTGGCGGCAATGAGGCGGAAGGCGATCTCTTCGCGGGAATCGCGGATCTCGACGGTCTGCTCCCGCACCTTCCGGGCGAGCTCGGCCTCGCGGTCGCGGAAGGCGATCTCCAGCATCCGCCGCCGCAGGGCGCCATTGACCTGCACCAGGATCTCCCGCGGCTGGTAAGGCTTCAGCACGAAGCCGAAAGCGCCCTGCTGCAGGCACTCGATGGCGGTTTCCGTATCCTCAAGGGAACTCACCATGACCACGGAAGTGTCGGGAATCCTCCGGCGGATGGCTTTCACGAGATCGAGGCCCGAGGCCCCGGGCATCTGGATGTCGCAAAGGATCAGGTCGATGGAATCCTCGTCCAGTACCTCCAGGGCGCCCCGCACATCCTCCGCCAGCCGGACGCGGTAACCGGCCTTGGCCAGGATCCGCTGGAGCGACAGCCGCACGATGGCGAGGTCGTCCACGACGAGGATGCTCGCCTCCGTCGGCACCACCTGGATATTGTCGCCCATGCCATCCCCGCAGATAGCTCAACGGTCCGGAGGCGCCCGGTCTGTACTTCCGGCGCTGGGCGTCAAGCTTCAGTCTTCAGGTTTCGGGGGCGGAGGCTACCGAGCCCACTCCAGGGAATCCCTTTTGGCTGAATAGTGCGCGCCCAGCCCCAGGGCGATGGCTCTTTCGCAAAGCTCCAGCGCCGCGTGGAAATCCCCCAGCTCGCTGTGGGCCTGGATGCCCCGCTCGAAGCAGGCCAGGCCCTCCAGTATCCGCCGGTACTCGTGCGGGAAAGCAGCCTCCAACTCCGGCAGGTAGCCGAGCACCTGCGCCGTGGATTCCACGCAGGCCTCCCACTGGCCGCTCTGGGCCTGGGCCTCCGCGCTTAGATCGTAGGCCACCGCCTTCACCGCATTGGGGAGGCTGCCCTGGGCCTCGAAGGTGCGGCGCAGGTACTTCAGCGCCGATTCAGGTCCGCTGAAGGCCGCCTCGCGGTGCCCGGCCAGCAGGTCATCCAGGACATCCTTCACCGACTTGCGGACGGGCTCGTTGCGCTTGGACATGCTGTTCCCAGAAATAATGATGAGTCCACAGATTTGAAGGGATAAGAAACGGGTCTTAACGGTGACCACACCGATTCATTGCTTTTGAATCTGTGTGAATCTGTGGATGATTTCACTCGTATTCGATCGTCGCCGGGGGCTTGCTGGTGATGTCGTAGACCACGCGGTTGATGCCCTTCACCTCACGGACGATGCGCTGGGCGATCTTCTCCAGCAATTCGTGAGGCAGGCGCGCCCAGTCGGCGGTCATGAAATCCTCGCTGGTCACCGCCCGCAACGCGCACATCCACTCGAAGGTGCGCTCATCGCCCATGATGCCCACGGTCTGCACGGGCAGCAGCACGGCGAAGGCCTGGCTGGTGCGGGCGTACCAGCCGCTCTCCCGCAGCTCCTGCATGAAGATGGCGTCCGCGTTCTGCAGGATGGTGGCCCGCTCCCGGGTGATGGCTCCAGGCAGGCGCACCGCCAGGCCGGGACCCGGGAAGGGATGGCGCTGGTTCATCTCCTCGGGCAGGCCCAGGGCCAGGCCCGTGGCCCGCACCTCGTCCTTGAACAGCTCCCGGAGTGGCTCCACCAGCTTCAGCTTCATGCGCTCGGGCAGGCCGCCCACGTTGTGGTGGGATTTCACCAGGATCGCGCCGCCGATGCCGCTGGATTCGATCACGTCGGGGTAGGTGGTGCCCTGGCCCAGGAAATCGGCCTTCACCTTGCCCGCCTCCCGCTCGAAGACCTCGATGAACTTGCCGCCGATGATCTTCCGCTTCTGCTCGGGATCCGTCACGCCGGCGAGGGCGCCGAGGAATTCCTCCGATGCGTCCACCCAGATGACGTTCAGCTCGAAGGGCGCGAAGTAGGCCTGCACCTGCTTCATCTCGTCCTTGCGCATGAGCCCATGGTCCACGAAGACGCAGGTGAGCTGCTTTCCGATGGCCTTGTGCAGCAGCAGGGCCGCCACGCTGGAATCCACGCCGCCGCTGAGGCCGAGCACCACCGTACCGCTCCCCACCTGGCCGCGGATGGCCTTCACCTTCTCTTCGATGAAATTGCCCGCGTTCCAATCCAGGGCCAGGCGGCAATGCTTCAGGAAATTCAGCAGCAGCGGCGTGCCCTGGCTGCTGTGGGTCACTTCGGGATGGAACTGCAGGCAGTAGATGCCGCGCTTGGGATCCTCCATGGCCGCCACGGGCACGCTCGGCGTCTTGGCCGTGACCGTGAAGCCCGCGGGCGCCACTTCCACATGGTCACCGTGGCTCATCCACACCTGCTGGGCGTGGGGCAGACCCTCGAAGAGAATGGATCCCTCAGGCATGGCCAGGATCTCCGCCTTGCCGTATTCGCGGCTGGCGGAGCGGTGCAGCTGGCCGCCCAGGTTGCGGGCCAGGAGCTGCTGGCCGTAGCAGATGCCCAGGATGGGAACGCCCAGTTCCAGGATGGCCGGGTCCAGGTCCGGCGCGCCGGGTTCCAGCACCGAGTTGGGGCCGCCGGACAGAATCACGCCCTTCAGGTCCGCTCCGCCGATCTCCTTCGCCGTGGCGCCGCTGTTGTACACCAGGCCGAAGGCCCCCAACTCGCGCAGCCGCCGCGTGATGAGCCGCGTGTACTGGCTGCCGTAGTCGATGATGGCGATGCGTTCATGGTGCATGGGGACCTCGGAAAGCGTTTCGAACCGCAGCGCGCGCAAAGGAGAAGAGCGGCAACCTCTGCGGTTGGATATGTCCTATTGCCAAAGGCTGAAATCGGCCACGCGAAGGAAGGCCTGCCGCAGGCGATGGAGCAGGCTGAGCCGCGCGGCGCGGAGGGCCGCGTCCTCGCACTTCACCATGACGGCGTTGAAGAAAGCCTCGAGGGGGGCGGCGAGATCCGCCAGCGCCGCCAGGAGGGCCTTCTGATCGGCCACAGCTTCGACCTTGGCCAACTGCTGGGCCAGCACCTTCTCTTCGGCCTGGGCAAGCAGTCCCTCATCGAAGCCGCCATCGGCGGTTTCGTCTTTCAGAATGTTGCCGATGCGCTTGGCGCTCTGGGCCAGGGAAGCGAAGCGGGCGTCCTCCGCGAAGGCCGAGAGCGCCTCGCAGCGCGCCCTGAGGTCCGCCAGATCGGCCCAGCCGGCGGCCAGGGCGGAACGGCGCACGGAGCCGGCGTAGCCCGCCAGTTCCAGCTGGTACCCCACACGGTCCTTGAAGAAGGCCAGCAGGGCTTCGGTGGTTTCGGCGGCGGGCTTGGTGGCCTTGGCCCCCACTGCGCCCAGCGCGGCGGCGGCGAGGTCGGCGGGCGTCAGCGCCCAGCCCCGCTCCCACAGAATGCGCACGATGCCCTGTCCCGCCCGGCGCAGGGCCAGGGGATCCTTCGAACCGCTGGGGATGAGGCCCACCGAGAAGCAGCCAGCCACCGTGTCCAGCTTGTCGCAGAGGGACAGCAGGCAACCCATGGGCGTGCCGGGGATGGCGTCGTCGGCGCCCGCGGGCTGATAGTGCTCCTTCACGGCTTTCCAGACTTCCTCGTGGGCGCCTTCGCGCTTGAGATACTCGCCACCCATGATTCCCTGCAGTTCGGGGAACTCGCCCACCATGAGGGTGCGCAGGTCGCACTTGGCCAGGCGCGCGGCCTGAACGGCCCGGGCACGATGGGCGGCATCCTGGGACAGGCGTCCGGCGAGGGTCTCCACCAGCTGGGCCACCCGCTCCGTCTTGTCGAAATAGCTGCCCAGCTCCCGCTGGAAGGTGAGGGCCTTCAGCTTCTCCGTGCGACCGGCCAGGGGCAGCTTCCGGTCTTCCGCGAAGAAGAAGCGCGCATCATACAACCGCGCTTTCAGCACCCATTCATTGCCCGCCTTCACGAAGCCCGCGGGATCGTCCATGCGGTTGGCCGCCGTGAGGAAGAAGGGAAGCAGATCCGTGCCGTCCGGCTTTTCGATGCAGAAGCTCTTCTGGTGCTCCCGCAAGGACGTGACCAGCACCTCCTTGGGCAGCTCCAGGAAGGCCGCGGGGAAGTCGCCCCGCACGATCTTCGGAAATTCCACGATCTCGGCCAGGGTATCCAGCAGTTCCGCATCGGCCACCACACGGCCTCCCGCCTCGGCGGCCAGGTGGTCCAGCTGCTGGGCGATGCGGGCCCGGCGCACGTCCACGCTGACCACCACGCCCGCGGTTTCGAGCGCGGCCTCGTAGGCCTCGGGCGTGGCGACCTTCACGGCTTCCGGATGCTGACGGTGGTGGAGGCGGTGACCCCAGGTGGTGTTGGTGGCCGTGACGCCATCCACCGTGATGGGCACCACCTGTTCGCCGAAGAGGCAGAGGATGTTGCGGATGGGGCGCACGAACTCGAACTCGGAATGGCCCCAGCGCATGGCCTTCGGCACATGCAGCCCCTTGATGAGCCCGGGAAGGGCCTCCTGCAGCAGCTCCACCGTGGGCCGGCCGGCCTTGGTGACCGTCACCACCGCGCAGGGCTCCTTCTTGCCCGCAGGCTGCTCGAAGCGCACGGCGGAAAAAGGCACGCCCCACTTCTCCGCGAACTTCTCCCCCTGGATCGTGGGCTTGCCGGACTCATCCACGCACATGCGCTGCGGAGGACCCACCTGGGTTTCGGTCTGGTCAGACTGAATCGCCATGAGCCCCCGGTACCGCCACGCCAGTTTCCTGGGCGAATAGAAGCATTCAGGCTCAGGCTGGACCTCACCTTCTTGTAGATACCCCACATGGTGTTGGTGACACCAATTCTGGAAAGCGGACTGGAAATCCTGAGCCAGCGATCCCAGGAACCGCGCCGGAATCTCCTCGCAATGCAGTTCCAGCAGGAAGGTCTTCGTGGCGCTCACTTCGCACCTCCCTGCAGCTTGCTTTTTGAATCTGTGCCATCTGCGCAAGCTGTGGACGATCCTTCCTCGTGCTCCAGGTAGGCCTTGGCGCAGGCGCAGGCCATGTCGCGCACGCGCTTGATGATGCCGGGGCGTTCGGTGGTGCTCACGGCGCCGCGGGCATCCAGCACGTTGAAGGTGTGGCTCATCTTGAGGGCTTGTTCGTAGGCGCTGAGGAAGTGGCCATGGTCCTTCAGCAGGCGCCAGCCCTCTTTCTCGAAGGCTTCGAACAGGGTGCGGTGCAGATCCAGGTCCGCGTGGTCGAAGCTGTAGGCGCTGAGTTCGAACTCCTCGCGCTGGCGCATCTGGCCGTAGGTGACGGGGAAGATGCCGTCGTCGGTCTTCACCTCTCCGTACACCAGGTCGAACATGTTGTCGTAGCCTCCCAGGAACATGCAGATGCGCTCGATGCCGTAGGTCAGCTCGGCGCTCACGGGCCTGCAGTCCAGGCCGCCCACCTGCTGGAAGTAGGTGAACTGGCTGATCTCCATGCCATCCAGCACCACCTGCCAGCCCACGCCCCAGGCGCCGAGGGAGGGCGATTCCCAGTTGTCTTCCTCGAAGCGCAGGTCGTGCTTGGAGAGGTCGATGCCCAGGGCCTCGAGGCTCTCGATGTACATGTCCTGCACCTTGGCGGGGCTGGGCTTGAGGATCACCTGGAACTGGAGGTGCTTGTAGACGCGGAAGGGATTCTCGCCGTAGCGGCCGTCGGCGGGACGCCGGGAGGGCTCCACGTAGGCCACGTTCCAGGGCTTGGCGCCCAGCGCGCCGAAGAAGGTCAGCGGGTTCATGGTGCCCGCGCCCTTTTCCAGATCGTAAGGCTGGCCCACGAGGCAGCCCCGGTCGGCCCAGAACCGCTGAAGGCGGAGGATCAGTTCCTGGATGTGCATGGAGGCTCGCCAAAACCAGTATTCTAGCGGGTTTTAAGGGTTTTGATAAGCTCAGGGCATGCGGATCCGCCCAGCTCTCCCCGCGGATGCCCAGGAGCTGGCGCTCCTGGGCGAACGCCTTTGGCGAGGGACCTACACCGGGCTCATCCCTTCCTCCAATCTGGAACGGCATCTGGCGGCCACTTTCGGCGTGGCCAAACAGGATGCGGAACTGGCGGATCCCGCCAACCTCACCCTGGTCCTTGAGGCCGATGGGAAGCTGCTGGGCTACGCGCTGCTGCGGGCCCACGGACCTGAGCCCGCGCATCCCGGCTGTCCCTTTTCCCAGCCCCTGGAGGTGGCCCGCTTCTACCTCGACGCATCCCTCCACGGCAGCGGAGCGGCGGCGCAGCTCATGTCCGCGGTGCTCGCCCGGGCCGCTGCGGCGGGCCACGACGGTGTGTGGCTGCAGGTCTGGGAGCAGAATCCCCGGGCCATCCGCTTCTACGCCAAGATGGGCTTCCTGGATGCCGGGGACGCCAGCTACCGCATCGGAGAGCAGGTGGACCGGGACCGGCTGCTGGTGCACACGCTGATGGCGCGGCGGCTCTGAGCCTACGAGCTTTCATCAGGCCTTGATCACGTGCGTGTCGGCGAAGAGATCGTGCAGGCAGCGGCGGGTGGGCTGGAAGATGAACACCACGTCCAGCAGGTGGATGATGCTTCCGGCGCCCACGACCTTGAGCATCATCTGCACCACGCCGGCCACCACGGCGAAGGGCAGCCAGCGGAGGAAGAAGACCCGCCAGACGCTGGGCGTGCTGCCGTCGCTGGTGATCATGCGGATACCCAGGACCTTCTTCCCGATGGTCTGGCCGTGGGCCGCCACCAGGACGATCTGGGTGATGAGCACGGCCAGGGAAACGGCCACCGCCACCACCAGCACGCCCAGCAGGGCGCCCAGCTTGCCGCCCATCAGGGCGATGGGCAGCATGACGGCCACTGCGCCCAGGGGCGCGAAGGACACCAGCCCATCGATGAACGCCGCGCCCAGGCGGCTCAGGCGGGTCGCCGCCTCGACGTCGTAGGTCTGCTGATCGGAATAGGGGTCCATGACGGGGCTCTCCACCTTGACAGGGTGCAAAGGTTAGCGCTCCAGGACAAGGGTTCTGTGCCCTTCCGGGGACTCTGTGACGCCGGTCCTTTGATCCGCCCGGGGGACCCTGTATGCTCCTCGTTTTGCGGGGTACGGCATGACCCGAAAAATCGCACTTCTCGCCATCGGCGGCAACGCGCTCCTGAAAGAGAAAGAACGGGGGCTCCAGGAAGAACAGCTGGAGAATGCCCGGGAGACATCGGAAATGCTGGCCAAGGTCGTGGCCGAGGGCTACGCCCTCTGCGTGGTGCATGGCAACGGCCCCCAGGTGGGCAACCTGCTCATCCAGCAGGAGGCGGCTTCGGGCCAGATTCCACCGTACAGCCTGGACATCTGCGGCGCCATGACCCAGGGTTCCATGGGCTACATGATCGAGCGCATGCTCATCAACCGCCTGCGTTTCCTCCAGCTCGACGTGCCGGTCACCTCCGTGCTGACGGAAGTGGTGGTGGACAAGGAGGACAAGGGCTTCGTGGATCCTACCAAGCCCGTGGGCCCCTTCTTCCCGGAGTTCCGCGCCCTGGAGCTGATGCGCTCGAAGAAGTGGAAGATGAAGGAGGATTCGGGCCGCGGCTGGCGCAAGGTGGTGCCTTCACCCAACCCCATCGAGATCGTCCAGCTGGACGCCATCAAGACCCTCCTGCGCTCCGGCAGCTGCGTCATCGCCGGCGGGGGCGGCGGCATCCCCGTGATCCGCGACGCCAGCGGCTTCCTGGTGGGCGTCGAGGCGGTCATCGACAAGGACCGCCTCAGCGCCCTGCTGGCCACCCAGCTGCAGGCCGACCTTTTCATCATTCTCACGGGCGTGGCCAAGGTCGCCCTCGACTTCGGCAAGCCCACCCAGCGCTGGGTGGACCGCCTCACGGCCAGCGAGGCCCGGAGGCATCTGGCCGAAGGGCAGTTCCCCCCCGGCAGCATGGGGCCCAAGATCGAAAGCGCCCTGGGCTTCCTGGACGGCGGCGGCCACGAGGTGCTCATCACCACCGCGGAGGCCCTGGCGACCGAGGATCCAGCCACCGTGGGCACCCGCATCGTCAAGGACTGACCCCGAAGAGGCCGCCATGTACGCCATGATCATCGTCCGCTACAGGCGCCCCATCGAAGAGGTGGAGGCGGTCACGGAGGCCCACCGGGCCTACCTCCGCGGCCTCGAAGCCAAGGGCATCCTGGTGGCCTCGGGCCCCCTGGAGCCCCGCTTCGGCGGCATGTGGCTGGCGCGGGTCCAGGATGAGAACCCCCTGGCGGACCTCGACGCCCTCCGGGATGGCGATCCCTTCTACCAGCACGGCCTGGCCAACTACGAACTGCTGCCCTGGAAGGTCATGCAGGGCAAGACAGGCCTCGACGCCATCTGAGCCCGGCAGGAATCACCGCGCCTGCTACTCCTTCAGGTAGGCCACGAAGCGCATGTCCGCATCGCAGATGTGCTGTTTCAGCCAGTCCAAAAGAAAAATCGCCATGTCCATGGTCACCACCTTGCCGCTGGCCTCCTTGTCCTGGAAGTCCCGCAGCCGGGAAGCCAGATCCGCGTGATCGGAGCAATGGGCCGCGAGGTAGGGATACCTCGCCTCCCGCATGAAACGCTCTTCATCCCGGAAGTGCTCGACGGTATACCGGGCGAGAAAGGCGAGGCTTTCCCTTGCCTGGGCCTGGGAGGACCCGGCCCTGAAGGAGTCCGCCAGGCCGTTGATGGCTGAGAAGAGGCTCATGTGCTGGGCATCGATGGTCTCGATGCCGGTCTCGAAACGGCTGCTCCAGATGGCTATGCTCATGTCGCGCCTCAGGGAAGGCCAGCTGGGGCCAGGGGTTCACAAGGAAGGTTCGGGATCACGGCTGGGCCGGATGTCCAGCTCCCCAATGGCCCGCTGGATTTCTTTCAGGCTGAACGGCTTGCGCAGGCTTGACACGCCGGGATGCGCCTCCACCAGCGGCGCCACCTCCTGATCGCTGTAGCCTGTGGCCATGAGCACCCGCTGGCCGGGACGGAGGGCCAGGATCTTCGGCAGGGCTTCGGCACCGCTCATGCCCGGCATGTTCATGTCGAGCACCACCAGATCCACCTTCAGCCCCGTTTCCAGCAGACGGATGGCGTACTCGGCGCCCGGCGCCGTGGATACCCCATGCCCCAGCACCTCCAACAGGGGGGCGACGGATTCCCGGATCAGCTCGTCGTCGTCCACCAGGAGAATCCGCAGGCCCTCCGGTCCACTGGGCGACGCCGCCGGGAGGGCTTCCACCACCGGGGCCGGGGCCTCCACCCGCGAGGCTGGGAAGGCCAGGGTGGCCTCTGTGCCCTGGCCCGGCTGGCTGGCCAGCTGGAAGGTGCCGTCGTGGGCCTTCATGGTGCCGTAGACCATGGACAATCCCAGCCCCGTGCCCTTGCCCACGGGCTTGGTGGTGAAGAAGGGCTCCACGGCCTTGGCCAGGACCTCGGGCTGCATTCCTTCTCCTGTGTCGCGCACGCTCAGGGCCAGCCCGCCATCTGGCCCTGGGCCGGTTCGGATGCTGAGAGTCCCGCCGCCGGGCATGGCGTCCATGGCATTGACGCAGAGGTTCATGAGCGCGTGGCTGAGCGCGCCCGGATCACCCCTCAGCCGCCCCAGCCCTTCCTGTAGGTCCAGCTTGAGCTGGATGCGCTTCAGCGTGGTGTGGCTCAGCAGCTGGCTCATTTCCCGGACCAGACCGTTGAGATCGATCGCCCTCTCCTCCTGAAGGTCCTTTTTCGCGAAGTAGAGCAGGCCCTTCACCACGCCCCTGCCCCGCATGCAGGCGGTAACGATGGTGTCCAGGCTCCTGGCCTCCTGGGCGAAGGGATCCGCTTTTTCTCGAAGCGCGGAAGCCAGGCCCAGGATGGCGCCCAGCACGTTGTTCATGTCGTGGGCCACGCCGCCTGCCAGGCTGCCGAGGCTTTCGAGCTTCTGCGACTGGTGGAGCTGGAGCTCCAGGGAGCGGCGCTCTTCCTCCTGCCGCTTCTCCCGCGTGATGTCTTCCTTGATGGCGATGTAGCTCACCAAGGCCCCGGATTCATCCCGCACGGGCGCGATGGTGGCCCGTTCGTGGAAGAGCTCGCCGCTCTTCTTGATGTTCTCGAATTCGCCCACCCAGACCTCGCCCCGGGTGAGGGTTTCCCACATCTTCCGGTAGGCGTCCTTCGGCGTGTTGGGCGATTTCAGGATCCGGGGGGTCTGGCCGATGGCTTCTTCCGCGGAATAGCCCGTCACAGCCGTGAAAGCCGGGTTGACGTACTCGATGACGCCCAGAGGGTTGGTGATGATGATTGACAGGGGGCTCTGCTCCAGGGCCACGGAGATCTTCCGGACGGACTGCTCGGCCGCTTTCCTTTCGGTAATGTCCTGGATGATGCCCACCATGACCACGGGCTGGTCCTGGCCGTCCCTGTGGATGTCCCCCTGGCCATGGACCCACCGCCTGGCCCCGTCGGAGGCCCGCACGATGGGGTAGTCCAGATCGAAGCGCTCGCGCCGGTGGATGATGCCCGCCACGTAGGCACCCATCTCGTGCCTGAACTCGGGGGCCACAATGCCCATCCAGCCTGCCAGATCCCGCGGGTACTCAGGGCCGATGCCAAAGATCCGGTCAAGAAAGGGGCTGCTCCGCCACTGGTCCTCCTGGATCAGCCAGGTGTAGGTCCCCACCCGGCCGGCCTCCTGGGCCTCCATCAGCAGGCGTTCGCTCTCCAGGAGCGCCACCTCCGTGCTGCGCCTGGCGTCCTCCAGCGCCAAGTGATCGATGGCGAAAGAGATGTCCATGGCCGCCTCCTCCAGAAGCGCCACTTCCGGAGTTCCGAAGAACCCCGCCTGCTTGGCGTAGAACGCGATGGACCCGAACACGGCGCCGGAGCGCCGGATGGGAAAGGCCGCCACGGACCGGAATCCCGAGGCGGACGCCTCCTCCCGCCAGGGCCCGCCTTCTCCCGTGGCCAGGAAATGATTCTCCACGTAGGCCATTCCCTGCTGGATGGCTTGCCCTTCCGGGCTTCCGCCCCCAGGTCCGCCGCCGCATTCCACCTTGAGACAGTCCAGGTACCCGGAATCGTCTCCATGGCTGGCCACCACCTGGACCCGCTGCGACTCAGACTCCTGAAGGCCGATCCACACCATGTCGCAGCGGCCGAACTCGACCATGACCTCGCAGATCTTGTCGAACAGAGCCTCACGGGTGGGCGACCAGACGATGGCCTGGTTCACCTGGCTCAGGGCCTCGTAGAGCTGGGCCATCTTCCGGATCTCAGCTTCCTGGGCGCGGCGCTCGGTGATGTCCCGGATGAAGGCGATCACCCGCAGATCCCCTTCCAGGGGGCGGACCCGCGCGCTGACCTCCACCGGGAACGTGCTGCCATCCTTCCGGCAATGGATCGATTCAAACCGGAGGGAGCGGTGGGCCTTTGTCATGCCGAAGAGATCGCGGCCCACCTGCCGGGATTCGGGAACGCGCAGGTCCAGCACGTTCATTCGCAGCCATTCCTCGCGGCTGTAGCCGTAGCAGGCCTCGGCCTGGAGGTTGGCCTCGAGGATGCGCCCCTCGCTGTCCGTGAGGAAGATGATGTCGTTGGCCTCCCGCATGAGCCACTCGAAGCGCTGCGACAGGTCCAGCTGCTTGCGCACCATGCCGGCCTCGTGCCGCCAGATCAATAAACCGAGACCGGCGCCCAGGAGCATCAAAGCGCCCATGAGCCCGAGCCCCCCCGTCCACACCCGCCGGCGGAGCGGACCGTAGACCTCGGCCGCATCGACCTTGGCCACCAGGTGCCAGTCGGTGCCGGGAATCTGCTTCAGCACGGCGATGACCGGAACGCCCCGGTAGTCGGAGCCATCCTGCAGGCCCTCCCGGCCCAGGACGGCCAGACTGGCTGGCTGGTTGGGATAGGCCGCCAAGGGAAAGCGGAACTTCAAGGCCACATCAGCCTGGTGGCGCAGCTCGTTCAAGAACAGGACATCGTCGCCATCCCGGCGGACCAGCACTGTTTCCGCGCTGGGGCTGTCCGTGGGCCAGGACTGGATGAGTGGGTAGAGGAAGTGGCGGGGGTCAATCCGCAGGGCGAGCATGCCTTCGGCCCTGGAGCCCATGGCGCCGCTCCGGAGGGGCACCCATAGGCTCATGTGGGCAGGACCTTGGCCCTCATCGCGGTGCAGGTCCATGACCACCACATCCTTCCCAGAATAGGCCTGCCGGATGTCCGCGATGCCCAGGTCAAGGTCCGTGGGCGCCGGATGCGCCGGCGCAGAGGGTTCTGGGCCGGTGGCGACCACCGCCCGGACCTTTCCCCGCGCATCGTAGAGGACAACCCGGGCATAGGTGCCGCGATGCAGCAGCCCTTGCATCCAGCCGACCACTTCCTGTTCCGGCGGCGCGGCGGAAGACCGCGACAAGTACCGGCACACCTGGTCCTGCACCATGGCGTTCCGGAGAATCTGATCGGCATCGGAGCGCCGCTCCTCCATCCACATGGCAATCTGCCGCGACTTCAACCCCGCGATGGCCGCCAATTCTTCCCGCGCGCCCTTCCGGGCCTCCTCCACCTGCCAGCGCATGAGGTAGGAACCGGCGAACAGGGCCAAGGCGGCGATCACCAGGAAGAGCAGCAGCCCCACCGCCGAGAGGCCGAAGACGGTCCAAGTGGGGTCCCGGCGCTTTCCGATGCTGAAAGCGGCCAGGGGCCACGTGTCCCGGCCGCAGCTGGAAAGCAGCGCAAGGCCCAGAGATGCGGAACACAGCGCCATCGGCAGGGACATGGGAATGCTGTCCGTTCCGTAGAGGAGCGGCGCGCCTGCGGCATAGCTGACCAGGACCAGCAGTCCCATGCCGGAAGGCACCAGGGCCGCCGCCGCCGAAAACTGCCGGGCCGCCCGGGAAGGGGCCGGGCCCTTCCATCGGCCGGGCCATCTGCTGAAATGGGACAGGCCCGCGCCGAAGAAGGCGATATCCGTCAGCAGGGAAGTCAGCTGAATGCCTGGACGGCCCAGGGTCAGCCAGCGTTCAAGCGGAAAAGCGCCGCCAGCCAGATGGCCAACGATGAGGCCGAGGCTCGTGAAAGCCACCAGCCCCGCCAGCCAGGGAGAGAGGGGGCGGAGAGCCGCGGCCCCGGGCAGCCCATCTTGCATCAACACGGCGACCGCCGAAAGGATCACGAGAGCTACCGCCACAGGGGCCATGGGCACCATGCCCCGGCCCAGCGCGGCAAGGGCCGGGGCACCGGCGATCGTGCCCAGCAAGGACAAAAGGGCCAGAGCGCAGGCGCCCAGGCAAAGCGTCAGCCTCAGCCGGAGGGCCGGAAGAAGCGGCGGGGTTCCCACGGAAGTGGGTGATTCATGCATTGGTTTGGGTATCGATTCCGGTTCAACCAACCCTTCGGCTGAAAATTCTGAACACTGAACCTTGGATAACTTGGATATTTCTTGAGTTTCACTCTGTTACAAGCCCGTAGGCCCAGCCTGCGCTCCAGCTGTGACCTACATCACACCTCGGGTACCCATTGCTTAGCCGCTCTATCCCTTCGCCGATGAAGGATCGGACGTCATTGATCCAATTGACGGCTAACTTGCGGTCACCGCTCGTTCAAGCATGGATTTTTTCGACCCCAAAGCAGCAAAAATTGCCATCTCCATAGCCCACCATGAAGTCATATTTATTGAATCATCTCTATTTCCATCTCAAAGTGGCAAAGGTTGCTCAACTGCAAAATTGGCCCAGTTATCCACCCAGGTGAATCAAATCACCGCGAGGCCCACCATGAAACCGGCAACCCTCTCCTGGCCCTTCCGCTCACGGCATCTCCATTCTCCGCCGTCATCGCCACCCCCAGCGGCAGCGGCCCCGGCGCGCTTCCTTCCAGCCGCGTCTCCGGATGCCCCGGTGCCGGAAACCCGCCACTGATCCTGGAGATCGCCATGCTGACCAGCCTCAAGATCGGCGCCCGCCTCGGCCTCGGTTTCGGCCTCATTCTCGCCCTGCTCATGGTGGTCATGGGCGTGGGGCTGAACCGCATGGGCGTCATCGGCGAGAACACGAAGGAGATCGTCGAGCACTACGGCATGCAGGAAGAGCACGCCACCAGGATGTCGGAGCAGCAGCACATCATCACCCGCCTGATCCGGACAGTCATCATCGAGGAGTCCCTGGCGGAGAAGAAGAAATACGACGCCAAGCTGATGGAGGCCCGCCAAACCTACGATTCCGCGGCCCGCGAGCTGGAAGGCACTCTGCGATCTGCCGAATCCAAGTCCCTCTTCGCCAAGGTGGCCGAAACGAAGGAGAAAGTCCGCCGGGGCAACACCCGGGTGCTGGATTTGACGCTGGCCGGCCGGAACCGCGACGCAGGACAGGTGCTCATCGACGAAGTCCAGCCCCTTGCCGACACCCTGCAGGCGGACATCGACGCCCTGTCCGCTTTCCTGAAGGCCTCCACCAAGAAGCGGTATGAAACGGCCCTTGCCACGGAGCGGCAAGCCACCGCCTTCATGATTTCCATTTCAGCCATCGCCCTGATCGCGGGCGCCGCCCTGGCCCTGTTCATCACCCGAAGCGTCACCAGCCCCCTGCGGACCATGGGCGCGGTCATCGAAACCGTGGCCCAGGGCGATCTCACCCAGCGGGTGGAGATCGATTCCAAGGACGAGCTGGGCGAACTGGGGCGCACCCTCAACCGGACCAACGAGGGGCTGCGGGAGATGGTG
>JACPYP010000019.1 GCA_016195985.1 Acidobacteriota bacterium | reverse complement strand
GGTGCTGATCTCCGAGAAGTGCTACAACGTCACGTTGCTCAACAACCTCATGTATGGCGGCGACTACCGCAACCCCGCCGTGGGCTGGGCCGACAAGGACAACCCGGACTATCCGCAGGCCGCCCCTGGGCTCGTGGCCGATGTGGTGAACAACGTGATCTACAAGTACGGCGGCTACGGCACCTCCATCTACTGGGGCGCCAAGGGCAACGTCATCGGCAACTGGTACTGGTCGGACAGCGGCGGCACGGCCTTCGAAGTGGGCGATCCCGCCAACCTGGCCCAGGCCTACTGCAGCGGCAACATCCATAAGGGCACCAGCGCCCCGTCCGGAAATGTCGGGTCCGCTTTCTTCGTGCCCTCGGCCGCGAAGGTGTCGGCCACCGATGCCACCACCGCCGCCAACCACGTGAAAGCGAACACGGGCTGCCGGATCGGCGGTCTGGATGCCACCGACCGGGCGATGATCAACGACCTGACCTTCTAGTCTCCCGCAGTGTGTTGCGCGAACGCCCGGCTGAACCGACCAGCCGGGCGTTCCTTTGCAGCCGCGACGCCCGCTATTCCGGCGTGAGCACGCCCTGTTCCTCGCGGTAGGCGAAGAGTTCGCCGAAGCGGCCCCAGGCCACGATGGTTTCGAAGGTGGCCTCGGGATCCTCCATGGGCAAGCGCATGGCCAGTTCCTGCAGGAGCAGCTCCTTGGGCAGCTCCCCCTCCTCCAGCTGGATCATCTCCTGCACCACCCGGAAGAGGCGCAGCTCCAGGAGCTGGGCCCGCCACAGATCCTTGCGGTCGTCCATGTTGGCGTTCACGAAGCGCTTGCCCAGGGCCGTGAGCAGCACGCCGCGTTTGGGGGTATCCACCAGGTCGAGCATCTCTGCGGCCTTCACGGTGGTGAGCACCCGCTCGAAGGGCACATGGGTGTGGGAGGCCACCTGGAAGAGGTCGCTGGTGCCGCCCTGGGCCTCCACGAATTCGAGCAGGCCCAGGATATCGGCGCTCTGCACCATGGGCAGGGGTTCGATGAGGTCCTCGGCCGAAGCGCTGAGGACCGGAGCCGTCACCTGGACGTCAGGCAGTTCGGCGCTGGTGATGATGTCGTGGAGGTGGTCCACCAGCTTGATGAATTCCGGCGAGCGGCTGTCCCGGGGGCGGGGCAGGGGAACCTCGACGATGGTGCGCACGGAGCCCGGCGTGCCCGAGAGCACGGCCACGCGGTCCGCCATGAGCAGGGCCTCGCGGATGGACTGGCTCACCATGACGATGGCCGAGGGATTGCGGTCCTTGTCGGCCCAGATGTCCATGATCTCGGCGCGGAGGGCTTCAGCCGTGAGGGCGTCCACCTGGCTGAAAGGCTCGTCCATGACGAGGATCTCGGGATCCACCGCCAGGGCCCGCGCCACGCCCACGCGCTGCTTGGTGCCGCGGGAGAGCTCGCGGGGGAAGGCTTCCTCGAAGCCTTCGAGGCCCACCTTCCGGATGGCCTGGTGGGCGCGTTCGCGGACTTCGCCCTCAGGCAGGTCGCGGGCGCGCAGCACCACGCGGACATTCTCTTCCACCGTCATCCAGGGATAGAGGGCGAAGCTCTGGAAAACCATGGCCACGCCGGGGTTGAGGCCGTCAAGCTTTTCGCCGTGATGGCGCACCTCGCCCTGGGAGGGCGGCATGAGCCCGGCCAGCAGGCGGAGGAGCGTGGATTTGCCGGAGCCGTTGGGGCCGATGAGGCAGAAGATCTCGTCGGGCCGGATGTCCAGGCGGATGTCCTCCAGCACGCGCTGAACCTTGCCCCGGGGGCCCGGGAAGCGCATCTGGACGCCGCGGAATTCGCAGATGGGGGTCGTGTAGGGCCTCTGCATAGCCACCTCAGCGGTTCAGCGAGTAGCGGGTTTCGGCCAGGCGGTACAGCGGCACCCAGACCAGGCGGTTGAAGAGCACCACCAGCCCGGCCATGAGGAGGGCACTGGCGGCCAGATGGGGCATGGAGCCCTGCTCCGTGGCGAGCACCACCTCCGCGCCCAGGCCGAAGGTCCGCAGGGTGTGCTGCTTGGCAGTGACGATTTCCGTGACGATGCTGGCGTTCCAGGCCCCCCCGGTGGCGGTCACCCAGCCGGTCACCAGGAAGGGGAAGACCGCCGGGAAGTAGAGGGTCCAGCAGCGCTTCCACAGGGACAGGCGGTAGGCGGTGGAGGCCTCCCGCAGATCCGCGGGAATGGCCTGGGCGCCGGCGATGATGTTGAAGAGGAGGTACCACTGGGTGGAAAGCACCATGAGCAGGACGCAGCTCACGCCCATGCTGATGCCCACGGACTGGAATACGAGGATGAGGGTGGCGAAGAGCAGCGACGATGGGAAGGACGCGGCCACCTGCACCACCGACTGCAGCCGCCGCGACCACTTGGGCGACATGCCGATCCAGAGGCCCACAGGCAGCGTCCATAGGGTGGCCAGAAAGGTGGAGAGCAGCACCCGGGCCAAGGACGCCCCGCCCGCCCGGAGCAGCTGAAGCCACTTGGCCCCGCTCACCTCGGCCAGCAGCCGCACCACCGAAATGCCCCCCATGGCCAGCAGCAGCAGGACGCCCACCATGGCCGAGGTGGCGAACCAGGCCCCCAGCTTGCCGGGCCGGTTGAGCTCATTCTGGGCCTTGCGGATCAGCGTCGGCCGGGGCGCCCGCCGGTGCAGGCGGCGGTTCCGGCGGAGCTCCAGCCACTTCAGCAGCCGTGAGCGCCGGAACAACCGCAGCAGCCAGTTGTCGCCGGGATCCACCTCGGCGCCGTCATCCACCTGGAAACGCTGGGACCAGGCCACCACGGGGCGCCAGACCAGCTGGTCGAGGGCGACCACCAGCAGGAGCATGGTGGCGATGGCGTAGATCTGGGCCCGGCCATTGCCCTGCTCCACCGCGGTGTTCATGTACGAACCGAGGCCCGGCAGCTGGAAATTCTTGTCGCCGGCCTTGAAGGCTTCGGCTGAGACCAGGAAGAACCAGCTGTTGGCCACGCTCACCATGGAGTTCCACACCAGGCCGGGCGTGGCGAAGGGGATCTCCACCCAGCGCAACCTCTGCAGCCAGGTGAAGCCGTAGAGGCTCGAGGTTTCCTCCAGTTCCTTGGGCAACGTCTTCAGCGACTGGTAGAAGCTGAAGGCCATGTTCCAGGCCTGGCAGGTGACGATGAGCAGCACCGCCGACAGCTCCAGCCCCACGTTGCTGCGGGGGAAAAGCGTGAGCATGAGCAGCAGCACTGGGGGCAGGAAGGCCAGCAGGGGCACGCTCTGGAGGATGTCGAGGATGGGCACGAGCACGCGCTCGGCCATGGGATCCTTGGCGGCCCAGTAGGCCACCACCAGCGTGAAGCTGAGCGAGATGATGTAGGCCGCGATGGCGCGGATGAGGGAAAGCAGCAGGTACTTGGGGAGGGCCCAGGCGCTGAGGGCGATTTCCACGGTGGGGCGCTGGACCGAGGTCCACTCCTTCCCCACCAGCCAGAGCGCCGCCAGCGTGCCCGAAAGGGCCGCCAGCACGAGCAGGTCGATCCAGCGGCGGTGCCGGATGGGCGCCGTCAGAAGGTTCATCGCCTGGCCCCAGACGGTGTCGAGGAAGCGGTGCATCATGGCCGGTCCGGTGCAAGGGATCCGGCGCGCATCAGCGTGCCGCCATCCCGTTCAGGGTGCGGATTCGGGGGAGCGGAAAGAGCGTCGGGCAACCGCCTCAGCGGGCGGCGCGACTCGACGGAGGTTCGGAAAGGTCGGCTTGCTGTCCCATGGAACCTCCTTTCCGCCCGCGCTGGGCCAGAGCCAGTCTGACCTTCGCCATCATCCCGGTCAACCCAAGCCCGGCCAACCCAGGTTAACTTCAAAGGAAGGCACCTCGGCCCAGCCGTGGATAATTCACAGAGGAGTCACAACCGTGGGCACAGGCGGCCATGGCCACAGCTGAGGAACGGACGCTCGCCCTGGCCGTGGCCCGCGGTCTGCTTGAGCCCGGGGAGGCCCAAGGGGCCAGCCTGGACCGCCTGGTCGCCTCCGGCCGCCTGTCGGAGAGCGATTGCATCCTGCTGAAGCAGGATCTGGCGGATCTGGATGCCGTCGAGGGGGAACACTGGTCCATGGAGGTCACGGCCCAGACGCTGCTGGGGCCCGAGGCGGAACCCACGCAACTCGACCCCACCCCTCCCTCCTCCGATCCGCCCCCCGATTCCCCTTCAGGCCTCTCGCGCGGTTTCCGCCAGGGCGGCGTCTTCAGGGCGGAGACCCTGGAGCGCTGGGGCCGTTTCGAGAACCTGGTGCTGCTGGGCGAAGGCGGCATGGGGCGCATCTTCCGGGCCACGGACCCCCGCCTGCGCCGGGAAGTGGCCCTGAAACTGCTGCGCCGGGAGGACCCGGAACTGGTCCAGCGCTTCCTCCAGGAGGCCCAGCTGCAGGCCCGGGTGGACCACCCGAACGTGTGCCGCGTCTACGAGGTGGGCGAATGGCGCGGCCAGCCCTACATCGCCATGCAGTTCCTCCGGGGCGAGACGCTGCAGAAAGCCGCGCCCAACCTGCCCCTGGAAGCCCTGCTGCGGCACATGATCGAGGTCTGCGAAGGCGTCCATGCCGCGCACCGCGTGGGCCTGGTGCACCGCGACCTGAAGCCTCCCAACCTCATGATCGACCACCCCGAGGGCGAGGCCGCCCGGGCCAGCGTGCTGGATTTCGGCCTGGCTCGCGGCGCCGAAGGCCGCGGCCTCACGGAGACCGGCCGGGTCATGGGCACCGTGAGCTACATGGCGCCCGAGCAGGTGCGGGGGGAAACGGCCCGGCTGGACCGGCGCAGCGATGTCTATTCCCTGGGGGCCACGCTCCACACCCTGCTGGCGGGCTCGCCTCCTTTCGGGGGCGAAGGGCTCGCCTGCATGGAGCACATCGTCAAGGACGAGCCGCCGCCTTTGCGCCGCAAAGTGCCCACGGCGCCGGCGGACTTGGAAACCGTCGTGCTCACCTGCCTGCAGAAGGATCCGCGGCGGCGCTACGCCACGGCCCGGGCCCTGGGCGAGGATCTGCAGCGGATCCTCGACGGCGAGCCCATCCAGGCCCGCCCGGCCACCCGGACCGAGAAGCTGGCGCGCTGGATGAAGAAGCGGAAGGCGCTGGTGGCGGCCTCCGCCGCCGTGCTGCTCTCCGCGGCGGTCTTCGGCGGCATGGCCCTGCGGGAGCGCCTGCGCGCCCAGGCCCAGGCGGCCCACGCCCAGCGCTTTGCCCAGGCGGCGGAGCGCATCGAGGCTTTGGCCCGCTACCTGAAGCTGTCTCCGCCCCATGACCTTGGGCCGGAACGCCGTGATCTGGAGGCCCGCGTGGCCCGCTTGGCCGAAGAGGTGAAGGCCGAAAACGCCACCGCCGAAGCCCCGGGCGAGTATGCCATCGGCCGCGCGCGCCTGGCCCTGGGCCAGCCCGAACAGGCCCAGGCCCACCTGGAGCGGGCCCGCTCCCTGGGCTTCGACACGCCGGAACTGCGCTCCGCCCTGGGACGGGCCCTGCTGGAACTGCACCAGCACGCCTTGGACGAAGCCTGGCGCATCGGCCAGGGCGATGCCCGGAAGGAAGCGGTGGCCCGCCTCCAGGCCCGGGCCGCCACCCGCATCGAGCCCCTGCTGAAATCCGGCGCCCCCGCCTCCCTCATCCCCCTCGCCTACCTGGAAGGCCAGGCCGCCTGGGTGGCCGGCCGCTGGGAAGAGGCCGTGGCCAAAGCCAAGCAAGCCCAGGCCCAGGCGCCGTGGTTCTATGAGGCCCGGTTGCTGGAAGCCCAGGCCCTGCTTTCCTGGGGATTGCCGAAGAGCGGACCCGAGCGGGCGGCCATGCTGGAGGCGGCGCATGAGCAGGCGCAGTCCGCGGCCAGTTCGGCCCCATGCGATGTTCAGGCATTGGAGCTGGTGGGACGCATCGGAGTCATGCGATACAGTGCGTTTGTTGCTGATCCCATTAGGCGAAAAGATCTTCGGTCATCGGTTGAGGGAGTGGTGTCGGCTCTTCAAGTCCTTGAGCCTGATGGAAGAGAGGCCGCGATCATGGAAGCTGGCCTGCTGACTGCGGAAGCCGTTAATACATTGATGACGGGACGTTCGGGCGCAGAGCCATTACAGAAAGCCATTTCTTTGTTGGCGCCGCTGTTGGATCCTGGCCACCCATCCTTTGAAGCGCTAGAAGGAGCGATGCGGGCGGAGCGCTATGCCGCCAAGGTTCCCGAGATGGGCGACCCCGTCAAGTGGTTGGACCGGGCTCTTGCTCATGGGCGACAAGCCCTCGAGTTGAGGCAAGGGCATTCAGACCTGGCAAGAGAGTTAGCTAAGGTATCCGTATGGCGCATGTCCGAAGGGACATTGCGAGGTGAAGCTCCTTGGGAGGTATTTGAAGTCACCTTGCAACTCATCCTGCGAGAGTTGGACCGCGAACCCGAAGCGAAGTCTCTGAGGGAAGCCCTCGGCTATCTTTGGGGTGAGAGGGCGGAATACGAGCGCACTCACGGCCTCGATCCACGTCAGTCCCTGCATGAATCTGTGATGTGTTTCGAAATGGTCCTAAAGCAGGGCCAGGATTTTCTTCCTCTGTACGGCTGCGGTAATGCTGCTCTCATGAAGGGGCAGTGGGAGACCGCTCATCATTTGCCGGGTGCCCTCGCCTCACTAGAGCAGGCGAGTCATATGTATCGTCAAGCAAAACAAGTCGCACCGTATCATGCGATGATTTCCGCCGTACTCGTTGAAGTCACCCTTTGGAAAAGTAAAGCTCATGGGCTGGATTCCACTCGTGGCAAGCAGGCTATAGAGGAAGGAGAAGTCTTGTTCCAAGACGGCATTAAACGCTTCCCTACGCACGCTGTTTTGTGGCTGAGGGGTGCACAGCTCGCTGAGGCAGACGGCCAACATAAAATAGCGAAGGCTCGAATTCAACGAGCCTTCGCATTGGATTCGCACAACCCGGAAATTCGTAACACCCTTCTTGCAACGTCGCAAGAGTAGGCGTTTCCATTAGGTGAGTGGATTCCTAAAAAGCATCCATGGGGTCATGCCGATATAAAGGCTAAACCACTAGATTCAGTCAATGCACCCGGATCGCTGCGATTGCTGCGGTCATGGCTCGCCCGTCGGCCAACAGCCTGGGTCTTTACAGATCACCATGGGTAGAGAGTCGGGGTCAGCTCTTGGGGCCACGACAACATCGGAAGAACGGCCGGTCTTTTTCGTGCTCAATCCCCAGACCTTTTTCATGAATGCCTTGTTCAGCGGAAGGCAATCCTTTCCTTTGGGGAACCAGGCTTCGGCGCGGGTGCCGAAGCGGGCGATGGCCTGGTCGCGGGTGATTTCGCGTTTCTTGCTCTCGTAGAAGCCGCCCAGGATTTCCACGGCGGCGTGTTCATCGAGGAAGAGCGAGGTCGTCCTGCAGGGATCCAGATCCAGTTCCAAGGGAACCGTTGAGTCTTCCACGCTGTAGATCAGGCGGATCTTCAGCAGCTTGGGTCGTGCCATGAGGCCTCCGAGTTGGTGGTTGTGGGGGATTGCGACAAGGGTGCTGGGTCGGCTACCCGAAGTCAAGGCCGAGCTTGCCGGGCTGAGCCATTGAGCTGGGCTTCACCGGCCGCCATCAGGGCCGGGGCACGGCCTGGAGCAGCTGGGCGATGGCCTGATCGGTGGTGGTGCCGTCGGCCTCGCTTTCGAAGGTGAGCAGCATGCGGTGGCGCAGCACGTCCGGCGCGAGGTCCACCACGTCCTGGGGCAGCACATGGTCGCGGCCCTGCAGGTAGGCCAGGGCGCGGGAGGCGGACTGCAGGGCCAGGGAGGCGCGGGGGCTGGCGCCGCAGCGGAGCTGCTCCTTGCCCTTCCATGGCTTGCCGTGGCCGGGGCGGGTGGCCTGCACCAGCCGCACGATGTAGGCGCGGATGGCGTCGTCCAGCCGCACCTGTTCGGCCTGCTTGCCTGCTGCCAGCAGACTGACGCCATCGGCCACGGGACGCACTTCGTCGCCGTTGAGGTGGGCGCGGCGCAGCACTTCGACTTCTTCCTCATGCTTGGGGTAGTCCACCCGCAGCTTGAAGAGGAAACGGTCCATCTGGGCCTCGGGCAGGGGGAAAGTGCCCTCCTGCTCCAGGGGGTTCTGGGTGGCCAGCACCAGGAAGGGATTGGGCAGGGCGAAGCTTTCTTCGCCCAGGGTGACTTGCCGCTCCTCCATGGCCTCCAGCAGGGCGGCCTGCACCTTGGAGGGGGCGCGGTTGATCTCGTCGGCCAGCACCAGGTTGGCGAAGATGGGGCCCCGCTTGGGCGTGAAGGTGAGCTGCTTGGGATCGAAAATGAGGGTTCCCACCACGTCGCTGGGAAGCAGGTCCGGCGTGAACTGGATGCGCCGGAAGCTGGTGTGGCTGGCCGAGGCCAGCGTCTTGATGGTGCGCGTCTTCGCCAGGCCCGGCAGGCCCTCCAACAACACATGGCCGCGGCAGAGCAGGGCCACCAGGAGGCGGTTCAGCAGCTGCGATTGGCCCACGATCACCTTGCGGCATTCGGCGAGGAGCGGTTCCAGTGAGTGCGCGGTCTGGGCCATGGGGTGTCCTAGGAGTGTGTCCAAGTGATGGCTTCCATCTTGCCCGGAAAGGCCGTGGGCCGAAACGCTGCGTTGACTTCCGGTAAGCCCACCATGACTCACGGTAAGTGCTCCCGCGCCACTCAACGGATGCTAGGCTCCTCGGAAACCCAGACAGCCGATTCCCCGGAGGACCCATGCGATCCGCAGTCATCGTCGAAGCCAAGCGCACCCCCATCGGCCGGGGCGTCAAGGGGGCCTATGCCGCCACCCGCCCCGAGGCGCTGGGCGCGGCGGTGATCGAAGCCATCAAGCCCCTGCTGAAGGATTGGTCCGCCTTGGAGGATGTGCTGGTGGGCTGCGCCATGCCCGAGGGCGAACAGGGCATGAACATGGCCCGCCTCATCAGCTTCCGGGCCGGCCTGCCCGTCACCGCCGCGGCCGCCACTGTCAACCGTTTCTGCGGCAGCAGCCAGGAAACCATGCTCATGGCGGCCCGCTCCATCCTGGCCAACCAGGGCGATCTCTTCCTCGCGGGAGGCGTGGAGAGCATGTCCAAGGTGCCCATGATGGGCTTCAATCCCAGCATCGATCCCTTCATCAGCGAAACCTATCCGCAGGCCTACTGCTCCATGGGGATCACGGCCGAGAACCTGGCCAAGGAATACAAGATCAGCCGCCGCGAGCAGGATGAGTTCGCCTATGGCAGCCATCAGAAGGCCGCCGCGGCCTGGAAGGCTGGCAAGTTCGAGAAGGAAGTGGTGCGCTTCGAAACCAAGGGGCTGGACGGCCAGCCCGCCACGCTCATGCAGGACGAGTGCGTCCGCGCCGAAACCAGCCTCGAAAAGCTGGCTGAGCTGAAGCCCGCCTTCCTGGCCGAGGGGAACGTCACCGCCGGCAACAGCTCGCCCATCACCGATGGCGCGGCCTTCCTGCTGGTGATGGAGGAAGGGCTGGCCAAGTCCCTGGGCCTGCGCCCCCGCGCCCGCATCCTCGGCGGCGCCGTGGCGGGCGTGGAACCGGACCGCATGGGCATCGGTCCCGTACCCGCGGTGAAGAAGGCTCTGGACCGCTTCGGCCTGAAGCTGGATCAGATCGACGCCATGGAGCTCAACGAGGCCTTCGCCGCCCAGAGCCTGGCCGTCATCCGCGAAGGCGGCTATGACCCCGCCAAGGTGAACGCCTGGGGCGGCGCCATCGCCGTGGGCCATCCCCTGGGCGCCAGTGGCGCGCGCATCCTCACCACCCTGCTGAACCGCCTCGAAACCGATGGAGGCCGCTACGGCATCGCCACCATGTGCATCGGCGGCGGCCAGGGCATCGCGTCGATCATCGAAAAGATGTGATCCACAGATTTCACTGATTCACACAGATTCATCTGGGGCAGTCGTGGAACCCAAGGATCCAGAAACTTACGCCATTATCGGTGCAGCCATGGGGGTCCACCGAGTGCTTGGTTGTGGTTGTGCCGAATCGGCTTATCAGGAAGCCAAGGCCCATGAACTACGGTTGCGGGGCATTCCGTTTGAGCGGGAAGCAACGCTTCCCATCGAGTACAAAGGCGCAAGACTCAACACGGTGTATCGCGCAGGTCTCATTTGTTTCAACCGCATCATCGTTGAATTGAAGGCCCCCATCGAAGATGCACAGCTCCTGAACTATTTGAAGGTGAGTGGAAGACCCGTGGGACTTCTGTTGAATTTTGGGACCAGATCCCTCGAAACCAAACGGATGGTCGGAGCTTCCAACGTCCAGATTCAATCAGAATCTGTGAAATCCGTGGAATCTGTGGACTAAAAGGAGTTTTCCATGACCATCAAGAAAATTGGTGTGCTGGGCTCGGGCGTGATGGGCTCGGGGATCGCGGCGCATGTGGCTTCGGCGGGCTGCCAGGTGGAGCTGCTGGACATCGTCATCGACGAGGCAGCGCCGGACAAACTGGCGGTGGGCGCCCTGGCGGCACTGGCGAAATCCAAGCCTGCGCTGGCCATGCACGCCGCCTACCTGAAGAAGATCCGGCCGGGCAACCTGCGCGACCACCTGGACCGCCTGTCGGACTGCGACTGGGTGGTGGAGGTGGTGAAGGAGGATCTGGCCATCAAGCGGGAGCTGTACGCCCGTCTGGAGCCCAAGCTGAAGCCGGGCGCCTGGATCAGCTCCAACACCTCGGGCATTCCCCTGAAGCTGCTGGTGGAGGGGCGCGCCGAGGCCTTCCGGAAGCACTTCGTCATCACGCACTTCTTCAACCCTGTGCGCTACCTGCGTCTGCTGGAATTCGTGAAGGGCCCTGACGTGGACGAGGCGGAGGCCGAGGCCTTCCGCGCCTGGCTGGAGGAAAGCCTCGGCAAAGAGGTGGTTCCGGCCTACGACAGCCCCACCTTCATCGGCAACCGCATCGGCATCCACGGCATCATGGCCACGCTGCACCTGGCCTTGGAGGAGAAGGTTCCCTTCGAGGTTCTGGACCTGGTGCTGGGCGATGCGGCGGCGCGAGCCAAGAGCGCCGCCTTCCGCACCGCGGATCTGGCGGGGGTGGACATCCTGGCCGCCACGGCCAAGAACGTCTACGATCTGTGCCCCGACGATGAGGTGCGCGACGTCTTCAAGTTCCCCGAGTTCCTCCAATGGATGCTGGACAACAAGCTCTTCGGCAACAAGGTCAAGCAGGGCTTCTTCAAGAAGGGACCCAAGGACGCCAAGGGCAAGAAGACTTTCCTGGCCATCGATCCCGCCACCCGCGAATACGTTCCGCAGGTGAAGAAGGATTGGCCCCTGCTCAAGGAATTGAAGGGCATCGACGATCCCGCGGAAAAGGTGCGGACCCTGCTCACCAGCGATACCGAGGCCGGGCGCCTGGCCTGGCGCTGCATCGCGCCGAACCTCATCTACGCCGTAAACCGCCTGGGCGAGGTGACGGACGGGCCCCTGAACGTGGACCGCGCCATCCGCAACGGCTTCGCCTTCGAGCTGGGCCCGTTTGAGCTGTGGGACGTGCTGGGCGTGGAGCGCGTGGCGGCCCGCTTGCGCTTCGAGGAACGGCCCATTCCCCCGCTCGTGGAGCGGATGCTGGCCAAGGGCCTCGCCAGCTTCTACCGCTGGGAGCACGGCGTGCCCGTGGCCCAGCTGAATCCCGGGACCCTGGCCTACGACGCCATCCTCGAAGACCGGCGCGTGATCATCCTCAAGCGGGAGGAAGGGAAGGGCAGGGTCATCGCCGAGAACGGCAGCTGCCAATTGCTGGACCTCGGCGACGAGGTGGCCTGCCTGAGCTTCCGCTCCAAGATGAACGCCCTGGATGACGGCATCATCGGCCTCATGGAAGACGCCGTGCAGAAGCACGTTCCAGGCCGCTTCCGCGGCCTGGTGCTGGGCAATCAGGGCCAGCACTTCAGCGCCGGGGCGAACCTGGTGATGGTGCTGAACGCCGCCAAGGACAAGCAGTACGATCTCATCGAAGAGGTGGCCCGTCGCCTGCAGTACGCGGGCCGCATGCTCACCTACGCGCCGTTCCCCACCGTGGCGGCGCCCTTCAACTTGGCCCTGGGCGGCGGCTGCGAGATGTCCATGGCCTGCCAGCGGGTGGTGGGCCACGCGGAGCTCTACATCGGTCTGGTGGAAGTGGGCGTGGGCGTCATTCCCGCCGGCGGCGGCTGCTTGCAAATGCTCCTGAGGATGGAAGACGCCATGGCCGCCAAGGGGGAGCTGGGTCCCATGCCCAAGGTGAAGGCCAGCTTCCAGGGCATCGGCACGGCCACGGTGCATACCAGCTTCGACGAGGCCCAGCGCAACGGCTACCTGCGCCGCAGCGACCGCCGCGTCATGAACAAGGCCTTCCTCCTGAACGAGGCCAAGCAGGAGGTGCTGAAGATGGCCGCGGGCTTCCAGCCCGTGAAGGAGCGCACGCTGCGCCTGCCGGGCAGGGGCGGCAGCGAGGCCCTCAGGATGGCCGTGCGGGACTTCCAGTTGCAGGGCCTGGCCAGCGAACACGACGCCATCATCATGGGCGAGCTGGCCAACATCCTTTGCGGCGGTGACGTGAGCCTGGTGCAGGAGGTCAGCGAGGAGCGGATCCTCGAATTGGAGCGGCGGGCCTTCGCCCGCCTGTGCAGCTACGAGAAGACCCAGGCCCGTATGGAAGCCATTTTGAAGACCGGGAAGCCGCTGCGGAATTGAAAACCGCCAACCGCGGTGAATGCCTCGCCGGGTTTCGCAACGCCTTAAGGATTTGTGACTTATGCCGCCTTTTCTAGGGCGGCTTTTTTTCGTGTTGCCAGGGTGTGACAAGCTCGGAACACTTGGGGCGGTCCACATCGGAACCAGACAATCAGGGGGCACTGTGAGCGGAAATTCTCAGTCAACTCCACGGGTAGCGGCCATCGTGGGTCCCTACCTCTCCGGAAAGACCTCCTTGATGGAGAGCCTTCTCTTCGTGGCAGGCGCCCTGCCGCGCAAGGGCTCCGTCAAGGAGGGGAACACCGTCGGCGACGCCTCCATGGAGGCCAAGGCCCGCCAGATGAGTGTGGAATCCAGCCTGGCGGCTTGCACCTACCAGAACCAGGTCTGGACCCTCATCGATTGCCCCGGATCCGTGGAATTCGGCCAGGAGACCGCCCACGCCCTCATGGCCGCCGACATCGCCGTCGTGGTGGTGGATCCGGATCCGGGCCGCGCCCTCATGGTGGCGCCCACGCTGAAATTCCTGGACGACCACAAGGTCCCCCACGTCCTGTTCATCAACAAGATGGAGGCTGCGGGCAGCGCCGGGAAGATCAAGGACGTGCTGAACGCCCTTCAGGTGGTCTCCGAGCGCCCCCTGGTGCTGGTGGAGATCCCCATCCGGGAAGGCGACCAGATCACGGGCTACGTGGATCTCATCAGCGAGCACGCCTACAAGTACGAAGCGGGCAAAGACGCCGACCTGATTCAGCTGCCTGAATCGGTCCTGCCCGAGGAGCACGAGGCCCGGCAGCTCATGCTGGAGAAGCTGGCGGATTTCGACGACCACTTGATGGAGGAGCTGCTCAGCGACGTGGCGCCCCCCCTGGAGGAGGTGGCCGAGGATCTCGCCAAGGATGTGCAGGACGACCTTTTGGTGCCGGTCTTCTTCGGTTCCGCCGACAAGGATGCCGGCGTCCGCCGTCTTTTCCAGGCCCTCTGCGACGAAGCGCCGCATGCGCCTGCCACGGCCGCGCGCCTGGGCATTCCTGAGGGCAAGGAGACGCTGGTGCAGGTGTTCAAGACTGTCCATGCCCAGCATGTGGGCAAGCTGAGCATCTCGCGCGTCTGGCGCGGCGAAGTGGCCGATGGCTCCTCCCTTGCGGGCAGCCGCGTGAGCGGCGTCAACAGGCTGTTCGGTTCGCAGCAGATCAAGCAGCAGAAGGCCACGGTGGGGGAAGTGGTGGCCCTGGGCCGCATGGATGACGTGCATACGAGCGAAGGCCTCACGCCTACCGCCAAGGTGGGGCTGGCCTGGCCGGAGCCGCTGCAGCCCATGCTGGCCCTGAGCCTGCACACCACCAAGAGCGGCGACGACGTGAAGCTGTCCCTGGCGCTGCAGCGCCTCTGCGAAGAGGATGCTTCGCTGAAGGTGGAGCAGAACGCCGAAACCCAGGAGCGCATCCTCTGGGGCCAGGGCGAGGTCCATCTCAAGTGCGCGCTCGACCGCCTCAAGAGCCGCTTCGGCCTGGATGTGGAGCATCATCCGCCCATGGTTCCCTACCGCGAAACCTTCACCAAGCCGGCGAAGGTCCACGGCCGCCACAAGCATCAGACCGGAGGCCACGGCCAGTTCGGCGACGTGTGGCTGGAAGTGAAGCCCCGGGGCCGCGGCGAAGGCTTCGAGTTCGAAGAGAAGATCGTGGGGGGCGTGGTGCCCAAGAACTTCTTCGGTGCCGTGGAGCACGGCATCGTGGATTGGATGAAGCGCGGGCCCCTGGGCTTCCCCGTGGTGGACATCTACGTGGCCCTGGTGGACGGCAGCTACCACACCGTGGACAGCTCCGACATGGCCTTCAAGACCGCCGCCCGCATCGGCATGAACGAGGCCGGCGCCGTCTGCCATCCGGTGCTGCTGGAGCCCATCTGCGAAGTGCACATCTGTGTGCCCAGCGAGTTCACGCCCAAGGCGCAGCGCCTCGTCACCGGACGGCGCGGAGGCCAGGTCCTGGGCTTCGACGCGCGGGCCGGTTGGAATGGCTGGGACGTGGTATCCGCCTACATCCCCCAGGCGGAAATGGGCGACGTGGTGGTGGAACTGCGCAGCCTCACCATGGGCGTGGGTTCGTTCACCTGGGCCTTCCACCACCTGCAGGAACTCGTCGGCCGCGACGCCGACAAGGTGGTCGAAGCGCGGAAGCAGACCAAGGCGCCGGCCTGATCCGACTGGATCGATTCGAGCCGCATCTTCCATCCGTCTGAGAAAGGCCGGCCCATTCTGGGCCGGCCTTTCTCCTGAGGGCGGTCCGGCCTGGACCCGCAGGAGAAAGGGATAATCGACTGGCCTCGAAGTCGAATTCATCTGCGCAAACCCTGTTTTCGCAGATGGCCAATGGGCAATAAACGTTCAAATCGAATTCAATTGCAGGAATCATAAAATCAATGCCGCCGTATCTTTGGGTGGTGGTATTAATGTTAAAAACAGTTATTTTATATTTAATTTAGCATCATCAAAAAATAATTGTAGGCACAAAAAAATTACACGTATGATGGCCGGATCCCCCCCCACCGGTCTTTCAGCCCCCATATGGGCAATCCCCTCGCATGAGCATGCGGGGGGTCTGCCTTTTAAAAGGCTCAATAGCCGGTCCTTTTCTGGCCGCGGCCTTGTGCCGCCTTCTCCAAAAGGAGTCTGTTTATGAGTCGAATTGGTACCCGCCTGGGCTTCATGGCCCTGACCATCGTTGCGGGCGTTATTCCCGCCTCGGCCCAGGGAACACAAACCGCCAGCTTGTCCGGTCAAGCCGTGGACAGGACCGGTAAAAAACTCGAGGGGGTGAGGGTGGTCCTTTCCTCTCCCTCCATGCAGGGACAGCGCATCATCCTTTCCGGCGAAGACGGCCGCTTCATCGCGCGGCTCCTCCCGCCCGGAACCTACACGATCTCTCTCTCTAAGGAAGGCTTCGAAAGTGTCACCTTGACGCAGCGCATCGGGCTCGAACAGATCTCCAGCCCTCGGGTGACGCTGTCTCCGGTGGGATCGGCCGTGGTGGAGATCGTCGCCACTGCCGCTGGCGCCGACAAGGCCGAATTCAAGACGGCCATCAATTACACGAAGGACGCGATCGATTCGCTTCCGGTCAACCGGGACAGCGCCTTGAGCGTGGCTTATCTATCCCCGGGCGTGGTGCAGAGCGGCAATGCCGCCCAAGGTGAAATCGAAATCCGGGGCGCCCAGGGCAGCGGCAATCTTGTCATGGTCGACGGCCAGAACATCATGGACAACCTCTACGGCGGCCAGCGCATCGGCACCATTTTCGAGGCGGTAGAAGAAACCCAGGTGCTTACTGGCGCCATTCCGGCCGAATACGGCTATATCGAGGGCGGTGTCATCAACCAGATCACCAAGAGCGGCGGCAACGAATTCTCCGGTTCGGTCCGTTGGGATCTGCAGAATCCGGCGTGGAATGCCTATGCCCCCCAGCAGAGCCGCGGTTCCCTTCCCAACAACCTGACCGACAACCGCTCCGTGACTTTCGGCGGCCCTATCGTCAAGGATATCCTCTGGTTTTTCGGGGGGTATTTCGATTCCCATCCATCCACTCCCGCCACGTTCACGAAGACCACAGGGCGTGGGCCGGGCGGATATGTCCCGCCCATGGGGCCCATCGACTACATCCAAAATCAGAGCGATTACAGGCGGGAAATGAAGCTGACCTTCTCTCCCAACTCCACCAACACCCTCACGGCCACGTACAACAACAGCAAGCTCGCCTACAACCGCAGCGTGGGAGCGGGCGAAGAGGCCGCTCTGGCCCAGTTCGCGACCACCGGCAAGTTCTGGAACCTCTCCTGGCGCTCCATCCTGACCACGTCGCTGACCCTCACGGCGAGATACGGGACCAAGGAGCAGTCGCTGGGAAACGAGAAGGCCAATCCGCTTTCCTATTTCGATGGGTTGATCATCAGCCGTGCCAATGGCGCCTACTACGGCAGCGGCTACTGGGACCACACGGATCCCATGTTCGACCAACGGAAGAACAAGACGGCCGCCATCAAACTGAGCGCGTTCTGGAGCGCCGCGGGTAGCCACGAAACGGATTTGGGCTTCGACAACTACGTGGGAACCATCGAGGCCTCTGGCTACCAGAGCTCCGGCCGCGTGGATATCCCGGGCATCGGAAGCAACCTCGACATGTGGCGGATACGGGTCAACACCTACGATCCGCTGTCCCGTAAGTTCGCCTGGGACGACGGGGGAGCCTACATGGATGTTCTCCAGTACGTGCCCGATAAGCTGACAACCAACCTCAATGGCCTTTACATCAATGACAAATGGACCCTCGATAGCCATTGGCTGTTCAACATCGGCCTCCGCTTCGATTGGTATGACTCCAAGTCGCTGGCCGTGGGCAAGGTGGCATCGGCCTCTACCTTGTCACCCCGCCTGGGCATGAAGTTCGACCTGTTCGGAGATTCCAAGCTGGTGGCTGGGCTCAGCTTCAGCCGTCTTCAGGGCCGCCCCCTGGAATCCACTCTTTCCGGCGCCACCTACGTCAATAACGCGGTCTCCTATCGCTTCTTCAGCAATGGAACATTCGGAGCGAACAGCGATGTGACCGCCGCGGGCAATGCAGGGGCGGCAGCTGAATCGACCTGGTACGACCTGTCGAGGTTGAACAAGGCGAGCAATCCGCTCCAGTACTTCGACACGACGCCGGGGAGCTACTCCTACACCAACGCTGCCCTGAACGTGACATTCGACCCTCATCTCAAGCCCACGCAGGTGGACGAGATGCAGGCTACGCTGACGTACAACTTCAAGCACCCCGAAATGGGATCGGGATTCGTCAGGGCCACCGCGGTCCAAAAGACATGGTCCAATCTGCAGGACGCGATTGTGGGGCAGAACGGTTCGGTGAGCGATCCCTCGGGGAACATCCTGGACATCAACTACTGGACGAATTCTTCAGATGCCGAAAAGAAATACAAGTCCCTGGAACTCGATGGCCAGTTGCAGCGCGGAGCCTGGTTCCTGGCTGCCAACATCACCTGGTCCGATCTGAGAGGAAACTATGTGGGCGAGGGGTTGAGTTCTCCGGGGTCCGGCGAGTTCCTCCGGAACTACGACATCTATCCCGTTGGCACGGTCAACTACAACTGGAAGACTCACAATCCCACCGGCAGGCTCGCCACCATCGGGGCCCAATCCCCCTTGGCCTACAACGTCCAGGCCTCCCACATGGGGGAGAACAGCTACGGGAAAGTGACCTTCGGACTGAATTACCGTTTCAGGTCCGGACAGCACTACAACGTGGGCCGGACCTATGATGTCGGCACGGATGTTCCGAACCTGGCGGCCAATCCCAATTCCCACGACATCACCGTGTTCCAGTTCGCTGATGGGCGGCGCGGAACGGGCGTGTTCAACGGCTTCGCCAACCTGGATGCCTCTCTTCAGCAGGATTTCACGATTGCAAAGGTCCGGGAGAAGGCTGTTGTGGGATACATCAAGATCTCGGCCTTCAATGTCTGGAACCACCAGCAGCAGCTCCGTTGGGACACGGCCTACGCCGAGGCTTCCACTCTGGGAGACCCCTGGACTCCGACCAACAGCGCAACCTTCGGCAAGCCCCGCAGCGCCTCCGACTTCGCGGCTCCAAGATCCTACCTGGTGTCCGCGGGCGTGAAATTCTGACGAAGGCCAGCAACCGTGAACTTAGAAGAGCGCCTCTGGGGATCCCGGGGGCGCTCTTTGACGGGTTCAGGCGAATCCTGTCATGAAGGATGTTTGAGGTAACCCGAGCTTTTTCTTGGTTTGATATGCTGATCGGATCTGGGCGCCCAGCCTGTCAGAATTGATTCTGGAGCCCTGTTGTGATGGCTCTACCTGTGGAGCATCGCATTGGCACAGAAGGGCGTTCAGATCATCAGTGTGGAACCGGGCAGCCTCGCGGAGGAGGCGGGGATCCGCCCGGGCGACACGCTGCTGGAGATCCACGGCGAGGCGGTGCTGGACCAGCTGAACTACCAGTTCCTCATCTCCCGGGAGGACGAGGCCGGGCTGGTGCTGCAGCGGCCGGATGGCAGCCGGTTCGAAACCTTCGTGGAGAACGGCGGCGAAGGCATCGGGGTGGATCTGGCCCAGGATGAGGTGAAGGTCTGCAAGCAGAACTGCGTGTTCTGCTTCGTGCACCAGATGCCCAAGGGATTCCGGAAATCGCTGTATCTCAAGGATGAAGACGTCCGCCTTTCCTTCCTCTATGGTCATTTCACGACGCTTTCGAGCAGCGACGACGCGGAACTGGACCGCATCGTGCGGGAGCGCCTGAGCCCCATTCATGTCTCCGTGCACGCCACGGACCCCGCGGCCCGGGTGAAGGTGGTGGGCAATCCCCGGGAGGGCGACATCCTCCGCAAGATCGACCGGCTGCTGGCGGGAGGCATCGATGTGCATACCCAGGCGGTGGTGGCGCCGGATCTGAACGACGGAGCCATCTGGCAGCGGACCCTGGACGACTTGTGGGCCCGCCGGCGGGAAGGGCGGGGCAGCGTGCTGAGCCTTTCCTGTGTCCCCGTGGGCCTCACGGCCCACCGGGAGAACCTGCCGGATGTGAAGGACGTGGGGCCGGATTTCGCCCGTGAATGGGTGGCGCGTTGGACCCCTGAGGTGCGGCGCTACGCCAAGGCCAACGATGGCGAGCCCTGGTTGCTGCTGGCGGACGAATGGTTCACCCGGGCGGGCATCGAAGTGCCGGGCCGGGCCTTTTATTCCCGCTCCTGGGCCCAGTTGGAAAACGGAGTTGGCCTGGTGCGGCGCTTTCTTGAGCACAGCCGCCGCTTCATCAAGAGCCCGCGGGCCCGGGGCTTCGCCGGGCGCCGGGTGCTGATGCTTACGGGCTCCAGCTTCGCCCCCACCCTCAGCCGCGTGGTGGCGGAGTTGAACCGCGCCGTGGGCAGCCACCTGCGCGTGATCCCCGCGAAGAACTTCAGCTTCGGTGAATCCGTCACCGTGGCGGGCCTGCTTTGCGGCGAGGATCTGAAGTACGCCGCCCATGCGGACCGGGAGGCGCAGTCCGGAAGAATGGAACGAGGAGGCGCCGTCCCTTGGGTGGATGCGGTGGTGGTGCCTTCCGCCAGCCTGCGAACGGTGACGGGCCCGACGGACCAGTACACCTTGAGGGGTGCGGTGGTGCGGGAGGAGGGGACCTTCCTGGATGACCTCACCCTGCCTGAACTGGCGGCGGACCTGGGCGTTCCCGCGGTGCCCAGCGGTGCCAACCTCAGTCATCTGCTGGATCATCTGGAAGCGGCAGATCGCGGCGCTTTCCGGGGCGGAGCGCTGGCTTCGGCCTTCCACGCCGCCGGCTTGAACCAGCCGCAGGGGGCCTACAACCCCTGAGGGGATTTGCCATCCAAGCCCGGCGGCGGCCTGAGAGGGCCCCGGGGTGATTCGGAGGCCGGCGGGCTAAACCTGGAGAAGGGTCAGCCGTAAAGGGCCCTATCTCCCCCTCAAAACCTACGGAGGTGCTCCATGCGCCTGTCCCTCGTGTTGGCCGCCTTGTGCCTGGCTGTCCCCACTCCGCTGGCCTCCCAGGCGCCGGACGGCCCGGCCCGGAACAAGGCCGTCGTCCAACGGGTGTTCCACGAAATCTTCAATCAAGGCCGGTTCGCCGTGGCAGATGAAATCTACGCGCCGGACTTTCAGAATCATGGCCTCCGCCAGTCCGTGGGCCTGGCGGAGGATCAGGCGGCGGTCCGGGCCGAGAAGCAGGCCTTCCCGGATCTCACCATGACTGTGGAACGGACCATCGCCGAAGGAGACTGGGTGGCCACGCTCTGGATTTTCCGCGGCACGCATACCCGCGCTGGCTACGGAGGGCTTCCTCCCACGGGGGCCCGCGTGGCCATGAAGGGAATCACCCTGTGGCGGGTGGTGGATGGCCGCATCCATGACGAGTGGACCAGCTTCGACAGCCTTTCGGCTTACAGCCAGGCGGTCTCGCAGCGCAAGGGCTGGATCCTGGGGCTTGCCGCGGTCCTGGTGCTGGGCATCGTGGTGGTGGAGCGGGCCGCATGGGCCATGGCGAAATGGGCGTTCCGGAAGCTCCGGAGGGCCTGAAATGCTGCCCATGAATCAGGCAAAAAGCTGGAGGGGGGTGCCATCTGCTGTGGGAGCGCTGGTCCTGCTGGCCGGAACCCAAGGTTGCGGGGGCGGCGGCTCTGGGGCGACCTCCTCTCCCCCTTGCCGCTTCGGGTGTTCTCCTCGACCTTTTCCAGGATTCCGTGGGGTTGTACGGCCCTTCGACCTTGGCGGCGGATTGGAACCGGCCGCCTTGGACCGATGGCCCGGACGAGGGCTATCTCAGCGTGGTGGAAGGCCCCGAGGGTTATGAGGGGGGAAGGTCGATGAAGATCCGGTACCCCGGGGGAGGCGAGGTTTGGAACACGCCGTTCGGGGCGGGGGGAGCCCTCCAGTCGCATGAGGAGCTGTACGTGGCCTACCGGGTGAAGGTCCAAAGCGGATTCGACTTCGTCAAAGAGGGCAAAAATGCACGGCCTGGCTGGGGGGCCCGGAACGACGACGGGAGCCTACGGCGATGAACTGGCCTGGACGCTGAGGCGCGCCGGTTGTCTTCAGGCCGGGCACCTGGCACTGGATCGAACACCGGGTGCGGATGAATACGCCCGGGCAGCACGACGGCATCGTCCAGGGCTGGATCGACGGAAGGCTGGCCTTCGACCGGCAGGATTTCCGGTTCCGGGATACGTCTGCTTTCGGCATCGACGCCTTCCAGTTCAGCACCTTCTTCGGCGGTTCGGACGCCTCCTACGCGACCAGGAAGGAAGAAACGGCCTTCAACGATGACTTCGCCGTTTCCCCGGGCCCCATCAGCCATTGACTGGATATGGCGGGCCCAAAAAGAAAAGGGCCCGAAGCGGGCCCTTTTCTTCACGACCTTCAGGCGTTAGCTGACCGGAGCGGTGGCTGCGGCGCGCTTCCTGAGGGAGACCGCGACCTTGGTATCGCCGCCGTCCTGGCCCTGGAACTTGTCGACCTGTTCGAGGGACTTCTTCTTGGCGATGTCGCCCGCGACGCGGATGGCGTCGAGGACATCCACCATGGCCTGGAACTTCACGTCCTCATCCACCTTCAGGAAGACCTTCCGGTAGCCGAGGGGCTGGAGCATCACGGCATCGGGAAGCTTGTCCTTCAGGCCCTGGGCGTCGACCTTGTCCTGCTGGAGGGTCATGTTCCCGTCCTGGTCAACCTGGATCAGGATGTTGTTCGGGTCGGGAGGCGTGGGCTTGTTCTGCACCACCACCTGGGGCACCACCACCTTGGTGGCCTTGTCGAGACCGGGCACCATCACGATGAAGACGATGAGGAGCACGAGCACGATGTCGATCAGGGGGGTGACGTTAATATCGGATTTCTGTTTGCCCTTGGGGCCGCCGGCGTCCATCAGTTGCCCCCTTTCTTCTCTTCGGCCTTGTCTTCGCTGGTGACGATGGACGCCTCGTCGGCGCCACCCTTCCGGCAGACCTGGAACAGTTCGTTGACGTATTTGAAGGGCAGATCCGCGTCGGCCTTCACGAACACAACCTTCTGGCTCAGGGCCGAGACGTTGCGGTTGATGTAGTCGATGAGCTTCTGCTGCTGGGCTTCGTTGTTGACGAAGAAGACTTCGTCCTTGGCGTCCTTGTCGTCGATGAGGACAGGGCCGGGGCCGATCACTTCATACTTGTCGTTGCGTTTGGACTGGAAGAGCAGGGTGAGGTACTTCTCATCCTTGTTCTTCTCGGCCTTGGGACTGTGCTTGGCGAGCGGCAGCTTCACGCTGCTGTTCACCGCGGGCGTGATCACGATGAAGATGATCAGCAGCACCAGCACGATGTCCACGAGGGGCGTGACGTTGATGTCCGACTTCACGCCACCCTTCTTGCCACCACCTGCATCCATGGTGTGCTCCTCTGAATGGCCCGGGGGCTCGCGCCCCCGGACGGGGTGGAAAGTCTGCTTAGTTCTGGCTCTCGCGGCGGATGAACTCGTCGATCATCTGGGAGGCCGCATTGTTGATGTTGGTGACGACGACGTCCTGCTTGTTGGTCAGCAGGTTGTAGATCCACACGGCGGGGATGGCGACGATGAGGCCGAGAGCGGTGGTGGCCAGGGCCTCACCGATGGAGCCGGCCAGCGCGTTGATGTCGCCAGCGCCCTTGGTCTTCAGGTCGGAGAAGACCTTGATGATGCCGATCACGGTGCCGAGCAGGCCGATGAAGGGGGCCAGGGCGCCGATGGTGGCCAGGCCGCTCATGCCCTTCTTGAGGAGCTCGAGGACTTCGGCGGTGCCGCGGGCGATGGCGCGCTCAACGGGCTGGATGGCATCGTGGTTGGGGTTCATGGTCTTGAGCTGCTTCTCGTACTGGAAGATGTCCAGGCCGTGCTTGAGCACCAGGGCCACGTGGCTCTTGTTGTGGGTGGTGGCGGCGCGCTTGGCGGCTTCGAAATCGCCGCGGCGGAGGGTGTCCATGAAGAGCTTCAGGAACTTGTCGGAGGCCGCATTGCTCTGGGCGTAGGTGACGAAACGCTCGACCGTCACGTAGATCTGGTACGCCAGCAGGATGAAGAGGATGATGATGATCCCCTTGTTCGCGGGGGAGGCCGCCATGAAGAGCTCTTTGGGGGAGAAGCTGTCGTGGCCGCCTTCAGCGAGGGCGAGCATGAGGGGGGAGGAAAGCAGGTTCATGAGGTTTCCTTATGAGGGAAGGAGAAAAGGTGGATGACGGGGTTGGGTGGGCTACTTGAGTCGGTAGGGCATCGTCAGCTTGAAGCGGGCGTACTGGGCCTGTCCGTTCAGCATGGCGGGCTCGAACTTCCACATCATGGCGTAGGCCTCGGCGGAAGGACGCAGCTGGGGAGGGCCTTCCTTGGCCACGGCCGACGTGGGCACGCCGTCAGGTCCGACTGTGATTTCCACCACCACAGTGCCCTGGATCTTCGCGATCTTGGCGAGGGGGGGGTAGGGAGGCGCGGGGGGCTGGTACTTGATCTTGATCTGGCTGAAGTCGAAATCCACGACCTTGCCCTGACCGCCGACCACGCCGCCGACCACACCGCCGACCACACCACCGATGACGCCGCCGGGAACGCCGCCGGGAACGCCGCCCGGGACGCCGCCCAGGGAGTGATCCTGCTTGGGCAGTTCCTTCGGAGCCTGCTCGGGCACCACTTCCTGCCGGGGGTCGATGGGGGTCGTGTCAGCCTTGGAGCTGACAGCGGCCATCGGCGGCGGCGGGGGCGGTGGTGGCGGAGGCGGGGGGGGAGGAGGCGGCGGCGGAGCGTCTTCAGCCTTCTCGCTGATATCGATGCCCACAGTCTTCAGCTTCTCCTTGACCACTGACGATTGTTTGGCCAGCTGGAGGGCAACGAAGCCGAAGAGCGCGTACATGGCCACCGTCGTCGGGATGGTGACCATGGGATTGCCCCGCTTGATGGCTTCGTTTCCGGCAGAGAGAGAGGACCGGTAAACGGAATCCTCCAGCGTCTCTGCGGGGGCAGCCGACTTGGCGGGAACGGGTTTCTGGGGATCTTTGCTCATGCGACTCCCTTGAAAGATCCAGGAGGAAAAAAACAAGCCGAGCCAGCGGGAACACCGGTTCGGCCACAAGGTTTAGGGAAAAGAACTGGGGCAAGCCCAGCGGCTAAGATGGCAAAGGGGCGGCGGTTGGTCAAGCCTTAGAAACTGCCTGCAAGCCCACGTAGATACGGTATTCATCTGTTTTTTCATGATCACCGCGACATCCTTTAAGCCGGGAAAAGGATGGAATTGTTAAATATTGTTAAGAAAGCCAGGTTGCTGTCATGCCACAAATCACAACTTCAGACTTCACCTTCCGGGGCGAAAGCAGGGGCGAAGCGGAGCCAGCCCGCGCGGGCCGCTTTCGCACGGCCCACGGCGAGGTGCTGACGCCAGCCTTCATGCCCGTGGGCACGCAGGGCACCGTGAAGGGAATCACCCCCGTCCAGCTGGGCGACATCGCGCCCCAGGTGGTTCTGGGCAACACCTACCACCTGGGGTTGCGCCCCGGCGACGCGCTGATCGCGCGGCTGGGCGGCCTGCATCGCTTCATGGGGTGGGATGGCCCCATCCTCACGGATTCAGGGGGCTTCCAAGTGTTCTCCCTGGCGGACCTGCGGAAGATGAACGAAGAGGGCGTCACCTTCCAGAGCCACATCGACGGCAGCCCGCAATTCCTCTCGCCGGAACGCAGCATGGAGATCCAGCGGAACCTGGGCTCCGACATCGTCATGGCCCTGGACGAGTGCCCGCCGGGCCAGCTGGAGCGCCCCAAGCTGGAGATCAGCATGGCGCGGACCACCCGCTGGCTGGGCCGGAGCCGCGCCGTGCCGCTGCAGCCGCATCAGGGGTTGTTCGCCATCAACCAGGGGGGAACCCATCTGGATCTGCGCCGCCGCCACTTGGCGGAGGCGCTGGAACTGGACGCGAAGACCCCCTTCCAGGGCTTCGCAGTGGGGGGGCTCAGCGTGGGCGAGCCCAAGGTGGAGATGAACGCGGTGCTGGCCGAATTCGTGAAGGAGCTGCCCCAGGACCGTCCCCGCTACCTGATGGGTGTCGGCACACCCGAAGATCTGCTCTTCGGCATCGAGCACGGGGTGGATCTCTTCGACTGCGTGCTGCCCAGCCGGGAGGCCCGGCATGGGCGCATCCTCACGGGAAGGGGACGCCTCAACCTCAAGAACGCCAGGCACAGGGAGGCGGACCTTCCCTTGGACCCAGATTGCGGTTGCTACACCTGCCGCACCTTTTCCCGGGCCTACCTGCACCACCTGTTGCGCTGCGGGGAACTGCTGGGCTTCACGCTGAACACGATCCATAACCTGAGCTACACTGTGGGACTCACCCGCGCCGCGAGGCAGGCCCTGCTGGAGAACCGGTTTCCGGCCTTCGCCCAGACCACACGCGCCGGATGGATGACCGAGGAGCCTTGAATGACCTTCGCCCTGTTCCAGCAGACCCCCGCAGCAGGCCCCCCGGGCTGGACCCAGTTCGTCTTCATCGGCGGCATGGGCCTGATGTTCTACTTCCTTCTCATCCGGCCCCAGAGCAAGGCCCGCAAAGAGATGGAAGCCCGCCTCTCCAAGCTGAAGGCCGGCGATGAAGTGGTGCTCAGTTCCGGCCTCTACGCCACCATCGACCGCGTCGAGGACAAGCATATCTGGGTGAAGCTGGGCAGCTCCGTGGTGAAGGCCCGCCGCACGGCGGTCGCCTCGCTGGCCACCGAACCCGAAACCAAGCAGAACTGATCTCTCCATGACCTTCCGGACCGGCGCCCCTCTCGATCAGACGTCGGTCCGCTTCCTGTAAGGAGCGCCCCGTGACCAAACGGAGCCTCTGGCGCCTCGCTGTTGTCCTGGCCGTGCTGTTCGGCTGTGGCTATTTCTTCCTGCCGTTGTCCAAAGTGAAGTTGGGCCTCGATCTCCGGGGCGGCGTCCACTTCGAACTGGAGGTCCAGGGCCAGGAGGCCCTTGCCGCCGATCTGCGCGACGGCAAGGACCGGCTGATCTCCCGCCTGAAGGAGAAGGGCCTGCCCGGGGCCGCCGTGCGCGTGGACGGCGCGGTCCTGCGGGTGGATGGCGTGGGCGCCGAGCAGAAGGCCACGGTGGAGAAGGTCGCCAAGGACTACTTCCCAGGCTACTCGGTGGCCGCGGACGGTGACGGTTTCCGCCTGACCCAGAAGGATTCCTACCAGAAGCAGCTGAAGGACGACGCCAACAAGCGGGCCCTGGAAGTCATCGAGAAGCGCATCCGGGACATCGACCCCGCCAACGTGCTGGAGCCCGAAATCACGGCCAGCGGCGCCGAAGGCAACCGCATCGTGGTGGAGATCCCGGGCATCGAGGAAGGCGACCGCGAGCGCATCAAGAAGCTGCTGGCCACGCCCGGCCACCTGGAGCAGCGGCTTGTGGCCAAGGCTCCCCAGGTCTACTTCGCCACCAAGGAAGAAGGGCTTGCCGCCTACCAAGGCGCCATTCCCCCGGAATTCGAGCTGCTGCCGGAAATCGAAAGCGAGCGCCAGGCCCGCCGCGCGGGCCAGCCCGTGGTGAAGGCCAAGCCGGGCGAAGAGAAGATCAGCCGCTGGGTGCTGCTGGAAAGCCGGGTGGCGGTGGACGGCGCCGACATCATCGATTCACACCGCGCCTCCAATTCCCAGACCGAAGCCAACGAAGTGAACTTCACCCTCAACAAGAAGGGCGATGACGACTTCGCGCGCCTCACCGGCATCGCGGCGGAGGAGAACCGCCTCATCGCCATCGTGCTGGACCACAAGATCGTTACGGAGCTCAGCGCCAAGGAGAAGATCATCGGCGGCGCGGTGCGCATCGCCGGAAGCTTCTCCGCCCAGGAGGCCGACGACCTCGCCAGCCAGCTTCGCAGCGGCGCCCTGCGCGCCCCCATGAAGTTCCTGGAGGAAGGCGTGGTCGGCCCCGGCCTGGGCCGCGATTCCATCCACGCCGGCGTGACCTCCGCCCTGGTGGGCTTCCTGGTGATCATCGGCTTCATGGTCTACTTCTACCGCTGGTCCGGCGCCAACGCGATCACGGCCCTGGTGGTGAACGTCATCGTGATGATGGGCCTGTTGGGCTCTTTCCGCGCCACCCTGACCCTGCCTGGCATCGCGGGCTTCGTGCTCACCCTGGGCATGGCGGTGGACGCCAACATCCTCATCTTCGAGCGCATCAAGGAGGAACTGGCCCTGGGCAAGAGCGTGCCCGGCGCCATCGATGCGGGCTTCGACCGCGTGTTCTGGACCATCGTGGACAGCCACGTGACCCAGCTCTTCGCGGCCCTGCTGCTCTTCATCTTCGGCACTGGTCCGGTGAAGGGCTTCGCCGTGACCCTCACCGTGGGTGTGGTGGCCTCGCTGTTCACCAGCATCTACATCAGCCGCTTCATCTATGACTGGGTGCTGGAACAGCATCCGGGCACCAAGACCCTCTCCGTGGGCGTCCACACCTTCTTCAAGGGCTCGTCCTTCGATTTCATGAAGTACAAGGGCATGGCCCTGGCCATTAGTTGGGGCATCATCGTGCTCTGCCTGCTCTACGTTCGGCCCTGGAACCTGACCCACAACAACCGCATCCAGCTGGGCATGCAGTTCGTGGGCGGCAACGACATGACCGTGCGGTTCCGCGGCAACATCGAGGCGGAGACCATCCGGGCCGCTCTGGCCAAGCAAGGCTTCACTGACGCCACCGTAGTGCCCTACGAGAACCCCGACAAGTCCGTGCGCGATTTCGCAGTGAAAGTGAAGGCCTCCAAAGAGGGGGACCAGAAGGACAGCACCGTCCAGGCCAACGCCCTGCGGGCCATCTTCAAGCAGCTGGATCCTGATGCCGCCGGCAACCCGCTGCCCGCCCTGAACCTGGAAGGCTCCAAGACCCTGGCGGACACCCTCGCCAAGGCCAACCCGCTGCATGCGGCCAACGACGAAACGATCCTCACCTCCACCTACACTCCCCTGGCGGAGAAGATCATCGCCAGCCGCGATCGCCTGACCTCGGGCCTCTACCATGCCTTCAGCGAGCTGCCCCAGGACCTGCCTGTGGCGGTGAAGGACACGGTCCAGACCACGTACCGCCTGGGCGCGGTGGCCATCCGCAAGAACGAAAGCTTCTCCCCGAGCATTTCCGGCGAGTGGACCAGCAAGACGCTCACGGCCGTGGCCCTGGCCATGGCGGCCATCCTGGTCTACGTGATCTTCCGCTTCACTGCGAGCTTCGCCGTGGGCGGCATCGTGGCCCTCATCCACGACCTGCTCATGGCCCTGGGTCTCTTCGCGGCCTTCGGCTACGAGTTCAACGTGCCCGTGGTGGCCAGCTTCCTCACCCTCATGGGCTACTCCATGGCCGACACGATCGTGGTCTTCGACCGGATCCGCGAGAACAGCCACCGGCCCGAGTACCGCCGGGCCAGCATTACGAAACTGGTGAACGATTCCATCAACCAGACCCTGGGCCGGACGATTCTCACCTCCCTCTCGGTGCTCTTCGTGTCCGTTTGCCTCTGGCTCTTCGGCGGCCCGGCCCTGCACGATCTGGCCTTCCCGCTGGTCATCGGCGTCATCACCGGCACCTACTCGTCCATCTACATTGCCGCGCCCGTGGTGGTGTACTGGGACCAGTGGTTCGGCGGCAAGGACAAGCTCAAACAGCATGCTTGATGTTCCCCCGGGGTTCCACGCTCCGCTTGGCTGCGCGAAGACCCCCGGACCCCCGCGAAGAAGCCCGGCAGAGCCGGGCTTCTTCTTTGATGTTCCCCCAGGGGTTCCACGCTCCGCTTCGCTGCGCGAAGACCCCCGGACCCCCACGAAGAAGCCCGGCAAAGCCGGGCTTCTTCGTTTCCATCCATTCAGGTCGGGCCCTACTTCAGGTGTTTCTCGAGGAAGGCGTAGATCTCTTTCCTGGATTCCAGGGCCACGGTGGTGTCGATGCGGTTGAAGCTGTGGCCGCCGGGGGCGTCGGGATAGATCTTGGACTCGAAGGTCTTGCCGGCGGCTTTCAAGGCGGTGAGGAGGGATTCGACCTCCACCACGTTCACGTCGCGGTCGTTGGTGGTGCTGTGGACGAGGAGGGGCGTCCGGAGTTTGTGGACGTTCCACACGGGGCTGCGGCGGCGCACGAGATCCACGTCCTCGCTGGGGGTCTTGCCGCCGAACAACGTGCGGACCACGGCGTCGTCCCGGTATTCCTCCCCCGCGTAGCCCACGCGCATCAGCAGGTCCGAGACGGGCACGCCGGCGTAGCAGGCGGCGAACTTCTCCGGGTGGTCGAAAACGGCCATGAGGGCGATGAGGCCGCCGTGGCTCCACCCCACCATGGCGCAGCGCTTGGGATCCACGGGCAGGTGCTCCACGGCCCAGTCGCGGCCCGCCACCGCATCGTCGACTTCCAGGCCTCCGTAGTCGATGGCGTCGTAGTGCCCCTTGCCGTAGCCCGTGGAGCCCCGGTAGTCAGGTGCCACCACGATGTAGCCGCGCTCCACCATCTCGCGGACGATGTGGGCGTGGTAGGTGCTGAAGTCGCTGTGGACACCGCCATGGGGCAGGACGATGAGGGGCAGTTTCCTTCCCTTCTCAGCCTTGCGGGGCACGAAGACGTACTGCTGGATCTTCAGGGGGTGCCGTTCGTTCTTGATGCCGTAGGGCTCCTCGCCCCGGGGGTTCGGCGGGCCGGTGTAGGTCACCTTGTCCACCACGGCCACGTCCGAGAGGCGCTGGAACCAGAGCTGGTCGTCGGTGGCCTTGCGGAGGGCGTCCAGCTCCCAGTGCAGGCCGTTCACGCGGCCCTCCACATGCTTGAGGCGCGCTTCGGAGGCAGGTTCCTGGGCCATCAGGGGAAGGAGGGCGGCAAGGAGGAAGGGCAGGCGCATGGCGACCTCGAAGGATGATCCTGAGGCTACCGCAGGGAACCTCGCCTTGCGAGGGCTCCACGGGGGCCTCCTGTGCCTTCCCAGCTCACCCTTCCCAGCTCACCCAGCCGGCCCGGCCGGGGATGTCGCGGCGGGTGATCTGTTTGGCGGGGGGCTGGGCGGCGAGCAGCTCCGGCAGCCAGTCGGCGTGGGTGCGGGCCCGGACGCCGCGTTCGTTGAGGCCGGCCAGGAAGGCATCGAAGGTTTCGAAGAGGGCGCCGCCTTCGACTTCCGTGTGCAGCGCGTAGACGTTGAGGGCGTCCTCGCGCACCAGGTCCCACACTTCCCGGTTCACCTGGTCCGGGGTGCGGCCGTCCAGGCCCAGCAACTCGTCCAGGGTGGGCAGGGTGGTGGGGATCTGAAGGGTCCTCTGCACCTGGCCCTTCACGATGGGATAGAAGGGCGCGAAGCCCCGGCAGTCGCCGGCATAGGCCAGGCCATAGGCCTCCTGCAGCTCCAGCGTGGTGTCGTTGCAGCGCCAGGCCGGGCTCACGGCGCCCAGGGGCTTGCTGCCGAAGACTGAACCAAAGGCCTCGTGGGCATTCGCGTACCAGTCCGCCAGCCAGCGGCGGGATTTGCGATCCAGCAGATCGTGGTACTGCACATGGTCCCAACCGTGGATGCCCACCTCGTGCCCGGCGGCCCTGGCGGACTGCATCTGGGCCGCTGCCTTCTTCCAGATGATGGGGGCGGGGATCAGCACGCCGTACATCATGGTCTTGAAGCCGTAGAGCTTCGGGCCGTTGGTCCGGCGCATCTTGTCCAGGAAGCCCTTGCGGAAGATGCGGCGGATGGCCTTGCCGCTGTTGTCGGGGCCGAAGCTGAAGTAGAAGCTGGCCTGCATCCGGTGCTTGTCCAGCAGGCGCAGCAGGGTGGGAATGCCCGCCAACGAGCCTTCCAGGGTGTCCACGTCCACGCGCAGCGAAATGGTTTTCACGGGGCGGTTCTCCATAGATCCAAAAATTCACATCAATTAACAGGCCCGTCGGCGGGAAGGCGCCGCTGCGCTGGTTAAGCTTGGCCCCTCACTTCCTGAAAGGATCATTATGGCCTCCCCTCTGGCGGATCGCGCGCGCCGCGTCTTCCATCCCCTGCTTGCGGCCTTGCTGTGGGCGGCGGGCTCCACCTCTCTCCCCGCCGAGGGCGCCAACGATCCGGCGCCTTCCATCGCCGCCCGCGGCACCGTCAACGGCAAGAAAGTGCTCTTCGACAACACGCACGGTTCCACCGCCGGCGCGGCGGACTGGGTCATCGACGGCGCCTTTTCGGACTTCGCCAACGCCCTGGCGGACAAGGGCTACTACGTGAAGGAGCTCCGCAAGGTCACGCCCATCACGCTGGCGGATCTCACAGGCTGGGACGTGGTGGTGATGGCCGAGTGCAACATCCCCTTCAAGACCTCGGAGCAGGCGGCCCTGCTGCAGTACGTCCAGAACGGAGGCTCCCTCTTCCTCATCGCCGACCACTACAACGCCGACCGCAACAAGAACCGCTGGGACGGCTCTGAAGTCTTCAACGGATACCGGCGGGGCGCTTGGACCAATCCTGCCAAGGGCATGAGCGCCGCCGAGGCGGCCTCGTACCCCATGCAGGGGGTGGTCAGCTCGGACTGGCTCGCCACGAATTTCGGCGTGCGCTTCCGCTACAACGCCCTGGGCGATCTCGTGGCCAACGACATCGTGGTGCCCAGCCAGGCCTTCAACATCACCACGGGCGTGGCCACGGTGGCCATGCACGCGGGCGCGACGCTGGCGATCCTGGATCCCGCCAAGGCCAAGGGCCTGGTCTACCTGCCCGCCACCACGGTGAAGTGGTCCAGCGCCGTGGACCAGGGCGTGTACAACGGCGGCGGGCGCGCCGAAGGTCCCATGGCGGCCATCGCCAAGGTGGGCCTGGGGAAGGCCGCCTTCATCGGCGATTCCTCGCCCGTCGAGGACGCCACCCCGAAATACCTGAAGGAGGAGACCGGCGGCGCCAAGACCACGTACGCGGGATGGCAGGAGCAGAACGATGCCACGCTCATGTCCAACCTCGTCGACTGGCTGGCCACGCATGAATCCTACACGGCGCTGAGCCAGGTGGCGGGTCTCCAGCTGGACACCCCCACGGCGCTGCTGGCCATGGAGGATCCGGCCAGCTCCACGGAACCCCAGACCGAACCCTGGGCCACCCCGGCCGCTGGCTACAAGTGGTACGATCCCACCACCTTCAAGGTGGGCTCCTACAACGCGGGTACCGTGCTGCCCAACGTCATCACGGCGGCCATCACCACCCCCAGCGGCAACCTCAGCGTGAACGCCGGCGTGTCGGTGTCCTTCGCGGGCAGCGCCACGGACAGCAGCAGCACAGCCACGATCACCTATGGCTGGACCTTTGGAGATGGCGGAACGGCCACGGGCGTCAGCGCCACCCACACCTTCAGCAACGCCACCGCCAGTGCCGTCACCTACACCGTGACGTTCACCGCCTCGGACGCCTCCGGGGCCAGCGCCAGCGCCACGCGGCTCATCACGGTGGCGCCTGGGGGCCAGAGCTACACCATCACGGCCTCCGCCGGGGCCAACGGAACGATCGCGCCCTCGGGCGCCGTTTCCGTGAGCGCGGGTGCCAGCCAGTCCTTCACCATGACGCCCAATGCAGGCTACCAAGTGAGCAGTGTGACCGTAGATGGTGTGAACCAGGGGGCCCTGGCCACCTACACCTTCTCCAACGTGGCCGCGAATCACAGCATCGCGGCGGCCTTCGCCACCAGTGGTGGAACCTCGTTCACGGAAACCTTCGACACGGGCACCAAGGCCGCCTACGCCACGGGAGACGTGACCTTCCCCTCGGGCACCTGGACCCTGAACGACGCCCTGCTGGGCAACACCAGCGCCGATCCCAAGAACGGCGCGCAAAGCGTGCGCACGCGCAACAGCGGCAAGCTGACCATGAAAACCAACTGGGCGAACGGGGCGCAAAGCGTTTCCGTGAAGCATGGCAGCTATGGTTCCGACGCCAGCACCACCTGGACCCTCTGGTACTCCACCAACAGTGGCAGCACCTGGACCCAGGTAGGCGGCACTGTCACCACCGCTTCGCCCACCCTGCAGACCGCGACCTTCACGCTCAGCGTTCCGGGCCCCATCCGTTTCGAAATCCGCAAGACGGACGGCTCCTCGCGGCGGGTCAATTTCGACGATTTCCAGGTGTCCGGGTTCTGACGCCTGCCCGGCCGGCAGCCCTCTTTCCGGAGGGGCCGCCGGCCTTTTCTTTGAGGGGTTCCCGACCCGACTGTCACGTATAATCGCCGGATGTCGACGCCGCGCTCTTCCGGAATCCTCCGCTCCTTTCCCCCAGTCTTCTGGCTGGCGAACGTCATGGAGCTCTTCGAGCGGGCCGCCTATTACGGCCTCAATTCGGTGCTGGCGGTCTACCTCACCAACAAGGTGTCCCAAGGAGGCCTGGGCTTCACGGAGCAGTCTGTGGGGTTCCTGCAGAGCCTCATCTACGCCTTCACCTACGTGATCCCCATCGCGGGCGGGGCCCTGGCGGACCGGTACGGCTACCGGCGCATGCTGCTCTTCGCCTTCTCGATCCTGTCGGCGGGCTACTTCGTGGCGGGCAACGTGACGGCCTACGGCGCCGTGTTCGCTTCGCTGCTGTTCATGGCCACAGGGGCGGGCCTCTTCAAGCCCATCATCTCCGGCACCCTGGCGCGCACCACCACGGAAGAGAACTCTGGCTTCGGCTTCGGCATCTACTACTGGATGATCAACATCGGCGCCTTCCTGGCACCGCTTCTCGTGACCGTGCTGAAGGGCTTCTCCTGGCGCTACGTCTTCATCGCCTCCGCCCTCTACTGCGCCGCCATGCTGCTGCCCACGGTGTTCCTGTTCAAGGATCCGCCGAAGCCCACGAACACCAAGAGCCTGGGCGAAGTGGCCCGCGGCGCCGCCATGGTGCTGGGCGACGCCCGCTTCATGCTGATGATCGTGGTGTATTCCGGGTTCTGGATCCTTTACTTCCAAACCTTCGGTTCGGTGCTCTGGTACCTGCGAGACTTCGTGAACACCCAGCCCGTGAACGCCTTCTTCGCCTCCTTGGGCGTGCCCCTGAAGTTCGATACGGAGCATGTCACCGTGGTGAATGGCGGCACCATCATCCTGCTGCAGGTGCTGGTGAGCCGCGTGGTGAAGAACGTCAGGCCCCTGCCCACCATGGTGTCGGGCATCGTCATCGGAACGCTGGGCTTCCTCTGCCTGGCGGCCTCCACCAGTGTTTGGGTGTTCATCCTGGGCCTGTCGGTGTTCTCCATCGGAGAGATGACCGCCCACCCGAAGTACTACAGTTACGTCGGCCTCGTCGCTCCCGCGGACAAGAAAGCCGTCTACATGGGCTACGCCTTCCTCTACGGCGTCATCGGCAGCCTCATCGGCTCCAGCCTGGGAGGCGCGCTCTACGGCTCCATGCTCAAACCCGTGGTGGGCCTGCCCGGCGCCGCGGCGGCGGCCCGGAAGTTCTGGCTGATCTTCGTGGCGCTGAATATCTGCGCGGCCATCGGGCTGGTGATCTATGACCGCATGTTCGCCCAGGACACGCCAGAGACCAACGCCAAGGCGCGCAAGATCATGATGGGCATCTATGGGCTGCTGCTGGCGGCAGGCCTGCTCTTCCTCCACTCGTCGATCTTCGGCGGCGCGGAAGTGTCCTACAAAACCCTGGTGCAGGCGGTGATTATGCTGCTTCTGGGGGCGGGCGGCATGGTGGTGAGCTTCGCCAAGCGCTGAAGCCTACTGCCGGAAGCTGTGGGAGCGATCGGTCCTCCGCGTCTGGATGAAGCGGTGGATGGGCGCCAGGTCCGTGGCGGGGCCGGGGCGCAGCACCAGGCCCAGCCGGGTGGGGAAGGGCTGGCCCTCGATGCAGGTGAGGTGCCGCACTTCGGCCGGGCAGCGGAGCAGCGAGCCGTCCGGCAGTTCGGCGTCGATGTCCACCATGGCATGGAGCTCCACCATCAGGGTTTCTTCCAGCGCCAGCCCCACGCCGGTCTCCGTGAGGTTCACGAGAAGGGCTTCCAGCTGGCGCCCCCCCACGCTCACCTTCACCTTGAGGGGCGACTGGTCCGGGGCGGCCACGCGCATATCCCTCCGGCGGTGCAGGCGGGCCGGCTCCTGGGGCCAGCTCAGCCTCAGCAGGGTGGGGTTGGTTTCGCCGGTTCCGTCCGGGGGCAGCAGGACGGATTGCAGGGTGACGACCTCGTCGCCCAGCAGGATGGTCAGGGTGACGGGCGTGCCCGCGGCAGGCACCAGATCCCGGGTGTGCAGGCCGGAAAGCTCCAACGAGCCGCCCACGCGGAAGGCGTGAATGCGAAGGTCGCCCAGCAGGCGGGACGGGGTGCCCTGCAGCCTGAGGCTCACCACCGCCTTGGTGAGACGGGCCTGGATGAGGAACTGCTCCAGAACGGGCGGGGACAGGAGAGATGCGTGGCCCATGGTGGATCTGCCTTTCAGATGCCTTGGCTGAGGCGGTCGGCCAAGTTGCGGTGCAATCCAGCGGCCAGAATGGCCTTGGCGGCACCTTTCACGTCGTAGTCGAGGCGGTGCAGCCGCAGCCGCCTCCCCTTGGGGTCGAAGGTCATGAAGGACAGCTGTGGGTCCCGGTCCCGGGGCTGGCCCACGGAGCCAGGATTGACGAGGTAGCGGCAGTGGGGCTGCAGTTGGAACCATTCTCCCGGCGTCAGGCAGATCCAGTTCAGCTGGCCCCGGCCCTCATCCAGCTCGAAGCAGCCGGGCAGATGGGTATGGCCGAAGAAACAGAGCTGGCCCTGGAAGGCGTCGAAGGCCTGGCTGATTTCCCGCATGTGGAGCAGGTAGGCGTCCTCGTCCATGGGGGAACCGTGGGCGATCATGTAATCCTCGCCCACCCAGGCAGGGCCCGCGGGCAGTTCCGCCAGGAAGCGCCAGTTGTCCTGGCGCAGGCGCTCCCGCGTCCAGTCCGCCGCCTGACGGGCCGGCAGGCTGAAGGAAGCATCGGGCTCGAGCCCGGCACAGACCTTGTCGTGGTTGCCCCGGACCATGAAGCGGGGGCGCAGCTCTCTTAGCTTATCCAACAATTGATTAGGGTTGGCGCCGTATCCCACCAGGTCGCCCAGGAACACGAAGCGGTGGATGGCCCGGCGCCGCGCGAAGCGCAGCACGGCCCGGAGGGCGTGCAGGTTTGAATGCAGATCGGAGAGGATCAGGTCCAATGGGAGTCCGGGGGAGTGACCCTAGTCTAGCAAGGCGGACACCAGGTCCCGGGAACTGTGACCAAAACTAAGGACCATGGGGGCCAGGGACCAGGCGGGCATGCGGGCGGCCCAGCGGGCCATGAAGGCCGCCCGGTCCCGGGCCAGGGGCCTGTTGGGGTCGCGGCTGGCCCGTTCCCAGGCCTGCTGTGGTGGAACCGCCAGCCAGAGCGGGGCGAAGCCGGCCCCGGCCACCGCCGCCCGGTTGGCGGGCGCCTCCCAGGCGCCGCCGCCCAGGGCCACCACGCCGGGTCTGGCCATCAAGGCGGGCAGCCGTTCCGTCTCCAGGTTGCGGAAGGCCGCCTCTCCGGAGGTCGCAAAGATCTCTGCCACCGGGCGGCCCTCCTGCTCCTCGATGGCCGCGTCCAGGTCGTGGAAGGGCAGGCCGAGGGCCCAGGCCAACTGTCGCCCGAAGGTGGTCTTGCCGGCGCCGCTGCCCCCAATGAGGGCCAGCCCTTGCCCGCGCTCGAAGGGCGGCCGGGCGCGCCAGCGCAGGCGCTGAAGCTCCCATCCCAGGGAGGCGGGGTCGGCGCTGCGGTGCACCTCGCCCACCATGGCCAGGGACTCCGCTCCGGCCTCGAAACAGGCGGAGGCATCGGCGAGGGCCAGTCCTCCGATGGCGATGGGCGCCCGGCCTTGGCGGCGCAGGGCCGCGCAGCCAGAACGCAGCCCCTCCAGGCCGATGGGGGTCGCGTGATCGGTCTTGGTGGCGGTGCCGCGGAAGGGGCCCACGCCCGCATGGTCGCAGGCCGGGTCCACGAGGTTCCATTCGCCGGCCTGGTGGGTGGACGTTCCCAGGTGGGCCTTCTCCAGACCCGGAAGGCGGCGCGCTTCGGCCGCGGGAAGATCCTCCTGCCCCAGGTGCAGGCCCCAGGGGGCCAGGCCTTCCCGGGCCGCCAGAAGGGCCAAGTCGGCCCGGTCGTTGACGCAGATGAAGGGCCAGCCGCCGTTGGCGGCCGCTTCGGCCAGGGCCTTCCGCAGTTCCGCCCACTGGGCCTGGGCATCCAGGGGCTTGCCCCGGAACTGCACCAGCGGATAGCCCGCTTCGCCCAGGCGGCGGATCTGGGCGGAGAGCGGCTCCGCAAGCGTGGCGTCGGTGATGGGGTAGAGGGGCGGCAGATGCAGCATGGCCCAGTCTACCCTTGGAGGGCACCGCTGCCGCCGGAGGCGAGGTAGCGGGCTGGGGTGGTTCCTAGCTGCCTTCGGAACATGGAGACGAAGGCGCTTGGGCTGCTGTAGCCCGCTTCTAGCGCCGTCGCAGTGACCTTCTCACCTGCGGCGAGCTGCTGTAGGGCGTGCAGGAGCCGAAGCTGCTGCCGCCATCGTTGGAAGGCCATGCGGGTTTCAGCAAGGAAAAGACGCTGGATCGTGCGCCGGCTCGCGCCAGAGGTGGCGCAGAGTTGATCGAGTGTGCGGGAGTCGGAAGGGTTGTCCAGGAGGAGCTGCGCGATCCGCTGGGCGCGAGGATCGATGGGGTGGGGCAGCTGGAGGGGGAGGGTCGGCGTCAGACCAAGTTGGTCCAGCAGGACGGCCAAGAGACGGGCCTGAACCGGGCGGCGCCTGTTCAGCCGGCCGATGGCGCAGACATGCACGATCAGCTCCCGCAGCAATGGCCCTACGGTTACCACCGAACAGCTGTTGGGGAAGCCGCGCATCAAGCCAGGCGCGAAATAGAGCGAGCGCATGGACACGGCGCCCGACATTTCCACGGCATGGGGGATGCCCGCCGGAATCCAGACTGCCCGGGACGGGGGCACCACCCAGAGTCCGGCGCGGGTCCGCACCGTCATCACCCCACGGGAGGCGAAGACCAGCTGGTCCTCTGGATGCTCATGCTCGGGAAGCGTCAGTCCCGGGGCGAATTCGCAGGAGACGGTGGCCACATGGGCGGTTAGGCGGCCCTGAGGCGACCGGAGGAGACTATGGCACTTTTCAGACATTGATTGGCATTCTAGCGGAAGCGCGTTCAACCCGAACTGGACCATGCTGGGGTCCCATCGGAGGAACCATGCTGGACCGTGCCCCCATCGTCGGCTTTCTATTCACTACGGACTACGCCCGTGCCCGGGCCTTCTACGAAGGCATCCTGGGTTTCCGAGTGGAGTCCCAAGATGCTTTCGCGCTGGTCATCCGTGCCGGAGGCACCAGGGTCCGCATCTCCCGGGTTCCGGATTTCCAGCCGGTTCAAGGCACCGTCCTGGGTTGGGAGGTTCCCGATGTACCGAACGCGGCGCGGTGGCTGCGGGAACGCGGCGTCGAAACGGAGAAATACCCCTTCGTGGAGGATAGCGACCTAGGCGTGTGGAGGGCGCCAGGCGGCGCAGAGGTCGCCTGGTTCAAGGATCCCGACGGGAACGTGCTGAGCCTTTCCAACACCGGGGCCGGGCAGGCCTGAATCCAAGGGCCATTCAGGCCGCTTCGCTGTCGGCGAACTGCAGCCGGACCAGCTTGGCGTAGACGCCGTCCTGGGCGATGAGGCCGTCGTGGGTGCCGCGTTCCACCAGCTGGCCCTGGTCCATGACCCAGATTTCATCCGCTTCGCGGATGGTGGAAAGCCGGTGGGCGATGGTGAAGGTGGTGAGGCGGTGGCTCACGCGCTCGATGACGGTCTGGATTTTCGATTCGGTTTCGGAATCGATGTTCGCGGTGGCTTCGTCCAGCAGCAGCACGGCCGGTTCCAGGTAGAGCATGCGGGCGAAGGCCAGCAGCTGCTTCTCGCCGGCGCTGAGCTTCTGGCCCCGTTCGCCCACCTGGGTGTCCAGGCCTTCCGGCAGGCGGCCCACCAGGTCCTTCAGCTGGCTTTGCTCCAGGACCGAGGCCAGCCGGGCCTCCTCCAGGGGGCGGTCCAGCACGATGTTGTCGCGCAGCGTTCCGGAAAACACGAAGACGTCCTGCAGCACCAGGCCGAAGAGGCTGCGCAGGCTGCGGAGCTTCAGGCTCCGGACATCGGCGCCGTCGATGGTGATGCGGCCTTCGCTCACGTCGTAGAAGCGCATGAGCAGGTTGATCAGGGTGCTCTTGCCCGCGCCGGTGTGCCCCACCACGGCCACGCGGTGCCCCTTGGGGATCACGCCGCTGAGTCCGCGCACCACCTGGCGGCCGCCCTCTTCGTAGGCCTCGTAGGCGAAGGAGACATCCTCGAAGCGGATCTCGCGGGCCAGGGCGGCCTCCTTGGCGTCTGGCGCCTCGGGGATCTGCTCCTGGTTGTCCAGCAGGCGGAAGATGCGCTCGCTGGAGGCCAGGGCCGTCTGCATGACGTTGTAGCGCTCGGCCAGTTCGCGGATCGGCCGGAAGAAGCGGCTGGATTGCTGGATGAAGGCCAGCAGCAGGCCCCAGGTGATGGCGCCGGCCTTGAGCTTGATGCCCGCGTAGAAGATGAGGGCCGCCAGGGTGCTGGAGGTGATGAACTCCACCACGGGGAAGAACACGGCGTAGGCGAAGATGGTGCGCAGGAAGGCCTGGAAGTAGTCCTCGTTGAGCGTCTGGAACCGGGCGTCGCTGTGCTTCTCCTGGCTGTTGATCTGCACCAGCCCCATGCCGGAAATCTGTTCCTGAAGGAAGGCGTTGATGGAGGCGTAGCGCCTCTGGGTCTCCCGGAAAGCCTCTCCGGCGCGGCGGCGGAAGAATTCCGTGGCCACCAGCAGGAAGGGCAGGATCACCAGGGCCACCGTCGCCATGCCCGGATGGGTCCAGAACATCCATGCCACGATGGCCAGCAGGGACAGGGCGTCGCCCACGATGGCCACGAAGCCCGATGCGAACATTTCGTTAAGATTCTGCACATCGCTGGTGACGCGGGTCATGAGGCGCCCCACGGGATTGCGGTGGAAGAAGTCCGTGCTGCGGCCCATGAGGTGCTGGAAGAGCTGCACGCGCAGGTCGAGCATGGCCTTCTGGCCCACCTTGGCCAGCATGAAATAGCGCGCGAAACTCACCACGAATCCGGCGATGAGCACCCCAAAGAAGCCCGCCACCAGAGGGGCCGATCCCTTCAAAGTGCCCTGGCCCATGAAGCGGTTGATGAGCCGCAGCGTCATTTCCGAAGGCAGCACCTCCAGGAAGGCGCCCAGGCCCATCAGGGCGAACAGCAGCAGCAGCGCCCTCCACTGGGGGCGCAGGTAGCCCGCGAGCCGCCAGAGCAGGGCATGGCGCATGGGCCTTTCGCCGGCGCGGTCGGATTGGAAGAAGGCTCCCTGTTCGGACATGCGGTCATTGTCCCACATGCGGGCCCGTCCGGAGATGTCCGCTGGCCTCATGTAAACTGGAGCCTCCCTGGAGACAAGATGCGTTCCTGGATGCCCTTCCTTTCCGCCGCCGCCCTCGTGGCCTCCGCCCAGGCTCCAGCCAGCAAGGCGGATCTGGCCGCCGAGCAGCGCCTGCGCAGGGACGTGGCCTTTCTGGCGGCGCCGGAGCTGAAGGGCCGGGGCAACGGCTACCCCGAGCTGGATGAGGCCGCCAGGCGCGTCCAGGGCGAGCTGAAAGCCCTGGGCCTCCAGACTCAGATCCAGCGCTTCCCCTTCATCGCCCGGGTCGTCCGGGAAAGGCAGGAAGCGGTGGTGGCGGCGGAGGGCGGCACCCGTTCCCTGGTCTGGGGAAAGGACATCGAGGCCCTGGGGTTGAGCGGCGACGCTGATTTCAAGGCCAAGCCCCTGGTCTTCGCGGGCTACGGCGTGCAGGTGCCCGGCGGCTACGACGATTTCGCAGGCCTCGATCTCAAGGACCGCGTGGTGGTCATCGCCCGGGCGGTGCCCGATCTGGACGTCTTCGCCCACCTTCCGCGCGGCGAACGGGGCCTGTTGGCCCGGCTGAAGAAGCTGGAGACCGCCAAGGCCGCGGGCGTCATCGTGCTGGAGGACGCCCTCCGGCCCCTGCAGCGGGAGGAGGGCCCCGTAAAGGTGGATCTGCCCGTGGTGGGCATGACGATCGAGGGCCTGGGCGGCGCCTGCGGCGACGTGGCCGCCCGCTTCAAGGCCATCAAGGAAACCGGCAAGCCCGCCGCGCCGGAAGCCGCAGCGGCGGCCTTCTCCCTGGATCTCAAGCTGCGCCGCGACGAGGCGCAGATCCCCAACGTGGTGACGGTGATTCCGGGCCGGGATCCCAAGCTGCGCAAGGAATTCATCGTGCTCGGCGCGCACATGGACCACCTGGGCCTGGGCGAACGGCACAGCATGGGCGGGGCCGAAGCCCGCGGCCAGATCCATCCCGGCGCCGACGACAACGCCTCGGGCACGGCCCTGGTGGTGGAACTGGCGCGGGAACTGAAGAAGGCGAAGCCCCGGCGCTCGATCCTGCTGCTCCACTTCGCGGGCGAGGAGGAAGGGCTGCTGGGCTCCCAGTACTGGGTGCAGCATCCCACCCATCCGCTGGAAGCCGTGAAGTTCATGCTCAACTTCGACATGGTGGGGCGCCTCGATGCGAAGGCCCCCAAACTCATGATGGGCGGCCTGGGCGCCCCGAAATCCGCCGTGGAAGCCGCCCAGAAGTTCGTGCCCAGGGATTTCTCCGTCAGCGCCGACGTGGGCGCCAGCGTGGGCGGCTCGGATCACATGAGCTTCTCCCAGGCCAGGATTCCCACCTTCTTCTTCTTCACGGGCATCCACGGCGAGTACCACCGCCCCACGGATACGGCCGACCGCATCAACTACCCGGGCATGGTGAAGCTGGCGGCCTTCGGCAAGGCGGTGACGCTGGATCTGGCCAACGCGGACATCCTGCCGGCCTTCGACCCGGAAACCGCCAAGCTGCCTTCCCGCGGCGACGGCGGCCCCATGCGCATCGCGTTCGGAACCATCCCCGACTACGCGGACAATCCCAAGGGCTTCCGCATCAACGGCGTCTCCCAGGGAGGCACCGCGGAAGCCATCGGCCTGCAACCCGGCGACATCCTCATCCAGTTCGGAGACAAGACGCTGAAGAATGTCTACGACTTCATGGGCGCCCTGGGCGCCTACAAGCCCGGCGACAAGGTGGTCGTCCAGTGGCTGCGCGGGGACCGGCTGATGAAGGCCGAAGCCACCCTGAAGGGCCGCTCATGAGGCTTGCCACTCCGGCCGGTTTCGCCACGGAGGTCTTCCTGCTCGAAGGGCCCGATGCGGCCCTGCTGCCGGAGGGCCCCTGGACCCTGGTGGGAGACCAGCGCCTTCGCGCCGCCTGGGCCCAGGCGGGCATGCCCGAGCCCGAGCATGCCCTGTGGGTGTCCGTGCCCGAGGAGGAGAAGCGCCTCGGTACCGTGATTCCCTGGTTGGAGCACTGGGCCCGGGTGCCCCTCCACCGGGACGCCACCGTGGTGGCCCTCGGAGGCGGGGTGCTCAGCGACCTGACAGGCCTGGCGGCGGCGCTCTTCCTGCGGGGCGTGGCCTGGCAGGTGTGGCCCACCACGCTGCTGGCCATGGCCGACGCCTCCTTGGGCGGCAAGACCGGCGCGGATCTCGAAGCGGGCAAGAACCTGGTGGGCGCCTTCCACGCGCCGCGCCGTCTCGTGGCCTGCACGGACCTGCTGGAGAGTCTGCCCGGGCGCCAGTTGGATAACGGCCGCTGGGAGCTCATCAAGACCGCCCTGATCCAGGGCGAGATGGACTGGGCCTTGGACATGCTGCGGGAAGGCCCCATCAAACTGCCCTGGGTGGAGCGGGCCCTGGCCTTCAAAGCCGGCGTGGTGCACCGTGACCCCCGCGAATCAGGAGAACGCCGCCTGCTGAACCTGGGCCATACCCTGGGCCATGCGCTGGAAGCCGCATCCGGCTATCAGCTGCTGCACGGCGAGGCCGTGGGGATGGGCCTGGCGGCGGCCTGTTTCCTGGCGGAAGAGCAGGGCTTGAAGCCCTTCCCCGATGAAGTGCTGGGGGCCCTGGCCCGCCGCTTGGCGCCCTTGGCCCACCTGGCCGCCCCCTGGGAGGCCTGTCTGCCCCTGTTGGCCCGGGACAAGAAGGCCGAGCGCGGCCCCGGTCAAGGTGCTGGCCAAGGTGTTGGCCAAGGTGCTGGCCCGGCTGGGACCGCCATCCAGATCCACTGCATCCTTCCGCGTCCGGGCGAGTCCGCCGTGCAGCGGGTATTGCCTCCGCAGGCTTGGGAATCCTCCCATGCCCGGCTCCTGTCTCTGCTCCACCAGGAGGGTGTCCGTGCGTGACATTCGCATCCCCGTTCTTGCGGTTCTCCTCGCGGCGGCCCCGGCCTTCGGGGAGGATGTCCGCGCCCTGATGCTCCAGGCCCGCGCCCTGCAACTGCGGGGGGGAGGCGCCGATCCTGCGGCGGCGGCGGCCATCTACCGGCGCGTGTTGTCCCTGGTGCCCGACAGCGCCGAAGCGAACCTGCGGCTCTCCGAGGCCCTTCAGGAGGCCCAGGATGCCAATGGGGCCCTGGCGCCGGCCCGCCGGGCCGTGGAGCTGGCCCCTCAGAACGCCGAGGCCCAGGCCCATCTGGCCCTGCTGCAGTATCAGCGGGCCCAGAGCGACGCCACCCTGGCCCCCGAGGCGGCCAAGGAACTCAAGGCCGCGGCCCTGCGGCTGCCGCAGGATCCAGAGCTCTGGGCGCGGCTGGGCGAGGTCTCCGAACAGATGAAGGATGGCGAGAGCGCCCTGAAGGCCTGGCTGCGTCTCGGCCGCATGCGCCCCAGCTTCGCGCCGGCCTGGGAGCGCGCGTTCATCCACGCGCGGGCCACGCAGAATTACGAAGGCAAGCGCGAGGCGCTGCTGGCCCTCAATGCCCGCAATCCGGAGGACCGGCACCTGCGCCTGCTGGAGGAACTGGCGCGGGAGCAGATCAAGGCGGGATACCTGGCCCATGCGGAGGAGAGCTTTCTTCTGCTGGCCCACCATCTGCCCCAGGAAGCGGGGCTCTGGGAGAACGTGTCTCTGGTGCGGATGCAGACCGCCCGCTATGCGGAGGCGCTGGAGACCCTGGCCAAGGCCGAGGCCCTGAAACCCACTCCTGCCCTGGGTTTCTACACGGCCCAGGCCCTCATGAACCTGGGACGTTTCGAGGAGGCGGAAAAGCGCCTCAAGGGCATTCTTTCCCAGCCCGCCGATTCGCCGCGCGTGGTGGACGGCGGGCCCATGCTCTACGCGGAGGCGCTGCTGCTGCAGGGGAAGGGCAAGGCCCTGCTGGCCTTCCTCAAGGACCGCCCCTCGAATCCCCACACGGATGGTGAGGCCCTGGTCTTCAAGGCCCAGGCCCTCATCAGCCTCAACGACTGGAAGAGCGGCCTGGAGGTGCTGAAGGAGGGCATCGCCCGCTATCCCAAGATCGGCTTCTTCAAGCAGGCCAGCCAGTTGCCTCCCAAGTATCTGGAATATGCCTTCTTCTCGCGCAAGGAAACCCGCGCCGCCCTGGAACAGATGCACCTCGAAGGCATGGCCGCCCTCTGGCAGGAATTCCAGCGCTGGGACAAGTGCCTGGAGGCCTTGGAGCAGGCAGCCAAGCTGTCGCCCGTGCGGCACGTGGACATGCTCATCATGGAAAGCCAGGCCCTCGACCAGCTGGGCCGGCACGCGGAATCCCTGGCGGCCCTGCGGGAGGCCCAGGTCCTGGAGCCCGCCAATCCGCTGGTTCAGAACAACCTCGGCTACCTGCTGCTGGAGCAGGAGCAGAACCTTGAGGAGGCCGCCGCGCTGATCGAGGCCAGCGCCAAGGCTACGCCGGACAACGGCAACGTCGTGGATAGCCTGGGCTGGGCCCAGTTCAAGCTGGGCCGCGTCAGCGAAGCGGAGACCACGCTGCGGCGCGCCGCGGAGCTGAACCCCTTCAGCCCTGAAGTGCGCAAGCACCTCGGCGAAGTGCTTTTGAAGCAGGGCAAGCTGGTCGAAGCCGCGGAACAGTGGGACCGGGCCCTGGCTTTCGTCTTCCCGGAGCGCGCTGCCCTGGAAAAGCGCCTGGGCGATCTCCGCCTTCGCATCGCCAAGGAGCAGGCGGCGGGGCTTGACGCTCCGGCCCCGCCGCCCGTGGTCCCTGCCAAGCCCGACGAGGACGACGAGGACGATCAGTGATGCCCCTGCAAGCGCCGCCCGCCATCGCCGCTCCGGCCCAGGCCGCCGCGGGTCCCGTCCGGGCTCAGTACGGCTGGGGCTACACGGGTCCCGACGGAGAGGGCGTGGGCACCCTCAGCCTGCTGCTGGAGGCCGCCACCGGCCGCCTGGTGTTGGAACTTCACGCGCCCGGGGAGCGGCTCATGCTGCTGGAGGGGGACAGGGCTTCGGGTTACCGCCTGCAGGTGCCGAGGCAGAAGGTGGATCAACGTGCCGCTTCCCTGGCCCAGCTGCCGCTGCCCTTCCTGCCCCAGGTGCAAAGCGTGGAAGGGCTGCTGCGGCTGCTGCGGACCGGGGAAGGCGCCGGGCTTTCTGTGCAGAAGAAGGACGCTAAGGGGCCGCTGAAGCTGCACTGGCGCGGCAAAGACGCCCGCGGCAAGGAAGAGCAGGTGTGGCTCGACCGCAAGCGGTGGGAAGAGGCGAAGTAGGCCGGTCCGGCCGCGACCCGCCGCCCTCAGTCGTCGCCGCGATCCGGCTCTTCGCCGCAGATCCGCTGGGGCGCGAAGCCTGGCAGGTCATCGTCGCTGAAGGCGAACACGAAGAACTGGTTGGGGTTCGGGGCGCCGGCGGGATGCAGGTTGTCCGTGACCACGGCGGTGTAGTCGTTGTCGCTGGCCAGGAAGAGGGTGTGTTTCAGGACGCCATCCACCCGCACATCCTGGCCGAAGGCGAGGCCTTCGAGCTTGGCGGGGATCTGCTCGGGAGTGAGGCCCTGGGCGCCCAGGGCGGCCACCACATCCAGGAAGAGGCTCTTGGCCACGGCCTTGCCCGCGAGGCTGGCGGCGCCTGCGAGGTTACCCACCTCCGGCGCCCCATGCAGATCGATGCGGTAGATGCGCTTGTAGCCGGCCGCCGATCCGTCGCCGAGCCCCTTGCCGTCCCGCTCGTCCACCAGGAACTCATGGTCGTTGATGGCGAGGATTTCGCTCACGGTCGGGTATTTGGGCTTGGAGGCGGTGCCGAGGTTCGTGAGCTCGTAGGCGTACTCCAGGGTGGCGCCGGTGCGGAGGTTCACCGCCACGAGGCGGATGAAGGGGGCGCTGGTGCCGCCATCCTGAAGGAGGGGGCTCTGCATGGCGCCCACCAGGATGCGCCCATCGGGAGTGATGGCCAGGCCCTCCATGCCTTTGTTGGCGACCCGGCCTGCGGTGTTGCCGCTGACTTCAGCGTCGCCCTTGGGGCTGAGGTTCTGGACGGCAAACTTGGCGGGCAGCTGAAAGGCGCGCAACCGGCGGCCGCTGTGGCGATCGAACTGATAGAGGAAGGGGCCGTACTCATCGGAGATGAACACGCTGCGCCCGTCGCGGGAGACGCGGATGCCCTCCGGATCGAGGCGGCCGTTCCAGGGATGGGTGGAGGGGCGGGTGGCGTCGAAGTTGTCCGAGCGGCCCGAGAAATAGAAGGTGTGCCGGCTGTTCAGGACGGGGGCGCCGCCCGGCAGGCCAAGGGCCTTGCCCGATCCGTAGACCAGGGGCTGGGAACTGGAGAGCAGCGTCGTGTCCCGCAGGGAGGGCGTGAGCATGAAGGGCAGGGGAGAACCAGGGTCACTGGGGGCCAGGCTCAGATCCAGGGTGTGGAAGCGGGGGAGGTACGAGGCCGTGTCATCCACGCCGGTGTTGTAGGGCTTCGCATTGGGGCCGCGATCCGGCAAGGCCAGGAAGGTGGTCCCTCCGGCATGGGCTAGGCCCGAGCCCAGGCCGCCCAGCCGGTTTCCCGGAACGCCGTTCTCAAGGGGGGGAGCGGTGGCGTGGGCCAGGTCCTCGTACTGGGCGCTGAGGGTGCCGATGGCGACGAGCCTCACTTGGGCCTGGACCGGGGCGGCGGCCAGGACCGCCAGGAGAAGAGGAAGCAGAGGGCGCGTCGGCATGGGGAACTCCAGGAGGGATTTCCCCAAGGCTCCGCCTGGTCTGGAACGGCCGGGTTCGGCCGCTGTGACGATTCGGTGATCTCTGGGAAATCTCTCCCGCCCGCTTTGGGGAGAGCTATTTCGGCGCCGCGGGCTTGCCTGCGGCGATCCAGGCGCTGAGGACCGCTTCGCCCAGATGCTGCCCCGCGAGCTGAAGCTGCTGCTTCACCACGGGCCCCTGCTTGTCGGACAGGATCGCCCAGTAGGCCTGGCCGCGCTGGGGGCCCCGGCTGTTTTGGGGGGTGGTGCGGTCGGCCTCGCGGTCGTCGGCCAGCAGCTGCGCCACCAGGCCATGCGAGGCCCGCAGCCATTCCCAGGGGCGGTTCAGAAAGGAAGGATCCGGTCGCGCCGCCGGAACGGAAAGGGACTCTACGGAGACATGGCGCTCCACAAGGCCGTTTTCCCAGCGGCTGTGGACGCCCTGCTGATCCGTGAGCTGGCCGTCGTGGTTGAGGGTGGTATGCAGGGGCACATGGGCGTCGCCGACATAGTGGCCGAGAATGGCCGTGGCGAGCGCCACCTTGGCCGGATCGCCCTCCTTGAAGGCCGCCACCAGGTCCCGCCAGCGGTCCTGGATGATCCAGGGCAGCACGCCTCGGCGCGCGTAATCGCCGCCCAGCATGGCCTGGGCCTCTTCCTGGGTGAAGGGCACGCGGTCAGGCCCCCCATAGGGCTCCACGTCCAGGAAGTGGCGGGGGCCCTCCTTGCGGTCCTGCTTCCAATGGTCAGGGTCCGAGGCGTGGTCGGCCACCTCCGATTCACGTCCGCGGAACCAGTCGCCGGGCTCCTTGGGCAAAGAGCGCAGGGCGAGGATGGACACGGCGCGATGCCCCTTGTCGCCCCAGGCCCCGAGGGGCAGGACAGCCAGGCAGAGGGCCAGAAGGGGGATCTTCATGCGGGGCTACTCGGGAATGGTGCCCGTGCGGTCCCAGCGGGTGCGGGTGAAGAAGTGGCGGGCGGCGTCGATGAAATCCGACGCCACGTCCATCGGGCCTTCGGGCACGCGGCCGTTGTCGTTGTCCGTGTCGCCTTCGCGGAAGCTCCACCAGACGATGAAGGGCCGTCCCCGCAAGTGGTCCATGGGGAGGAAGCCCCAGTAGCGGCTGTCCATGCTGTTGTCGCGGTTGTCGCCCATGGCGAACACGTGGCCCGCGGGCACGGTGATGGGGCCCAGGTTGTCCTTGAATCCTTCCTGGATGAGGCTGTTCATGGCCTGCATCTGGTTGTGGGCATGGAGGGCCAGCACCTCCGCGTCGGCGTGGCGCCACAGGCCCACGGGATGCTCGGCCTCGCCCGCGTAGCGCTGCGGAGGCCAGGGCCCCGGGGTGGGGCCTTCGGGGCTGCGGCCGAACTGGTGTTCGAAGGGGCCCGTGACCTGCTTGCCGTTCACGTAGAGGCGCTTGTTGCGCATCTCCACCATGTCGCCTTCCAGGGCCACGCACCGCTTCACGTAATCCTGGTCGCGGTCCAGCGGATAGCGGAACACGATGATGTCGCCGCGTTTCACGCCGCGCATGGGAAAGAGCTTCTCCTCCCAGGCCCACTGCGGCTTGGCGAAGATGAACTTGTTGGCCAGCAGGTGGTCGCCGATCATCAGCGTGTTCCGCATGGAGGCCGAGGGGATCTTGAACTGCTGGCCCACGAAGGCCTTGAAGAACAGGATCAGCACCATGGCGAAGCAGATCACTTCGAGGTTGTCGCGGACCGCGCCCTTCTCGGCGCCGGGGGGCAGCGCGATCTCTAGCTCGTCGGGGCTGGTCGCTTGCTTCACGGATTCGGTCACGGGGGCTCCGGGGGGAGAGGCGCTCAGGAGCGTTTGATGGCGGGAATGTCGATGAAGCCGCGGGCCACGAGGCGGCTGGTGGTCACCCAGGTGCCATCCCGCAGTTCCTGCGATTCCACTTCGCCCAGATTGGGCAGGTAGAGGGTTCTCTGCACCAGGCCCTTGGGCGTCCGCGCCTCCACCCAGTAGCCGACGGGATCCGAAGAGGCCGGCAGGATGGAAGCGCCGTCCCAGGCCGCCCGGCCCACGATGCGGTACTGGATGTCCTGGTCCGACCAGCGGTCGGTCTGGGGGAAGCCCTGAGGCAGGGGTTGGCGGAGAACTTGTCCTTGGCCGTCGACCAGGGCGATGCCGCCCCGGTCGTACCGGAGGAGCAGGGGCAGCTGGCCATGCTGGCTGGCCATGTCGAGCTGAACCAGGGTGGGCGCACCCGGGGTGAAAGTGGCCTTGGCCACCCGGATCTGCAGACGCTGCTCGAAGCGCTTCGGCTGGGGGAGGGAGGGATCCTCGTAGTGAAGGGTCAGGCCTTCTTCCCAGGGGCCGAAGACGGATGCGGTCGTCCGCGGCTGGCAGGCCAGGAGCAGGAGGAGCGCCGCAGGCGCCAGACAGGCCAGGCGGGAAGGCATCAGCGGTGGCCTTTGTTGAACTTGGCCATCAGATCCGTCAGCGAGGCGCCGGAAGCGGCCACGGCGGGCTCACGGTTGGCCTGGGACGGACGGAGTTCCCGTTCGGGCCTGGGCGGCCGGGCGTCCTGGGGCCGGGGAGGACGCGAGCCTTCAGGCCGGGGCGGCCGGGGCCCTTCGGGCCGAGGAGGCCGGGGCCCTTCGGGCCGGGGCGGACGTGGGCCCTCCGGGCGGAAGCCCTGGGGAGGACGGGGGCCCTGAGGACGCGCGCCTTCGGGGCGGGGGGGCCGGGGCGCGCCCTGAGGCCGACCTTGCTGGCCTTCGGCCCGGGCCTGCTGGCCTTCGACGCGGGCGGGGCGACGGCGGTGCTGCTGAGGTTGCCCGGCGCCCTCGGGCGCCGCCAGGGTGGCCTTGATGGACAAGGCGATGCGCTTGGCCTCCAGGTCGACGGCCAGCACCTTCACCTTCACGGCCTGGCCCACGCTGAGGGCGTCGGCGGGATTCTTCACGTAGCGGTGGGCGATTTCGGAGAGATGCACCAGGCCGTCCTGGTGCACGCCGATATCGATGAAGGCGCCGAAATCGGTGACGTTGGTGACGATGCCCTGCAGCTCCATGCCCACTTCCAGATCGCTGGGCTTGTTGACGCCTTCGCGGAACTGGACGACCTCGAACTGGTGGCGGGGGTCGCGGCCGGGCTTCTTCAGTTCGCCCAGAATGTCCTTCACGGTTTCGATGCCGAACTTCTCGTCGACGAGCAGCTTGGGATCCAGACCATCCAGCACCGCGTCGTTGCCGAGGAGCTCAGGCACGGTCTTGCCCGCCAGCTGGCAGATGCGCTGCACCACGGGATAGCTTTCCGGGTGGACGGCGGAAGCGTCGAGAGGATCCTCGCCGTCGCGGATGCGCAGGAAGCCCGCGGCCTGCTGGAAGGCCTTGGCGCCGAAGCGGCTCACTTCCAGGAGCTGTTCGCGGCGTTTGAAGGCGCCATGCTCGAAACGGTAGGACACGATGCTCTTGGCCAGCCCTTCGCCGATGCCCGCCACGTAGGCCAGCAGCTTGTAGGAGGCGCTGTTGAGATCGACGCCCACGCGGTTCACGCAGCTTTCCACCACGTCATCCAGGCCCTTCTTGAGGGAGGTCTGGTTCACGTCGTGCTGATACTGGCCCACGCCGATGCTCTTGGGATCGACCTTCACCAGCTCGGCCAGGGGATCCTGGAAACGGCGGGCGATGCTGACGGCGCCGCGCACGGTGACGTCATGCTCGGGGAATTCCTCGCGCGCGATGTCGCTGGCGGAGTAGACCGAGGCGCCGGCCTCGCTCACGCTCACGCAGATGAGGTTCGTGCGGTTCGTCTCGCGCAGCCACTCGCGGATGAAGGCTTCCACCTCGCGGCCGCCGGTGCCGTTGCCGATGGCGATGGCTTCCACGGGGTTGCCGGTGCAGAGCTTCTCGAGGATGGCGCGGCTGCCCTCCAGGTCGCGCTTGGGCTCCAGCGGGTAGATCACGTCGTTCTGCACCAGCTGGCCCAGGCGGTTGATCACCACCAGCTTGCAGCCGGTGCGGATGCCGGGATCCACGCCCAGGGTGCAGCGCTGGCCTGCGGGGGGCGCCAGCAGCAGGTGGTCGAGGTTGGTCTGGAAGACCTTGATGGCCTCCAGATCGGCCTTCTTCTTGGCTTCGTACCGCACTTCGGATTCGATGGTGGGGGCCAGCAGGCGATCGAAGGCGTCACCGCAGACCTCGTTGAGGCAGCGGCGGTAGCCACTGGCGGCGTTCACCTCGACCTTGGAGACCAGCTGGCTCACCAGGTTCTCGCGCTCCACTAGGAGCTTCACCGAGAGGATCTCCTCCTTCTCGCCGCGGCGCAGGGCCAGCAGGCGGTGGCTGGGGATCTTGCGGATGGGCTCGGAGAATTCGAAGTAGGGCTTGAAGCGCAGCGCGGCCTGGTCGGCCTTGCGCTCTTCACGGATGACGGAGTGCATCACGCCCTGTTCGTGGAATTCCAGGCGCAGCCAGGCGCGGATGGCCGCATCCTCAGCCAGGCGCTCGGCCAGGATGTGCCCGGCGCCCTCCAGGCATTCCGAGGGCGAGCGCAGCCCGTCCTCATCCTTGATGAAGGGCTCGCTGATGATGAAGGGATCGGCACCGCTGGCGTCGGCCAGCAGGGAATCCAGCAGGGGCTCCAGGCCCCGCTCGCGGGCGACGGTGGCCTTGGTGCGCTTCTTGGGCTTGTAGGGCAGGTAGAGGTCTTCCAGCTCGGCCTTGATCCAGGTGGTCTCGATCTTGGTCTTCAGCTCCGGCGTCAGCTTGCCCTGCTCGTCGATGGACTTGAGCACGGTCTTGCGGCGGTCCAGCAGGTCCTTGTAGTAGGCGTGCCGGTCTTCCACGGCGCGGATGGCGACTTCGTCCAGAGAACCGGTGGCTTCCTTCCGGTAACGGGCGATGAAGGGGACCGTGTTGCCCTCCTCCAGCAGCGCCACGATGGCGGCCACACCCGCGCGGGGGAGCTTGAGCTCCTTGGCCATGAGGTCCAGCACCTGATCCACACCTGCTCCTTGCGATCTTTCCCAGCGGGAACCGTGATCATACCAAGGACAGGCGTCCACTGCTTGGTCGGGGCTTGGCGGGGTCCAAAGTGCAGTCCAGAAGCGGGCTCCCGCCTGGATCCGCGGGAGCCGCATGCAGCGTGTGCGCGGAGATCAAACTCAGAGATCGAGAATGATTTTCCGGCGGGCCCCCTGCGGCACCACTTCCAGGGCGCGCAGGTCTTTCTTCCAGCGGATCTGATCCAGGTCCGTGCCGATGACCACGGCCACGCAACCGGGTGCCGTGCCGTCCGCTTTCAGGGGAAGCGGGGAGATCTCCAGCCGGCCGTCCGCCAGCTGGAAAGCCCAGCGGTCGCTGCCGTCGTTGCGGCGGGCCCAGCCGGCGAAGGCGCAGACGCCCTTGGCGCGAAGCACTTCGCCCTGGGCCGGCGGCGCCAGCAGCAGGGCTTCCAGCGCAGACGGATCCACGGGATGGTCGAGGGCCAGATGGAAGGCCCTGGCCTCCGCGAAGCTGGCCCCTTTCGATGCCTCCCAGCCTTCGGGCAATGGCCGCACGTCGCCCAGCCAGGGATCCGGGCTGCCTTCCGGGGCCAAGCCCTGACGCGTGGCCACCACAGGGATCCGCTTGAAGGCCGCCCGCAATTCGCTTTCCCAGGCCACGGCCCCCGAGGGATCCAGGTCCGCCTTGCTGAGGTGGATGAGGCTGGCCAGGGCCGCCTGGCGGTGGAGCAGGGGCTTGGTCTTCAGATGGTCCACCGGGGCCAGGCAGGAGAGGACCGTGAGCAGGCCGGCCAGACGCAGACGCCCGGCCAGTTCGGGCTCCTGCTCCAGATCGAGCAGATCCGTGGGGTCGGCGAGGCCCGTGGTTTCCAGCACCACGCGCTCGGGCCGCTGGCTCAGGGGCTGGTCGCACCAGGCCCGGAGCGTGGCCACGACGTCGTCCCGCAGGCTGCAACAGACGCAGCCGTTCACCAGGTTCTCCACGCCGGCCAGCTCGGGGCGTTCGGCATCCACCAGCGCGCCGTCCACGCTGACGGCGCCGAATTCGTTGATGAGTACCGCCACGCGTCGGCCCGCGGCCACTTCGGCCTTCAGCAGGCGGTTCACCAGGGTGGTCTTTCCGGCCCCGAGGGGTCCGGTGACGATGAGGATGTCCAGGAGGGGATTCTGGGGGCGGGTCGCGTCCATCCATCCATGATGCCGCCCGAATGGGAAATGTGAGAGCGTGGAGGCGTGGATGCTCTCGACCTCAGCTACCGACTGGCGGTGTCCCTGGCCGGCGCCGCAGCCCGCGCCTGTGTCCGCGGTCTGCCCCAGGGTTGGCGCGTGCGCCTGGAGGCGGGGTGCCCGGATCTGCCCGCGGGCCGCTGGATCTGGCTGCACGCGGTGAGCGTGGGGGAACTGCTGCTGGCGGACGGGCTGCTGAAGCGGCTGCGGGAGGCCGGGCACCGGGTGCACGTGAGCACGGGCACGCCCGCGGGCTTGGAGCTGCTGGCGCGGCGCCTGCCGGGCTGGGACGAAGGCGCGGGCCGCATCACGGGCGGCGCTTTCCCCCTGGACGATCCCGCTGGGATGGAGCCTTTCCTGCTCCATTCCCCCGGGGCCTTCATCGCCCTGGAAACGGAACTGTGGCCAGGCTTGCTGCAGGCCCTGGAAGTCCGCGGCGTGCCCCGCCTGGTGGTGAACGGCCGCTTGACGGGGAAGTCCATTCAACGGGGCGGGGCCTGGCTGCGGCGGGCGGCTTCGCGGCTCACCCAAGTGGCGGCCCGGGACGAAGCCAGCGCCGGGGCCTTCCGGCAGCTGGGCGCTCCCAGGGTGGCCCTCGGCGGGAACCTGAAGGCGGATCTGCCGGCACCCAAGCCCCTGCATTCCGGATGGGACGCGCTGCGGCGAGCCTGGGCGGAGCACCTCATCCTGGTGGCGGGCAATACCGTGGAAGGGGAGGAGTCCCTCATCGTCGAAGCTTGGGAAGCCGCCCGGACCCGAGTGCCGGGGCTTCGCCTGATCCTGGCGCCGAGGCAACCCCGGCGTTTCGAGGGCGTGGCGAAGAATTTCGCGGCCAGGGGCCTGGCCTTCCGCCGCGCCTCCGCTCCTTGGCCCGATGAGGCCGCTTTCACCGCCACGGAAATCCTTCTGTTGGACACCCTGGGCGAACTGTCCGCCGCCTACGCCGAGGGCACCGTGGCCCTGGTGGCCGGAGGCTGGACCGCGCCGGGCGGGCACAACCCGCTGGAGCCCGTGCGGGCGGGGGTGGCCACGCTGCTGGGACCGGGCTTCGCCAATTTCGAGGACCTGGTGCCTCCGCTGCAGGCGGCCGGAAGGCTGGAGGTGGTGGAAGCAGGGGCGCTCGGCGGGCGGGTCGTCGCCGCGCTGGAAGGAGCCTCCCTGAGGCCCGGCCCCGCTCCGGCCCTGCCGGACGCCCTGACCGGAGCCCTGGATCGGACCTGGGCCTTGATCGAGCCCCATTTGCCCAGGGTTTAGGGGCCCGGGGTTGGATAGAATCGCTCCAACGGAGCCGCCATGAATCGCAAGGCCACCCATATCCTCCTCATTGATGACGATGCGGCGGTGCTGGACATGGTCCAGTCCGCCCTGACTCATTACGGCATGGAAGTGCATGCCTACTCCGAGGCGGCTCCTGCCCTGGAGCTCATCCAGAATCCCGCCGCGCCGGAGTTCGATCTGGTGATCTCCGACATCAACATGGAGGGGCTGGACGGTTTCGACGTCATCCACAAGGTGAAGTCCACCCATCCGCGTCTGCCGGTGGTGCTGATGACGGGCCAGGCCTCGGTGGACTACGCCATCCGGGCCATGCGCCTGGGCGCCGCGAACCTGTTCATGAAGCCCATCGCCATCCGCGACCTGGTGCAGAGCGTTTTCCATCTGGTGGACCTGCACCGGGATTTCCGCCTGGCCGACGATGGCCTGCGGGGGCTGGTGAACGAGCGGCGCCACTTCCTGTTCCGCTCGGACGAGCTGAACGTGCCCAGCCTGGTGCGGCACCTCACGGACCGTCTGGTGCCCATGGGGTTCGCCTCCACCAGCAACCTGGATGTCATTGCCATGGCCTTCCACGAGGCCCTGGTGAACGCCCTGGAGCACGGCAACCTGGAACTGGATTCCAGCCTCAAGGGCGACCTTTTCGCCAAGGAGGATCCCTACGGGCTCCTGCGGGACCAGCGCATGGCGGATCCGGCCTACGCGGGCCGGCTCATTGAGGTGCGCCTGGCCATGGATACCGAGCGCTTCGAGGTGGAGATCAGCGACGAGGGCACCGGCTTCGACGCCAGCAAGCTGTCGCCGCTGCGAGGCGATTCCGAAATGGCCCCCCACTGCGGGCGCGGACTGCCGCTGATCATGCTGGTGATGGACGAAGTCCATTTCAGCGACAAGGGCAACCAGATCCGTTTGGTGCTGAGGAGGAAATAGTCTTCAGGCACCGGTCTTCAATCCTCAGTAAAAGCAGAAGCGGCGCCTCGGCGCCGCTTCCCTGAAGACCGAGGACTGACCCCTCAGAAAGCGCCTTCCACGAAGGCCTTGAGCTGGGGCTTGGGCTGGCCGCCCACGAGCTTGTTCACGGGCTTGCCGTCCTTGAAGACGATGAGCGTGGGAATGCTCATGATGCCGAACTGGCCCGCCACCTGCGGGTTGTCGTCCACGTTCATCTTCACGAACTTGGCCTTCCCCTGCATCTCGGAGGCCAGCTCGTCGAGGACGGGGGCGATCATCTTGCAGGGGCCGCACCAGGGGGCCCAGAAATCCACCAGGGTCACCCCCTGGGCCACCGCCTGGGGGAACTCGGCGTCGGTGATGTGCGCAACGAGGTCGGACATGGGAACTCCTTTCAAGTTCTTCATGGTACGGGAAGGGGGCCGTCGGGATTGGAGCCCCCCCATTGGGCGATGGTGAAAATGCTCATGTAGCGTTCGTTGGTTTCCCGCAGGCGCTGGGCGAGGACTTCGCACAGCGCGTACAGGATCTTCAGCGCGATGCGGTGTTGCACTTCGATGAGCGCCCGCAGATCTTGCAGCGGGATGAAGAACAGCTCGGTGGCTTCGTTGGAGATGGCATCGGCGGCCCGGGCCGAGAAATCGATGAGGGCCATTTCGCCGAAGAAGGCGGGTGGCTCCAGCACGGCCAGAGCCTCCTCGCCCGTGGCGCTCTGCTTGGAGATGCGCACAGAGCCTTTCACCACGATGTAGAGGCCGTCGCCCGCATCCCCTTCCCGGAACAGCACTTCGCCGACCTGGCAGGCGCGCCTCTGGCCGATGAAGAGGATCTGGGCGCGCTCCGTCTCGTCCAGGTTCTTGAACAGGGGAGACTGGGTCAGGAAGGTGGCGTCGATCAACGCTTATCCAGAGTGGACTTATCCGGAGAGGAGTGGGCAGCGGCGGGTTCCAATGGCACGTGGGCGCAAAGGTCGAGGCCGAAGCCACGGAGGCCAATGTACTTGGTTTCGTGGCGGCTGAGGAGGCGCATTTTCCCGATGCCGATCTGTCTCAGGATCTGGGCGCCCACACCGAAATCCCGGTCGCTCATGGTCTGGGGCTGCGCCGGGCCTTCGTCGGCCACGCCAGGCGTGTGGGCATGGCGGCGCAGGTAGACCATGGCGCCGCGGCCCTCCTTGGCCAGAACGCCCATGGCCTTCTGGAACAGGCCGGATTCGAAGCCGTGGAGGTCGTCGGGCAGGGTTTCCACGTGCACCCGCACCAGGGGCGGTTCGCCGCCCGGGGTCGAGTCAGGGGCGAGATCGCCCAGCACGAAGGCCAAGTGGCTGCCGCCATCCAGCAGGCTCTGGAAACGGTGGACCTTCAACTCGCCCCAGAGGCTGGGCATGGTGCGGGTTTCCAGGAGCTTCACCAGGGGCTCCTGGCGCAGGCGGTAGGCCACCAGGTCGGCCACCGTGACCAGGGGCAGGCCGTGCTTCCGGCAGAAGGGCACGAGGTCCGGCACCCGGGCCATGGTGCCGTCATCCTTCATGATCTCGCAGATGACGCCGCTGGGGTGCAGGCCCGCGAGCCGGGCCAGGTCCACGCTGGCCTCGGTCTGGCCCGTGCGGGTGAGCACGCCGCCGGGGCGGGCGCGCAGGGGGAAGACGTGGCCCGGCTTCACGAAATGCTGGGGCTTGGCGTCCGGGGCGATGAGGGCCTCGATGGTGCGGGAGCGGTCCTGGGCGCTGATGCCCGTGGTGGTGCCCTCCCGGGCCTCCACGGACACGCAGAAGGCCGTTTCGAAGGGGCTGGTGTTGTCCCGGACCATGAGGGGGATCTGGAGCTTGTCCAGGAGCGGCCCCTCGAAGGCGGCGCAGATGAGGCCGCGGCCGTGGGTGGCCATGAAGGCGATGGCCTCCGGGCTCACGTGCTCGGCGGCCAGGGTGAGGTCCCCTTCGTTTTCCCGGTCCTCGTCATCCACCACCACGACCATGCGGCCCTGGCGGATGGTTTCGATGGCTTCCTCAATGGAGGCGAAAGGGGAGTCGGGGCGGGTGCTCATAGGACCTCCAGGATCGCTCATGAGACCTTCCTGGGGAAGTGCGCACTCGATAGCGCCTAACAGAACCCCGCGGTGCCGTGATGATTCCAGGCGGGATGCAGTGCAGATATCCGTTTGTCTCGTGTATCGCCGTAAGCGATACCGAGAAAGAAGGGCCCGCAGGGCAACGTGGTTCGTTGTTCGAGGGACCTGGCGCCCCTGGGCGAGGATGGCTGGCGTCGCAATGCCACGCCGTGCGCGTTGCGCGTCGTACCCGCTGCGCCTTAATTCGCATTCCTCGCCAGGCACGCCTCCGCGCGGCCTCGTGGGGTTCTGCTAGGCGCTCTTCCGGACGCACTCCGTGGTATGGTTGGGCATCCGATTCATCTTCCCGAGAGGAACAACCCATGTCCCAGGGTGTGATCCAAGGCTCCATGCGCGAGGCGCCGCTGCCCGACATCATCCAGCTCGTCAGCCAAGGCGGGAAGTCCGGTTGTTTCCACGTGCAACAGGAGGCCTCCCGGGCCCGGATCTACCTGAAGGACGGCCGCATCATCCACGCCGTGACTCATGCGGGCGAGGGTTTTGAGGCTCTCATGGAAGTGGCCTTGTGGCTGGACGGCACCTACCGCTTCGAGGAGGAAGCGGCGGATGTGCAGGCCACCATCACCAAGCCCAACGCCTCCATCTTGATGGAGCTGGGGCGCCGCATGGATGAATGGCGCGTCATCAGCCAGAAGGTTCCTTCGGTGGAGCTCTACCCCGCGTCCACCCTTCTGCCTGGGGACACGCCCCACGGGGTCAATCCCCGCGAGGCCAAGCTGCTGGCCCTGGCCACGGGCTACTACACCGTGGCCGAACTGGCGGAAGTCCTGCAGAAGCCCGTGCTCAGCGTGGCCAAGGATCTCTACGGCCTGGTCATGGCCGGGCACCTGGTCATGAAGGGGATCAGGTCCGGCAGGGCCCCGAAGGTGGAAGCCCCGCCCGAGGCGCCCCCCGCCAAGGAGCCCGCCAAGGAGTTGGTGCCCGCCTCCGCCATGTTCGCCGCCTCCGGGCCGGTGGCGCCGCAGTTCCCGGAAGAGGAAACGGCCATCGTCCGGCTCCAGGCCCCGCCACCCATGCCTCAGATGCACGGGTTTCCGGAAAACGAGGAGCCTCTGCCCGAAACCGTGGGAGGCGGCGTGGCCGGTGGCGTTCCCCTGACGCCCCCGCTCGCGCCACCCCTCCCGCCCCCGGTGCAGGCGACGGCCCCCAAACCCGCTCCTGTGGACGACCCCCAGCGCATGGTCAAGCTCATGAACTTCACGCAGCGCATCGCCCAGGCGGCCAAGATGGTGCTGCCCGAGGCGCAGCATGAAATGGTGAACCGGCTCCAGGCCAAGGCCACCCAGCAGATCATTTCCGGAGACGGCCCCGAGGCGGTCAAGGGCCTCGCCTTGGCCATCAGCCGTGGCGCCGTGGACGCGGGTTGCGACGCGGACATGGTGCGCACCTTGAACACCCACCTCAAGGCCCTCTTCTCCACCAAATAGGGTTTCCGATGACATCGCGTCTGTGGCTCGGCCTCGCGGCCTCTCTGTTGTTGTTGGCGGCAGGATGCAAGGATCCGGACGGATCCTCCGGCGGCACCAGCGGCGCGGCCCTCTACACCTTCGATTCCACCTCCAACCAGGTGTTCGTCTGGAAAGACCTGGGCGCGGTCTACGACAGCACGACCACCCCTTCGCCCACCTACCAGATCACCTCCAGCCTCTTCAGCAAGGTGTCCAACCTGGCCTGGGGCGGGCTGGCCTTCGACCGGCAGCGCGGCATCCTCTACATGGTGTCCGATACCGGCACCATCGTGCGGGTGAACAACATCCGCTCCCAGTCCGGCTCGGTGCCCACGGGCGATGTCTACTCCTTCAGCCTCTCCAGCACGGGAAGGCTCACCAACGGCAAGTTCGGCCAGATCGCCCTGGACACGCAGAACGACACCCTTTTCATCACCGAGTCCGGCGACAGCAGCACCCAGATCTGGGTGGTGGCCAGCGCCAGCAGCCAGATCCAGGATGCCAGCATCGCCCTCCAGGCCCTGCAGATGAGCGGCGATTCGGGCGGAACCGGCGTGGCGGCCGGAAGCGGAGTGGTCTACGCCTTCTTCAAGGACGGCGGCACCGTGGGCACCGACGCGCTCACCGGGCCCCGCTTGCGCAAGGGCAGTTCGGTTTCCTTCGACGCCTCCCAGGTCATCCTGGGCAAATTGACTACCCTCGGCATCTACGGCTCCTTGGCCCTGGACACGGGAAACAACTACCTGTTCGTCGCGCGCCACAACACCGACGCGGCCAGCACGGATGCGCCCATCCAGGCCTTCCGCACCGGCCAGTTCGGGCTGTCCTACAACCAGGCCCCCTCGCTCACCGTGGGCACCGCCGCGGGCCAGCCTGATCTGCGCGTCCTCTCCCATCCGGGCACCAAGGATTGGCTGGTGGGCCTGCGGGGCAACGGCACCACCGGCTACAACACCATCCTCATCTGGAAGTCCCCCCTGGGCGGCACGGCGGCGAAGACGGCCACGGCCGCCAGCGGAAGCGTGTTCAAGGGCCTGGCCGTGGACGGGAATGCTTCGTGACGAGCCTGCGCCTGCTGGGGCTGCTGCTTCAGGACGTGCTCCGGGACCTCTTCCGCCACCGGGGGCAGTACGTGCTCGCCGTGCTCACGCTGGCCTCCGGCCTGCTGCTGGCGGGCGGCGGCCTGCTGCTGGTGGAAAGCCTCGACCGTTTCGTGGGCCGGCTGGAGGGCATGGCCAAGGTGGTGGTCTATGCCGCCGAAGGCCGCTCGCTGGATGAAACCGCCGCGCGCCTGAAGCGGGATCCGCGCTTCCGCGAGGTGCGCCGCATGAGCGCCGAGGAGAACCGCCAGCGCTTCATGTCGGCCACCCGCGAAGCGGGGCTGCTGCTGGAGAGCGCCGGCAAGGACGCCCTGCCTGAGAGCCTCGAGCTGAGCCTCCGGGCGGACCTGGCCACGGGGGCGCGAGCCGTGGAAGTGGGCGAGAGCCTGCGCAGCCTGCCCGGCGTGGGGGATGTCCTGGCCGACCAGGAGCGCCTGGAGAACCTGCAGCGCATGGCGCGCATGCTGCGTTCGGGCCTCACCACCCTGGGCGTGCTGCTGCTGCTGGCCGCCGGGTTCGCCACCGGGAACGTCATCCGCATGAGCATCCTCGCGCGTGAAGAGGAGATCGTCATCATGCGCCTCGTGGGCGCTTCCGAATCCTTCATCCGGACGCCGCTGCTGCTGGAAGGCGCCTTCCTGGGCGTGGGGGGCAGCCTCATCGCGCTGCTGGGCCTCTTCGGCCTCTGGCTGCCCCTGTCCCGCGGCGTGGGCGGCCTTTCGCCGATGCTCGTGGAGCTGGCGCGCCTGGGCTTCTTCTCCTGGGTCAGCATGTTCCTGCTGACCTTCGTGGGCGCGGCCACGGGCGCCCTGGGCGCCCTCTGGGCCTTCTGGAGCACCCGCAAGGCCCAGCGCGAAGAAGCCGCGCTCATGGAGAGTGCGGGTTAGTCACCCCTTCCACCGCCGTGCATCGGATTCACGGAGTCCCAGCTGGTCCAGCACGCGGGTGGCGAAGGTGTCGAAGAGATCGTCGAGGTTCTTCGGGCCGCTGTAGAAGCCCGGCATGATGGGCATCACCACGGCGCCGGCATCGTGGAGGCGGAGCATGTTCTCCAGGTGGATGCGGTTGAGCGGCGTTTCGCGCAGGCAGACCACCAGGGGACGGCGTTCCTTGAGGCACACGTCCGCCGCTCGGCTCACCAGGGATTCGCTCACTCCCGAGGCGATGCGTCCCATGGCGCCCGCGCTGCAAGGGACGATGGCCATGCCGTCGTGGCGGTGGGAGCCGGACGAGATGTCGGCGCCGAGATCGCGCTCGTCGCGCAGGCCCACCTTGGGCAGGGCCGCAAGATCCTTGGGCGTCAGGCCCGTTTCGTCGAGCAGGCAGCGCTTCCCCGTGGGCGACAGCAGCAGCGCCACCTGTTCCACCGCCGGGTTGGCGGAGAGGCGCCTCAGCGCGGCCACGCCGAAGGCGGAGCCGGAGGCGCCGGTGATGGCAAGGGTGAAGCGGAGGCCCATGCTGGCTCCCAATGGCTGCTCCTAGTCTCCGGCGGGCCGGTAGGCGCCGAAGAAGATGGCGTTGAAGAGGAGGCGGCGCGTGAAGGGGGTCTGGGCCCGGAAGACGGGATCGCCCGCCACCAGGACGAGGGTGCCGAGGCCCGAGTGTTCGCGGATGGCGTAGGCCGTCTGCTGCAGCTTGGCCTCGAGGCCCTTGGGCATCAGGCCCGACACCCTCAGCCCGTCCTTGGGGTAGGACAGGGGATTCTCCCCCCCGGCGCTCAGTTCGAGGATGGGATCGCTGGTGTTCAGCACGGCGGCGCCCTGTTCCGCGTGGAGGCCCCAGGCCAGGGGGTGGCTGCCGTCCACGTGGACTTTCAGGAAGGCGCCGGGAATGCTCTCCTCCAGGGCGCGCTCCTCGCGCTTGTCCCAGGGGCGCAGAAGGTCGGCGGGATCCGCCTTGGGGGCCTCCCGCTTGGGATCCTTCTCCTTGAGGCGGGCCTCCTCCGCGGCCTTGCCCAGCAGGCGGTAGCCCGTGGAAGTGAGGCCCGCCCGGGAAGCGTAGGCCGCGCCGCCCTGGAAGGCCAGGAGGTTGCCGCCTCCGGCGATCCAGGCCTTCAGCTTGGCGGCGCCGCCTTCGCCCAGCACCTGCTGCCAGCCCCGGCCCGCGCCGCCGTCATCCACCATGATCACGTGGGTGTAGCGGCTCAGCGTGGCGGCGCCCAGGCGTTCGGCGCGCAGCTGCACGAAGGGAAGGCCCGCCTCCGCAAGGGTGTGGGCCAGGGCGCCGAAGGCCGTGGGATTGGCCGGACGATCCATGAGCAGGGCGATGCGGGGGGCCTTCAGGATGAGGGTGCGGTTCGATCCCAGATCGGGGCCTGCGGACATCTGGGCGGTGTCCGTGGGCAGCACGGGATGCTGATTCTCCCCGGCCAGGGCCTGGAGCCTGGTCCGGAGGGCGGGGGGATTCGCCCGGCGGGGGAATACGAGGGTGCCCGCTTCCAGGCGCTGGCCCTGGTGCGTGGCCGGTTCGGCCAGGACCGTGGCTTTGTAGCCTTCTTGCAGCAGGGTGGCCAGGGTGCGTTCCACGCCTTCGCGGCCCGCGGGAACGAGGTAGCCCCAGGCGGCTTCGTCCAGTTCCGGGGCGCCGGGCACGGCGCCCTCGGCGACGACGTTGACCCTGGGTCGGGCCTTGGCGTGCCAGGCCGGCGTGTGGAAGGCCAGGGGCAGGCTCCAGGCGGTGGTGTCGTAGGTGGGCTTGGGGCCCATGTGGGCCTCGGCCTCGAGCAGGGCCTGGGCCAGGGCGCCCCGGGGCTGATCCAGGGGCACCAGGAAGCTGCCGGCGGGAATCGTTTTGACCTGGGGGCCGATCTGGGCCAGGCCGATGGGTTCCAGTCCTGCGGTGGAGAGTTCGCCGCCGGTGCGCTGCACCTCGATGCCGTTGCGGCGGAGGAGGGCCACCAGGGCGCGGGTGCGGGCAGGATCAGCGCCCTCCGCCAGCAGGAAGGCGCCGGCCTTGTCGCCGAGGGCCACACGTTCGCGCCGGGCGCGCTGGAAATCCCACAGCAGGGCCTGCCGCTCGCTGGCGGCGGTGGCCACGGTGGCCAGGCTGGCGGCGGTGTGGCGGCGGACGCGGGATTCCAGGGTGAGCACCTCGCCGTCCAGGCGCTTGTAGGCGAGGCCGCCCTGGCCGCCGGCCTCGAAGGTCATGCCCACGGCGCCCTGAAAAGTGGGCCAGGAATCGCCGTAGCCGGGGTAGAACAGGTCGAAGACGTCGCGGCTGAAGTAGGACCATCCCTGGGCATCGAAGGCCCGGGCGATGCCCTTGCCGAAGGCGGCCTGCCAACGGCCCGAAAAGGATTCGGGCAGGGCTTCGTGGATGGGCTGCATGGTGGGCGGGAAATAGTACGAAGCCTCGGCCCACATCTCGTGGACATCCGCGGCCACCTGGGGGGCCCACTGGAGGAAGGCCGCGGTTTTCGCGCGGGTTTCCGCCTGGGTCTGCCAGGCCCAGTCGCGGTTCAGGTCGAAGAGCCGGTGGTTGAAGCGGCCGCTGGGCCAGCGGCCCGAGTTCTGGGCGTCCAGGGGATCGTCCGCCACAAAGGGCATGGCCGCCTCGGCCACGGACTGGATGTGCCTGGCGCGGCCATCGGGGTTCTGGGTGAGGTCCATGAGGAGCACCACTCGCTCCAGCTGCTTCAGCACCTCGGGGCTGCGGGCCGAGGCGAAGTGGTAGGCCACGGCCAGGGCCGCTTCCGAGCCGGAGGCCTCGGAGCCGTGGACGGAGTAGCCCAGCCATACGAAGACCGGGTTGGTCTCGGTGATGCGCCGGGCCTCCTCCTCGGAACAGGTCCGGGGGTCCGCCAGCTTGGCGTTGCGGGCTTTCCATTCCTCCAGGCGCTTCAGGTTCTCCGGGGAGGTGATCACCAGGAAGGGCTGTTCCCGGCCCTCTTCCGTGGTGCCCAAGGCCGACAGCCGCACCCGGTCCGGGGCCGCGGCGGCCAGGACGCGGGCGTAGGCCATCAGCTCCGCGTGGGGCGTGTAGTGCGTTCCAACGGAGGGCTGGGGCACCTCAGGCCGGTGATCCGCGGAGGGCGGCAGCCCGGCGGGCAGCCCCGCCCACAGGGGTGCGGCCGCCAGAAGGACGGGAAGGGCCAGACGCGGGCTCCGCATGGTCAATCCAGTTCCAGGAAGGCCGGTCCGGCGTGGGTGATGGATCCGGCTCCGAAGGTGATGACCAGATCTCCGTTGCGCGTAAGGCGCTTCAGCGCCGCGGGCAGATCTTCGACGCGGCCCGCCAGATGGACTTCCTTCTGGCCGTGGGCCCGCAGGGCCTCGGCCACCGCGGCGCCGTCCACGCCCTGGATGGGTTGTTCCCCGGCGGGATAGATGTCGGTGACGATGACGGAATCCGCCTGGAAGAACGCGGTGCCGAATTCTTCGAGCAGGGCTTTGGTCCGGCTGTAGCGGTGGGGCTGGAAGGCTGCGACCAGGCGCCGGTCCGGGAAGCCAGCGCGGGCGGCGTCCAGGGTGGCTGCGATCTCCGTGGGATGATGGCCGTAGTCGTCCACCACCAGCACTCCGCCCTTTTCGCCCTTGAGGTGGAAGCGGCGGTCAGCGCCCGTGAAGCTGGAGAGGCTGGCGCGGATGACCTCGGGCTCCACGTCCAGTTCCAGCGCGATGCCGATGGCGGCCAGGGCGTTCAGCACCATGTGGTGTCCCGGCACGCCCAGACTGAAGGCGCCGAGGTCCGTGCCGTGGGCCGTCACCTTGAAGTGGGTGCGGAAGCCCTCCTGGCGGATCTCGCGGGCGCGGATGTCCACCTGGGGGTGGGTGCCGTAGGTGCGCACCTGGCGCTTAAGGCGGGGCCGCACGGCCGCGGCGTTGGCGTCGTCCATGCAGAGGAACACAGAACCGTAGAAGGGCACCTTGTTGGCGAAGGCCACGAAGGCGTCCTGGATCTCGTCCAGGTCCTTGTAGTGGTCCAGGTGCTCGCGGTCGATGTTGGTGATGACGGCCAAGGTGGGGTTGAGCATGAGGAAACTGCCGTCGCTTTCATCGGCCTCCGCCACCAGGAAGGGCCCCTTGCCCAGCTTGGCGTTGCTGCCGATGGTGCCCAGCTTGCCGCCGATGACGATGGTGGGGTCGATGCCGCCCTGGCTGAGCACCTGGGCCACCATGCTGGTGGTGGTGGTCTTGCCATGGGAGCCTGCCACGGCGATGCCGTATTTCATGCGCATCAATTCCGACAGCATCTCGCCGCGGGGGATCACGGGCACCTTGGCGGTGTGGGCGGCCACCACCTCGGGATTGTCGCCCTTCACGGCGGAGCTGATGACCACCACCTGGGCGCCCTCGATGGCGCGGCCGTGGTGGCCCAGGTGCACCGTGATGCCCAGGCTTCGCAAACGCTGAGTGACCGAGCTTTCCTTGAGGTCCGAACCGGACACCTGGTAGCCCAGGTTGGCGAGCACTTCGGCGATGCCGGACATGCCGATGCCGCCGATGCCCACGAAATGGATGTGCTGGATCTTGCCAAACACCTGAGAGCCCCCATCATTGAATCCGCCAGGATACCGCCCTGCCAGGTTCCTGGCATGCCTCTCGCACCACCTCTCGCGGCGGGCGGTCCAGTCCACTGGCCAAGGAGGGAATCATGAGTCGAACTGTCCCGTCAGTGCTCAATCTGGTTCTGATCGCAACCTTGGCAGGCGGGCCCCGCCTGTGTGGCGTAGTGCCTCAGGATCGCATCGTGCAACGTCCCGCCCCCAACACCCAGAGGCCGTTGGCCCCGCCCACGGCATCCCAGTCCCGGGAGCCCATCAGAACCTCCGATGGGGGGGCGCGTCCCTTCCTGCGGGGCCAGAATGACCGGGGCGTGACTTCGCAGCGCCCCCTGGTCGCCGGTGGAACCTCCGTCCGTCCGCACTACTATCCGGGCTCCAGGACCATCGTTCCCCGCCGCCTGGACCGGGCCGTTCTGTTTCCGACGCCGGCCTACTGGCATGAGCGCGATCTCATGGCCGAAATCAAGTGGATGGCCCGGTCCGGGTTCATTCCCGTCAGCCCCATCGGCGATTCGGTGGACATGCTCACGGACTACTCGCAGCTGCCGGCCGGCTGGAGGGCCTATGGGGTGTCCGTGCCCGCGGGCGGCACCGTGGTACTGGAGGTGCAGCATCCGAAATCCGCCTGGTTCCGGCTCATGCTCATGGACAAGTGGGGTCAGCCTGGCCCCGGCATGCTGGAGTCCTCCATCGCCTACCGGCCCATTCAAGTGTTCTACAAGAACCCCAGCAAGGAGGCCCGCGCCGTCTACCTCATTGTTGACGACCCCGGATGGTGGTCTGATGCGAGGGATCCCTACACCCTGCTGATCCGCCGGGATTGGGATCCGGCGAAAACGGACCTCAGCGAGGTCAAGATGGTGGCCGGCCTTTGGGGCGCCATGCCCAGCGTGAGCGCCCAGTTCCGCGGACCGAGCCTCACGGGACCGGCGGTCTATCCGCGCTAGCCGCTCCTGCTTCCCTACATCCAGGGGCAGGCGTCGGTGACCTGCATGCGAAAGCCGCGGGGCTCGACGTGGAGTTCGGCGCGATCCCGTTCGGGCGCCGGTTCTCCATCCAGGTGCCAGGGCAGGGGGCGGTCCAGGCGCAGGGTGGCCCAGAGCAACTGTCCCTCCCGGCGTAGCGACGAGTGGCCGCCCTCCCGGAACAAGGCCGGTCCATCTGTCACGAGGTCCAGGAGGGAGGGCTTGGCCAGGGTCGCCCACTGGAGGGCCCCGTCGGTGGGATCTGCCCCGGGGGCGATCCAGAGGCCGGAACCGTACTGGGGCAGGTTGGCGAAGCATAGGCTCCAGGCAGATTCCGGCAGTTCCGGGGCCGCCACGTGGAAGGCCGCCTTGATGCGGGCCAGCCGGGCCGTTTCAACCGGCATGGGGCGGGTTTCGGCTTCCCAGGAGAGCTGCGCATCGGGCCAGCCGCGCCACAGGGACAGGCTGGCCCGGACGTACCTGGCAATACCGCGGCCGGGCAGGGCAGCGAAGCGATGGGCCACGGCGGCCTCGAAGCCGGTGCCGCAGATGTTCAGAAAGGGCTCCCCGTCGAGGCGGGGAAGGTCCATGCGCAGCTCGCGGCCCTCCAGCAGGCGCCGAAGCGCCCCGGATGGCTCCAGCGGCGTGCGGATTCCCCTCACCAGCCCGTTGCCGCTGCCGCCGGGAATGGCAGCGAGGGGCACCGGGTTGCCGTGCTGAATCAAGGCCTTGGCGGCGTGGTGGAGCGTGCCGTCGCCCCCCCAGACGAACAGTGGCAGGCCTGCCTGCCGGGCCTGGGCGATGGCGGGTTCAAAGTCCCATGGCGGGCCGAAGGCGAGGGGCTGCACCCGCTCCCGCAACTCCTTCGGGAGATCCCGGAACAGCGCGTCCGGATCCTTGGGCGAGCTTCCCGAAGCAGGGTTGAAGAGGAGAGGCGCCTTCATCAGGCGAGGATACTCCATCAGGCGGGCCGCTTTACGGCTTCCCAGGATTGGCGCGGGCTGGCATCCTTTCCGCACAGACGCTGCTTTCATCACGGAGACCACCACATGCCCCAGCTCAATCTGGTCCTGGCCATACCCCAGGGTTCGGTGATCGCGACCTCCCTCGGCATGGAGGGCCTGGCCCTCCACCGCAGCCCCGGCGCCGGGCGCTACTTCCAGGGCCGCGAAGTCTATGTGGATCTGGCGGTGTCCGGCGGGAAGCCCGGCTTCAGCTATCAGGAAGAAGGCGGATGGCGGGATGCAGCGGGCGACACCGCGGTAGCTCTGGATGCCTGCAAGGACGGGAAGAAGCGGACGAAGACGGCTCTGTCCAACAACGGCTTCAGCATCACGCCCATCGAGGCCTACCAGGGCGTGGCGCTCGCCAAGACCGGCGGCCAGACCCTGCCGCTGGAAGCCAAGGTCGAACTGGCCCGCACGAAGGCCCACACCTACGCCTGGGGCCAGACGCTCCGCCCTGATGACATCGCCGAATTGGCGGGATCCGCCAAGCCTGCCGCGCGCAAGCCCCGCCTGTACATGGTGCTGGCGCCGGTGGAACTGGTGGTGCTCTCCAACCTGACGCCCATCGAATATGCGTGGTACGCCACCCACCGCCCCGGCAAGGTGTTCCGCCAGGTGATGTTCACGGAACTCGAACCCAGCGGCCGCGGCCTGGTGGCCGACACCGTCTACGAGTCGGCGGTGGCCGAACTCACGGCGGATCCCACGAAGAAGACCAAGACGGTCTACACCGGCGGCTCCCTCAACCGGGTGGCCTACCAGTCCTGGGTGGGCTATGCGGGCGGCGCCGAAGGCGGTCTCTACATGGCCGACCGCGAGCACATCGTGCTTTGGAAGCTACCCGCAGCTCATCCCCGTTCCTGGGACAAGGCCGAGTAGCTTCAGTCCTCTTCGATGCAAAGGGCGGGTCCAGAGATGGACCCGCCCTTGGTTTATCTGGCGGGGTGGGAAAAGCGGTCCAATTGTTTTTTTTAAAAGTGGATCTGGGCCCGGCGTCCAGACCTCCCAATGATGGATTCCACCGGCATTGGTATTGGTTCAGTCGTCCGGTGCCACCCCCCGTCCGAGGCATCTGTGAACCCAGGAGGCAGCCATGGGATTGGATGAACGCCGGCAAGTCAATGGCATCAGGGACCGTCAGCCCCCTCCGTTCCAAAGGGAATTCACCGCAGCCGCCGGCGCCGGCATCCTGCTCGGAGAGCCCGGGCTCAGGAAAGCCATGGATACTCCCCCCATGGCCGGATGGGTCTCATCGAAGAGCCGGGCGCTTCTGAGGCTTGAGGCCAAATCCTGCCAAGACCTGCTGGGCGACATGTGCGCCTTGGCGGCGCGGCGCGAGCAGGAACCGGGCCTGGCCCTCCCCAAACTCACCCTGCATCTGCATTCCGGCCTGAGTTTTACCGGGTACGCCATGCGCTTGGCCGCAGTGGAAGACGGGCATTGGGTCCTCGTCTTCCACCTCCCCGGGCCGGAACTCCAAAGCATCGGCTATGACGTCATGTACCTGCCTCTGTGGTCCATCAGCGCGGTGGTTCTGCACGATGCCCCGCGCTTCGCGCCCGAGCCGGAGGCGCCCACCCGTTTGGAGCTGGAGCGCCACGTGGCGAGGCTGGAAGAACAGTTGGGGCGCCACATCGGGCTGCCCATCTCCCTTGAGGCGGCGTGGCAGGATCTGGCGGAGCCTCCCAGCCTCCGCCAGCGCCTGGCCAACGCGCTGGACGACCTTGAATCCATCTTCGAGGAAATGGCGCGCGACTCCCTGGCACTGGCGGCCCTGCGGAGCCAGTTGAAGCGGGTGAAGATCGGCGCGGGTGCCGAGGCCGACGCCCGGATGAAGGGGGACGCCTTCCGGATCATCCTGGCCAAGGGCTTTGAGAACCTCGACCGGGCCTCCATGAAACGCTCCCTGGAGGCCGGCATTTAGCCCGTGGGCCGGCGTTTGGCCCGCGGGTCGGCGTTTGGCCCGCGGGGCTGGGATCTCAGGGCCGGAAGCGGACCGGCGGGGCTTCCAGCAGCAGGGCCTCTCCGGTGACCGGGTGCTTCAGGCCCAGGCGCCAGGCATGGAGCCAGAGCTGATCCGAGGGGGCGCCGCCATAGAGGCTGTCGCCCAATATGGGCCTGCCCAGGTGCTGCAGGTGGACGCGGATCTGGTGGGTGCGGCCCGTGTGGATGCGGGCCACGACCCAATGGCCGGGCGTAAGCCCGGCGGATTCTTCGGCGGTGGCCGGCCGGAAATCCGTGCGGGCGGATTTGGGCTCCATGAGGTCGCCCCGGCAGCCGAAACGGCCAGGATCGGCGCCGCGCAGGCGGCCGATGGGCTCCTCCACGGTGCAGGTTTCCAGAGGTTCGGCGATCCGTGCCAGATAAAGCTTCACCAGGTCCCGCGAGGCGAAGGCGGCCGCCAAGCCCGCGTTGGCCTTGGGATCCTTGGCCAGGACCAGCAGGCCCGAGGTGCCCTGATCCAGCCGGTGGTGCAGGGCCAGCTTCAGTTCCGGGCGCTGGGTCTTCAGCAGGGCCAGCAGATCGTGGCGGTCCGAAGCCCAGGTGCCCTGGGTGGCGATGCCCGCAGGCTTGTCCACAGCCAGGATCCAGGCATCCTCGAAGACCACGGGAATGGCCACGTCGGGCACCGGCGGCAGGTCGGGATCGAAGGCCACCCGCACTTCGGTGCCGGGCTTCAGGAGCCTGCCCGCCACCTTCACCCGCTTGCGGTCCACCTGCACGCCGCCCAGCTTCAGGGCCTCCCGCGCCGAACGGCGCGACAGTTCCGTGCGCAGGGCGATGAGTTGATCGAGACGCAGTTCTGCATCTTCGGAGTCCACTGTGAAGGTCCATTTTTTTAAGGCCATGGCTTCAGATTAGCCGGTGCCTCGGATTGCCTCAAAAAACGAGGCAGTTTCAGGCCATGTTTGGCATGCTATTAACCGGAGGCTCCCATGATCCGAATGCTTCGCGCCGGCCTGCTCATGGCTGCGGCGGTGATTGCCGCCGCGGCGGACCTTCCTGTGTCCGGCTGGACGCTGAAGCCGGGCTCCTCGGCCAAGGCTTCGGCCCTGCGGTTGGAAGCGGCGGCGGAGGGATCGGAAGCCACCCTGCTCTCGGCGCCCGTGAGTCTGAAAGTGGGCGAGCTGTACCGCCTCAGCGCCACCATCCGCGCCGAAGGGGTGAAGGCCGACGCGCTGGCGCGTTATCCCACGGCGCTGGGGGCCTGTCTCTCCATGGAGAGCTTTCCCTTCACCAATGCCTCGCAGAGCGTGGCCGGCACGGCCGAGCGCAAGGTCTCGACCCTGTTCCTGGCCACCAGCCCCAGCGACCGCGTGCAACTGCACCTGGGCCGCAACGGCAAAGCCCGGGGCGCGGCCGCCTTCAGCGACGTGAAGCTGGAAAAGGTGGAGGACGTCACCGCCTTCATCCCCATGGAGACCGTGCGCTGGGCGGGCAAGGGCTTCCGCTACGAGATGGGCGGCTGGACCTTCCTGCACATCGAAGGCGCCCCCTACGCGCGGGGCCGCCAGCACGGCGAGCTCATGGCCGACGAGATCGTCCGCTACATCGCCAAGCTGGGTGTGCAGAAAAACGCGGCGGATCCCGCCCGCGGCTGGGCCGACCAGCGGCAGATGGCGGACGCGCTGTTCTTCCGCAAGTACGACGTGGAATTCCTGGAAGAGATGAAGGGCATCGCCGACGGTGCCGTCAAGGCCGGCGCCAGCTTCAGGGGCCGCCCCGTCGATCTGCTGGACATCGTGACGTTGAACAGCGCGGTGGACATGAGCTCGCTGCAGGAGGGCCTCGCCCACGCGCCGAATCCGCTCACGGGCCGCACCTTCATGAGCGGCGAGGACGAGGTGGAGAAGGGTGGGAAGGGCGATCACTGCTCCTCCTTCGTGGCCACCAAGGGCGCCACCAAGAGCGGCCGCTTCATCCTCACTCAGATGTTCATGTGGAATGGCTACACGGGCACCGAATGGAACGTGATGCTGGACATCGTGCCGGAGAAGGGGCACCGCCTGGTGCTGCAGACCTTCGCGGGCGGCATCCACAGCGGCACCGACTGGTATCTGAACGCCTCGGGCCTGGTGATGGGCGAAACCACCGTGGGCCAGACTCCCTTCAACGCCGACGGCACGCCCCAGAGCAACCGCATCCGCAAGGCCGCCCAGTACGCCAATTCCATCGACGAGGCTGCGGCCATCCTCTTCAAGCAGAACAACGGCCTCTACACCAACGACTGGACCATGGCCGACGCCAAAACCGATGAAGGCGCCTGCTTCCTGCTGGGCACCGAGAAGACCCGCATGTGGCGCACCGGCACCAAGGGCAAGCCGGCGGATACCCCGGGCGACCACCTCGACTTCATCTGGGCCAACAACAACAACCGCGACCTGGACGTGCGGGGCGAGTACGGGGCGAACCCCGAGAACGCCCCGGCGGACCTGGCCTTCAACACCTGGAACCGCGACATCGCTTTCCAGGATGTCTTCAAAGCCTACGGCCGGAAGGGCTTCGACATCGACATCGCCACCCGTGTCATGGCCACCAGCCCCATCAACCGCCCCCACGCCTGCGATGCCAAGCTCACCACCTCCGAGATGGCGGAAAAGCTCGTGTTCATCGCCCACCAGGGCAAGACCACGCTGCGCGAAAAGATGGTGGGCGGCCGCTGGATTCCCGAGCTGCCCGGCGCCACCCCGCACCTCACCCACGGCTACACCGCCTTCAGCCCCATCTGGATCACGGAAAAGCTCCAGGCCGCGAAGGCCTCCTGGAAGCCGGAGAAGGCCGCCAAGGCCGCGCCTGCGCCCGATGTGGCGGGCGTGAAGGAGGCGTTCAGCTATGAGGCGAAGGGGCTCTGGACAGGGACTGTCAGGCCCGCCACGGATGCTGAGAACTGGTTCGTCAGCGCTTCGGCCGCCTACTGGCAGCAACTGAAGAACCTGCCCACGGCTACCGCCAAGGCCTTCGAGGCCCAGAGTGCCGCCTTCGGGGATCTGAACACCCGTCATCTCTGGCTGGAGGCCAAGGAAGGCGTGAAGGCGCCCCTGGCGACCAGGACCGAGTACGACCGTTATGGGGCCTACCAGATCCCCCGCATCCGCGGCCTCTTCGCCCTGCACCAGCTGCGGCTGCACCTGGGCAATGCCGCCTTCGCCAGGGCCATGCAGGCGGCCCATGCCCGCTTCAGCGGCAAGCCCGCAACCACGGCCGGGATCCTGAAAGCCCTTTCCGACGGGGCCGGAAAGGACGTGTCGCCCATCCTGAAGCCCTGGCTGGAGCGGGCGGACCTGCCCGCGCCCAGGATCCGGGCCGAAGTGGTCAAGTCCGGGGCGGGTTATGACGTGAAGCTCGGTGTGGAGCAGAGCGGCTACCCCTATCCCTTCGTCGCCTTCGTGGCGGTGGAGACGGAGAAAGGCTCGAAGCTGGAGCGCGTGGAGATGAGCGGCGCCTCCGGTTCGTTCAGCTTCGCCAGCGAGGCGGCGCCTGTGCGCGTGGCCTTCAATGCCGGGAACGACATCCCCCTTTCCCGCGCCAATTTCTGGATTCCCGGCAACGTGCTTGATGACTGGAGCGCCACCCGGATCGTCTACGGCACCGGCCGCGAGGTGGAAGCGCAGCGCACCCTGGCCCTCGGCTACCGCGATGCCCTGGCCGACGGCATGACCGAGGTGCTGCTGCCCGTGGAAGCCGATGCGGAACTGAGCGACGCAGATCTGGCCGCCAGCGATCTGGTGGTCTTCGGCGGGCCCGCGGAGAACGGTCTCAGCGCCCGTCTCCAGGCCGAGGGAAAGCTGCCCCTCGAGGCAGGCTCCGGCTGGTTCAAATGGCAGGGTCGCACGTACGGGCGGCCGGACGAGGGCTTGTTCCTGGCCCTTCCCAATCCCTGGAACCCCAAGCGCATGCTGGTGCTGGCGCTGTCCAACAGCCGCACCCAGCAGTGGGCCATGAGCAAGGCCATTCCCCGCGGCCTGCCCGGCTGGGCCGTCTACCGGGGCAGCGAGGTGCAATCGAAGGGACATGCCCTGGCCGAAGGGTTGGTCCAGACCTTCAAGCCTTGAACCGGATGATGCCCCTGAAGAAGCCGCCTTCGGGCGGCTTCTTGCATATCCAGAGCCGGCCGCCATTTCTGTTGAAGATGATGGAGTCATCCGATAAGGAATCCATTCCCATTCCAGGCCCATGCCTGCCCGCTGGAGGATCCGATGCTGACGAACCTGAAGATCGGAACCCGTTTGGCGGCGGGCTTCGCGCTGATTCTGGCCCTGCTTCTGGTGATCACGGGGACCGGACTCAACCGCATGGGCGCCATGTCGGCGGATACGGACAAGATCGTGTCTCACTACTACGCGCAGGACCGCATGGCCCGGGACTTGGCTGAACAGGTCTTCCTTGTCTCGCGGTTGATCCGCACCGTCCTGCTCATGGACAACCAGGCGGACAAGCAGGTCAATGCGCAGAAGGTCGGGAAGGCGGTGGAAACCTTCGATGAGCTGGCCAGGGCGCTGGAAGCCAGCACCCGGTCCGTCGAGTCCAGGGCGATCCTGGCCGAGATCCTGAAACTGCACACCAAGGCGCGGGAGGGCAACGGGAAGGTCCTGGCCCTGGCTATGGCCGGGAAGGATGCGGAGGCCAACCGCATGCTCTTCGGGGAGGCCCGGGCCAGCACCCAGGCCCTGCAGGACAGCCTCGGCCGGGCCTCCAAATACTTCCGGGAGCAGTTGGAGAAGGCTCACATCCGGGCTGCGGCCGCCCACGAGGAGGCCACCCTGATCATGCTGACCGTCATGGGGCTGGCCCTGGCGCTGGGAGCTGTGCTGGCCTTCCTCATCACCCGGAGCATCCTCCAGCCCCTGCGGACCATGGGCGCGGTCATCGAAACCGTGGCCCAGGGCGATCTCACCCAGCGGGTGGAGATCGATTCCAAGGACGAGCTGGGCGAACTGGGGCGCACCCTCAACCGGACCAACGAGGGGCTGCGGGAGATGGTG